>WYEQ01000014.1 GCA_009904015.1 Desulfurococcales archaeon | reverse complement strand
GTACCTCGATATATTCAACAACGCCTTGATAATGGCTAGAACCGGTGCTAGAGGGAACATCCTTAACTTAACGCAGATGAGCGCGAGCCTAGGCCAGCAATCAGTCCGTGGGGAGCGCATAAACAGAGGGTACAGGGACAGAGTTCTGCCTCACTTCAAGCCAGGCGACCTATCGCCCAAGGCCAGAGGCTTCGTTGAGAACAGCTTCAGCAGAGGCCTGGATCCCCTTGACCTCTTCTTCCACGCCGCTGGCGGCAGGGAGGGTCTAGTTGACACAGCTGTTAGGACAAGCCAGAGCGGGTACATGCAGAGAAGATTGATAAATGCTCTTCTCGACATCAGGGTTGAGTACGATGGCAGCGCCAGGCTACCTGATGGAACAATTATTCAGTTCAGGTATGGGGAGGACATGGTTGACCCAGCTAAGAGCGATCACGGCTTGCCTGTGAATATAGATAGAATAATAGAAAGGGTTGTGGGGTGGAAGGATTGAGCGAGAAAAAGAGTAAGAAAAAGAAGACGGTCTCTGAGCAGAAGCCAGTGGAAGCCAAGGCTGAGGAAGCAAAGACAACGGAGATTAGCGGGGAAGCCCTAGAGGCGATGGTGAGGAGAAAAGCCGAAAACATACTGCCTGAGAGAATAATAACTGAGCTAATAACCAAGCTTTCATCCAGAAAGAACTTGACGGAACAGGAGATAAACGAAATAGTCGATTTAACCATACAAACTTATCTATCAAGCATCGTTGACCCAGGAGAGCCCGTTGGAACCGTCACTGCACAATCCATCGGTGAGCCGGGCACCCAGATGACGCTGAGGACATTCCACTACGCTGGAGTGAGAGAGCTGAACGTGACTCTCGGTTTACCGAGGCTCATAGAGATCGTTGATGCCAGGAAAACTCCCTCAACACCCATGATGGAGATATACCTCGATGAAGAGCACAGATACGATAAAGAAAAAGCAATGGAGGTAGCCAAGAGAATTGAGCATACACGCATCGAGAATGTTGCGAGAAGCGTTGAGACAGACCTCCTGAGCAACACCATCAGGATTGTCCTGGACAAGGAAATGCTAGCTGATAAGGGATTAACAACAGACCATGTTGTCAAGGTGCTCGAGAAAATGAAGATCGGTGAGGTAACAAAAGAGGATGACTACACTGTGAGCGTTTATCTGGGCGAAAACGTTGATTTCCAGGTTCTTATGAAGAG
Source organism: Desulfurococcales archaeon (assembly GCA_009904015.1). Classification (GTDB taxonomy): domain Archaea; phylum Thermoproteota; class Thermoprotei_A; order Sulfolobales; family Fervidicoccaceae; genus WYEQ01. Next base: position 97,400 of record WYEQ01000014.1, on the reverse strand, counting down.
AAGAGAGAGAATACTCAACGCGAGGCTCAAGGGGATCCCCGGTATAAAGAGAGCGATTATCCAGGAGAGACAAGGCCCCAGCGGGACGGAGTACGTGATTATAACTGATGGCTCCAACCTGGCGCAGGTCCTTAAGGTAAAGGGCGTTGACCCCAGGAGAGTTAGGACAAACAATATACATGAGGTTGAGGAGGTGCTGGGGATAGAGGCTGCGCGTAGAGTAATAGTAGAGGAAATAATGAATGTTCTCAGAGAGCAGGGTCTAGATGTCGATATAAGGCACGTGTACTTGGTGGCTGATATAATGACTCATACCGGCAGGGTTAGGCAGATAGGCAGGCACGGCGTCGTTGGACAGAAGGAAAGCGTTCTTGCACGCGCTGCCTTCGAAATGACAACTAAATACTTATTTGATGCAGCCACAAGGGGAGAGGTAGATTATATAAAGGGTGTAACCGAGAGCGTTATAGTAGGGCAAATAGTCCCTGTCGGAACTGGTTTCGTTGAGCTATACCTGTATGGTAAAGGAAAAGGTGAGTAAGACATGCCCTCTCTAGAAAACGAACTGAAAAACGCTCTTAGAAGCGGTAAAGTAGTTGTCGGGGAAAAAGAAAGTGTGAGAGCACTGAAGCAGGGAAGAGGAAAAGTGGTTGTGCTAGCCAGCAACGCTAAGCCAGAGCTTAAGAGCCAGGTGAAAAGCCTCTCAAACATAACTGGGATACCTATAATCGAGTTCCCGGGCACAAGCCTTGAGCTTGGCTACGCCCTCGGCAAGCCCTACCCAATACAGGTGATGGTAGTAATAGATGTAGGGGAATCCAGAATAATGGAGCTCGCTGAGACAGCTGAGGTGAAGTAGTGTTGCCGGAGATCAAGCTAACGCCTACAGAACTCCGCTACATATCGCTTCTACAGGATCTCACCGGGGTTACAGTTAAGGACTGCATTATTGATGATGAGAACAACAGGGTTATCTTTATTGTATCGAGGGGGCAGGCAGGAATAGCTATTGGTAGAAAGGGCTCAAACATCGTTAGGCTAAAGAAGATTCTTGGGAAGGATGTTGAGATAGTGGAGGAGGGGGCTAGCCTGGAGGAGCTGGCCGCCAACAGCGTTGCCCCCGCGAGGGTCAGGGACGTCAAGGTCTCAGAGCTGGCCGGCAAGAAAACCGTTTACATTAATGTATTCCCCGAGGATAAAGGCATAGCTATAGGCAAGAACGGCAAGAACGCTCAGAGAGCGAAGCTTATTCTCAAGAGATACTACGGTATAGATAGCGTAGTTATTGTTTAGATACGAGATTTAATAACCCTTTTTGCAAAAAAGAATGGCTTAGGTGTAGTGATTAAATGCCAGGGAAGAAATCACCTCTAGGACTCTTCGCCGCAAGGAACCTGAGGAGAAAAAGGCTGAAGTTCCGCTGGAGCCAGAGGGAGTTTAAGGCCAGAATGCTGAGGCTGAAGGAGAAAACAGACCCCCTCGAAGGAGCCCCAATGGCAAGGGGAATTGTTCTAGAGAAGGTCGGAGTAGAGTCAAGGCAGCCTAACAGCGCTGTTAGAAAGTGTGTTAGGGTACAGCTAGTGAAGAACGGCAAGGTCGTCACAGCCTTTGTTCCAGGCGACGGTGGCCTCAACTTTATCGATGAGCACGACGAGGTAATAATAGAGGGGATAGGCGGTCCTATGGGAGGATCCCTCGGCGATATTCCAGGGGTTAGATATAAGGTTATAGCCGTTAACGGCGTCTCTTTATCAGCGTTGCTTAAGGGCAAGAAGCAGAAGCCTGTTAGGTAATTTTTGCCTAGATAACTCACTCATAGTCTTGTTATAGCCTCGCGATTTGTTTTTGAGATATTTTAACGCCACGGGCTCCAGTGTGGCTAGGCCCTGTAGTTTTGTGTTTCAGCTAGTTTTTTCTTAACAAATATTGGTTTTCCGCTCATAACTGCTAGGAAAACGGCGTGGCTTGGAATCATTCTCCTAACAACTCTGTTTTTCCCATCGGTGAAGAAAACCTTCGCTGTGAAAAGCCCTGTCTCTATATCCAGCTCATCGATCACGACCTTCTCCAAATCTTGTGATAACAGGTTTTTTATGTCCTCGTGTGATGCTAGTAGGTCGAAGATGCTTTCTCTGTCTCTACCGATTATTTTCTTTATTGATAGGTCCACTCCTCCCATCAGGTTTATTGCTTCTACGATTTCGTATGGCACGTAGTAGAGGGTTAGCTCCTTGTCCTCCTCTAGCTTAAGCATAATCACGGGTGTTGAGGGGTTTCCCGGAAGAACATATGCTTCCACTTCGACTACTCTCAGGTATTCCCCGTTTTCTTTTTTTGTCATTAGGCTGGATACACCTGTCTTATTCTTTATTTACGCAAAAAAGATTAATATAGGGTTATGGCTGAGAGAGACATTAAACTTTTTTAAGCCACGAATATCCATGAGTGGTTTAGATAGGTGATTTAGGAGGAATAAACAATGTCTAGCCAGGAAATAACGATTAAGAGCGTAGAGATAAAGTTGTTCAACAAGTGGAGCTTCCAGGGAATAGAGGTTAGGGACCCTAGCCTTAAGAAGTACATTAGCTTGAGGCCCGTCTTTGTTCCACACACTGGCGGTAGACACGAGCACCACAGATTCGAGAAAGGTAGAGTACCAATAGTGGAGAGGCTCGTCAACAAGCTCATGTCCCCGGGCAAAAACACTGGTAAGAAGCAGCTAGCAATCAATATAGTTAAGCAGGCTTTCGAAATCATTCATATCAGGACGAACGAGAACCCGATACAGGTTCTGGTCAGGGCTATTGAGAACGCCGCCCCAAGGGAGGAGACAACAACGATCATGTATGGAGGCATTATGTACCACGTATCAGTCGACGTCTCGCCGCTCAGAAGAGTTGACCTCGCCCTCAGGTTCATGGTTGAGGGAGCGAGAAACTGCGCGTTCAATAACCCAAAGCCAATAGAGGAGTGCCTAGCTGATGAGATAATAGCTGTGGCCAACAATGATCCGAAGAGCTATGCTATCAGTAAGAAAGAGGAGATAGAGAGAATTGCTCTGAGCTCGAGATAAATTTTATTTTTAGCAAAACTTTATATCTCCCGTAACAATACAATCTCTTTAGCTAAAAGCATAAATGGTGTATACGCATGAGCCAAAAGCCTCACTTAAACCTAGTGATAATCGGTCACGTCGACCATGGAAAAAGCACTATGGTAGGCCACATCCTCTACAGATTAGGGTATATTGACCCAAAGCAGATGGCTGAGCTAGAGGAGGAAGCGAAAAAGAAGGGCAAGGAGTCATTCAAGTACGCGTGGCTACTCGACAGGCTAAAAGAGGAGAGAGAAAGAGGAGTCACAATCGACCTATCTTTCATGAAGTTCGAGACAAAGAAGTATTACTTCACTATTATTGATGCGCCCGGTCACAGAGACTTCGTTAAGAACATGATTACTGGAGCGAGCCAAGCAGACGCCGCTGTCCTTGTTGTCTCAGCGAGAAAAGGTGAGTTCGAGGCTGGGATGAGCCCTGAGGGTCAAACAAGAGAGCACGTTATTCTGGCAAAGACAATGGGTATAGAACAGCTAATAGTTGCTGTTAACAAGATAGATGCCACCGAGCCGCCCTACAGCCAGGAGAGGTATAAGCAGATAGTCGATGTTTTATCAAAGTTCCTCAAGGGATTAGGCTACGACCCATCAAAGATACCATTCATCCCGATATCAGCTTGGTACGGAGATAACCTGATTGAGAGAAGCCCCAACACGCCCTGGTACACTGGAAAAACTGTCGTTGAGGCCTTCGATGACCTACAAGTGCCCCCGAAGCCGGTTGACAAGCCACTGAGAATACCAGTACAAGCAGTGTACTCAATCAGCGGAGTGGGCACAGTTCCGGTTGGAAGAGTGGAGACTGGAGTACTGAAGAAAGGCGACAAAGTCGTGTTCATGCCTCCAGCGGTGGTCGGCGAGGTTAGAAGCATAGAGATGCACCACACACAAATAGAGAAGGCTGAGCCAGGAGACAACATAGGCTTCAACGTTAGAGGCGTCAACAAGCAAGACATAAAGAGAGGGGACGTGGTAGGTCACCCGACAAACCCACCAACAGTAGCGGAGGAGTTCACGGCGAGGGTCTTCGTTGTGTGGCACCCATCAGCAATAACGGTTGGCTACACGCCGGTCATACACGCACACACAGCTAGCATAGCGGCAAAAATAACGGAAATCGTGGCGAAGCTCGATCCAAGAACAGGCAAGGAGGTAGAGAAGAACCCGCAGTTCATCAAGGCGGGAGACTCAGCAATAGTGAAGTTCCAGCCAATAAAGCCAATGGTTGTGGAGAAGTTCAGCGACTTCCCCCAGCTTGGAAGATTCGCTATGAGAGATATGGGCAAGACAGTCGGTATTGGAGTAGTAGTCGATGTTAAGCCAGCTAAAGTTGAAATAAAGGCCTAAGAACAAAAACATCAGCGAGTGATAATCTTTGCCAGCCATCGCGAGAATAAGGCTGTGGAGCACAAACAAGAACTCCATCGAGAAAGTAGCTCAGCAAATAAAAAGCATAGCTGAGAAAGCTGGCGTTAAGGTAAGGGGCCCCGTTCCTCTGCCAACGAAAAGGCTCGTTGTCCCTGTACTCAGGCTTCCACACGGAGAGGGGTCGAAGCACTGGGAACACTGGGAGATGAGGATACACAAGAGACTCATCGATGTAGCCAGCGACGAGAGGGTAATGAGACAGATAATGAGAATCAGGGTACCAGACGACGTTTACGTTGAGATAGAGCTTATTTAACGATTATCTTCTCGAAAAATTTTTCTATAGGAGTAGCTCAACTAGTTTTTTGATTTCCTCCGCATCAGTAGTCCTAGCCAAGCACCCCTTAGTTTTCAAGTCACAAAAAGCCGTTTCATAACCATAAATACCTATGAGATTCGAGAGAAGAAGAAAGGGCTTATCCATAGAAAGCCTACTAGAAACATCGCTTACTAGCTTACGCTTATCATAACAATTCTTCTCAAAGTCAAATGAACTTAAGCTTGGCTGATAAGCTTCTATAACAGGGGCCACATCAACAGATAAGGCTTTTCTAAGCTCCTCAGCAATTCTTATCAAATGGGACACGCTAACCCCGTGATCCCTCAGTAACAAAATCACTATGTACTTCACCCGTTGTTCTTGAGATATTAAAAGTTATTAATACCTGCAAGGAAAAAATATTTTTGCAGTGCCGCCGTAGCTCAGCTGGGAGAGCGCCCGAAAGCCCCATCATTAATGAGGGGCTTGGCGAGGCTGAAGACCGGGTTGTCGGGGGTTCAAGTCCCCCCGGCGGCACCATTCTCTTCATAAATCTTTTATTATCTCTTTCGTTTTAGATTTAAAGGGGGCTTAATATTGCATACTGCCCTGATATTAGCGGGTGGGCTAGGCAAGAGGCTTAGGCCTCTTACATACAGGATTCCGAAACCCATGATAAAGGTCGGCGGAAAACCCATTATTTTCTGGCAACTAGAGCTTCTTAAGAAACATGGAGTAAGAAACGTTGTTGTGCTGGCTGGGTACAAGGCTGGAGCCATAATCGATGCCATAGGGGATGGCAGCTCAATTGGAATGAATGTTCTGTACAGCGTTGAGGAGGAGCCGCTTGGAACAGCCGGGGCTATAAGGAAGGCCTTCGGTCTTATAAACACGGATACGTTCTACGTGCTGAACGGGGATGTCATAACCAATATTGATTTGACGTTGCTTAGAGAAAAGCTGGATAAAACAGGCACACTAGTAGCGATGGCGGCAGTCCCCTTGACCAGTCCCTACGGAATACTCGTCATTGATGAGGACCACGTCGTTGATTTCAAGGAGAAGCCCGTATTCGAGGACATATGGATAAACGCGGGCATATACATAATGAGGAGGGAAATCGAGAGCTACCTCCCGAGAAAGGGGAACCTGGAGGACCAAGTCTTCCCGGAGCTCGCCAGGAACAGGAAGCTAGCGGTGCAGAAGTACCCTGGGGCCTTCTGGAGAAGCATTGATTCCCACAAGGATGTGGAGGAGGTAGACAAGATTTTAAAAACAAAGCCTCCACTATAAAACGGTTAATTACCCCCCAATAAGGATTTTTTAATTAGGCCGGGGTGCCCGAGCGGACCAAGGGGCTGGCCTGGAGAGCCAGTGCCCAATATGGGCGCGCGGGTTCAAATCCCGCCCCCGGCGCTCTCTCATCTATTTGCATAATGGCTTTAACCATCATAGTTGTTTTTACAACTGAAAACCCTGTCTCTTAGGGCGGGGATGAAATACGAAAGCTTTTCTTGTTTTAAAACTGTAGTTGCCCCTATGCCAGCGTGGGATGCGGGGAGCGCGATTACCCATACAATAAACAAGCTGTGAGGGGCGTCTCTGGCCACCCGGCTGCCTCTCAAATGACAGATATAGCCCCGAACAGACGCGGGGAACCAATGAGCTGCCCAAAGGAAAACCTCGCCCTTCATTGCGCGGAGGAGGTCAGAACTGCGAGCTTCTCCATTTCAATACGAAGGCAAATCAAAAAACGATTCCTGGTGCTTTGATAGGTTGTTTATTCTCCTAGGCATGCATTGAAGAAAATTTTATTTAATCAAACATAATTTATATATCAAATATAAGGGAGAGGCGTATGTCCAGCCTAGTTGTATTATCGAATGAGAAAGGATTTAACTTAGCTAGAAGAACAGCATATCTTCTAAATGCCGAATTTGCCGTTATTGAGCAGAAAACATTCCCAGATGGCGAGTTATATTTAAGGATTCCGCTAGATGTAAGAGGCAAAATAGTGGTTCCTGTGTGGTCGATCAAGGAGGAAATCAACAATGATTTAATCTCATTGATGCTTGTTCTAGATACTTTGTGGGATTTGGGCGCCAATAAGGTCATAAGCGTAGTTCCCTACATGCCATACGCTCGTCAAGACTCGAGGTTCAAGGATGGAGAAGCATTATCTATTGTAACGATAGCTAAGTTGCTAAGAGCTGTGCACAGCGACTACGTCGTGACGGTTGACATGCATCTTCACAGAATAGGTGACCCAAGGTTCGTTTTCGGCGAGAAAATCATCAATGTAAGCGGTGTTGATGCCATTGCTGACTACATTAAGAATAGGCATCCACAGCTCGGGGGCAAGGCTATCGTGGTTGGCCCCGACGAGGAGTCCGAGCAATGGGCTAGCCGTCTAGGAATGCTTCTGGGCTTGAAATGGGTTGTGCTTGAGAAGGAGAGATACTCAGCCGAGGAGGTCGAGGTTAAATTGAGGGAATCCATGCCTAGAGAAGCTGAGAAAGCAATAATTATTGATGATATAATTAGTACTGGAGGAACCATTGAGTCCACAGTTAATCTCATAAGAAAGCTTGGGTTGAACGAAATCTATGTTTACTGCACACACCCCGTTCTGAGCGCGTCCGGCTTGTACAAGATAGTGTCGCTCGGCCTAGCTGACTATGCTTGTACGAATACTCTTCCCTCACCAATATCCACAATAGATGTCTCGGGAGTGTTGGCCAGCAGCATAAAGAGCCTAGCATAGCTTTTGCCTGTTTTTGGTGCAACTTTCGTTGTAACACAAATTATAATTAGTGTGGCATACCTATCCTTATCAACGTGGTACTTATGAGCTTAAGCCAAAAGGTCCTAAATGAAGCCCTCTCCCTCAGGGATTTCATTGTTAACGCGAGAAGAGAGTTTCACATGTACCCGGAGCTGGCTTTCCAGGAGAAAAGAACATCCGAAAAAGTAGCCGAGGTGCTGGAAAAGCTTGGGTTCCAGGTGAGAAGGAACGTTGGCAAAACAGGCGTGGTTGGATTACTAGTGAGAAACCCGAATAGACCAACAGTGGCTCTGAGGGCAGATATGGATGCATTACCCCTTCAGGAGCTAAAGGAGACCCCATATAAATCAAAAGTTCCAGGTGTAATGCATGCTTGTGGGCACGATGCCCACACAGCCATGTTGCTGGGAGCAGCCGTCGTACTATTCAGGTTGAAGGACTACATAAATGGAAACGTGAAGCTGATTTTCCAGCCAGCCGAGGAGGTAGGGCAAGGAGCACCTGAAATGATAAAGGACGGTGTCCTTGAGGATCCCCCCGTAAGCGCTATATTTGGTCTTCATGTATGGAGCTATCTTTCCTCAGGAGTGGTGGGGGTAAGAGAAGGGCCTCTCCTCGCTGCTACAGGCGAGATTGAACTAAAGGTAAAAGGTAAGGGAGGACATGGCGCCCACCCTGAACAAACCATTGACCCAGTGGTTGTTTCGGCTTACCTCGTGACAGCTTATCAAACAATTGTTAGTAGAAACATAAGTGCTCTAGATTCAGGGGTAGTCACTATATCTTCAATAAAGGCAGGGGAAGCATTCAACGTGATACCGGAGGAGGCCTTCCTTAAGGGGACCTACAGGGCCTTAACATTCGAGGTAAAAAACCTGATAAAAAAGAGGCTACAGGAGCTAACGGACAATATATGCAGGGCCTTCAACTCAGAATGCTCATTGAAGCTAACGGACTCAACGCCCCCAACAATTAATCATCCTTTAACAACAAAGATTGCTTACGAAGCAGTGAGCGAGCTTGTCGGCAAGGAAAAGGTCCTCACGCCAACCCCGAGCATGGGCGGAGAAGATTTTGCATACTACCTGGAAAAGGTCCCTGGAACATTCATTATTCTAGGAACAGGGAACAAGGACAAGGAAACGGATAAGCCTCACCACAACCCATACTTCGATGTGGATGAGGATGTTCTCCCAATCGGCTCAGCTATATACGCTTACACAGCGATAAAGGCCCTAGAAAAGCTCTAATTTTATTACTTTTTTTTGAGTAGATACTTTTTTAAGCGTAAGAGAATAACAACTTCTACGATGAAAGATGCTTTGGCAAGGCAAGTCACCGAGGCCCAGCGAAGTTTTTACAACAGCTATGCTCGTTTCTCTTAGCATAGCTCTACATTTCTTCAAGATTCCGTATCCATTGATGACCGCCTTGAAATTCGATTTGGTAGGGATCCCCTTCGTCATTATAGCTTATCTAAGCCTGCGTTACTTCTTTGTGTCATTACCGGTGGTTTGGCTCGGGATAACCGCCATATCGCAGGATTGGATAGGAGCATCAATGAAGATACTAGCTGAAGCAACAACAGTTTTGCCACTGGCCTTGGCGATTAGTGGGAGAATAGAAAAGAAAATCTACGTGGGCATCGGTATTGTTGCATCAATTGTTTCGAGAACAGTAACCATGATGATTGCGAACTATTTTGTACTTCCTAGATGGGCATTGCTAGTCGGATGGGCCTCAACGCTTGAGGAAGGATACAAACTAGTGTTCGTAACGATGCCCTATATAGTTAGCTTCAACGTGATAATGGCGGCCCTAGTATCGCTGGTTGGCTACTTATCAATCAAGATTCTAAGAAAAGCGGGTTTCATGCCATGAATAGCGAGAGCGTAGTGCTAGAGGTAAGGAACCTCAAGGTAAGCTACTACGTAGATGGTTCGAGAGAGAAAACCATCCTGAAAAACATTAACTTATCTGTGAGGCGAGGGGAAACAGTGCTTGTAATCGGGAAGAGCGGAAGCGGCAAAACAACCCTTGCCCGCTCGATTATAGGCTTGCTCAACAAGACGCAGAACGCGACTATAGAAGGAGAAGTTCTTTTCAAAGGCAAGGATATCGTAAATGCTGACTTGCCCCCAGAGGAGATAAAATACGTGGGGCAGAACCCATACATCTATTTTGTTGAGTACCACTTAAAAAGAGACCTTGAAGGATACGCCCACAGGTATTATGGGGAAAAAGCAAAAGAAATAGTGCTCGAAAAATCACGTTTTTTAGGTCTTGAACACCTTCTAGATAGATTTTATTACTTCCTCTCAGGAGGAGAGGCACGCAGAGTGGCTATTTTGAAAGCCATTATAACTAACCCGGAAGTACTGATCCTTGACGAGCCATTAATGTGGGTGGACGACGAAAATGTCCTGAAGATTAAGGAAATAATACGAAGCCTAAGAAGCATGAATGTGTCCATCATTATCTTTGAGCATAGGTTCATGCCACTTCTAGACATCGTTGACAACGTGTATTTGCTGAAAAACGGGATATTGTATAGACTAGACAAAAATCGCTTATCAGCTACACAGGCACCGGAAGAGCAAACAAGACATAATAACAATGCCCCGAGTATGTCTCCAAGGAAAATTCTCTCTATGAAAAACGTTGTGTTCAGCTATGATGATGCGAGGGTCTACGAGTTTGGGGATTTCGAGCTGAGCGAGAAAGAGCTGATTGTTTTGCTCGGGAGAAATGGCTCGGGCAAATCCACTTTTCTAAAGCTTGTCTCAGGCCAACTAAAGCCTAAGTCAGGAAGCATCACGTGGCATCATCGATGCCGAACCGGCTATCTTCCTCAGAAACCCATTGCCTTTTTCACGGAGATTACTGTTATGAAAGAAATAGAGGAGGTATGCAAGCAGAGCAAAAATCCCGGCGGGTGCAGAGATAATGTTGAGAAAGCATTAAAGGCCCTTGGAATAAATGACCTCGAGCGATCACCCTTTAGTCTTTCGTGGGGCGAACAGATAAGAACAGCGTTAGCTCTCCTCGGCTACTCCGGTGTTTATGGCTTGTTGTTGCTGGATGAGCCCTTCACAGGCATTGACTACTACGATAGATACGTGATAGCAGGCATCCTAAATAATCTAGTTGCTTGTAACGGCGTGAGCGTCATCGTAGCTGCTAGTACTATGGAGTCCCTTAGCTACCTAAATCCTAGTCACGTTTACCATGTAAATAACGGAAGACTGGTTCCATCGAGAGACCAGCATGAGCTGGCGTACGACAAATCGATTGCACTTAAAATCAAGGATATTTATGAAGGTGCAGTGCCGTGTTCAGAGAACTAGCTTCTCTTTTCCCCATAGCTAGGGAAAGCAGGTATGGCTTACTCGCGAGAATAGCTGTGACCACAAGCATGACTACATACTCATTGCTCATCGTATTCGCGGGGATAAAAGATATGCTTCGCGTCAACGCGGCGCTAGCTATTGAGTTTATCGTTATTATTGCTATCCTATCAGTTGATGGTAAGCTTGAGCACTACCTGAACGGCCTAAAAGTTATATTTCTCTTTGTTTTTCTAGGAGCATTGTTCTACGCTTTTTCCTACCTCACCGGCATTGGTCCTAAATCAGTGGTTCAAGTGTTGATGGGAATCGAGAAGACAGCTCTTTTAATATTTCCATTAACGCCTGCTGCAACCTGGTTTACTCCCTACGAGGTTAGTTACGTATTAGAGAAAATCGGTATGAGGACTTTCAGCTTGATTCTACGTTCAGCATTATCAAAGCTTCCCTTGCTATTCATAGATATTTCAGATGCCGCTCATACGATAAAGCTGAAATATGGTTCAGGGAAGATATACAAGTCTATTTACTATTTACTACTGGAGTCACTGCTTCTAGGCAACGCGTATTATGAGGCGTACTATATCTATGGTCTCCCCCATATTGAAGTAGAGTTGATAAAGAACAAGAGACAGGATGCCTATGTGGTTTTTCTTGCCATATCCACGATAATAACAACGTATTTATTAATAATTTATTGAACAAAGATGTGCTGAGAGGCATGCGTTTTGATTAAGCTAGTTGAAAATAATGTTCTTGTTTTAGAAAAGAGAGCGCTGGACTGCTTTATAGCTGAGAGAATAAACAGGTTCACGGTCAAGGTAATGATTGGGGAAAGCACGCGTTACGCTCACATAAATAATACTGGTCGACTTCGAGATTTGCTTGTCAATGGACGGAGGGCTTACTGCTACGAGATTAATGGGTCTAAACTTAATTGCAGGATTTATGCAGTAGAGGAGCGATACGGTTTCGCCATCATAGACACTCTTCTTCAAGAGAAAATCTTCGAAACAATTGTAAGGGAGGGGTTACTGAGTGTATTCGGCATGTGCCACAGCATAAAGGGTAAACCCAGAGTAAAAAACAGAATATACGACTACCTGTTGTCGTGCGAGAATACAAGTTTCTTAGTGGAGATTAAGTCGGCCACGATGAGGCTTAAAGAAATATACGCATCTTACCCTGATACAAGGACTGATAGAGGAGTAAAGCACATTGTGTATTTACCTGATGATGCGAAAAGCATTGGAGCCATACCCGTCTTAGTATTTATTGCTGGCTTAAGGAGCGTTGAGGCAGTGGTTCCAAACTACATCGCTGAGCCCAGAATTCTAAACGCAATTGATGCTAGCACAAAGAAGGGCTTGTTAGTTCAGGGGCTCTCTTTATATGTTAGCGATGAAGACCCCCAGAAAATAATTGTTGATAAACAAAATCTACCTGTAATTATGGCTCCTCTCTGAAATAAAAAACCTTTGCGCATCTTTTCTTGCATGAAGTTCTCATAAAACACTGGATGATTTAATTTTCCTGTTTAAGCAATCGAGTTCAAGACGTACTGTTATTAAATCGCTCAGCAATAATCTATTTGAAATGGAAAAAACCGAATTATTGACAAGACGTTGGAAGGGCGTTGACTTTCTCCACGCCTTGTAGGGCGTGGGCTTTATTTTGGGCGGTTCACTTGTCCCCAGCACCTATTCGGGTCTGAAGATGTCGTTAGAGGAACTACAGTTCTTAACTAAAACAAGAAAAAGCATATATATTTCACCCCCGTTTTAAAAGACGTAGGCTTTCAGTTATAAAATTAAAATTTTGGTCTTCGGACTAGTAAACAAAGGGGAGCTTTTCTAATGCATTTAGAGCTTAGCATAGAACTAGGGGACGAGCAGCTAATAGTTGAGAAGGTCGATAACAAGCTGAGGAGAATAACTTATAAGGGAAGGATTACATTCAGCAAATATGTTCTTCTCGACTCTAACGAACAAATCAGGGTTCTTCCTACAATGTTTATAAGTAGCGATGTTGGCGCTGACTGCATATATATTGATTTGGCTAAAAGCATCATTATTTCCCCAGGCAAAAAGGTTGAGCTGAGCTTACATATCCCAATGGATATAAAAGTTGTATTAGTGGATGGAGACAAAGAGACAGAGATAATATCTATTCCACGCGAGCTTAAGTACGCTTTGTATGGGCTACCCGATATAGGCCATATATGCAGATACAAAAAGGTGCTTGAAGAAACAAAGAAAGACGAGCCTATATACAACATCAAAGTCACAGCTTACAACAGATTCGAGGAGCCCATGCCCTTAACAAAAATAATTATTCCTCACGAGTTCTTCAAAGAAAAACTAACGCATATACAGATAGTAATTGAGAATAGAAACTACGCATACGTATTCTATAAGGAAGAGGTTTCCGATGTATTTGGGTCCGGGTGGTTTGCTTTCAGAAATAAAAACAAGTTCATCATGAGTCATGGTTTCTAGTTGATGACTTCTCGACATCTATGGCGAGTGTTTGTACCTACGGCTCCCCTAATTGTTCGAGCATTATTGATGATTAATCATTGCCTGCTGAGCTCGCTTGTGCCAAACATAAATAAGAGATATAAGGCGGGAATCTTATAAGCTTTCCACGACTTCCCCCCGAAAAAACAGGGCTTCCATCCGTGAAGAATAATGCTAGAGGTTATTCTTGCTTACTGGGCTTATGTAAAGAAAATAGCTGTTTTCTCAATAATAGTTATCTTCTTCTACTTGGTTGCTAAGCTTGCTAGTAACAGGATATTGAAGGCCAGGTTTATTGGGGATATCAATTACCTTAAGAGCTTGGCCAGGATAACCAAGCTTTCACTAGTCATCATAGGCATATTAATAGGCTTGGCCAGCATCGGAGTGAGCTTATCGGGTCTTCTAGCTGCGGCAGGCTTTACCGGTATAGTCGTGGGTCTTGCAGCTCAGCAGACTCTAGGTCATCTAATCGCTGGATTAACCTTGCTGTTTGAGGGTAGAGCTAGGATTGGGGACGTAGTTAAAATAAATGATTTCTGGGGCACGATAGAGAGCATTAGCCTCTTATCAACGCAGGTGAGGCTGTTTACAGGGGAGCTCTTAACGGTTCCAAACCAGACATTGATGTCTTCTCTCTTGACTAACGCTTCTAATCTTAAGGCCAGGAGAATCGATTTAGACATCGGCATCAGCTACCTATCGAGTATTGATAAAGCAAGGGACATAATCATAGGTTACCTAAGAAGGCATCCATACGTTTTGGCTTACCCAGAGCCTATAGTCTTCATTGATTCTTTAGGTGAAAGCAGCGTTAATCTCAGGATAATGCTATGGGTGCCAGCTTCAAAATGGTTTGATGTTAGGGGAAGCATCATCGGGGAGCTAAAGAATGAGCTTGAGAAAAACGGCATAGAGATACCGTTCCCACAGAGAGTAGTATGGTTAAAGCAAGCAGAGAAGAGCTAGGAACATAGGGATTAGAGACGGCGCGATTAGTTATCAGGAATAACGTTTTTTCTATGTCAACAATGATAGTTCTCCAACACCCGCCATCTCTAATTGGTAATACGACACATCGCCGTGCTTATCAACAATAGCCAGTATGCAATCCCTGTTCATTCTTTTGGCGGTTTCAATCCATCTGAAGATCTCTTCGACCTTAAACTTAACTGTTTCTTCCAGAACAATGATTAGAGATTCGGGCTTAGGTCCCTTGTACATCGTGAAGCTGTTCGGAAGCGGGCCCGTCTTCAGCATTCTTCCTCTTTCTCTCAAATCATAGTAGACGCTGAACATGATCCACGCGCGGGGCTCACATGTGGAGAAATGCTTAAGCGCCTCGAACCAGCCGGAGTAAACATTGCCATCAGAGTCCTTGACAACCAGCTTGTTTTTCTTGAATTCATATATGGTCTCGTAGGGGTCAAGCTCTCTTGAGGTCTCATCGCATACGAAAACACACTTGTCATCCTTTTTCTCGAAAATAGCTACGGAGCATTTATTCAACTTCTATCACGCTCAGTGCTTAGTATCGGTTATGTTTATTAAAAAGGTAAACTATAATATCTTTTGAGACTTCTCTATTTTCGCCTATGTGGTGGAACAGCTTTGTCCATTAAGAACGAGCTAATAGAACTTATCCTCGCGGCTGGCCTAATAGAGGACTTCATCAGCTACCTAAAAAACAAGAATGTGGAGATGGATAGTCTAGGTTCCATATACGATGTCGATGAGAACCTGATAATTGATTACGCCAAGGAGAAAAAGCTCATAGAGGAGTTTGACAGCGAGAAACAAGAGGAAGAGCAGAAGGAGCTTGAGCTAGAGCCCAGAAGCATAAGGCCGAGAACCCCTCCGAAAAAATAAGTGTATGTCAGGCTTAGCTAAAAGAAATTTTTATTATTCCTAAAAACCTCATATGGAGTTGCTTTAGGGAGGTAATAAAAATGACGTATCTAGAGGAACTAAAAGAAATTATTCAGCCTAAGCTATCCGAGAAAGACATAAAGATTCTGCCAAAAACCGGCAGCATCAGATTGGTAAAAGACATGCAGGTAGTAATGACCATCAATGATAAAGGAGATTACGTTGAGCTGGAGGTTGGGGGCAAAGTATACAAATATGATAAGTGGTACACGAAGCCAAAGCACCTAGCGGTCGTTATACTAAGGCAATTTGGCTTTGAAATCGAGCCAACATCCGTGTAAAGTCTTTTTCAAAATCCCGGTCATTTTTTATAGAAGTAATTAGCTATTAGGTATTGAGCAGAAGGCGCCGGACCAGTATACACGCGATTGTATATGGCTTTTTTGTTCAGTTAAGGTGAATAATCAAATGAATGTCATAGATACAAAGCAAATTATACGAGAAGTTTCAAGCATTAATGACTGGCATGTTTACATCAATGCTTTGTATAAAGCGTACAACGCCATGCCATTAAAAGCGGCACCTGTTGTTTGGCAAGTATACGAGTTTTCAGGAGAAACCGTGCAACTAAAAACCAATTATGAAGCGCTAAACAAACTACTGGAAGCAAACGTAAACTTCAGCAACGAGTTCCACGACTTCATTAAGAAGCTTGTATCCGCAGGAATCATAGAGAAAAGAGTATCCTCAGTTACGTATATGTGTCCAGTATGCGGCTCCCTAATGCTGATGATTGCTCTTTTCTGCCCATATTGTGGCTCCCGTAACGTTTACCCCTCTGTTATGGCGCAGCACATTAGGTGTGGCTACACAGCGCCTCTAGCGGAGTTCAGGGAGAACTCCAATAAATGCCCCTACTGCGGGCTCGAAACAGACAAGGACTTGTTGTTGCTTGGAAAAACCTTTGTTTGCGAAAACTGTAGGAGGACTTTCAGAACTCCTAACATTAAGGTTGAGTGTATGAATAAAGCCTCGCTTCAGCACAAGGGCAAGGATTATGTCTTTGACTTGATTGACCTTAACTACAGATACCTGTATAACTACCACATATCAGATAAGTACGATGAGCTCATGAGCTCTGGATCGTTACTACTAGCGGCTATATCGCATTACATATCTATCAATAAGCTAGGCGAAGAGCTACAATACGATAAACTGACCGGTGATACGCAGATGCCTATTGAGATTAAAAAAACGAGGTTTGACCTGGCCATTCAGCTAGTTAATGGCAATATTGTTTTATTTGATTATGGAAGAGGAGAGATGCTTCCCTACACATTAAAAAGAGTTCTGCTTGAGCGCACTAACCTATCTTACTACGTATTATCCCATAACGAGACTTTCCTCGAGCAACTGGGCTTTCCCGAAGTTAATCTCTCAACCAGACCGGTGCCGAGGATTGGAAAGATAAACATGAACTCCATGGAAATAAGCGACATAGCAAGTATCTTATCGAGTCTTTGAAAGCGCGTTTTTTGCTATAAGTTAACTTTAAGCAACCATTCATAATAGCTGTGTTAAGAATAAGGATATCAAGGCTATTGCATTGTATTCATGGAAAGATGCCCGGCCGTTTTTAAATATTCTTGAGAAAGATGTATAAATAGGTAGGCTTGCATGTATGTCTCTGTAACAGTTAAAATACCTGTTAAGTTGCTGGAACAAATTGATGAATTGGTTGCCAGAGGGGAATACAAATCCAGAGGCGATGCCATTAGAGATGCTCTGGAGGAGTTTGTATACAAAAAGATACTTTTCCCAGGCATCAGGACGGATAAACGGGATATGCAGGAGCTAAGCATCGCCTAAAGACAATTCCGAATACCAAGCAGCGTGTCTGCAAATTTTAGATTATGAAGTGGACCATATGTAGTCAAAGTAGCCTTTCCCCAGCTCAACTATGTAAATATTGTCGCTCCATAAGCCTTGAAGGGATTCATCTTTCCCTATTATTAGCAGTATCTCCTTGCCAATAATGCCGCTTCCATACATCTTGCCCGTTTTCTTTACTTCTGCGAAGGTTCCCAGCCTTGTTCTCTCCATTTTTTTGTATAGCTCGTCCTCTATTAGAAGGTAGACCCTCGACCTACTATTGATGTTTTTGTCGTTGAAGTACTTGTATATCAACTTCAGTATATACTCATGGGAAACAGCTATTCTTATTTTCTCACTTGTAGATTCTCTTAATATTTTTTCCATGTAGCTTGGAATTCTGTTTTTCCCTATCATGGCAACTCTGAAGATGCTGGCCGGGCTTCTAGATAAGTCCTCCAATACTGGGATTATTTTTTCCTCGATCGTCGTTATCGTCTCCATCACGTTGTGTTTGAGGTCTTCCCATACATTCCTTATTGGAGAGGCGTAGTACTTGGATGGTCTGCTGGGTGTTCGGCTCACCCACTTCTTCTCTAGTAGGATAGAGAGCGAGTCGTAAACCTTTGATAAAGGCATGTTGAGCTTCTCTGATATCTCCTTTGCCGTGAGCTCGCCTGTTGTCAAAAGAACCGTGTATATCTCCAGTTCTCTTTTGCCTATGCCCAGAACCCTCAGTAGTCTATGTAGACCGCCCAGCTCGGCCGCGAGAAAATCTAAGGCGGGGAAAGCTGGCCTTGACAAGCGCTATTCCCCTTTCCATTCTCCAAGTATGCTCGGCATGGTCTCGAACTCAACGATAGGTATCATCACGGTTCCAGGAATAGCTTTGTCGGTGAACTCGATTTTCTCCCCGCCTTCATCGATCTTGAATGACACATACTTCTTCTCCGTGCAAGGGCCTTCGCATAACGTGTAGTAAAAGATAGGTATACCGTAGTACTTAAAGTAGTCTCTATAAACTGCTAGTAACCCGATGTAGACCTCATTGTTTCTACGAATCCTGACTAGGTACATTGGTTGCCCCATGGTTACTATGGATGCAGCGAGCCTGCACAGGTCCTCTGTTTTCCTAATTTTTATCCAAACAGGCTTCTCTTCCTTGACACCCACAAGTCTCACCTAGCAGTGATGAATATGCAACATAGTGATATATAGATGAAACGCTATATATTTGTAACAATAAACTAAACTATAAATGAAGGAAGGTGTCATGCATGAGCTTGGTTACCGATGATAAGGTATACTTCATAGAGGGCCTAGCTATGAATGGCTTGATTAAGTCGTTTCAGCAGAGAGGATGCGGCGATAAGAAGCTGGAGGTAATAGTTGAGACATTGGAGGGAGAGATGCTGAGCACGGGATGCCTTGACGAAAAAACGGCTAAGAAAATCATCATTTTACTATCGCTATACAGCAAATGGGGCAAGATAATAGCACAGCCTTCTCAGCAGTGAATTTCGAGCTTTCTGACCCCTCAACCCCACCCTGAAGGGCAAGGGCTGCTGTTAGTGCGGGGAGTGTTTGGGATTACATATCCCCACCTGGGGTTCAATCCCGGGGTGGGCCTCCGGCTCATTACCCTTATCCCAAACGGGATTCGGGGTTATGAGTAGACTGCTCATCATCGCCCTAGGCTCACAGACCTTAATACTCATCACATAGAACAACATAGACAAGAGAAAACTTATAAACCCTATTATTTCGTCTCCGTCTTAAAAGGTGGGGCTTTCGGTTGTAGCAAGTTATTAAAGGAGCTTTAACTAGTGGTTTTAATGGGGTTCATGTTGTCATGATGAATGGTATTACCTCTTACCCGTTCAGGGGGATGATGAAAAGCCATGCCTGAGCAAAAAATAACTAAAATTCTATATGACTACAAGCTGGAGGAGTTCGTGAAAAGGCTCGAGGAGCTGCAGAACCCCAGCGTTTACTACGTTTCAGACCTTATCTACTGTCCTTGGAAAAGGTACTTTAGATTAAGGTTTCCCTACTTAACCTTTACTTTCGAGCCCCTAGCCGTAATGGGGGAGCTCGTGCACAGGGGGCTACAGGGAATACTGGTAGAAAAAGGGTTTCAGCCAGAATACGAGGTTTCAAGAACAATACGAGTAAACAACGAGGAGGTAATCATCAAGGGAAGAATAGATGCATACAAGCCGGGCGAGCTGGTGGAAATAAAAACATCAAGGGGATCCACGGACTCGCTTCCTTACCCTCATCACTTACTGCAAGTCAAGCTATACATGGAGTTAACGAATGTTGAAAAAGCCACACTCATATACGTATCTTCAGACAAGATAATCGAGTATGATGTAAAACTTGATGAGCCAGTTCTCGAGAAGCTCTTGCAAGAAACAATGAATCTATCCGTGGCTCCACGCTGGGATTGGGAATGTAGAAGCTGCGTGTTCTACAAGATTTGTCCACATAGAATAAACAAATAGCTCAGCATTGGTGTCATTCTTCATACGCGAATCTCGGAAATACCAACCCTCATCATCGCACTAAATATTATAAACTCCTGAAAAAATAAAATACTTGTCTCCAACAAAGCGTGGTGGTTTTAGTTGCCAATAAGCGATCCACAGCTCGTAAAGATCGTTGAGGCAAGGGTTTTTGATAAGCTAGTCTGCAGAAAATGCGGTGCTATCAATCCTCCCAGAGCAACGAAGTGTAGGAGATGCAGGAGCACGCAGCTTAGGCCCAAGAAGAAGAAGCTTGGAATGAAGAAAGGTTAACAGTAATCGTAAGTAGGATTTTTCCAAACACCACGGGATTTGGATGCGCGTAAAGCAAACGTCAAGATGGATTAAACGTTTTTTCTATTAATTTAAAAACCAAAACCAATACTTAACTAAAACCAGCTTTTCTTATCACTCTTACCAAGGTCTTTCTTACTCCTTCATCGTAAAGCTCAAGTAGCTTATCGATTTTTGATTTGTTTATTCTCTTGCCAATTCTGGCTACGTAGGATTCAAGCTCCTCTTCACTAGCTGTCTCCCATGCCACGGCTTGAGCTTTTAGCAACAGCGCAGCTTCAAGTGAAGCTACTTTAACTATTTTTCCATCGGGTAGTCTGACTTTTTCGTAGTGTTGAAGAATATTTTGTGGAACCTCAAGATTCATGCTCACAGAGAAAAAATCAATACTGAATCCATCCTCAAAAATCAGTTTTGGCCCTCCCAGAGAGTTTTTCTCATACTCGCATCCAAGCTCAACGGATAAGTCGTAGTAAAAATCCTCCTCAAGCATAGGGTCGGGGCTAAACGCAATGATATCCAGGTCCTCCTCAACGGTCTTTTCGTTGAGGAGAATCGATAGCGCTGCTCCACCGGTTACCATGTAATCGACTCCTTTGTCTATGAGTAGTGATAAGAGCTTGTGTATCTCCCTAAGCTCCCTTACAGCTATTTTTTCACCCATGACGCATCAAACAATTTCTTGATCATATGTGAAAAATAACTTTATCACTCTCTGAACACTAATTAATAATGGAGCCGGGGTGGCCGAGCGGCCTAAGGCGGCGGGCTGCAGAGGTCTGAGCCACGCCTTTCGAGCTGTGGATACCCGTTTTTCCGCGGGTTCGAATCCCGCCCCCGGCTCTACTTACTTTTTCTTTGCCAACCCTCTGCTTGCTTTGTAAAGAAGAGTGATTATATCGAGTAACGACTCCATATCGTGTAGGGGAAAAGTATTTGTAGGCCTTACCTCCGCCACGGTGACCACGTGGGTAACGTTCTTGCCTACTTCATCTAGAGTTATCTTTTCCAGGATTCCCTCTCTAGCATCTATAATCATTGATGGGGTTTCTGTTAGCACTCTTTCAGCGCTTTCTAGTGCTCCGCCAACAATTATTACGGGGACATTGTTCTCATAGCTTCTTGCCTCGCCTATTCTCTCCAGCTTCTTGTCATTCATCTCGCCTATTCTGCTGAATCCGACCAGAAAGCTTGCTCCACTGAGAATGCTTGTTCTCGCTATTTCCGGGTATAGAAGGTCGTGCTCGATTAGCACACCGAGCTTGCTCTTCAGAGAGACGAGGTTAGGGTGCTTGCCGGAGGTTAAGCCAATGGCTCTATCAATTACGTCAACAGCTATTTTCCTGTACCTGCCAGCGATAACCCCGCTTGGGCTGACCAAAAAAGCTGTTGAGAACAGCTTTGGCCCGGCTCTCTCTATGATTGGTCCAGCTAAAATGTAGATATCAAGCGCTGAGGATAGCTTTATAAGTAGGCTTGACGACTGTCCCCCCGGAATTTTCTCCGCTATGTTTCTTGCTACCTCCTTTGCCTGGGAAACAGTGTACACTGATTGGAAGGTTCCAATATTAAACATCGATGGCAGGAGAACAAGCTGTGCTCCCTTCTCCTTGGCTTCCTGAACACTCTTCCTTAATCTATCATAATTAGTCTTCCTGGAGCCAAACTTTAGCAACAAGTGGGCAATCGCGATCTTCACATCCCTGTCACCTCGTCTCCAAGCTGTATGGGATAAACAGTTATCTTTTCCTTCGCTATTCTGCTTATCTCCTCGTAGAGATCTTTGAGTATCTCTATGTAATCTGTTTTTCCCTCGCTCACAGCATCCATTTTCTTTTCAAGCTCCCTTGTTCTTTCCTCGCTGACAAGGTCTTTGAAGTTTGTTGATAAGTAGTGGTACACCTCCTCGCCAAGCTCAGTTGGCTTAAGGAAGCCGGCTTTGCCCATGGATACGACGTAGTTCCTCGAGAGCAGTTTGTTAACAATCACGGCGTAGGTGCTCGGCCTGCCTATCCCTCTCTTCTTCATCTCATTGACAACTTCTCCCTGCGTGTAGGGGTAAACGGTTCTCCTAGATTTTGCGGACACTCTCTCAACAATGTATTCTCCGGGAACAAGCTCGTGTCTTGTTGGCACAGGCATATAGAACACAGTGAAGCCGGGATCCTCGTAATTTATGTAAAACTGCCTCTTCACGGTAGCGCCTCCGGGAAGCATTATTTCTACTGTCTGAACAACGGCGATGGCCTTCCTTGACTGAGAGGCTATGAATCTTCTGAATATCAGGTCGTAAAGCATGTAGTGAGCCTTAGTTAATGGACGCACAACATCGATCTCGCCTGTCTCAATCATTTTTCTAAGCATGTTCGCGTCTATAGGCCTAACAGGCCTTATAGCCTCATGGGCTCCCTCTTTCTCCAGTGACCATGTTCTCGGCACGAACAAATCTGGGTTGTAGTTCTGTAGGTATTCCCGGGCAACAGCTATTCCAGTGTCACTTACCCTTGTGCTATCGGTTCTGTGGTACGTGATTAAGCCTAACTCGAATAGCTCCTGAGCCAGAGACATTGTGTAGGTAGCGCTGAACTTGAGAATTCTCGAAGCATCATAAATGAGTGTGTCTGTAGTGTATGGTGGGGGAGGCGTTATCTCTATTTTCTCTCTGGCAACTTCCTTGATTACTACCTTGTCTCCCTCCGAGAGCTCTTCCAAAACTTTGCTCGGGACCTCGTCCTCAGATATATCGATAAGCGTTTCATTAGTCAGGACGATCTCGTAGAACTTTTTCTTTGACTTATTGCTTTCCTCGTACCTGCTGATAATCCATCCTAGAACAGGGGTCTGCACTCTACCAGCCGACAGTTTCCTATTTTCTTGTTTGCACTCATCCTTCTTCGATGCTTTCTCCTTCTTGCAGTAGTGGTTGAGCCAGAAATCTCTCCACAGGATAGGAGATAGAGTGAAGCCTATCCATCTATCCTCTATTCTTCTTACAAGCTGGGCTTCCACTTGCTTTTTATTCATTTCTCTCCAGTTACTAAGTGCCTCGAGAATAGCCCTTCTAGTTACTTCGTGGAACTCCACTCTCTTGACCTGCTTTGCATAAGGCCTGACCAGAGCCGCTATATCCCAGCCTATCTTTTCACCCTCAGTGTCTGGGTCTGTTGCTATCAAGACAACGTCGCTTTCTAGAGCCAAATCCCTGATAATGTCAACAACTCTCGACTTATCAAAGAATACTGTGCCTCCGCACCTCGGACACTTATCTATTGTTGGGTCAACTATTTGTAGACCACATATCTTGCAGAGTTTTATAGCGCTGTAAAGAGGAACAAACTCATTCCCGTTTCTCACGATGACGCCATGTAAAATCTCCCCTGCTCCTAGGAACTTATCATTGAGCGCGGTTTCCCAGCCACCGGTTGCTAGGTCATATATATGTCCGCCGCTAGCTATGATTATTAGGTAGATATTGCCTATTGAAACCTCGTAGGCCCGCAGGCCTTCGCTTAGCACTCTTATTGAGGGTCTGCCGAAGAATCTTGATATTGTTCTAGCTTTGTTTGGTGACTCCACTATCATTAGATACGTCTTTATCAGGTCTAGCTTCTCGCCCACGTATTCTCCTCTGAGCGCCTTTAATACTCTTCGTCTATCCTCGTCTATCTCCTCCATTATTCCTTCCAGCTGACCCGTCTTCTCGAGTTCATCGAAGCTTCTCCACTCCATCCCCTCAAAAATAAGTTTTAATCGATATGCCGCTTGCCTGAAGAGCCTTTCATCATCTGCAATTACTACGGATAAACCCTTGGTTAAGCCACCAATGTACAATCTGCTTGTTCTGCCACTAGCCTGAATATACGTCATTATATCAGGGATGTAAATGTATATATTTCCCTTCTCCTCTCTTAGCACAACTTCTTTCGATATTTTCAGGGATTCCAGGACCTCCTTTACCCTAAGCGCTGATCTTATGAACTCTGTGGCCTGCACGAAGAACCTTTCTATATCGCTCTCAGGTGGAGCACCGCTCTTCAGCCTTGATGCAAGCATTTGCAGCATGCCTGGAGAAGCTCTCTTGATGAACTTTCTTATGGTGACTAGGTACGCGTTGGCCTTCTCGGCGTATGGCTCCGGGGCATTATCGGCTAAAATATCCAGTATCCTGTATACATTGAGGGGATGGGGCTCCTCGAACCTCGCTGAGAACTTGAATCTAGGGAACCCAACGAAAACCGCGTATCGCACTCGCTGTGGGAGGTCAAGCCCCCTCACCATAACTCCGTAATAAATAGCTACTCCTACCAGAACATCGATTTCTCCATCAATAAACTTGTTAAGGGCGTCCTGATTCTTGTGGTAGAAAGCCTCGGCTTTAATGCCATTTTCTCTGAGCATGTCTGCTACCTTAATAGCGTAGTCTACGCCTTTATCAACGGGGACGTACACGAGGCCGCCTGTTCCAAGTTTCTTTACTATTCGAATAGTCTCTTTTACAAGGCTATCCTCGTCTGATATTACGTAAGTATCAACTATGTTTCTAAGAAACTCAGGCCTGCTTCCGGGCTGGAAGCCTAGAACCTCCCTGAATAACCGAATCTTTGGTCCCCGTGGTTTACCTGTAGCGGTGCTCACAACCATTATGGTGTTTATCTTGTTTTTAATCTCGTTCAGCTGCTCCTGTACTTTATTTAATTTTGCGTAGAGGTTGTTCAGCTCGCTCCACAGCTCCTCAGCTCTTTTTCTCTTCTTGATTCCTCTCAGGTTTGTTGGTGCTGATAATTCTCGGCTCTTTCTGTCTATTTCGTTCTGGAGGTTCACCATGGATTTAATTAAACCCTGAGCCTTACTTACATCATCATCGCTAAGTCCAAGTAGCCTTAGAACTGCCTGTATGCTCTTCCCGCTTCTCAGAACAGAGTCTACATCGTCAATAAACATGAAATAAAACTTGTTCTTACTTATCAAATCCGTTTTTTTAAGCATAAACTTGCTTGTTGTGACCAGTATATCGAAGTCTCCTTGCTCAAGCTTCTCGAGGCTTTCTTTTCTGTTTTTCGGCTTCATCTTGGAGTGGAAGACGAGAATTCTCGCCTTAACTCCAGTCTTATCGCAGAAATCAATCAGTTTTCTCTCTGCCTGGAGAACCAGTGGAGTCGTAGGTAGTATGATGTATGCCTTGCCCCTCCCGAGGAGGTAAAGGCTCATTACCAGTCCAAAAACCGTTTTTCCAACCCCTGTTGGCGCAACAATGCTGAAGCTTTTCTTTTTGAGGACACGTATAGCCCATGCTTTTTGAGCAGACCAAGGCTTGTTTCCAACAGCTTTCTCGAAAAACACCTCGAATCTTCTTAGCTCATCGAGAAGCTCCTTGTTTTTAGATAAGCCCAAGAGGCTTTTCCTCTCATCTAGGAGCTTTATAAGCTCCTCGATCTCCAGCTCCTCAGCAGGCTCCGAGGGAAGACAGCGAAGACAAGCATAACCACGCATCAATCTTCCATCTGTGATGTGACTACCACAGTTCGGGCAACTATAGAGGTACACCAGGTGATCTTTAAACAGTTTGCCCACCATAAATCAATGTTGAGGTCTCCTGAGAGACCCCTGTATCATGGATTATAATCTCTTTGCTCTTTAAAATATTTGTGTAGGAAAGGAGCCATTGGATAGTTCTAGACCATGCTCAGGGCACTTTGCTTAGAGTGCTCTAGGTGTCCAGGACCTCAGTCTTAAAAATATCATCAGGTTATTTTCAGTTCCCGGATTCCTCTTCATCGGTTACGGATTCATGCATTTATTATTAAATCCTTATCTCCAAATATACATTTAATGTTGAGTGCTTATAAGAGACCGAAAAGCCTACACGGAGTGCGTAAAGTTGAGCTTAAGAACAGTCGATTTAAGCATCAGTATCGATGATAAGGTCATTGTGAAGAACGTTAGCATTGAGGCTATGCCGGGCGAACCAGTTTTTCTGCTTGGACCCAACGGTAGCGGGAAGTCATCTTTGCTGAAGGGAATAATGGGTATACCTTCATACAAGATCGTGAGCGGCAAGGTAATCATGGATAGCGAAGATATCACGGGCCTCCCTCCGTGGGAGAGAGTGAGGAGAGGCCTCTGGATTGTTCATCAATTAAACTTTCCATTGAGCGTGCCAACGTACTTTTTACTTGAAAAGATAGCCGCTAGGGCAAGAGCAAACGTAAATATAAAAGCTGTACTCGATGCTCTCGGGATATCGCATTTATACTACAGAGAGGCCTTTAACGGATTCAGTGGTGGGGAGGCGAAGAAGCTCGAGGTGGCTACAGCCTTGGTTTCGAGACCTATATGCATAATGCTAGATGAGCCTGACAGCGGAGTTGATATTGATAGCTTGAGGGTAATAGCGGGCTACATAAACCTATGGCTGAGGGATGGGAGAACCATCATCATCGTGACTCATCTCGGAGCAATAGCTAATTTTATTGAGAAGGAGGGAAAAGCGTACGTGCTTATTGATGGAAGAATTGTTTATGAAGGAAGGCTTCATGATGTGATTAGACTGGTTTTGGAAAAGGGATACAGCTACTTCAAGGGTGATGGGAACTGAGCACGAATAACAAATCACTCGTCGAGAAAGCACTAAAAGCGGCTAGGGAGCTTGGCCTCGAGCCCGACCTCAGGGGAGGGCTAATCATAGATGAGAAATACGCTTTCAGGGCTTTATCAAAAATTCTTGAGAAGCAGGGAGTGATATACCTGGGAATAAAAGAAGCCGTGAGAGACTACCCCGACCTCGTGTATAGGTATGGGTTCAAGAAATTAAAGGTTGATGAAAAAAGCATTGATAACGGTATATTCCTGTACGTGCCAAGAAACACGGCTCTGGAGGAGCCGATATACACCTGCTTCGCCTTGTTCAGAAAAGGCGTTGTTCAAAGAGTCTACAACCTGGTGGTAATAGAGGATAACTCAAGGGCTATTGGGGCCACAGGATGCATGGCGCTGGTGCCGGAAGGAGCTCACATAAGCCTTGAGGAGGTCTACGTAGGCAGCAACGCTAGTTACACCAAGATAATGATTCACAACTGGCTAACAGAAAACATTATCAGCGCTGTTAAGCACATAACGCTACAGAGCAAATCAACGTACTATGACATCTACCTAAACAACTCGCCCCTGAAATCAATTAAGTTCAATACTATAATAGAGCAGTCGGAGGGATCCTCCTCAAGGGTCGACCAAATAGTTGTTGCAAAGGGGTATGGCGAGTACAGCTATGATACCAAGGTTAACCTCATAGGAACAGGTGCTTCAAGCGAGCTTGTGAGCAGAAGCATAGCTACCGATAATAGCAAGCTTGTCTCTAACCTAACTATAAATGCTATTGGGGATAACACGAAAGGCCATATTGAATGTAAGGGCATGATGCTTGGAGACAAAGCATCATTACTAACTGTTCCAGCGCTCAATGCGCTTAATCCATTAACAATGCTTACTCATGAGGCCAGTATTGGGAAGATACGCAGAGAGGAGATAGAGTACCTGTTATCAAAGGGGTTTACCGAGGAGGAGGCTATCGGAATCATTGTGAGGGGATTTCTAGAAACAGGCTTCGAGAACCTACCAGACAAAATAAGAAGCTCAATAAACATTGTTTTAGACCAAATATCAAAAGCAATGATGTGAGGGTTAACGGAAATGAGTGTTCCTAAAGGCTTCAGGGACATAGAGCCAGATGTAGCTAGAGTTAGGTACAAGGTCATAGATGAGCTGAGAAGAAACTACGAGCTCTTTGGTTTTAACCCGCTAGAGACTCCGGCAATAGAGTACTGGGAGACCTTATCGGGCAAGTACGGGGAGGAAGCTGAGAGCAAGCTTATATGGAGGTTTGTTGACCCCTTCAGCAACAGGGAGTACGCGCTTAGGTATGATTTAACTGTTCCTCTGGCTAGATACGTCGCAAGTCACCCCGAGCTACCTTTACCGTTTAAGAGATATCAGATAGGTTTGGTCTGGAGGCACGAGGAGCCTCAGAGAATGAGGTACAGGGAGTTCATGCAGGCCGACGCCGATATAGTCGGCTCACCATACGTGGAGGCGGACGCAGAGGTAGTTAACGTGACGCTGAAAGGATTGTGGAGTGTTGGGTTAAGCGATGCTTACGTGAGGATTAATCACAGAAAGCTCATCTACCATGTATTTGAGAAGGAGCTCCAGATTGATAATCCGTTGCCCATTCTCAGGATTGTTGATAAGCTAGACAAGATTGGCCCCAGCGGAGTTGAGAGCGAGCTTCTAAGAGTAGGTATGAACGAATCAACGGTTAGGAGAATCATGGAGCTAATACAGATTAGAGGCAGGTGGGGCGAGGCCGAGGAGCAACTCAGAAAAGTTGTTTCGCAGGGAGGAGTCGAGGTAATAAATGAACTAGCAGAGCTATTCTCCCTGATTACATCCTCCGATAGAAGCTCGATGTTCGATCTAAGCATGGTGAGAGGACTTGATTATTACACTGGCCCTATCTTCGAGTTCAACGTTGAATCAACAGTTGCCCCGAGTGTTGGGGGAGGAGGGAGGTACGATGGCTTAATCGGGTTGCTGAGCAAGAAAATGGATTTGCCTGCCACAGGCGCGAGCATAGGGGTAGATAGAGTAGTGGATATCTTGGTGAGGGAAAAGCAAGCAGTGAACGCATACCGCGAAGTAAAAGTATATGTCATCTACCTAAAACAAGAGCTATACAAGCATGCCTGGGAAATAGCGATGTTCCTCAGAAATAAAGGTATTAGAGCCGAGATAGATTTAATGAGAAGAAGCGAGGCTAAACAAAGAAAAAACGCTTTGTCAAGCGGAGCAACACACCTCCTCTTCGTAGGAGAAAAAGAAATAGCTACATCAATGTACACGTTATACGAGGTATCAAGCGGTCAAAGAATAACGGCTGGACTAGAAGACATAGCTAAACACGTACAATCAGCCTGACAAGCACGCAAGCTAAAAATATTTAAGTCTATTCGGCACTATCACAGATACGGAGCGGCCGTCGTCTAGCCTGGATTAGGACGCCGGCCTTCCAAGCCGGCGATCCCGGGTTCAAATCCCGGCGGCCGCACCAGAAAACATATATATTACAACTGAAAGCCTCTTCTTTTTAAGGCGGAGATGAAATATAAAAGGCTTATAAGCTCTCTTATTTTAATTGTTCTAGGTGATGGGTGTTTAAGATCTTTGAGCCTAGGGCGATGATGGTTAGAGCATTCATAACCCCGAGTCCCGAGAGGGATAGGGGTAACGGGCCGGAGACCTGGGCCGGAATTGAACTATCGGGGGAGGGATGTAATTCCAAACCTCCCCGCACTAGCGGAACCTTCGCCATTCATGGCGGGGAGGAGGTCAGACCAATACTCTTCAAACCCTCTAGCTGACTAGTGTCCGGAGCCCCTAGCCCCAATACCGTAAAGAGGGTTCCTATAATAATTCCTCCTGCTACATAGCCTACAAATGATGTGTAGAGGGATGTCTTTGTTATCCACCCAAGCAATGTACTTATGAATAGTATTAGTAGTAACTGAATAATATTTTCCTGCATCTTCTTGAATCACCGAGGTTCAAGAAGCAGACCTATGGTTTATGGTGTTGATTTAGCCTCAAAAAAGTATTGATACGCCTACTTATAATTGTAGCGTCTACGTCAAAGAGAGCCAACTCGACGTAGAGTGGCTGCGACTTCCTAAAACTATATTTCCTTCTCTCTCTAAACACATGTCCTAAATGTCCTTGTTCTCGGCGGCATCCTTAGGCACCGGCTCCGGCGTCAAAAGGCATATCTCGCAGAGCACGTGTTGAGGTCCTCAGAGTTCAAGCCATATGAAAACCTAACCCCATATCTACTTTGAAAGTTCACGAAAACAAGAAACAATTGGCCAATTTCTACTTCATAGATTCAGTGCTGGAAAAATCGGAGACCCCATAGTTCCTTTGTGAATTATTGCTTCCCAGCAAAAGGAAGTCAACATATTCTTGACCCCGAGGTTTTTAGGAAAATTTTTCTACGTATAAACAAAATTTTTCTTGGAGGTTAAGTTGAAATTCTACGTTGAGGTTCAGCCATCGAGGTTTAGAGATAAGCTGGATGAGCAGTTCGCCGTTATAAAAGAGGTGTCGGAGAGAGTCCACGTACCCGATGCGCCTATGGGGTACCCCAAGGCTAGCTCTATAGTTATTGCTTTCTTAGCCCTGGCTCATGGACTCAGGGCAACAGTTCACCTCAGGACAACCGATTATTCTTATGTTGGTTTTCTAAACCAGATATACGGCGCTCACCTGATAGGAATAGATAAAGTGCTGTTGCTGAGGGGGGATCCTCCTTACCGCGGAAGCACTGTAAGCGATGTTTCCCCTGAGGAGGGCTTAAGAATTATAAGGAGTGATGAGAGGCTTAGCGCGATGAAAGTAGGGTTTATTCTTAGCCTTAGGTACCCCATCGAGAAAATCCGGGAGAGAATATGCTTTAATCCCGACTTCGTACTGGTCACACACAAGTCAAGAGAAAAGCTATCATGGCTCACTGATTCTTATGGAGGAGAGAAAATAGGTTACCTTATAATCAGTACTCCTCGTAACGAGGAGCTTGTCAAGAAGCTGCCCCAGAGGGAAGATGTCTGCAGATTAGAGAAGCTGGCTGAGTGCGTAGAGGAAAGTAGTGTCTACCTCGATTCTCTTCTAGTTTCGTGCCCAGAAGACATCAAAGAGTGTGTTTATGCTTTGAAAAAAATTATGTGAAGGATACCTTCTTCACGTGTTTAAGCTTCGTGTAGAATCGGACTTTGGGATAGTTTGAGGGAACAACAACCTCGTCTACAAACTGCAGGTATAGGACTTTGGAGTCAAATAAATCAAAGTCAACATCCCTGTCAACGATGACCTTCTGTACGGATGCTATTACTAGAGGCTTGTCAAGCTCCTCCAAGTCTTTTTTGCTCAAAACAACTTCCTCCAGGTCACTAATCAAGTAGTAATCAAGTAGAGGTCTCTTCACAGCTTCTTTGGCTGCCTCTATAAACTCCTTCGTAGGCTTTACAACCAGTTGCTCAGTGGATTCAGCTACCTTCTGGGTGAGTGCGGGGAAGGTGGCTAAGAAGAGCTTTAATGACTGGTTTATGAGCTCACCGATAGTCCAGCCTATTTCTCTCGATATCCTTGCAGCTTCTTTGTAGAGCCTTTCATCTATTCCTCGGATAGCGATTATCTTTTTTCCCTCACTTTCTTCCCCTTTTTTCTCTTCGTTAGTGGACATGGCTTTCACCTTTGTTATACAAGTATAACTTGTATAACAAAATATATAAAGATTTCCTTAACATTCCCTAGTGGTTATCACGATATCGTTGTCAAGAATCAGCACGGTATCCTCCGCTTGGGATACAGCGCCGTTAGCAGACTCGATGAGCACCGGGTACGAGGTTACCACTCTCTGTTTCTCTGCTTTAACGAGGGTTTGTCTGACAAAGTCTAGTGAGTATTTCCGGGCATACCATCTCTCAGTGAAGGGGAGGTTTTTCCTTTCATTGAAGATTTCCACGAGGAAATCGATTTCTTGTTCTCCGAACTTCTTTTCTTTTTTCCCAATCTGCCTCGTCAAGCTGTATATTGTTTTGTCCTTCCCCTCCAGAACCAACCCAAGACCATTTGTTGCAAATGGCTCGATAGCTATCAATATAGGCGGTTTTAGGGTAGGCGATAGTATCTCTCCTCCCACATTTGGTATGCTTATTCCGCTGTGAAGCACGTATCTGCTCATGCTGTGTCCTGATAGATTCCTAATTGGCTTGTAGCCATAGGACTTGATTGTTTTTTCTATAATGTTCCCTATTAACGATGTCTTTATGTTTGGGCTTACGGACTCGATAGCTTTGTTCAATGCTTCCTCCGAGGCTTTAATCAAATCCTCGTATTCACCGGAGAAGTCGATGGTTATGGCCGTGTCAGCTAGGTACCCATCAACGGATACTCCAAGGTCTACCTTGACAATGGATGCTTCAGGCACAATTTTCTCGTCATCAGCTAATGGCGAGTAGTGAGCTGCCTCGGAGTTGATGCTTATGTTCACGGGGAAAGCGGGCTGTCCGCCCATGCTGTTTATAAAGCTTTCTATGAGCTGTGCTATATCGAGTAAGCGTTGGCCCGGCTTGACCGTCTCTTTCGCTTTTTTCTTAGCCTCGCACGCTATTCTGCCGGCTTTTCTTATCAGCTCGACCTCTGTATCCATCAATATTCATGCACACCTTTTAAGAATAATCGATATAACGCTCTTAAAATTGTTTTAATAAAAGAGCTGGTGCCTTGGTTGAAGAAAGAAGCGGTAATAGCGTTTCAGCTGCTCTTCGTGATTCTTGTATTAGCAGTAATGTATGTTGTATCAGGGATTAGTCCAGGCGAGCTCAAGAAGCTTTTAGTATCTCGGTTCTTTCTAGCCTTCATTGTTGTAATGTTACTAGTGGAAATACTTAGGGGACTGAGATTAAAGATTGTCGCGGAGTATCTTCTCAAAGACAATAAGCTGTCAGTTTCATCATTCGTGCTGTCCCGCTTAGTAGGCAATCTCGCGGGCCTTTTCACGCCGTCTAGCTTTGGAACAGTTCCTGCCCAGGCAGTGGCTCTTTCCTCGAGGTATCCATACCCCATAGAAAAGTTCATTGGCTCTGGCTTGATTACATCTATGGTAGACGCGCTTGTAGCTGCAGCCGTAAATATCGCTTTATTCTTTATTGCTGAGAAAGCCTCTGTCTTAGCTCTTGCTTCCTCCATTGTTATTGCGTTGCTTTGGGTCTCAGGCATATATCTCGTTATCTTCAGGAACTCCGTTATAAACAGGATTATGAACGGCGTGTATAAGCGATTCAGAGCTGTGGCTTCTAGGTCAGCAATGATTGATAGAAGAGTCAGGGATTTCCAGGAAGGTGTTAGGTTAACCATAACTAATCCAGTAATCTTTATTGTTTCCTTTGTGTTGGGATTATTGTCTTTTATATTAGTTGGGCTATCGGCTTTGCTTGTATCTGGTGTTAGCGAGGATATCGGTTTATTCGAGGTTTTGCTTGTTGGTAGCTCGCTTTACGTGCTATCATCTTTTCCAACCCCGGGTGGAAGTGGTTTTTATGAGCTTGGCTTAGTCGAGGTGCTAGGTATCTTGGGCGCACTGAGGGCTAGGCTATCATTTGTCTTGTTCTACGTATCGACGGGCTTGGTAAGCTTGTTTCTGTTAACTCGGGATGTAAAAAAGTTTAAGGAGAGCCTTAGAAAATCGATTGTTATGGACTAGAAGCCTTTGTTCTCAATAGGACATTAGCTACTAGTTATTCATGAATCTGAGCTTGAGCCCAGCGGGTATATGTAGCTCGTTGTTTCTCTTCCTCCAATCACTGTAACTACGGTATTGTCGAGCAAGTAGCTCACGCCTCTTGCTTTCGCGAGCTTGGTTTCGGTGCTTATAAATGAGTATAAGCTTTCATAACTAACTATAGTTGCATTTCTTTTTTCGCTTATTTTCCTGTTGCTAGCTATAACCTCGCCTCGGAAAACATGGGGATAGTACATGTAATTGCAATCATTTATGTCCAGCTTAACAATCGCCTCAAGGTCTCCGAGATAAGTGGCTCTTGAGAGGTCCGGTACGCTGAGCCAGCCTGGTCTGCGGGAGACAGGTATCACGGATACTTGTGTTCCCTTGAACAGAGCTCTTCTGCAGGGGTTGTACAGCCTCTCAGCGATGGATATGGGGATGCCGAGCCTCCTTGACTGTTGCTCAGCCCATTTCCTGCGTAGACCATTACTAAACGGGGTGAGTATCCCTGCCTGCTTTATCTCATCGACCAGCCGGCAATCATAGACAACAAGGTCTATATCACTTATACTTGGGTTATGAATACCCATCATTAAGCTACCGGTTACTCCTAGCTCGGACATACTTATTCCTGCATCAATGAGCATTGAGATTAGCTCAACGGCTTTCTTCTCGAGGGCATCACCAGCTCTTCTTATTAAGCGCGATACGGCTATTCGGGGCGAGAAGTACTCCTTAATCTCTATGGGCGTGATGAAAGGCTGGCTCGCCTTGATGAAGCTGAGGAAAATTTTCTTCTTGCTTATACTAGCTACACGCGGCGTGTACTTTTCGAAGAGCCTCGCTAAACCGAATCCTCTTCCACCGAGGAAAACCTTCTCCCTGCTAACCCTGTACTTATGGATAACAGGAATTATCCATTCGTTTATGGATCCCCCTACAACCTGGTAGACGTTTAGGTACTTGTCAACCACATAGTCGTGGTCAAGAATAACTGCTCGGTTCATTTCACGTTTTCCCTAGCTTCTCGCCTGTAAAAGCTAGTGGTAATAGGTCTTTTAGGTTCACCTGCTTTACTCCTTTTCTCCAAGCGATAATTATGTTTGCTTCCCTGTTAAACTCAGCTATGAACTGCCTGCATGCGCCGCAGGGTGGAGTAGGTTCGTCGGTATCCGTGTAGACGACCACGGTTTCTATATCCCTGTCTCCCTCAGATACAGCCTTTGATACAGCTACCCTCTCAGCGCATATGGTTAGCCCATAGCTACTGTTCTCTATGTTCACCCCAGTGTACGTTTTACCGGACTTTGTTTTCACAGCACTTGCAACCCTGAAGTTTGAGTACGGTGAGTACGAGTTAGCCAGCGCTTTCTTTGCTAGCTCGATGAGCTCTTGCATTTTACCACCGATATTTTTAAAATCTAGGGGATGGGTATTTAAATGGGGGGTTCTATGATGGAGGTAAAAGCTCCATTCATCACTATCGAGGAGAAGAGCGCCAGGAACTACAGAGTGTTTGGCAAGCATGTGTATGGGAGCGCTATGGAGTGTAATCCAGATAAGCTGATGGACGAGGCCTTCCTAACAAACCTAGTTATTGAAGCAGCCAAAGTAGGCAACATGACGTTGCTAGACGTAAAGTCATGGAAGCTTAATCCAGGCGTAACCGTTATTGGAGTAATAGTTGAGAGCCACATATCTATTCATACATGGCCTGAGTACGGTTTCGCTACAATAGATGTATATGCATGCGGTGAGGCCAGCCAGCCAGAGAAGGCCTTCGATTACATCGTTGATAAGCTCGAAGCTAAGTACGTGGTTAAGGGGTATGCTGATAGGAGCTTAGTATAGTTTTTATTTCTCAAATAAACTCATGAAAGGTTTTTTCTCATGTTAACTAAGAAATTTCTCCCCAACCTTGTTACCCTCACCATGGGGTTTGTAGCCTCAATAGCTATTCTTCTGATTGGCCTGGGTCAAGATTTGCTCGCGATTCGCCTGGTTTTCCTCGCCTTGTCGCTCGATGTTCTGGACGGGTATCTTGCAAGAAAGCTTAATGCCACGAGTGATAAGGGGGCTCTCCTGGACAGGTTGTTCGATAGGCTGTACCAGGTAATAGTTCCCGTAATTATTTACTTGAAGCTTACACCGGGCAGCATCCTATCCATTATATATGGAGCGGTGCTCATAACAGTTTCTTACTGGAGAATAGCGGAGGTCAAGCCAAGCTCGACTTGGTTCACGGGTCTCCCATTAAACATCCACACTTTGGTCATTATATCGAGCTATTTATCAAAGCTCGTGATCCCCCCGGCAGTTATGTTATTGTTGCTCGTGCCAACCCTTCTGCCTATCAATTACGCGAAGAGGCTCGGAGAGCCAGGCCAAAGCACCAATAAGGGGACGTTCTGGCAAATAAGACTAGTAGTCCCTCTAATACTAGCCTTCATGCCTTACGACGAGATAACATGGTTCTTCTACCTGCTGTTATCACTGGCCTTCGCGTATGTGCTTGTTGGATGGATCCCCCCATGGATGTGGGCTAGGAGGAAAGGGACTAATCAATATTAAGTTTTGTTAACAATAAATAATGAAAAAAGAAGGTGTTTGATTTATGACGGCTCAGTGGACAGGCGCTACAGAGGCAGCCATGGTCTTCCTTGATTACATGAAGAAAAGCTTGTCTCAGACAAAAAGCATGAAAGAGCTATACGCTAATCTCGCTTCCCTTGCACGAAGATTCTACGAGGAGAGACCAACATCCGCTCTTCTGGTCAACACTATAAAGAAGCTTGCGATAAGGGCCTTGGAGCTGAGAGACCGCTCTTTTGATGAGGCTCTGCATGATTTATTGAAGCTAATCGACGAGGAGGTAGATTATTCTCGTCGAAGCGTTGATGAACTAGCTCAGCTTGCTTCCCGCAGGATACCCGATGACAGCGTGGTTCTAACTCATAGTTACAGCACAACCGTTATTAAGACTCTTAGCCTTGCACATGAGAAAGGAAAGATAAAACAAGTCTTCGTCACCGAGTCTAGGCCTGGGGGAGAAGGGCTACATACAGCCATGGCTCTCAGCGAGCGTGGCTTAAAGACAACGTTGATAACCGATAGCGCAGTGAACTACTTCCTCGATAAGGTTAGCCTCGTCGTGGTTGGAGCCGAGGCCATAACAGCTAATGGAGCGCTGGTCAACAAGATTGGAACCAGCATGATCGCTCTTGCTTCTTATCATAGGAGGAAGAGGATGATTGTTCTGGCTGGGACCTACAAGTTTAGCTTCGAGACTGTTTATGGAGAGCTAATCAGAATTCCCGAGGCAAGCCTAGACCTGCTCGGTTTCCCCAAGGACCTCTTATACCCAAATGTACTTGTGAAGGCGCCACTAATGGATGTTACCAGACCGCAGTACATAGATGCCATTATAACGGAGAAAGGAGTTACAAGCCCGGCCGGAGTACCACTGATTATCTGGGAATCTCTTAGTGGCAGAGAAGAACTGAGAACTATGAGTATACACCAAGTACTCTCGTTGTTGGAGGAAAAAGCGAGATGATTCCAAAGGAAGTATTGGAAATAGCTGATGGAATAAAAACCATGAGGATTAGAGGGGCAAGCCTAATCGCTAAATCAGCCGCACAAGCATTAAGGATTGCAGCGGAGAGATACTCTGGGGATGCCAGCGGCTTTAAGCCATATATAACAAAGGTCGCGAACCTACTTTTGCAGACAAGGCCAACGGCTGTGTCCTTGCCCAACGCTGTTTACTATGTACTGAACAGGACGTTGAGCTCGTCTGTAAGCGAGGCCAGGGAGACGGCTATTAGGTCTAGTGATGAGTTTATCAGAATGGTTGATGAGTCTCACAGGAGAATAATGGAGTATGGCTCCAAGCTTATACAGGACGAGTACGTTGTTTTCACTCATTGTCACAGCACAGCCGTTGTTGATATAATACTGCAGGCTTTCAGGGAAGGCAAGAGAGTTGAGGTCATAAACACGGAGACGCGACCGCTATTCCAGGGGAGGATAACGCTCAGGGAGATAGCGAAGAATGGCGTGAAGGTCACACATGTTCCTGACTCAGCGGTGAGGCACTTCATTAAGAATGCTAACATAGTGATTGTGGGCGCTGATACCATAACGAGTGATGGGTACCTCGTAAACAAGGTTGGCACAAGCCATCTTGCCCTGGCCGCATGGGAGGCCGGGATACCTTTCTACTCCGCGGCCGAGTTCATCAAGTTCAGCCCAGCGAGCCTGGAGGGAGGAGAGGTAGTTATAGAATTCCGTTCAGCTAGCGAAGTCCTGGATATATATCCGGGAGGCCTAGCTGATGAGCTGAGGAGGCTTGGGGTGGAGGTTCTTAACCCGGCATTCGATTTCACGCCGCCCGAGCTTATCACGGCCTTCATCACCAATCTAGGCATAATTCCTCCTCAGCTAAGCGTGCTTATAATCAAGGAGATGTTCGGGTTCTCCGCTGGGAGAATTCAGCTAACAGTGCTTGAGGAGCTGGTCTAGAGCGCTTCTCAGCTCTAATCCTGGGTGGAACAACTAAGTTATATTCTGTTTCCCGAAGACATAAATTATAATTATTGTGCTAGAGGCGAAAAGAGGCTTGCCAATGATTTATCATCAAGGGAGGAGAAAAGCGGCTGTTCTGGCTGAAGGTGCATTTGGCGAGGAGATGGGAAAGACAGCTCATGACCTAGTGATTTTCAATGGCGGTCTTCTCTGGGACTTGGTAGGCGTGATTGACTCTCGCCATTCTGGAAGGGATGCTGGCGAGGTCCTAGGGATTGGGAGAAGAGAGATCCCAATAATATCCAGCATCGATGAGGCGATTAGGCTTGGAGCGGAGGCTTTGCTAATCGGGGCTGCGCCTGTTGGAGGCAAGCTCCCAGATGCTTGGAGGAAATTTGTTATTGATGCTATCAAGGGGGGCCTAGACATATACAGTGGTCTTCACCAGTTTTTATCCGATGATACCTACTTAGCTGAGCTTGCCAGCAGGCATGGCGTAAAGCTCGTGGATGTCAGGAAGCCGAATAAGAGCTACTTCAGGGTTTGGGATGGAAGCGTCCTCATGCTTAAGGACATGATAAGGGTTCTTATCGCCGGCACAGACTGCGAGGCGGGTAAGAACATTGCTACATACACTATTTACCAAGAGCTATCCAAAGCCAGAAACAACGCATGTATGGTTGGGACTGGCCAGACAATGCTAATGTTGGGTGCCAAAGGCCTTGTTCTCGACGCTGTTCCAAGCGACTTCGTGGCAGGAGCTCTAGAGAAGGTGCTCATCGAGCTATACGATGAGGGGTGCAGAGCAGCTGTTATTGAGGGGCAGGCAGCCATAACTCATGAGGCATATGGCCACGTATCCCTGGGAATCCTTCGCGGAGCCTCGCCAACACACATAGTAATTGCCCATGACCCAACAAGGGTTTACAGAGCCTCATTCCACCACGCAGCCAAGCCCCTAGTCGTTCCGCCCCCAGAGCACGAGCTGCTCTACCTAAAAGCACTGAATCCATACCAAAACGCAAAGCTAGCGGGCATAACCCTGAACACATCAAAGATGTCAATCCAGGAAGCACAGAAAACAATAGACCACTACAAACGCGTTCTCCAAATACCAGCCGTGGATCCCCTCAGAAACGGAGTTAATGACATAATAAAGGAAATATTGGGAGACAAAGAATCAAGTAATTAGGGCCCGTAGCCCAGCCAGGATAGGGCACCGGCCTTCGGAGCCGGGGGTCCGGGGTTCAAATCCCCGCGGGCCCACTTCTCGGCTTGTGTTTAAGTTAGTTTTTTAGTTTAAGGCTGACCCCCTGAAGAGTGAGGGTATTATTTTAGGCGGTTCGCTGGTTCCCCTCGTCTGTTCGGGTCTACATCTGTCATTTGAGGGGCAGTTGGGCGGCTAGAGATTTCCCCTCCATCATGAATAGGGCCTTCATCTCGATGTTCATTACTGCCACAGCATTTTTATCAGCCTAGAACCCGTATCTGGGGGCACTTGAGCACTCTATATCCGGGCTCTTTCATTTCGCAATGCATTTCGCGCATATTGATGATGTCCCTCTTGGTTCAACGATGATTAGCCATACTCCTTGTTTCTCGCGTTGCCAGTCAATTCAATATTCCAGTTTTCTATAGCTTAGAATAATTAGCCCAACTCTATGTCCCGTAGGGCAAAAAAGTTTGGTTTGTGTCAACCTATGAAGGCTGATGTTTTTTAGGAGCTCAGTATCTCGATATCTATATCCTGAGAAGCTTGATGAACTCCCTCATCATGTAAGGTATATCATCAGGTATCCGAGAGGTCACAAGGTTCTTATCCACGACCACTGGCTGATCAACCCACGTTCCCCCAGCGTTAATGATATCCTCAGCTATGCCCGGGTAGCTTGTTAGCCTCCGTCCCCTTACTCTATCGGCAGATATCAGTAACTGTGGACCATGGCATATAGCTGCTACGGGCTTCCCCGTGTCCATGATTTCTCTTATTACTCTCACGGCTTCTTCTCTTGCTTGAACCCTTACTCTCTCTGGCCCTCTTCCGCCTGGTAGCACGAGTGCATCATATTCGCTTGGTCTTACATCGCTTAATTTAACAGTGCTTATGGAGTAGCCATGCTTGCCTGTGACCACACCTCCAGGCGGCGAGGCTACGACCACAACGTGTTCCTCCTCCACCAGCCTGTACATAGGAGCGAATAGCTCTAGGTCCTCGAATTCCGATCCCACGATAAATAGAATTTTCTTCAACGCAACTATCACCTCATATTCAAAAAAACATAAAGCATGTATTTAATACCATCGTATAAAACGTAGCTTGTTTTATTAGTGCTTGCGGTATAAGTCAATCTTTCTAGGCCTTCTCCATTTTCGTTGTTATGTCTACTGGCCTGCTCCTATACGGTGCGGATGTAACGATTAAGTCCACCCCCGTTGATGCGTACTTTTCAACGTTTTCAAGCATTATGCCCCCCGCTACTCCTATGATGGCTTGTGGGAAGCGCTTTCTCAGCTCTTTAACCCATAGGGACAGGCTCTCTGGCTCCGCTCTATCGAACTGGATGTAGTAAGCACCAGCGCTTAGGGCATCGATAGCCTCATCCAGCGAGCTAACCTCAACGCCCACACCTCTCCCCCCCGATCGGGAAACAGCCATCTGAACAGCATTCTTCACCCTTGGTTCCTCAAAGAAGACAAGATGATTATTGAATATCAGTATAGAATCAGAGAGGGACTGCCTATGGATAACTCCTCCGCCGGAAATCACTGCCTTGAAGTAGAGCTCCCTTGCTCCCGGAGGAGTCTGCCTTGTTGTCGCTATAACCACACTTGGATTGATCCTTCTTGCCTTACCAATCATCATATGAGTATATGTCGCGACCCCGCTCATGTATGATAGCATGGTCTGCGAAGCTCTCCATGCCAAGTGAAGTGATGAGGCTTTCCCCCTTGCCTCCAGGACAAGCTGGTTTCTCTTCACCTCTTCACCGCTTCTGACGAGAGGCTCAGCCCGCGCTCCCGCTAGCTCATATATTCTCGCTGCTTCCTCTATGCAAGCAGCTATTCCCGGCTCTCTAAAATAAACTCTAGCTACGCTCATCAAGTCGTCTATGCCCAAGGAGTAAGTAGTTAAATCGATATAATGCACATCTTCCCTCAGAATTCTCTCGAGAACAGAGTTGCTGATGATTATGCCCATATTTTTTCACTCCCGAATAGTCACAGTACATTTAAAAATATACCAGTACCAAATTTTAATGTTGATTTAGTGTTAACAAATTAGTTTACATCAACTTATATAAATGTAAATAATATAATTTACTTAAAACAAAAGACGCTTAACTACGAGGGCTGGTTTGAATGAAAGCATCCAGTAGGACTCTGTTCATAATTATGGTTGTTGCACTAATCATTGTAGTCACATCGATGTACTTCCTGGAGAAGCCCTCTTTCAAAGGAAACGTATCGCTCGGCGTGGAGTTCAATGCCCATGCTACCCCTTTCTGGGAGCTCCTCGAAGATGATTCTTTCGAAAAGAATGGCATAAACGTCACTAAGGTAATGAAGTTCAAGACGGGGATGGAGCTAGCGGCTGCAGTTGCTAGGGGAGACATCGTTATGGGCCAAGCGTGCCTAGGCCCTATATTGATTATGATAGACCAAGGCATACCAGTGAAGATCGTGGGCAAGATTCATGATGGTGGCTTTGCGCTGGTTGTTAACCCTACCGAGATACGTAGCTTGGAGGACCTAAACGGCAAACCCATATACACGCCAGGCCCGGGCACACAGTCGTACTTCCTCGCCCTTCTCATCCAGGATAAATATAATATTAAGTTCTCTGAGATTAAGTCCATGCCTCCGCAGGAAATTCTCGCGGGATTGACTAGTGGCTCAATAAAAGTAGCTATACTGCCAAAGCCATACCCCGAGGTAGCCGAATCCAATGGCCTAAGAATACTTCTAGAGAGCAGTGAGGCGTGGCCTGATATGCCAGGGAGCTACATATTCGTTAGGGCCGACTACCTTGAGGGCAATCCAGAGGTTGTTAAAACAGTGTTAAAAATAGTTGAGGAAAAGGTTCATGAAATAGAGAGAGACCCATCAAGAGCTATAGCGGCCACCGCCTCTCAACTAGGAGTAAGCATAAGCGTAGCACAGAAGGCTATTCAAAGCATACAGTGGAACACGACCATCGATATACATCAAATACAGAGCTACATAGATTTCGCTTACTCAAAGCAAGTTATCAAGAACCACTACGATGCGCAATCTCTTGTGGCGAGGGTGCAAGGCTAGTTGAAGCTCAAGAAGATCCTAGTCTCCTTCATTTTCTTTATTGCTGTTTGGGAAGCCATCGGGCGCTCTAATGCGTATCCTGCATATTTATTTCCACCATTCAGCCGCGTAGCCTCCTCGTTCATGGACCCAGAATACCTATATAGCGTTTTGGATAACCTATGGTTAACCCTGGTCAGAGCGACATTCGGATTCGTTATTGGGACAATAACGGGCATATTGCTTGGGCTCTTCTTCGTTGGTTTAAGGCTATCTGACTACGTCCAGCCAATAGCAACCATCTTCTTCGTTATCCCATCCGTCGCATGGATCCCCCTCTTGATTCTGTGGGTAGGGCTGGACTCGTTCAAGCTTCCCATAACAGCTGTCTTCATGTGTAGCTTTCCACCTATTCTTTATGGCATGATAAACGCGAGCAGGACGATCGACCAAGACCAAGTAGAGGTAGCGTTTACCCTCGGGGCATCTCCATGGGAAGTCTTGAGGAGGATAGTTCTCCCCGTGTCTTTGCTAAAGCTTTTTCCAATTATAAAGACAGAGATAATCATGGTGTGGAAAACAACCATCGTGGTTGAGATGGTGGCCCTCTCATCTGGGCTTGGCCACCTGTTACTTATGTATTCCTTGGTTATTGATGTTCGACACGTTCTCTCCACGATAATGGTGTTTTCATTGGTTATGATAGCTATTATTGAGCTTGTGGACAGCTTGGAGAAGAAGGTTGTAACTAATTGGCTAGGTGAGCATGGTGGTAAAGGTTTCGCTTAGAAACGTGAGCAATTTCGCTCTTCGAGACGTCTCGGTTGATTTCCTGCCCGGTGAGGCATCAATAGTCATTGGCCCCAACGGCTCAGGCAAGACAACGCTTTTAAAGGTCATAGCGGGGCTTGCTCCTCATAACGGTGATGTGTATTTTAATGAAAACAGAGTGAATAGCTTACCAGCTTATAAACGAAACGTGTTGTATGTTCCACAAAAAAGCGCTTTGTTCATGCACATGAAGGTGTGGGACAACGTCGCTTTCTGCCTTAAGGTAAGAAAAATAGACAATGATGCTGTAGCAGAAAAAGTAAGATGGATTATGAAGAGGCTGTCCATCGAGCATTTATCAAGCAGATATCCATCACAGCTAAGCGGTGGTGAGGCTAAGAGAGTAGCCATCGCGAGAGCA
Source organism: Desulfurococcales archaeon (assembly GCA_009904015.1). Taxonomy (GTDB): domain Archaea; phylum Thermoproteota; class Thermoprotei_A; order Sulfolobales; family Fervidicoccaceae; genus WYEQ01. Next base: position 54,061 of record WYEQ01000014.1, on the reverse strand, counting down.
CTTGTCTGTAATGGCAATCCTCTCCTGCTTGATGAAATGGAGTCGAATTTGGATTACAATGTTAGAGTAAGCATAAGCGAGGAGGCCCTCAGGTTAGCCAAGGAGCTTGGCCTCACCCTCGTAATGGTTACTCACGACCTAGACTGGGCATTCAGGAAAGCTGACAAGATAGTGTACTTATGGTCGGGGAGAATATCTTACAGTGGTCCTCCCAGCCTCTTAGACCCTTTATCCATAGAGCCTGAGGCGCTTGCGTGGCTCGGAAGCGTGCTGAGAGCTGAGGTGTTCATTAATGATGATTTTTCATACGCAGTGATAAATGGATTCAAAGTTCCCCTCAACCAAGTCTTCACGAATGAAGCGATGAGCGCAAGCAAGATATACATATCCTCGAGGGATGCCTTGGTTGACGAGCACGGAAAAATTGAAGGGAAAGTGCTCCACAAGGCCATTATTCATGGGATGGAGAGAGTAATAGTTGATATAGGCGACGGAGTAATTGTCGCAAAGAATACATCCATGAGCATAAATGTTGGAGACAAGGTAAGAATAAAGGTACTGAACGCCGTTCCCCTGAAAACTTGATAAATATCACTCAAGGTATGCCGAGGAAGCTCGTTTTCTTGTTATTTCTCGATCTTAGGTATGATCCCCTTTATTATCAATCTATTAACCATGTTAGCTAGATTCTTCGCTATTTCTTCCTTCTCCTTGTTGCCAGCCTTAATGTTGTTTAAAACATCCTGGAAGAACTCTATGGTCTCCTCTATTCTCCTCACGTTTATTTTGTATGGCATCCTGTCTTTGCCTCCATGCGCGTAGGCATAGATGAATGGATCTATTGGATGCGTTGTTGGGTCCCTGAATGACGGTTCATATCCATATATCAAGTGTGAGACGAGGGCCAGGGCCCTCACTGTCTCAGGACCTGCTCCTCTTGTGAGTAGAAGTTCATCAAAGTTGTTCGGCGATTCCTTCTTTAGCTCAGCAGCTGCCTTGGCTACTCTCTCGAAATCAGTTATTGCCCTGTAGTATGAGGGGCAGCGGGACTTATCGATATTCTTTATGGTAAGTACGCTTGTTTTTCCCAAAAACTCATCAATTCCCTTAACGCCCCTCAAGACCCTATTAACGGTAAGGATGTCTCTATAAAGAGACTCCTGCGAAGAAGACACCAGAATATCGAGTATAGCTCTTCTAGCATCAAGCGAGCCCCGGTCAACGAGGTTCAGTGCCGGAGCAATACTAATAGACGCTACAGCGGTGTGGGGATCCCTCTCAGCCGTAATGGCGTGTGGGTCATTTATCAACAAGTGGTATCTTCTAGCCAGCTTATTATTAGGGTTCATGCCTTGCTGGATTACCAGTAGCTTATTGCTCGAAGATAGTACTAGTCCATGAATATATAGCTGGTAGTCATCTTGTAACGCTACTCCATCAATCTTGGCGCTAAGCCTACTGGCTCTAATTATTGATTCCTTATCGATATCTCCCCTGAGCTCCTCGACTTCCCTGGGAGTCTTTATAGCATCTTTTCCTTTTCCTCCAACAACGGCTAAGCCAGTATCATTGAAGTTACTTTGTGGAAACGCTCTTTTAAGTACATATAGAACAACAGTTGTAGACCCACTGCTATTCCAGTCCATTCCTATAACGTTGTTGAACCCCTGGAACCAGACTGGGTCAGAGAGCCTGGATAAAAGCTCGTCGGGGCCATATACCTCGATTATGTAGTTGGCTATAAGAGAACCTAGCATAAGCATTTTCTCGAAGAGATAAGCTGGCACTTTCCCTTCATGTAGTGGAAGCTCAGCGTATCCCTGGATTATCAAAAACGATGCCTCTATTAATGATATTTTGTTTACCCCAGCAATATATTTTTCATATTTTTGCTGATGACTTGACAAGGAAGCAAAGTGAGCTACGAAAAAACCAAGATGAGCAATGCTTCAATGTAGAAATTCTTTTAGTTTTTGTTTCAGGTAAAGGCCTCTTGGTTCGCCGAAGACGTTTTGTGTTAGCTTACAGAGAGCACAGATGTTGTCCTTATTGTTCGTGGGCGAGCCACAATATTTACACGTAAATACTTCTTGTGAGAGAAGAGCCTCGCGTTTCTCCGAAGACGTTATTCTCCTTAACAAGGACAACTTGTAGCCGGGGGCGTGGTTTTCCAGCTTATCCAGCATCTCTTTTATTGCTTTTTCAATGTGGTCATTGTGTTTGAATGGACATTCGGTACCAACTGTTTTAATGCCTCTTAGTTTCGCGTAGAGGGATAAGTCCTCTTCGTACACCTCGTACAAAGGCCTTAGTTTCTTAGCCACTATGGTGTCTTTTGCCTCGATGACCGGGCCTAGCTTGAGATAATCAGATTTTACCCCTAAAAGAAAGTTTCTGAGATAAAACAGCAAGATATCATCCATGTGGTGACCCATAGCGACCGCGTCGACACCAAGTTCAATGGAGGCAGCGTTAATAATGTACCTCTTAATCAACCCACATACGCTGCAGGGAGGCCTATTGCTTTTCCTGATTATTTCAGGCAATGATAAGCCTAGAAGGTCCTTTAATGATAGAATAAAGCATTTCATGCCTAGCTCTGAACAAGCTTTTTCAACAGATTCTCTAGATTCCTCTGAGTAACCGTTTATTCCCAGGTCAATGTGGAGGCCTATTATTTCGGTGAGGCCTATTTTTTCCTTGTTTCTTGATAGAACATAAGCTAAACTCAAGCTGTCCTTACCGCCTGAGAGAGCAATTAGAAGCCTCTTAACGCCACTGAGCAATCCGTATTTCTCTATGGTTTTCATTATCCTTTCTTCTATGTATTCGATGTAGTGCTCGCGGCATAAGTAGAGCCTCGCGTACCTAACCATTACCTCAGCTTCCCTTCCACACTTGTAGCAAGATTTTCTTGTACCCGGTGCCAGCACGCTCATGCTTCATCTTCACCAGTTAGATTATCCAAAGGGCTTTTCAATATCCTCCTTGTTGTGGATTCTTAGTTTCTCGAGAAGCATTTTTTCCTTCTTTCTTTTCAGCTTCATTTCTATTGTCTGAGCACTATAGCTTGGGAAAAACAGCTCCAAGTAGTTAAGCTTATCCAGCTGGACATTTTCATTATCAATCGCGATGCTCTCTAGGAAGTATGGTTTGTCAACCAATACCGAAACACTGGTGTTTATTGATGTTGGATTTGAGAGCCCTAGTACAAGCCTCCACACATCTTCAGTGATTTTCTGAAGCTTTACTAAATAGGGTACGATGATGCTCGGAGATAATCTTAATGTAGGTAGTTCCGGTGCAATTGATTTATCAAGGTTCATAGAGGCCCAGTAACCTATGCTTGTTAGGTCTTTTGCATCTCTCCTCATTATTCTTATTTCTCCTCCAGTATAAACCTCCAGTTTCTCATCATCGCCTTCATACAAGGCTTTTATGGGGTTTCTACTCATGAATACGTACTTGCTGTTGCCAACATATACTTCAATGTACTGTGCGTATACTCGGTCTTTGTCTTCTATGTAGTCCCATACGAGAGCGAATGGCTGAAGCCACCCCCATCTCCTCGGGATATGCTTGAATTCAATACTAACTCTTCGTGGTCCCTTAATTATTATTGTTTGCTCTTTTTTATCAAAAACAATGCTTCTGCCATTGATCTCTGGAAAAACAACGGCAGAACCATTCTCTATAACGCGCCTGTTATTTCTAGATTCTATTTCAAGAACTACTTGGTCGTCTTCCAGGGAAAATCTGTTCTCAGATAAAAATATCCGACCGAAAGATAATTCGGCAGCTTGGTCTATGCTTCTTTCTTGGTCTAATATCACCTTTCTGTACGTAAATTCGTATCCGAAACCTTTTGCCTCCTCAACCTCGAGTATGCATTTGTCTCCAACTATACTTGCACTCAGGCTTCTAGAAAAATAGGGTGATAGGCTTCTGGCATGTAACGCCTGGTTAACTGGCTCTACGTGTGAAAAAATTTTCCAGTAGGAATACCTATAAGGCCTACCATAGTCCACGCAAACATCATCATTACAAGCAACCCAGACAACGTGTTGCGTTGGTGTATGAACGCAGCAGCGGTGCTTATCCGTGGGCTCCCTTCTAAGGGCTCCTGTATTCCATGAGGTAAGGTAGCCAAGCCAGTACAGCCCCCATATACTAGAGAGCTTGGATATCGTCGTCATACTCGGCCACTTGGTTTTTATTACTAAAATAAAATGTAGTAATAATATGGATTAATAGCAATGTATCTCTTGGTACAGTTGCACTGATTAAAGCCATTGGATGATTATATAAAAAAGATAACACTGTATTACCAATGATTTCTCCCCAATACTCAATGAATGCATGTGTTTAATCGACATTCATATGATGGTAATACATTATTTTGTAACACGGTAATACCTGCGGTATTACCTAAATCTTTTCGATCCCTACTTATTATAACGAGGTAATCTGAATGCCACTCGTATACAGATGCAGTAATTGTGGGTTCGTTCTTCATTATCTTGAGCACGTTGGCCAAGACTTCATAGGTGTTCCCTCGATAACGGAGGTTTTAAGCAAATACGGCTACACATGCCCCAAATGTAAAAGCAGGCTGTCAAGGCCTTCCCAAGAAAACATATTGATAACGAGCGTGGGGGTAGCGAAGAAAAAGAACCTTTTACCAATGCGCATCGGTGATGGCTACTACGTTATGACAAAGGTTTCCCTAATACCAGGATATGTCCAGAAATCGATCAGCGAGTTATCCCACTAAGACCTTATACAAATGAAAGCCTCGTCTTTTAAGGCTGGGATGAAATATAAAAGGCTTATAAACTTTCTCATTTTAATTACTCCTTGATGATGAGTTAATCGTAAGCCGTGGTTGCCCCTAAGCACGTGGATGCGGGGAGCGGAGCCACCCATACAAGCAGTGATTGTGGGTCTCTGGCCACACCGACTGCCCCCCAAATGAAAGATGTAAATCCGAATAGATGAGGAGAACCGGTGAACCGCCCAAAGTAAAGCCCACGCTCTACAGGGCGTGGAGGAGGTCAGCATGAAACGCAATGTTCTTTTAAAGCTTTAATCGCTGTTTCTTCTTTTTTCTTGAGGGACCTAGCAAAATCTAGGCTATCTATTTCTTCACTGATGACTCTGAGTAAACCTTTGTTATGAAGAAATGACCATACAGATGTGAGGTTCTGCGGCTTACGTGTTATTGTGGAATCCCCGAAATCAATGAATATAGGCTCATGGTCATTAGTTCTGATTATTATGTGCCTGTAAGCTCTACTTAGCTGGCCGTGGTTTACCATTAGCTCATCAAGCAACATTGCCTTCCTAATTATTCTACAAAGTATTCTTTTCAGCTCGTTTTGGCTTAAGCCTAGTTCAGGAAGGCTCTCGAATTTTGTTCCTTCAACGTACTCCATCACAACGACATACTTATTGAAGGCGTATACCTTGGGAGCTATCTTAAGAGGCGAGGAGTAACCGATGTTCAAGAGAACGTATCCTTCGTTTGATAGAAACTTTGTCGCGTCCAGTCTTTTTACTTTAAATACTCGTTTCGAATCCTCGTCAAGAAAAACAATGGAGTCTGTTCCTTTATCAATCATGACTAAGGAGCGCGGGTCTCCGGTAACAAGTAGGATACTACGGTATATGTCATAACACTCATCTGGTCTTTTTTCAATCATGTGTGAAGGATAACAGAACTTCTCCATAGCTATACCTTCTGGTAATCCAGGAGTGCCCACAGCCATTTTGGCTTTCCTAGAAGAAAGCTTAGAATCCACTCGCCTATTTCCTCGTCTTCTATTATTTCCGGTCTCCAGCTGAGGAGGCTGACTTTTGCTGTTGAATCAGTTAAATCTGATACAAGTATTTCTCTTAGATGGTCCTCTATAAGTGATGTGGCTAGTACTTCTTTTCTCACGTTTATAGCGTAGAGCCTATCACCCACTATCCATGGGCCTAGGAAAGGCGAGTGAAGGTACTTCTCAATGAATCTTATGCTGTGCTCTCTTTCTTTTATTGGTGGACCCTTGATTAGCCTGTATTTCGTTTTAATAGGCGTTGATAGCAAGCACGCCAGGATTGATTGTTCCTTCTCGTCGCTCCACGCGTCGCAACGGTAGACCTCAAACTCATTTTTCTCCAGTATATTCTTCATTATTGAGAGTGCTCTTTGTAGCTCTCCCCATAGAGTATCTGGCGGGAGCCTGGCCTTGTGTCTAAGCTCCACAAAAACGACATTTTCGAAGAAAGTCTCTGCAAGTCCCAGAAGCCTTTTTTTCTCAACTGGATGTAAAGGCTTAGGGAAGAAGAACTCCTCCTTTGGATTACTGAGGTATAAGCAAGCAGCCATTATGAACTCTGATAGCTTTTCTATTGAGACGGCGGCAGCCACGTTTCTTTTTGGGTCCGTTGGGTCTATAACTATCATTGGGGGGTTGCCAAAGGCCTGCTTGGCCTGCAGCGGGTCCGAGACCCTCTCGATATCGATGTATATTTTTCCAGGTATCCATTCGTAGGCAGCTGCCTCAAGAAGTCGCCTGAAGCCACCGTAGTATATGGTTAGTAGCTCGAGAAGGTAGCCGGAGAAGCCTTTTATCTTTATTTCGGCTCCATAGACGCCGATCCCCCTTGCGAATGCCTTGGCTAATCTTATCTCATCTCTAAGTCTCTCATCGGTTTTTCGCTTCACGTATTCTGTATGTAGATGCGTCCTGTCAACTGCAGTGAGTATTTTTGCGCCTGGAAGAGATTCGATTGATGGTACGATATCGACCTTTACACCATGTATTTGTAGCGTGAGGTATGGATGCTCGCTGTACTGTTCTATTGGGGAGTAATCATTTAGCCATGCCCTGAGCTTTGGGTAGAGCTCGTTTTTTATGAATTCTTTATTATAGTTGTTGGGCAGAATTATGAACACGTCTAGCTCAGGGTCTGTTTTCAGCCATGTACCCTTCGCGAAGCTCCCCTCAACGCTTATTTTCATATCAATACTTGTTTGTTGCTTGAACTTATCCAGCTCATTTACTACTAGATTCGCTATGCTCTTCAGGGTTTCCTCATCGCTTCTTGAGGGCTTTATTTTTTCCAGCACCTTCTTTTCAACTTCTTGTGCCTCGGTATTCATTGTGCTCACGCTTACTCGGATAAGCTAAATGAAGCAAGAGTCTCATATATTGGTCCCTTTGGGGTTAGGGTGCTTTTCTTAAGCCTGAATTCCTTTACCTCAATCCACCCGAAATCCTCATCGATTAGGGCCTCGAGAAGCTTAGCTATTTTACCTATGTTTTTATTGCTTCTTACGCGTGCTATGGTGAGATGAGGTGTGTAATCTTTTTCTTCCTCGAAGCTTATTTTCTCTTTTCTGAGAGAGCTTGTTATTTTCTTGTAGAGCTGAGTCATTTCCTCGCTTCCTTCCTTGGTGCCTATCCATAGTACTCGTGGTCTATTGCATGTGGGGAAGCATCCTGCGCCGTAGAGGTGAATCCTGAATGGCTTGTGCTTAACCTTCTGCAACGCGTGTTTTATTACTGTGATTTGAGGCTCGGGCACTTCTCCTATGAAGACTAGTGTTAAGTGAAGGTTTTCATCCTCAACTAGCTTTAGGTCTGCCCCAAGCGATGATAAGCTGTTCTTCACTAGCTTTATCTTTGACAGAACATTTGGGTCCTCTATATCAACGCTTATAAACGTTCTTATGCTCATGCAGTAACCCTCTCGTCTCTGCAAAGGATAATTATGGTTTTGCTTAATAAAATCCTTTGTATATTCCGAGGCTCTGTGTGGGGATAATTGCCTATGAAAGAAAACACGGAGAACTTGGTGGTTATGGTAGCGGGGCTACCCGGTTCAGGCAAGACAGCCTTCTCCGATTACCTAGCTAGGAATGGGTTCTTCAAAATTGTTATGGGGGACGTGGTTAGGCAAAGGCTGTTGGAAAAAGGGGTTTCTATTAGCAAGGATACAATGATGATGGAGGCTAAAATGATAAGAAGAGAGCTGGGTCCAGCGGGCGTTGCTATCTTATTAGTTGAACATATACGCAGAAACAACATAAAACCTCCACTAGTCATAGATGGGCTTAGAAGCATACATGAGGTCGAGGTTATCGTCAAGAATGTCCCGGGATGTCATGTTCTGGTATACGTGCATTCAAGCCCATTAACAAGGTTTAAAAGACTTTTGGCTAGGCGGAGGGAGGGGGATCCCTCCAGCTGGGATGATTTTCTCTCGAGGGATAAGGAGGAAATCATGTTCGGTCTTCCCCTACTGGCAGCTATATCTAATTACATACTGATTAACGAGGGGCCAATAGAGAAATTATATACGCAGACCAAAGAACTGCTGGAGGAACAAGTAGAATGCAGTGGAGAGTTATTGTTGAGGTACCTCTAAGAAAAACCGAGGATGAAGGAAAAATATTGGAGCTCATCAACAAAATCATGGATCCCGACGAGGTTACAATCGAGGAGTCAGGAGTAGAGAAAGTCGTGATAGCTAAGGCTAGATGTCTGAGTAGCTTATCAAAGCTTTTCTCATCCTTGAGGAGGGAAAGAATTCTCGACGCTACCCGCAAGCGGCTGAGGAGCGGGGTTAAGGGAGACACGATTATATTTATGATTCATAAGCAAGCACTGGTTGTCGGGAGAGTCAGCTTGGTGGATGATATTAGGGAGAGCCCATTGGGAGCAGTTGTGGTGAAAATCCAGTATCCTGACCCCATGAAGGTTATTGATTGGCTAGCTCCACCAACGAGCCAGGGTAAGCCTATCTATCAGGGCGGTCTGCCCGAAAACGACTGTGTTTCCTGAACTGTTTGTACCTGATAACTCTACTTTCGCTGCTTGTTTTAAGTATAGGAAAAAATGTATAATAGAAATGGGAGTAATCGTTATTTGGTGGAAATGTTTGAGTAACTGGTCTTACCTAAGAAAAGTTGTTGAGCTGACAGGTAACGCTAACAGGTGGAGGAAACAAACCCTTAATCTCATAGCCAGCGAGAACGTGATGAGCCCTCTCGCAGAGGCCGTTTACATGAGCGATTTCATGTATAGATACGCGGAGGGTAAGCCGAAGAAAAGGTATTATCAGGGAACAAAATTCATCGATGAGCTCGAGATAATGCTAGCCGAGAAGATGGGCGAGCTCCTTGGAACGAGCCTTGTTGAGACCAGGCCCATCAGCGGGACCATCGCTAACGCAGCGGTCTTCAGGGTTCTTGGTCAGCCAGGCGATAAAGCACTTATCGCGCCTGTGCAGGCTGGGAGCCACGTTAGTCACACTAAATTCGGGACTCTAGGGGCCCTCGGGATGGTTCAGGTTTACATGCCCTATGACGAGGAGAGGATGAACGTTGATGTTGATAAAGCGCTAAAGCTGATAGAGTCCGAGAAGCCAGCCTTCATTGTGCTCGGAGGGAGCGTTTACCTTTTTCCGCATCCAGTAAAGGAGCTCGCCGAGGTAGCTAATTCTCATGGAATAAAGCTCGTTTATGATGCTGCTCATGTCCTTGGACTGATAGTTGGTAAGAGATGGCCTAACCCGCTATCCCTCGGGGCACACGCAATGACGGCCAGCACGCATAAGACGTTCCCCGGTCCACAGGGAGGCATAATAGCGTTTACCGACAATGAGCTTTACAAGCAGGTGTCAAAGACCATTTTCCCCTACTTCCTTAGCAATCACCACCTACACAGAATACCCGCCACGCTAGTCACAGCGCTTGAGATGGAGGCTTACGGTGAGCAGTACGCTGACCAGATAGTTAGAAATGCCAGGAAACTCGCTGAATCTCTAGCTGAGCTCGGGTTCGACGTGGTTGGTGAGCACTTGGGATACACGCGTAGTCACCAGGTCCTGCTGGACGTCGAGAATCTGGGAGGAGGGGACAAGTGCGCTAAGCTACTCGAGGAAGCCAACATCATTGTTAACAAAAACTTGTTGCCAAAGGATCCTCCCGAGAAGGTTAACGACCCAAGCGGCTTGAGGCTGGGTGTCCAGGAGATGACGAGGTTCGGGATGAGGGAGTCAGAGATGCTCGATATAGCCATGTTTATTAAAAAAGTACTAATTGATAAAAAAGAACCACGTGTAGTAGCTAACGAGGTGTCCGAGTTCAGAAAGAGTTACACCAAGGTGATGTACACCTTCCCAGATGATGTCGTTAGCGATGCTTTAAGGTTGCTTGAGTAGGCCGTGGGTCGAGGCCTCATGATTGAGTGTGAGCTGAAAAACACAGATGTCTTAATACTCAACATAGGCACGGAGCTCACGCTGGGTGTAACTATTAACACGAATGGCTCCTGGCTAGCTAGGAAGCTCACATACTTGGGATTTCAGGTAAAAAGAATTATTGTTGTTAGGGATGACGAGGAAGACGTCGTTGAGGAGATGAGGAGAGGCCTGAATAAATACGGCTTAATAATAACAACAGGAGGCCTGGGCCCTACCTATGATGACTCAACCAGCCTCTTCGTAGCTAAGGCGCTCGGTGTTGATCTAGCTTTAAACGAGCAGGCCCTCGCCATGGTGAGAGAGGCACATAGAGCTAGGGGCGAGGAGCTCAATGAAGCTAGAGTTAAGCAAGCCATGCTTCCTAGAGGAGCCCGCCCCATTTACAACAGGGTCGGAACAGCGCCTGGTTTCTACTTCTGCACGCATAACAAGACTCTTATCGTATCGTTGCCTGGGCCTCCACGAGAGCTTCAACCGATGTTTGAGGGTGAGGTGGAGCCCATGCTGAAAGGGCTAACAGGTCTTGAGTACTTGGAAGACTTCATTGAGTTCAGGGGGCTAACCGAGTCAAGCATAGCTAAGATAATTGAGAGAGTAGCTAAAGAGAACCCCTCAGTCTATATAAAGACTCATCCAAGACTAAGCGATAAAGGTGAGTCCATCATTCAGGTGCAGCTCTCAACACACACAAACGATGTTGCAAGGGCCGGGATGCTTCTCGAATCCATAAAGAAAAAGCTGTTGGAGAGTATTAATGAGGAAATCACCAAGAGAAATACTGGCTGAGTTCTTCCTTTACCAGTTACCGTTCTTCGCTGTTGCAGGGGTAATTCTTGTTCTCATTTATTACCTGGACCTTGGCTCAAACATCGAGAAAATCCTTCTTATATTCTCTTTATCACTAATTGTATCGACACCTTATATCAGCGTCTACATTCTCAGAAGGAAATATAAACCAAGCGTTAAAAGGGCTGTATAAACAAATGTTAATAGAGGCATGGAGAAATGGAGGAAATCAAGCAAAGGGTAATCAAGGCGCTCAGGGAGGTCTACGACCCAGAGATACCAATAAACGTTTATGACTTGGGGCTAGTCTACGACGTCAAAATTGATGAGACAAACAACAACGAGCTGGTTATCAAAATACTCATGGGCGTTACATCCCCGTTCTGCCCTGTTACCTCGACAATAGCATACGCTGTTGAGTACATGGTTAAAAGCGCCGTGCCCGAGGCGAAGGATGTGGTGGTCGAGGTAACTCTTGACCCTCCGTGGAGCCCAACCATGATAACTCCTGAGGGGCGTGAACAGCTAAAGGCTATTTACGGCTACGATGTCGTTGAGGATATGATTAAGAGGGCTTCTCAGCAGAGCTGAAATAGGTTTTTATCATCCTCAGCTCAACTTTTATATGCGTGAATCTGCTTGTCCGAGGCTCATCGTAAATCAAGGGTAAGGGGGTTCCAGAAAGAGAGAGAGCTTGTAAGGAAGCTGTGGGAAGAGGGCTTCGCCTGCATACGGGCTCCGGCGAGCGGAGCGAAGGTGAGGAGAAGCATTCAGCCAGACATAATTGCAGCTAGAAATAACGTTATATTCGTAATGGAGGTCAAGACGAGAAGAAAAGGCAAGGCTATCTATATAGAGAAAGACAAGATAGATAAGCTTGTCGAGTGGGCTAGGAGAGCTGGGACAAACGCTGTCCCCCTCGTAGCTTTGTACGTGAACCGCGAGTACAGCTGGAGGTTTGTCCCAGTAACCAGCCTTAAGCAAACGGAGGGGGGGTACTATAAGGTAACCCTGGAGGACATGAGTAGGTTCTACGACATAAATACATTGAAGTCTATGAGCGATAAATCCAAAAAACTAGAAAACTACCTCTAACCCCTTCTTGGAATCGGTACAAATGTTATGACAAAGCTACGGTCGACACCGGATTGCACTTAGCCATAACTGTTCTTATTTGTAACAATTTTACTAAAAAAATTATTGTGAAAAAGATTTAAATATAAACCTGTATATAAGGTTACTTAATAAAACGTTGATAAACATCCATCAAGTACGGTGTAAAAATGCCGATTAGCGCGCCGACAGAGAGAAAAACCATGAGTTCATATGATGAGGACTTGCCGGAGCGAAGAAAGCGTGGGGCTTTTGATATAATGAGTGAAATTATCGCTAATATACCTCCTGATGGGATAAGGAAGACTCAGCTTGCCTACAGGTCTCTTCTGGACTACAGGGTTTTCGAGAGATACCTCGAAATCATGTTGAAGGATGGTTTAGTCACATATGACGATAAAACGGGAAAAATCTACGCGACTGAGCAGGGTCGCAGGTTCCATGAGCAATGGAAAGCCTTGAAGGAGATCGTTAAGAAAACCAAGATTCAAGTAAAATAGGCTTTAAATCTATACAGTCTTATCACGTAGTGGCCAGTGCAGCGCTACCGAACACATTGTCATTATTTATTTTAACGGGTAGACTATATCCTTCAATACTATTAATCGAGTACTCATAGATATCAATTATAAGCTTAACGAGGTCCTCCGTTGTTATTGTTTCATTGAGGGGTATTTCTACTCCATTAACAACTATTTTTTTCTCATCGTTGCTTTTCGGCGTGTGGCTGAAGCTTATTGCGTGGGTTGATTCCTCGCATATGCTTAGCCCGTAGTCTAGGGTGAGCGTCTTTTTTGCCTCCACTATAGATAATAAGATATCCAGTGATTCGTAGTTCAGCGCTTCGCCGTAGTCGAGCACCACATCGCATCTTGTGTGTAAAGGCAGGAGCGCTTCTAGGTTAATTGAAATCACTGGTTATAGCACCTATGGAGATGCTTGTTAGCAATGGGTTTTTAAGATGTGTTGCCGGTTGAGAATTAATGATGAAAAAGCAGCCCTAGATATTTGATACAAGAAAAGCCAGTAACCCAAGAGCCATTGCTAGCAACATTATCTTCTTTGATTTGAGGGCTGAGCCTTTGTCCTGCGCTCTCATTATTATAACTACGCTATAAATAAACAATAAATCAGTGATGGCCACGGTGATTAAGTAGTAGGCACTAGCTATTCCACTTAGATATGGGACCGGGGACAGCCCTACAGCCGTAAGAACCAGGAGTGATGCGACTATAGCTGCTTTTCTCTCACCTTTCATGACTGCGAGGGTTTTAATGCCTTTTTGTTTATCGCCCTCAACATCAGCTATTCCCTTAACAATCTCTCTACCAAGGCATGCCAAAAATATCATTACCGAGAATATCGCTATCCTGTAGCTGAGCTGATTAATTATTGCTGCCCCAAAAAGAATTGGTATCATGACATTGTAGCTAACGATCATGTTTCCTGGGAGCCCCGTTCTTTTTAGTCTAGCATTATACAATGTGGATAAAGCCCAGGAGGCAAAAGCGATGGCGAAGCTCAGCTTTGATATGAACAAGCTTGAGAAAAGCCCGATTGCCGAGAGGACAATGAAAATCGCCCAGGCATCCCTGATACTTATTCTCCCTGATGGGAGGGGTCTTTGGGGAGCGTTTATCTTATCAATCTCGATGTCGTAGATATCGTTTAGAGCCATCGATGCTGCTGTTAAGAAGAACCCAGTGGAGAACCCGAGGATCAAAGCATACAAGTTTGCGTGGAAAACGCTTGTTCCACCAGCGATAACGCTTCCAACTATGACTGCTATGCCCATCATCATGGAGTTCTGTATCCTGATTAGGGATAAGTAGTCTTTTAGGCTCAAGGTATTGTTTACCTTTTCGGGATTAAATCAGCTATTAGCTTAGCAAGCATTGGTAGCGACCTGGTCTGTATGTATATTTTGCCGGGGCCCTCGACCTCAACTATTAGCCCTTCTCCTCCAAGGAAAAATGTTTTTAGGCCCCCTAGCTTTGTTATTTTCCATCTCATATCCGTCATGGCTACCAGATGATTATTGTCTACTCTAAAAACCTCGTTTATCCCTACTTCCTTCTCTACTATCGCGCCGTAGGATGAAACCCATACTCCGCCTGCTCCCTCCAGCTTTAACCAGAAGATTTCCCCCTGCGCTAAGAGACCTCTCACGCCTCTCCACGCGACGTCGATTTTTATGTTGCCATGCATCGCTAGAAAAGCCCCGTCTTGAACATAAAACCTGGTTGCTGGGGATAGTTGAATGTACCTTATATCGCCCGGATAAGACGGGACAAGCCAAAGCTCGCTCTTAGTCACTGCCCTGAACTTGTTTAGGAAGAATGATTCTCCGCCGAGAAAAGCTCTTTTAAATGCACTGAGGACCCCCATGGTCGAGGTGTCTACTTGGAGCTCGCCTTTGTTCATCAGGTATGCTCCGGGCTCAGCAATTATCTCTTCGCCTGGGTCTAGCTCCACTTTCAACGCTGTGTAGCTTGGCTGAGCGAAAACCTCCCATTTCATTTCTGAATCCCTTATTAATGTCTAGTGGTTTTTTGACCTCCTCGCTATTTATTTTTTCTTACTGTTCCTCTTTGCCGTCTTGTAATATGTTTTTTATCCTTGCTTGAGAGATATCATTTAGGTTCGTTTATCAATGATGCAGTTATTACCAGGTAGAGAAGTCTACACCTGCGATGTGGATACTATTTCGCAGGGCGCTATCACGCAGCTAATAATAAATGGAAAGTTGCCCGGAAACTCCATTATTTATCTACACGGCTTGATTATAGACTATTTGTTGAGGCTTAGCAATGAAGGTAAGGCATCAGCTATTGCCGCCTTAGAGGAGATAAGGAGAGCGACAAAGGAGGCTTCCAAAAGAGGCATCCAAATAGTAATAACGCCTATCAAGTCAGCACATCTCGAGGATGTTGCCTCCGAGCTAAGCGAGGCTGTTATTGAGCTAACCAGGGAGAACGATGCTACTCTGATTACCAGCAGTGATGTGTTAGCAACAATTGCTGAGTCAATGGGACTTAAGGTGCTGAGAATAAAGAAGGAGAAGCCTCCCAGGCTGAAGTTGGAGGAGTTCTTCGGGGACAACACTATGAGTGTCCACCTGATTGAGGGGATCCCCCCATTCGCCAAGGTTGGCAGGCCTGGGGAGTGGCAATTCACTATTGTTAGGCAGGAGCCTCTGAGGCAGGAGGAGATTGAGTCTATTGTTGAGGAGATAATAAGCGAGGCTAGGGCGAGGAAGGATGCGTTCATCGAAATAGATAGGATGGGAAGCACCATCGTGCAACTGGGTAGATACAGAATTGTTATTTCAAGGCCTCCACTTAGTAGTAGATGGGAAATAACGGCTGTTAGACCGCTAGTCAAGCTTAGCTTGTCTGACTATAATCTCCCCGAGAAGCTGATTAAAAGGCTCGAGGAAAAAGCGGAGGGAATACTGATAGCTGGGGCTCCAGGGATGGGCAAAACCACCTTCGCGCAGGCACTAGCTGAACACTACGCGAAGAAGGGGAAGGTGGTAAAAACGATAGAAAGCCCGAGGGACATGGTTCTACCACCAGAAGTTGTGCAGTACAGCAAGAACTTCGCTGAGAAAGATGAGCTCCATGACATCCTTCTCCTCAGCAGGCCTGATTACACCTTCTTTGATGAACTAAGAGGGGATGATGACTTCAGATTATACGTGGACCTTCGCTTAGCTGGCATTGGGATGGTAGGGGTGCTGCACGCCACGAGTCCTATAGATGCTATCCAGCGATTCATCGGTAGAGTGGAGCTCGGCATGATTCCCAGCATCATTGATACCGTTATTTTCATTGATAAAGGAAGAGTGTCCAAGGTCTATGAGGTAGGCATAACTGTCAAGTTGCCAACGGGGCTTAAGGAAGCCGAGCTTTCAAGACCCGTCGTCGAGGTCAGGGACTTCATCACGGAGGAGCTGGAGTACGAGATATACACCTTCGGCGAGCAAACAGTGGTTATACCAGTGAAGAAGGAGAAGAAAAGAGTAGATACAAGGCTTAAATCCCAGCTGGAGTCCCTTATCCCCAACGGGGAAATAGAGTTTATAGGCTCTAACCAAATACTGGTCAAGGTTCCAAGAGACGTTGCTAGGCTGATTACAAAGAGAGCGAGAAGGCTGAGAAAGCTGGCTGAGAAGTATGGATATGAACTAAAATTTGAGATGGAGTGATGACGTAATTATGCCTTTAGCCACGGTTTATGAGTCAAGATACATAAGAGCTATCGAGGAGAACGCTTTTTCTCTTGGTCTTACATCCTCGAAGATGATGGAGTCAGCGGGGAGATGCGTAGCCGACTTAGTTATAGAGTTGCTGAGTAGCCGGGAGAAGGGGATTCGTGACGAAAAAGTCGTGGTGCTCGCTGGGAGAGGAGGAAACGCTGGTGATGGTTTAGTAGCGGCAAGGTACCTGAAGGCTTATGGAGCCAAAGTGATTGTAGCTCTTCTTTTCGATCCCTCCTTCTTCACTCACCCCGATACAGCTGTGAATTATGATTTATGGATAAAGGATAACGGAAGCGTAGCAAGGGTGTTTACAAAAACAGATGCCCAGAAACTTCTTGTTGAGCTCAGCGATGCGTCAGTTATAATTGACGCTATCTTCGGAACTGGCGTTAGGTACCCGCTCCCCGAGCATGTCGCGGATGTCATTGAGAAAGTTAACTCCGTACGTAGCGCATTAAAGGTATCTATAGATATTCCAAGCGGCCTTGACCCGGATAAAGGCATTGTTGGTTACCCGCTGGTCAAGGCTGATTACACCGTTGCTATTCATTTTCTGAAGAAAGCTTACTTCCTAGCACCTGATTACTGCGGCCAGGTTAGAGTGTGTAATATCGGGATACCAGTAGCTGCGGAGGAGTTCGTTGGCCCTGGTCATGTGAAGAACCTTCTCCGCATGAAGCCTCCCGATGCAAAGAAAGGTGATGGGGGGAGGATAGTTGTTATTGGTGGTAGCGTTGATTATGTTGGCGCACCGGCCCTAAGTGGGCTGGCAGCCCTGAAGGCAGGGGCTGATTTAGTTCACGTTGTTGTACCCGAGGTTATACGAAGCGTTGTTTCTTCATACTCTCCTTCCTTAATAACCGTTCCTCTAGGGAAGGAATACCTTGACTGGAGGGAGCTCGATAAGGCATGGGTTCCTGTAAGTAGAGCTGACGCAGTTGTTATTGGTCCTGGCATGTCATTCAATGAGGATACTCTTGCTTTCTTCGAGGCATTCATGCAGAAGTGGAGAGATGTGGGGAGGCCATTCTTAATAATAGATGCTGATGCGCTCAAGTGCTTATCCGAGCTTAAGCTAAGCGTCGGTGAAAACGCCGTCGTGACTCCTCATAGAGGCGAGTTCGATAGGCTGTTGCAATCCTATGGCTTAAGCCTTGAGGGGGACACAGAGCTGAAGGCAAAAGCGCTGGCCGGAAAGCTGGGTGGAGTTGTTCTGGTGAAAGGACCAGTAGACTACATATGCAAGGCTGATTTGTGCATGAAGAACAAGACGGGTAATCCGGGAATGAGCACTGGTGGAACAGGCGATGTGTTAACCGGGATTATAGCTGCTTTTACTAAGCGGACAAGCGATTTGTTCGAGGCATCTTTTCTTGCAGCTTACATTAATGGTGTAGCTGGAGATTTGCTTTACAAGGAGAGAGGGGAGTTTTTTGATTCAAGAGACCTCATCGACTATATACCACTGGCAATTAAAAGCTTGATTTGAGGTTGTTCAGAAATGAAGGTAGTTTATGTAGTGCTAGACGGAGCAGCCGGGTCTATACAGGAGAAAGAAACAGCTTACCTAATTGCGAATACCCCGGGGCTCGACATGATAGCTAACAAAGGCAGGAACGGCTGCTTCTACCCAATAGGGGAGGGAAAAGCCCCCGAAAGCGATGTAGCTGTAATGTCTATACTTGGTTATCCAGAGCATTTATACCCAGGAAGAGGCCCGATAGAGGCTTTAGGCATAGGCTACGAGCTAGTAGAGGGAAGAGAGGTTGTATTCAGGGGAAACTTAGCTACAGTTGATTTGTCAACCAGGAGGATCATTGATAGAAGGGTTGGACGTAACCTAAGCGACGAAGAGGCTAAGAAGCTGATGGAGCCCATTAGCTTTATGCTTCTGGATAACGGTAATGCGTACGCTAGGGTTTTCCATACGGTTGGATACAGGGCTGTTGTGGTATTAGGCTCCTATACAAAGAAGCTGTCACCCAGAGTCTCTAACGTCGACCCAGCCTATAGGCGGGAGGGCCTCTTCTCGGTTGCTCTTGATAAGTACTCTCCATATGTATCGGGATGCGAGCCTTTGGAGGATGGCAGTGAAGCGAGATATACATGTGAACTGGTGAACGAGTTCTTGGAGAAATCAAGCAGAATACTGGAAAGCCACGAGATAAACAAGAAGAGGGAGGCTGAGGGCAAACTGAAAGCAAACTTCATTTTACTCCGAGATGCAGGGGGCTCTAAGCCGAGTTTCCCGAGCTTCTTTAGTAAACATGGGCTTAGGGGAGCCTCAATCGTTGATATGCCAGTTGAGATAGGCATATCGAGGGCCTGCGGGCTAGATGCATATGTTTTATCTCCGAGCAACCCGCCAACGGAACAGGCGCTGGCTGAGAGGCTCAGCCTTACTCTAAGATTAATTGATAAGTACGACTTCGTTTACATTCATATAAAGGGACCTGACGAGCCAGGTCATGATGGTGACTGTGCAAAAAAGGCGAGGATAATCGAGAAAATCGACGAGATGTACCTACAGCCATTGTTGATGCATGCCTCTGGGGGAGAAATAGCCGTTGTTGTGCTATCTGACCACGCGACTCCATGTAGCGCTAAGTCACATACAGCGGACCCAGTACCAATAGGTATTTACCATAAAGATTTAAATGGCGATATGCTCGGGAAATTCGGTGAGAACAGCTGCTGTAAGGGTAGCCTGGGCTTAATTCCTCATGGAACTTTGTTGATAGAAACCATAAAAAAAGTAATAACTGGGTGAAGCAAATGGGGAATCTCTGTCTAGCTTGGATTAAAAACGAGAATCAAAAAACAAGGATAAGCCTAAGCGTTTACGAAGTA
The DNA here is from genome assembly GCA_009904015.1 of Desulfurococcales archaeon. GTDB lineage: Archaea > Thermoproteota > Thermoprotei_A > Sulfolobales > Fervidicoccaceae > WYEQ01. Next base: position 34,791 of record WYEQ01000014.1, on the reverse strand, counting down.
GATAAGGGAAGCCTTAAAGAGACAAAGAGCCACGAGACTAGTAGCCACCTTTATCTAGAGGTCCTAGGAAAAATCGTTATGCCGTTAGGACCAGTCCCACTGAATCTCCACATGGTTATACGCGAGTGCAATGGAGAAATTGTTGTTAGCGAGGAAAAAGTATCTATACTATAAAAAAGTAATACCCTCCGAACAATAGTTTTACGATGGAAAGCATAACCCTCTTCAGGGCGGGAAATAAAGGTCAACCGCTCAATACCTACATCTTGAAACTAGAACGGAGTCCCCCGGTCCGTGAAGTCTTCATCCCTCTATAGTCAGCCCGCTAAATACCGGTCATCCTCACGCTTAACGATAACTAATCAACTCCTGTCATCAAATTAATTCTCTTTACAGGTATATTCAGTTTTTCAATAAGGATTTTAACTGGCCAAAAATAAGATCTATCCCCGCGGCTTCTCCTCAGCTTAAGCTTATCGTAGTTTAGAGTTAGTTTAAGTTCTCCCTTGTGGTCGTAGACGAGTATTTTTCCTTTTACTCTCTTTTTTATATTCAACACGAAGTCTAGGTACACGACGCATTCGTTTTCGCTTATCATGGGGAAATCAACTTTGTATGCCTCACCCTTTACATAGGTCCCCTTCACACTCGTTGTTTTTGAAGGCCAGTATTCCCTTATCGCGCCGTTTCTTGATATTATAAACAGTCTTCTCGTTCTCTTGTGAAGTCCTGTCCTACTCCGTGTTTTCTCAACTACGAACTGCAACGAACAGCATCACCTTTCTTTTGGAGGCTTCGCCCTGAAAGGGCGGAGATGCGTTTTTATATATCAAAAACTAGTATACTCTAGGCTCCAATATTTATTCTTCGGAGTTGAGTGCGAGCGGGCTTAGCTGGCCATGAGCCCGCGCTTTCCCGGAGCTGATGGCGGGGCCTGAAATCATGATGCCACACCCGTGAGGGGCACCCGAAGAGAATGAGAGGTAGCCTGTGGGTGCAGAACCCTCGCCATTCATGGCGGGGGAGCTGTCAGCATGGAACTCATAGCTTTATTTTTTGAATTTGAATATAATAACCTATGAATAAAGATTAGGGGTTGAATATTGTTTGAAGAAGATTCTTTTCCCCGATGAGGAAGAAATACTTAATGGACTCGCAACTGACATCTACTTTGTTAGGACAAAGGAGATTTTGGAAAAGGAAGGCCTAACCGATGTCCAGGTTAGGGCGGAGTTTCACGTGTATGGTCTGCCAGAGGAATACGACTTCGCTGTTATTGCGGGTGTTCAAGAGGCAATTCATCTATTGGAGGGAAAACCTGTAAACGTGTATGGCGTTAGGGAGGGAAGCGTGGTTAAGGATAGATGGCCTATAATGATTATTGAGGGGCCTTACTCCTCCTTTGTGACTTACGAGACGGCTATTCTCGGTATCCTCAGGCATTACTCCAGCATCGCTACCAAAGCAGCTAGGATTAAGAGAGCCGCAGGTGAGAAAACAGTGTTGTTTTTCGGCTTGAGGAGTATTCATCCATTGCTACAGGCTGTGGCTGATAGAGCGGCATTTATAGGAGGAGTTGACGGGATCAGCGGTGTTTTATCGAAGAAGTATAATAAAATTGAGCCGACAGGAACAATGCCTCATTCTCTAATGATCGTTTTCGGCGACCAGAAAAGAGCTTGGCTAGCCTTCGATAAGCATGTTGACCCCAAGGTTCCTCGAATAATCCTGGCTGATACTTTCTTTGATGAGAGAGAGGAAGCCCTCATGGCAGCCAAGCTTCTAGGTGATAGGCTGTACGGGGTGAGGCTTGATACCCCGTCATCCAGGAGAGGTAATATGAGGAAAATAGTGGAGGAGGTTAGATGGACTCTAGATATCCATGGCTATAAACACGTGAAGATATTTGTGAGTGGAGGAATAGATGAAAAGGAGATTCTAGAGCTTAGAGACGTTGTGGATGGATTCGGTGTGGGTACAGCCATAGCTATGCCGAAAAGCGTTGACATAAGCATGGATATTGTAGAGGTCTACGAGAATGGGAGATGGGTGCCTAGAACAAAGAGAGGAAAGCTACCTGGAGCTAGAATGGTCTACGAGTGTATCGATGGAACAGCTATCGTGACTCGTTTTGATGAGCAGCCTAGATGCCCTGATGCATCGACTCCTAGGCCACTGTTGGAAAAGCTTGTTGAGAATGGGAAGATACTGTATAAAGAGGAGGACTTAAGCGAAGTGAGAAAAAGAGTTTTAAGCAAAATACTTAAGCCATGAAGAGTTATATCTGTCCTCTGAGCTTCATTGCATTAACTACTCTTTCTACGGCTATCATGTAGGCGGCGAGCCTTACAGAGCCCTGTCTGGAAAGCTTGTTCTCCCAGTAGCTCCATACAGCTTTGAAGTTCTCGGTCATTTTCTCGGTTAGTCTTTGCTCAGCTTCTTGTTCCTTGAGCCACATGCCCATCCTGTTGTTTACCCACTCTATGTGGCTCGTTATTACTCCTCCGCTGTTAGCGAGTATGTCGGGAATTATTACTACTCCTTTCCTGGTTAACAGGTCCTCGGCCTCCACTGTTGTTGGGCTGTTAGCTCCCTCCACAATTATTTTGGCTTTTATCTCGCTAGCGTTTTGCTTGTTTATTACATCGGCGATTGAGGCTGGAATAATTATATCAGCGTTCATTTTTAGAACATCATCAGGGTTCGAGAGCTTTGTTCCCTCGGGGTAATCACCCACGTTGTCCGTCTTTTTCTTTATCTCAGCCAGCTTTTCTACATCTATACCATTTTTGTTGTACACTGCTGACTTGGAGTCAGCTACACCGACTATTTTTGTTCCCCACGAGCTGAGAATCCTCGCTGCGTATTGACCAACGTTTCCGAATCCATGCACAATTACCGTTGAGCCCTCGAGTTGCCCGAGAACCTTTTCTGCTGCAAGCTTTGTTACCAAGGCCACACCTAGCCCCGTCGCCTTTACCCTTGTGTCTAGCCCTCCAAGTAGCGTTGGCTTGCCTGTGACTACCCCGAACTGGATGTCCCCCATTTTTAAGTTAACAAACTCATCCAGTATCCATGCCATAACCTGGGGGTCAGTGTATACATCGGGGGCCGGTATATCTATGTCAGGTCCTATGTATCTGGCGATCCCTCTTACATACTGTCTGGTTAACTGTTCCAATTCTTGCTTACTCAGCTCTTTTGGGTTAACCTTTACTCCTCCTTTACCTCCTCCGTATGGTAGCCCTGCGAGAGCGTTTTTCCAGGTCATTATCATTGATAAGGCGATTACTTCATCCATTGTTACGTCTGGGTGGTAACGAATACCTCCTTTGTAAGGCCCAAGTGCACTGTTATGCTGGCTTCTCCAACCGACAAAGGTTCTTACTTTTCCATCATTAGTTCTTACTGGAATCTTTACTTGTATTACTCTTTCAGGGGTTTTCAGCAACTCGTACACTTCCTGGCTTAGCCCCAGCTTTTCAACTGCTCTCTTAAGGAAGGTTTCAGCTTGTATAATTTCACTTGACATGTTTTTCACTATTGAAGTTTATTTTAGACAACAATTATTTGTTTTTCTATTTATCCTGTGTTTGTTTAATCAAAATGAAGTTTTATAAATGCCTAATCACATATTTATTCAGTAGTGCGTTTTATAAATCTAATATGTAAACAATTTACAAAGAGGGATGGCCATGAGTGAGGGAGAGTACTTATCTAGGAAGTACCGAAGTGATGTGGAAATATTCTATGAAATTGTCCGGGCAGTTGTTGCGGCAGGAGAGAGGGGCATCAAGAAAACACACCTTATGTACAGAACCAACCTAAACTCAAAAATGCTAGCCAAGTACCTCGACGTATTGATAAAAGCAAAAGCTCTTGAGGAGCTGGAGTACAGGAAGGAGAAGATTATCAGGCTGGGACCAAACGGCATGCTCGCATACGTTAGTTTGGAGAACATTAACAGAGTATTCTATGGAGCTAGGAGAACAGATGAGGAGAGCTTCGTTATTGAGCAACTAAATAAGCTAAAGGATGAGGGTTGGACAGTTGAGTGGGACTTCACGGTTATAGGTAGGCTGGAGGTGCCTATACTTGTTGACGGCTTCTTATCGAAGGGAGAGAAAAAGTACCTTTTGCAAATAGCGGTTAATAGAACAGAGGTTGAAACCAAAATAGCGTTGCTGAACCTCTACTTATCTCTTGCCGATACCAGCGTTAAAGGCATATTCATAACGGACCTCGTCGATATGTTTAAAGACGTTATCTCCCCCGCCTTCCAGGACAGATTAATCGTTATATCAGCTAAGCCGCTGGAAGGAATCCTAGAGAGAGTAAAAGCTATTCAGTAATGAACTCGCATAAACAGAACTAATCTACTCTTCGCTATAAATTCTTTTTATGACAATGCTTCTTGCCTCATCGGGGCTTAGCTTTACGTACTTTCTAGCTATGTTCAGCAGTATCTCCAGCTCCTCCTTATACGCGTAGTCAAGGGGGATTCCCTCCTCATTGTTGGCTTCCCAGCGGCTATATAGGATCTCCATGATTTTCTCAACTGTTTCATCGCTAAAGAACGCAGCTTTTATCCATGTCTCCTTGTTAAGGTCTATTAGGCTTATTAGCTCATCTTTCATTTGTTTTTCTGACATGTAGGTTGCTCCTTCTTAGCTTGTAATTCAATTATATATATGCGTTTAACTAATTAATAAACTGTAGGTGTAATTGATGGCTATGTTAGAGCAGGTATTCCTTCCCTCCTGGCTCCCAGGCTTGATATTCCTGTTAATAGTACTGGTGATACTATTATCAATGATGCTTAAAGTAGTGAGGGAGTATGAGAGAGCAGTTATATTCAGGCTTGGCAGGCTCCTCGGGGCAAAGGGGCCCGGCCTATTTATCATTATACCCTTTGTTGATAGGCTAATCAAGGTGGACCTCAGAATAGTTGCAGTGGATGTCCCCGTCCAGAAAATAATAACCAAGGACAACGTCACCGTTGAGGTAGATGCCGTAATTTACTACAAGGTGTTTGACCCAGTCAAAGCTATAGTCGCTGTCGAGAACTACTCTTACGCTGTCCTCATGCTCGCCATGACCACGCTTAGAGATGTTGTTGGGCAAGTCGAGCTCGATGATCTTCTAACCAAAAGAGAAGAAATAAACAAAAAGCTCCAGCAAATACTCGACGAGCTCACCGATCCCTGGGGAATAAAGGTCACGGCTGTGACATTAAAGGAAGTTAAGTTGCCCGAATCAATGCTGAGAGCTATGGCTAAGCAAGCTGAGGCAGAGAGATTCAGGAGAGCGAGAATAATAGAGGCGGAGGGTGAGAGGCAGGCCGCATCCATTATGGCCGAGGCAGCTAGCTTCTATGAGCAGCACCCAGTAGCTATTAGGCTAAGAGAGTTGCAAACCCTAATAGAGGTTGCAAGGGAGAAGAACCTAATAGTGGTGACAAGCGAGTCTGGCGCTCAGCAACTAGGAACACTCATTGGAATAGCTAAGGGAAAGCCTCAGAGCTCTACATCAAGCGAGGAATCATCGTTTAAATCAGGATAAACAAAATTATTTGTTTTAACCTAAATATAATCTGAGTAGACTAACCATGCATGAAGGCTTAAGGATAATCTTTCTTTTTCTTTTGATTCTAGGCTTAGTTCTTCCAATTGCTAGTCAGGTTCATGCCCAGGAGGGGTCTCCGGAAACTATTGGTCAAAAAGTGGTGGTGGCAAGCATCGAGGGGGTCATAGGGGTTCACACTGAGGAGTACGTGAAGCTGAGCATACAGTACGCCGAAAGCATGAATGCCATCCTGGTTTTAACCCTCAACACGCCTGGAGGGTTGCTTGATTCAGCTTTAAACATCGTCTACATGATTGATGACTCAAGAGTACCTGTAGTAGGATTCGTGATAGACAAGTGGGCTGAGAGCGCCGGCACTCTTATCCTAGTTTGCACTCACATAGCTGCTATGCAGCCAGGGACAATAATTGGCTCTATGCAACCAATCGAGTATAACCCGGCGACTGGGACTTACCAGCCAGTCAATGACACAAAGATTATAAACCCCATCCTCAAGGTCCTGGATGAGCACGCCGGCGTTAAGAACAGAAATGTAAGCGTCATAAAAAGGTTCGTTACGGAGAACCTTAATCTAGGTGCTCACGAGGCTCTTGAGCTAGGGGTAATAGATATCGTAGCGAAAGACATAAACGATTTGCTTAGACAGCTTAATGGAAGAACAGTGACGCTCCCCTACACGAACAAGACATTCGTGATAGATACAAGCCGCTTCGAGATTATCTATTATCAGCCATCCTTTAGGGTTAGAGCCACGGGGTTTTTGTCTGACCCCATAATCTCGAGCTTGCTAATGACTTTTGGGCTCATAATCACGTTATTCAGCCTCTTATCGGGCAATTATCATTCTGTGCCTATCGGGCTTCTTCTGCTGTTTCTAGGGTTGCTTGGGTCCGGTTTCAATATTAACTATACTTCCCTAGCACTTATTTTAGTTGGTAGCACGTTATTGATAATTGAGCTGGTGACCCCAGGGTTCGGTGTATTAGGCATCACCGGCATCATCATGTTGGTCTTAGGAATAGCCCTATCGCCAGCCGGAGGTGGTTATAGCATAAGCAAAGAGTACGCCACGAAGTTCTTGTATTCAGCATACATTAGTGGGGGGATCTTGGGATTTCTCGCCGGCGTGGCTGTTTATAAGGTGTTAAAGGTGAGGAGAAAGGAGCCTATAATTTGGACCATTGTCGGCAAGAAGGGAAGAGCATTAGATGATATCGGGCCAAACAAGGAGGGCTTTGTAATAGTGGAGGGTGAGTATTGGTTGGCGGTTTCTGATGAGGAGATAAAGAAGGATGAAGCGATAATTGTTGTTGCTAAGGAGGGCCATAAACTAAGGGTTAGGAAGGCCTAGTCATCTTTTTCTTTCTAACGGTTCTTTTTGCTAGCTTGACGCCAAGCATGAACAAAATGTAGTACGGGACAGCTAGTATAAGCATGGTTACACCGCTTGGGTCAGGCGTTATAATTGCAGCGGCCGCCATTATAATAACGAAAGCAAGCCTCGCGTTGAACCCTTCAAACTTGCTAGCATCAACCACGCCGAACACTATGAGGTAGTATATAACCAATGGGAAAAGAAAAGCAATGCCAGTAGTCAATGACAATTTTATAATGAAGCTCAGAAGATTATTCATCGTCAAGCCGACAATGACGCTCCCCGGAGGCAGTGGTACTGCTTGAAGCAAAAGCATTATCCTAAGGGTTATCGGCGCTAAAACGAAGTATCCTAGTGCCACTCCAAAGACGAACAAGCCCACGCCAGCGTAAATGCCGCTTTTCAAGAACTTTTTTTCATGGGGGTACAAAGCTGGCTCAATAAAAGCGTAGACCTGATAACCTATGTAGGGGGCAGTTATAATCAAGGTAAACAGGAGGCTTGTGTACAGGAGGACGCTGAATCCCTCGAATGCTCCTGTGTAAAGAATAGTCACGTTATAAGTTTTTCCCATCCAAGTAACGGTTTGAGGCACAACGTATGATACGAGTGCTCTTGATGCCTCTGCCACGAGGGGTACGTATGAGTACTCCAGATTGATTGGTACGAAAGTTATAATAACGAATACTATGGCGAACACGATCAGTGATTTTTTTAGTCTTTCCGCCAGCTCCTCTAGGTGTGCTTCAAGTGGAAGTTCCTCATCGGGGCTTCTGGGTCTCCTGAACGTTTTTTTGCCTTCTTTCTTCATTATGCTCACTTAAGCTTTAATCTCTCCGCTAGAAGTATTGCTCGCAGTCTAAAAAATTACTGTTGTTTTTCTTCCAGCAGACCTTTCTCTTTTGCCTTACTTATTATTTCTTTTACTAGTTCCTCCTCGCTTTTGCCCTCAGTAGTTATCTCTAACTTCTGAGCCAGTTTCTTTATGATTTCATAATCAATCTCTTTTTCTTTCTGGGCTTGTGCTGGGATTAGTGGTTGCTCTGTTCTTATTGGCTGTGTTGCTTGTCTAACTTCCTCTGTTAACCCGCTGCTGGCTTTCCTGAACTCTTTTACTGCTTCTCCAAGCGATCTTGCTAGCTGAGGTAGCTTTGATGGGCCTAGCAAAATCAGGGCTATTAGCAATATAATTAGTATCTCCGGTGTCCCGATGTTTAGGGGCGTCTTGTTCACCTCTTTATATTCTATGTCTCCGGTTGACTTTATAAGCTTATCAATTCTCGAGAATGCAGCAAAAAATTTTGCTATTTAAATTATTAATTACAAACGAGGGCTGAAAGATAATAACAGCAATGCAATAATATTCTTTGTGAAACATATATTGTCGGCGTGGTTTTGCATGTCTAGTTCTGAGGAGCCTGGAGAATCCATAGGTATCGTCCAAGAGTCTCAGCATCTACGATTATCAAGGGAAGAGATAGAAAACATTGCTGTCAGCGCTATAGAGTCTTCCAAGGAAATGCTAGGCAAGGAGGAGATTAACCTTGTTAGGAGAATTAAAAGTAGACAAGCGAAGTGCCTGAAGAACAACTATAGACAAATGATTGTGCTCAGCGGCGGCTCTCCTGAGCTCCAGGGATTACTAGCGGGGGTTATAGTATCAAGCATCAGCAGGTTTATTAGCAAGGAGAGGGGCGGCGAGGTCTCAGTTCTATACATGTATCACGATGAGTTTGATTCTTCCAGGATAAGGAAAGAAACATTCAGGTTGTACATGAAGAAAACTACAGGAAAAAAGGAAGGCGTGAATAGAGTAATCGATGTTTATGAAAAAACGGATAGATATCTAGGAACAACCTTCGATGTCCTCGTCCTAGACCTAAACGATGATCTTAAGCCGAATGATATTGGTAGGCTAGTGGAGATCGTCAGAGGAGGAGGGCTAATAGTCTTGCTTGTGCCTGAGTGGTCGTCATGGGACTCAAAGCTAACTATCTTTAAACAAAAGCTTTTGGTGCCCGGTTTCAATGAGCCTAGACATGTGTTTATCAGGTGGTTTAAATTCACGATGACCAGCGCTGATAACGTGGTTATATATGATGTTGTCAGGAAAAAAGTTATATATGCAGGCAAAGTAGCTAGACCTCTCGAGACAAGTAGCAGAAACATAGTGATTCCAAAGGAGACAGTTTTTCCAGAGGAGATTTACAAACTGGCTTTAACGCAAGACCAAGTTGAGTTTTTGAAACTAGTAGAGGAGCTTTTCGCTAAGCCTTTCAAGGCTAAGAAGATTGCTCTAGTTGTGACGGCCGATAGGGGTAGGGGGAAGTCATGTGCACTCGGGATAGCGCTGGTTGGCTTAGCTATTCATTATTCAAAGTTCAGAAACAAGGTCCGAATACTCCTAACTGCACCGGAGCCAGGCAACGTGGCTAGCCTATTTAGCTTAGCTATTAAGGCGGCTGAAGCGCTGGGAATTGAGCTCAAGGTATTCAGAAAGGAGGGATACGTGGTTGAGGTTAAGACGGACAAGTTCAGCATTGAGTACTGGAGGCCTCTTGATATACCACGGATTAACGGGGATATAGTAGCTGTCGATGAAGCTTCAGGTATCCATGTGCCGCAGCTTCACAGAATATTCGAGTCTCACGACAAAGTCATATTTACTGCAACAATACATGGTTATGAGGGAGCTGGTAGAGGGTTCTCGATAAGGTTTCTAGGAGAACTAAGAAACAGAAGCGACGTATTCCTCAGGGAATACCACATGGAAACGCCTATCAGGTACGGGGAGGGAGACCCAATAGAGTCATGGCTATACAGAGCTTTGCTTCTTAATGCTGAGCCAGCAGAGCTGGATGAAAATGATATAAAAGCGATTAGAGAAGGCTACTTACAATACGAAGAGGTTTCCCCGGAAGAGCTGTTTACAGATAAAAAAGAAAAAGACTTACGCGAGCTTTTCGGAATCTACGTTTTAGCTCATTATAGAAACCAGCCAGATGATCTAGGCTTGCTCGCTGATGCTCCCCATCACCTAGTTAGGTCAGCGAGGACTTCTACAGGAAAAATCGTAGGAGCTCTGCAAATAGCTGTTGAGGGCGGGCTCGACGAAAACACTATTTACTCGCTTCTAAGGGGAAACAAGGTCCCCGGGAACATAATTCCTGATAGGATTCTTAAGCATCTTAGATTATGGGAGGCCGGCAAAACCGTCGGTTACAGAATAGTCAGGATAGCGACGCACCCCAAGGTACAAAGCATGGGTATAGGTAGCTTCTTGTTGAAGCAGCTGATTAATGAGGCTAGGATCAAGGGGCTTGACTGGGTGGGAAGTGGTTTCGGCGTGAACAGCAAGCTTCTTAAGTTCTGGTTAAAAAACGGTTTTGTTCCAATACACATGAGCCCCGATAGAAACCCTGTCAGCGGTGAGTACACCCTTCTTGTCATTTACCCGTTATCGGAGACAGCTAGAAAAATAATAGGTATAGGCGCCTCTGTCTTCCTTGAAAAGCTAATATACTCTCTAAGAGACACTTACCGTGATTTGGAGCTTGATGTTGCATACGTGTTATTAACAAGCATAAACAGCACTAATCCACGGCCTCTTGAGATGAATCCGATTAATGTTGATAGGCTATGGATATACTCTTATGGACCCATGACTTACGAGGCTGTATCCGACGTTATGTATAAGCTTGCTTGTTACTATTTTATGCATAGAGATTACCTTAACTTCAGGTTATCTGAGCTTGAAGAAAAACTTCTTATAGCCAAGGTTCTGCAGGGCAGGGACTGGGAGTCGGTATCCAAGGAGCTGTCAATCGGTGATACAAAGGCAATGCTTATGCTCAAGGAGGTAGCCAGTAAGTTCTTGTTGTTTTTGTTTAACAAGGACATTGGCTCAGAGATAGGCCTTTACCTCAATCAGCTTGGAGGGGGATGAAGTGTCTGGCATTACGGTTTTTGAGCCAGGGGATTTTGTTCTTATCGAGCTCCCCGACGGCGAGACCAGAGTATTCAAGCTGGAAAAAAACAAGGAAACAATGACGAAGTATGGTGTTGTCAGGCACAATGACGTAATTGGTAAGCCGCAAGGCTCAATAATCAAAACTACGGCTGGGCATACAGTCGCTATTTTTAAGCCAACATTATTTGACCTTCAGCTCAATTATTGTGAAAGAATCACGCAGGTCATATACCCGAAGGACTCAGCTTACATAGTAGAGTATGCGGGTGTTAGGAGCGGTGACAAGGTTTTCGAGGCGGGCGTTGGCTCAGGTTTTCTGACTATGCTGTTAGCCTGCCGTGTAGCTCCCGGAGGAATTGTATATGGCTTTGATATTAATCCAAAAGCTCTTGAAGTAACAATGCAGAATGTCAGATTAACTGGGTGTGAGCAGAACGTTGTGCTTTTCAACCATGACATAAAGAACGGTATTCCCGTAGCTGATGCTTCAGCGGGGTTCCTAGATGTCCCTGATCCTTGGGGGGTGCTCGATCACGCGTGGAAGGCCCTGGCCCCGGGCGGAAAGCTGGTCATCTTTGTGCCGACAGTAAATCAGGTTGTTAGAGTAGCCAAGTCTCTGAAAACAAGCGGTTTTGGCCTCATAAGAATAGTTGAGATAATGAATAGGGAATACGAGGTTAACCCTGACGCGATTAGACCCATATCTGTACAAGTTGTTCATACTGGCTATATTGTCTTCGCGAGAAAAATAGTTATATAGCATCGCATCATTGAATTTATTCTACAAGAGTGATTATCTGTATGAGCGCCTCGTTGGCCGCTGAGCTGATAAAAGCACTAGTTGATTTTGAGAGAAAGGTAGAGGAAATAAAGAAAGATGTCATTAGAAGAGGCTCCAGCACGCTGATAGAGATTGGAGATAGAGAGGGAAGAGCGATAACCCTGCTTGCAGAGCAACTTGTTGAGGCCGTAAAAGACGAGTTGATGAAGCAGGTTATAGAGGAGAAAAAGAGAATAGAGGAAATCAAGGCTATCGAGAAAAAGTCCTTGATGGAGAGGCTATTGGAGCTCGCAAAGAAAAACGAGGATAAGGCCGTTGAGGAGTGCTTCAAAGAGGCGCTGAGGTTACTGGGATTATGATTAGGGCTTACAGTTATTCCTGGTTTTTGCCTAAAGCTTATAGCTGGTTAACCAGACTTCTAAGCCAGGACAAGGTTAAGGAGATAGAATCCGCCCGTGACCTGAAAAGTTACATAAATAGCTTGAGAGGCACTAGGCTGTCCAGCCATATACCCTTTACTTCTGACCCAAGGATAATAGACCTATCCATTAGGAGTTTCTATAAGAAAGAAATAAATATACTATTGAGTCTTGTTCCTGAAAGCGATGCTTATTACATAAAAGTATCCCTGCTTCCCATATTTGTTAAAGAGTTATTCCATATATACAGAGCTTACTTAAACAGGTGTTATCAGTTGCTTGAGTATTACAAAAATGCTTTTTTAACCATAAGCCCCTCAGCTGTTGAGGAGCTTTGCTCGCGTAAAGCGACTCTTAAAGCTTCATCGACGAAAGAGCTCATGACGCTGGCACAGCTCATTGAAGATCCTGTCTACAGGAACTTCCTGTTAGGTAAGGCTGATTTAATCGAGGAGAACATCGATTTAGCGACAGCCGAGGTTTTCTACTATTTCATGGCTCTTAACACAGTAGTGGAGAAAATGCCGGATTCCCCCTTCTCTCCAAGTCCACGCGAAATAGTCTGTCCCTACATAGACCTAAACTTGCTTAGAACGGCATCTTCATATGTTCTTGCTAGAGGCGGGTTCCCTGAATTCTTCGAGAAGCTGGGCAGGACTGGTTGTTATGGCTTGGAGCTTCTTGGCTTGACTCCCGACGAGAAGACTTTAGTTAACTTATACGTTAAAGTTCTGGATTACTATGGATTTGTGGTTGAAGGCCAGAAAAGCATTTTTGAGCTTGACCACGAAGCGGGTTTAAAGATGAGTGAAAAAGTGATGAAGGCCTCGCGTAAAGCTTTTGCCAGCTATCCGTTTTCGCCTAGCGTCCCTCTTGCTTTGTTGCATCTCTTGTTGGGTGAGAAAGATTTCTTGCTTAGTCAATTATCAAGAATTATCCTGGCTTGACTGAGTCTGACCTTTACGATAAGTCTTCTATGAATCTTTTCTTCACGAAATCCTGTCCAAGTATCTCTATCAGTGGCGCTGCTCTAGGCCCGAACTCCTTCCCTATTATTATTATGTAAAACTCCTTGTAAAACGCTTTTTTCTCGTCGTCTTTAAGGCCTTGTGTAACCTTTATCATGACATCTTTAATTGATTCCTCGCTCCAGTTTTCTCCCAGCTTTAGAAGCTCCTCTCCCAATCTGAGCAGTAAATCGCGGTACATCAGCTTAGCCTTTAACTCCTCGCTAAGTTGCTGGAGAAGCGTGAACCTTATCTGAGGCGATGCATATTTCTCAACCCAGTTCTTAGCCCTCCACGCAATATCCGTTATTCTCTTTTTGTCGAATGGTCTTAATTCCTGGGGGATGATCCTTGAGCTTTTCAGTCTTTTCACGACGTTTTCAGCGAGATTGTCTGTGGGCACTAGCTGTACGGCCAGTGCTATTGTTAGGTATGAGGGCTGTATGGGCTTTTCGCTTGGTATTGGCTCAAGCATGCTCAGCTCATATGTCTTCGCTATTTCGTATTCGTTTTCAGGCAGTGATTCCAGGTTTCCATGAGTCTTCATCGCGTCGTAGTAAAGACTCTCTGCTCTGTAGAACTCCTCGTAGTAGTTCGGTATAAGCGTCATGTCAATTACTACTTTTCTTCTTGGGTGTTCCTTGAGGTATAGATACCTCAGAACCTCTGGGTGAGCCACCTGGTACCAATCCTTTGGGGTTATGCCCAGGAAATCACTGCTTCCCATATCAAATTCCTTGCCGTTTACTCTTAGTGATACCCATTCGTATGCTAGCCCCATGGGAGGCTTGGTCTCGAAGACGTTTATTGATAAATCAACGCAGCTATCACGGCTTCCACCCGGAGTAGCGTGGTCCTTACCGAAGGGCTCGAAATCAATGTTCAGGACCTTCCATATTGACGCCCATTCAATCCTCCAGTTAAGTTTACCATTAGCTATCGATGTTTTTCCTCTATGGCCACAGTTCTCGCATATGTACTCAACCTCCTCTGTGTCGGGGTAGTACTTGATGGCTTTCGCTTTATCTATCCTTCCGCACTTATCGCATATTGGTTCGAACGGTATCCATTCCTCGGGATACGGGTTTCTTCCTCTATACTTGTTTATTGTTATTCGAAGCTTCTCCTTCTTATTTATGGCTTCTTTTACTATGTCTTTTAGTTTGGTTTTGTAAAGTTCCGTCGTCGTTACTACCTCTATTTTTCCATCAGTGAATTTGTCGAGGTAGCCGCCAAAATCTTCCCAGTAATGCTCAACCCAGTTTGCGTGGCATTTCTTTGGGTCTGGCACCCTGATTAGTGGCCAGCCTGCGTATTTTCTTCCTTCTCTTTCGTCTCCGAATGACATGACTTGTGATTCCTTCCCCTTCCAAGCGTCTTGGGTATATAGAACTAGGTACTGCTTAACTCTGTATCCTTTTCTTTCAAGCAACTTTCTCACGGTTTCGCTTATTATTATTTCCCCTCTTAGCCTACCTATATGTTGCAATCCAGATACGCTTAGGCCTCCGTTAATGATTATGGTGTCCTGTTTGGTCTTGTTCTTGGTTGTCGCTATGTAATTCTCAAGCTCTTCTACAACCTTCTCTATCCAGTGCATAAGCAACTCCTTTTTTGTTTAAATCCTATCGTTGTCCCCAAGTTATTAAGTGTTATTCAAAGGATTATTTATTATAAAGCTGAACTCTTCAAATAAATAAATGTAATAAAAAACAGCGAATGGGCGGTTAGAGCTGAGCAGTCAGTCACGCAGTATGCTGATGGATGCTTTCCCTCTTCTCAGGCCGACCTACGAGAATATCGGCTCTTTTCTCAACAAGCTTGGCGATTGCTTGGAGAAAAATTCTTGTGTTCGAGGCTTTGTTCTCAGTTCTAGTGTTAGGAAAATTAGATTTGTTGAGAGTGGGCCTTACTATGATTTAGTAATGCGATTTAAGGAGCAAATCGCCTCAGGTAATTCATCTTTTAGTGACGAGGAGCTGAGCCGTCAGGGCTTAACCATAGACCTTATGAACAGGAATTACGAGTTGTTTGTCGGTGTGAGGAGGGGATCCTACTTTGTTACTTCTAGGAGAGCTACAATTAATATAATAGAAGATGGTCTGCATAGTGTTCCATTTCTTTTTCTTTACTCTCACTCAATAGTGATTAACTACCTGAGGGTTTTAAAGTCCCTCGAGGCTACTTTACCTCATAGAATTAATGATTGTTCCGTTCATGCTAAAAGAACTGGTTGCTACAGATACATGGGCTCAACGGAGTGTATATTCAACTACGTTTCAAGATGCCCATTAAGAATTCTTCTTAGGGGTAGCAAAGAACAAAGAGGAGGGGCTCTCCCCCTTCTAGATAACTATCTAAGTAGAATTTCATCCGTTGGCCCCAGGGATTTTTCATTCAGCGAGTCTCACCTTGATTATTTGTTAACCACGTTGTTACTAGAAATCCTGTATCTTGTTTCATGGAAAGCTGCTGTCGAAACAGGCCGACTTATGAACATAGATGTCTATATAGAGAAGCGCGCGCTGGGGTCTCAGAGCTTGTTGATGAGCTTACTCAACATTAAGGCCCGCAGAGCACTGAGCTTCATGCTTGACGGCTTAAACATAATTCTGAAGCTGGATGACCCCTACCAAGCCAGAACCAGGCTTATACTGTACTTAGAGTCTCTCCCTAAATTCTTACGCATAATAGGCGATCACGTCTCATCAATGGATGTGTATAGCTTTTGTCGTCAGAGCGTTGTTGACGAGAGGGTTGTGAGGGGTCTGATAGAGTACTACTACCCATTTCTTAAAGGAAAAGTCGCGGAGGCCGTTTCGAGGGAAATATCAAGGATTCTCTACGAGGATGGATGCGTGGAGCCCAGGGAGATATCTAATGGTATATCAAATGAAATGGCGCTCAAGATACTAGAGGTTCTAGCACAAAAGAACATACTTAAAAGGGTCCCGAGAAAAGGTCACCCAATCTTCGTAGCGTACCATAACGACTAGCGAGGCACTCGTTTAGATAGTAGTAAAGAACAACGCCGACCAAATCAGCTATTGAGCCTAGGCTGTGACCAGGCTCTTCACCGGCGATGCATTTTTTCTTGGCGGTAACCGCCTTCTCTAGTCCATATTTACGGTAAGTTAGATAATCAATGTATCTTTCACATAACGACCTGTAGATAGCGTCTATGTCACCGCTACTCGGCAGTGTGCATCCAAGCTTACTGTATAGTTTCTTAGCCAGAGTTCTTGTGAAGGGAAAGGTCGTTGTAGCTTCAGTGATAACCGGGTCAAACGGTATGTTTTTCGCCAACGCGGTTATCTCCGTGAAGGTCTTGGATGAACTTATTTTTTCGTAGAAAGAGTGGGTGAATCTACCATAGAAAGAGGGTTTATGTAGAGATAGAAAGAGCAGGTAGTCTTTTAGCCCCTGTTTTACTGCAAGCTTTGTTGCCTCAAGGGCATTCTTATCCATTGTATCTACATCACTAATTGTGCATGCTGTATACGCGTTGATGTATAGAAGAAATATTTCTCCTGAAGCAATGTTCTTGTTGGCTATAGCGTAGGTTTCTCTCAATATCTCGAGCAACATGTACTCTTTTGTTAAACATGATTTTCTGAGCAGTTCTTGAAAAGCTACTGATGTAACTATGAAGTCCTGGAGCGTCTTGTCTGGTTGGTCCCTGCTCCTTGACACCGTCCCCGCTCCTTTCCAGCCTGTTGCCTCAAAGGCGATTGATAGAGAAGCGGCTAGTTGTGGTTTTCCGTACATTTTTATCACTGCTCATTGCAGGTGGACCATTTATTTTTTATTTCTTCGGCTTCTATCATTATTGTCCGTAACGCTTGGCTTTCCTTGGCGTGTCTATTCATTACCTCGATTATGTATTCATTTATTTTCTTAAGCTTCTCGTAGTTTTCATAATCGTTGATTAAGCAGTAGTACTTCTGTTTTGTTACGTTGACTAGAAGCTCTAACAACAAGTTTGTGAATCTGTTCAGAGGCAGGCAATTCTCCCATCTTTGCTCGCATATTCGCGTCAGAATTAGCCTGACCTCCAGTCTCTCGTTATCCAATAAACGGGCTTCTCCCTCATAGCTAATCGTTAGAAAAGAGTTTCTTGTTGAGTAACAGTTATTATTGTTTTCGAGAGCCAATTCTTTGTTCTTAAAGAAATCCAGGAGGTCTCCTGGGTGATTAGTAAATATAAGTGACCCTTTTATAACTGGATTGTTTTTTTCCTTCAGAAAGAAATAGGCTCTTGACGGATAGTATACTACTCCAACGCATGTATTCTGCTCGCATCTTACACCTAGGAAGTCAGCTACTTTTTCATTGTTAATCTCGTAGACCACTATTCCTTCGTATATGGCGTTTGTCATTGATAAAAACTTTAGGCTTGTTAGAGCTGTTTTTTCCGAATTCATCCGTGGTCACTCAACGTGTTCCATAGGCGCGATGTAGTGGTGCTTAGCCCAGAGATAAACCTGGTGCTCTATTTGTCTTGGCGAGTATATCTTTGCCTCGTAATCGCCTTTAACGATAACTTTTTCTCCTTTTTTGGCGGCCTCCGAGAATCTTCCTCTATCACTAATTATGGTTATTTCTTGGTTTTTCTCAAGGATATCAGAGCTGAGCACTCGTACTCTGTAGGTATATGGGTATACAGCGCTTCTCTCATCGAGGACTAAGCCTTGTAAGTAAGCTTCTCCTTCCTTCAATACGTTGTAGTGGCACTCATTGTATATGAACGGATTAACAGTGAGTATTCTGATAAAAACGACGTTGCCTAGGACTTTTCTTTGATTGATGCTTCTTTTTATTCTTGTTAGCGTTGTTAAGCTAGGTATATGGTACTCCCTGGTAGTCATTATGCTCAGTGCCTCTTCCCAGCTGATTTCGCTGGTCTTCTCCTTTATTTCCTCCAGTACTTGCGTAACATTGCTTGGCTTCGTGAAAATCAGTATATCTATATCGCTTTTAGGGGTCCACATAAAGTATGAGCTCCCAGTGAGGCCTATCTCCCCATGCTCTATTGCTGAGGCAAGGTACTCGTAGACGAGGCAGGGCTCACTTCTTCTTTTTTCTTCGCATATTAAAGGCTTGAATGGATTATAAGATGTCTCGACCTCGTTTATTCCGATCAAAGGAGTTGCTCTACCAGCACAGTTGTTATACAAAAGCTTGCCATAGCCCGGCTTCGTTAATAGAAATTCGTAGTATTCCTCAGGGTTTTTAAGCCCCATTTTCCCAACGAGGATCGCTCCCTCACCGGTCTCCTTATCTTTGATTTCATATCTCGGGAAAACCGTCAGGTATCCGGCCGGGTGCTCAACCCCCTTCACTATCCATATTACATTATTTTTCCTAACAAGGCACCCCTCAACAAAGCACATATTCCATCTCTATTTCTTATCGATTATCCAGCTTCATTTTTAATATACATTACGTATCCCCGAATAGATGGGGGGACATGTGAACCCCCTAAAGAGAGCCCACGCCCTTTAGGGCGGGATGAGGTCAACTAAATAAATGCTGATTAAACAACTAAAACAATAACTAAAATAAAAAAGACACATCACGATGGTTCTAATGGTGAAAGTTGCTCTTCTTTATTGGCGGGAGGATCCTGCGGGGAGAGGAATCTCAGTAGCTATTCGGGATCTTCTTAACGAATACGGGGAGTTATCAGGGAAAGTCAGCCTAGTCGAGCTAGGTAAGAATCCCTTGACAATAACTCAAGATGATGTTGATTCGCTGGGAATAAACATAGATTCCCATATTGTTGTCTTGTCTAAGCATAGCAGCGAGTCTGGCAGACCCTCACTCACTGTTCATCCTGCAGGTAACCCAGGCAATGATGCGGCTTTAGGCGGTTCTCCACGTAGGCTTTCATACTCGACCCCCCTACTGATGAAACTTCTTTTATCCATGCTCTTCAAAAAAGTTAGTGGGAGCGATATTACAGGCTTTTACGTAGGTCTCGAGGCAACTCATCATGGACCAACCGACCTTGATAACCCTTTGTGTTTCATCGAGATTGGCAGTACCCCTGAGATGTGGGTGCGGGTTGATTTGCATAGGCTCGTCGGGGAGGCAGTTATGGGTGCTCTTAACGATTTTTTATCAATAAGTGAGCAGAGCTGTGTTGTTGTTGCTAGCTTTGGGGAGAACCACTATCCAGCTAGGCTGACTAGAAGAGTTATTGAAAGCAATATTTGTGTGAGTCACATAATAGCGAGATATGCTTTGAAGAACCTTGATGAAGGCATTGTACAGCAAGCTTTAACCAAGTCAGTGCCTCCCGCCTCCATGGTTTTTATCGAGAAGAACTCTGTTTCCAGAGCCTCTGAGAACGTCATATTAGCTAAGGCTAAGGAGTTAGGGATTAAAATCGAGTACTACTAGCTCTGTTGAGGGCTTTTTATCATATTCTTGTTAGGAGATTGAGCCATTCAATAAATATTGGTTTTAATCGTCTTTTTTGTCTTTTAGTTTTTTAAGTGCTTATCACGTATAAATAGAAATGGAGCCGCCGTAGCTCAGCGGGTAGAGCGCCGGCCTCGTACGGGATTATCCCCTGGATAGCCGGAGGTCGCGGGTTCGAAACCCGCCGGCGGCTCTCAAACTTTGTAACCAAATTTTTTTCGTTCTCATTTCAGTGGAAAGGCCTGAAACAATGTTTATAATGCTTGTTTATAACTCCTGAGTAGCGAGAATAATGTGTGGTAACAAAAGTGGTTTGAGGGGCTGAGCCTTAAAAATTGAGATGTGATTATTGCGGTGCCCAGGCCAAGGTATATGTTCCTCATCAGGGTATTAGGCTTTGTGAAAACTGTTTCAAGAAAAACGTGGTTAGCAGGGTTAAAGAAGAGGTCTATCGCTTTAATATGCTTGACTCAAGCGACACGGTGTTGATGGGGATAAGCGGGGGTAAAGATAGTTTTGTTCTCCTCGACGTTTTATCCCGGCTACATGACCCATCGAAGCTGATTGCCCTGACAATCATTGAGGGTATTCCTGGGTACAATAGGCAGGATGAGCTGGATTTCGTGAAAAAGGCCACAATGGAGAGAGGCGTTGAGCACATAGTCGTTAGTTTTAAGGATGCAGTTGGTCTTTCTCTCTCCGAGCTAGTTAATCTTGGCAACAAGAAGAGATTGGGGATATCGGCGTGCACGTTCTGCGGCATTATTAGAAGAAGGATTATTAATTACTATGCTCGTCAGCTTGGAGCTTCTAAGACCGCCACAGCTCATAACCTAGATGATGAGGCACAAACTCTCCTCATAAACATATTCAGGGGGGATACATCAAGGCTTGTAAGGCAGCATCCACTGGCACCTGTGCCAAGCAAGAAGCTCGTCAAGAGAATAAAGCCTTTAAGGAAGATTTATGAATGGGAGGCAGCGACGTACGCGTACTATTCTGGTTATCGCTTCCAGAGCGTTGAGTGTCCCTACATCATTTATCAACCCACTGTTAGGGCCAGGATTAGACGCTGGATGATTATGATGGAGAAAGAAGAGCCAGGCATAATGCTTAGGCTTCTAAACAGCTTCGATGAAGTGGTATCTCAGAGGTTACTATCAAGAAGTGGTAGCACACTTCTTCTTAATGAATGTAAAAACTGCAGGGAACCCACAAGCCCTGGCAGGGAGTACTGTAAAACCTGTGAGTTACTTATGAAAATAGGAGTAATAAAACCATAATAGTCAGCAAAGGTTGCTCACGCTGTTATGATATATTTAATTTTGTTTCCTTGAAAATAGTTTCCCCGTACTCGTTCCAAACAGCTCTGATCGCTATTGTTGCTGGGGTTTTAGGCTTCTCCACGGTTATCTTATCGGTAAAGACATCTCCGGGCCTCAGTGCTTGTAGTTTTTTATTATAAATAGTGTTTCCATAGAGTATGCCTACTATCATCAGGTTTTTTGCATCCGCTTTCCCCTCGTTAAGTACAGAAATCTCAACCTCAACTTCTCTCTCTTTATGTGTGCTTGTTGCTTTAATATCTATCTGCGGCCTATCATAGTTAGATGCATAGCTATGTACACTCAGCAAGTACATGTTCTCATGGCTATTTGGAGCTATAACTATTCTGTTTCCTACACATCCTTCGATAACTAAATCAACTATCCTTGTGGGGAAAAGGGCTCTCTCTTTCCACGTGCTTGTTGATAAGAACACCTCCACAGGAGGGCTTTGATAATAAGCATTTATTCTCGACTGAGTCTTGGCGTACGCAGTGCATTCCGGGATGCTCAATGCGCATGGAGATTTGTAGCTGCACTCACTCGTTAACACTTGGTAGTAATGGTATGTTTCCACGTTTTCCGCTTCAAGCTGTACTGTTAGTAAGACGTACCCGACATAAATAGCTGTGGAGCCTATGTTTTTTATGACTAGTTTATGTGATTTCCTTTTGATGTCTCTGTTTATTATTGGTGTCACATCAAATACGAAGATATTATGTTGCTGATTCTTGATCGTTAGTGAGTAGTGTGATTTGTATTCTCTTGTTACTGGAAACGAGTTGAACCACACCTTCCATTTGGCGTACTTGGGATTGCTAGGTATCGAGTGTATTTCTAGAAATGCTTTTAGCGCTCTGGGCGAGAAGGTGTTGTTTAGGGATAGCTTGATAAAAGCCACGTTATCGTTTAGTGTTCCAATGCTTCTGTTTACAAGTTGGTGGTCTACCTTTACTATTCCAGCTATTTTCTCATTTATTATTGATAGTTCTTTTTGCATTATATTCGCACCGTTTAACTAAAAAACTATTCATTCATGACATCATCTATATCGAGCTCAATTATTTCTCCTGGCCTCTCTGTTTTTTCCTCGTCGGCTAGCTTGCTTGTCTTTGCTCCTCCTTCTATCTCCACTTCTTGTCCTCCTACTTTTATCTTTGATAGTACTCCTTTCCACTTCGCTCCGCAGTTAGGGCAAGTGAAGCTCGCCATAATGGTTATCGTTATTCTCCCCTGCGCGTCGGGCAAGGGGCTTGTCAAGTGCCATGTCTTCTCGGGCTTCTCGACGATGGTTCCACAGCTTGGGCAAATCTTGATGTTTTTCTCCTGTTTCCTGGGCATTTCCTTGCACCACTTCATTATTTCCTGAGTATCTCGATTGTTGGCGAGTACTCATATAGACTGTCATATATAGACGCTATAAAATTATTCACTATTTTCTCCCTTATCTCTCCTGAGACATACTCGACCTCTACTATGAAGCTTATGTTTGATTCTTCTACCTTATCGATTATAACGCTTATTTCGCTGTCTGTCGATAAGTGCCTGAAGTTCCTTCTTATTTCTTCCTCGATTTTATTAGCTATTGTCTCTACGTTGACTGGGGCTTGAGCCATGAGGTTTATCCTGGCTCTTATTTTTCCATATCCCCGGTATATGCGGAAGGGTTTTTTCAGCATGTAGTTGTTAGGTATGTATAGCAACGAGCCGTCATCTAGAAGTAGCTGTGTGTATAGGTAGCCAACGTTCTTTACTCTTCCCCTTATTTTTCCAATACTGAAGTACACGCCGCTGATTACTTGTCGCGTATTCATAATCGTGTAGTACGCATAGAAGTTGTTGAGGATGGGGTATGCGGATGCTACTGATACAGCGAATATAATTAAAAACAGGTACAGGAAAATCACGTGGTAGGATAGCTCATAAACAATAATTAATAACACTAGGACACCGATTATGCTAGCAGTAACTGTAGCTATTCTTTTCTTAATTATTGACGATATGATTCCTTTTTTCTCTAGGCTTGAGAGGGCTCTGTTTAGGCCTATGATTATGACCGCGAAGATAATGATGGAGGCTAGGACCTTTATTAAAACGTAGAGAAAAGATTGCTCCATGTTCTTCACCGGTAGTTCCTAAGTAGCTCGTCCACTGCTTCTTTGTGCACAAGCGCTATGATGTGTAGGCCTGGCTTCATCTCTATTTGTGGTATAGGCTCTATTATTTTTTCTCCATCGTAAATAGCTATTATCTTTGCTTGTTCGGGAACCTCTATTTCACCAAGCCTTTTACCAACACTGCTATCCCCTTCCTTTATTACCAGTGATACAAGCTCGTAGTCCCCTAGAAACGCTGGGAGAAGCGTCGCTATTCTTCTTTTCCCCTCAATTGTGCTGTATATCAAGTTTGCGATGAGGGTTGGAGGGTTAAACACGTCTTCTATGCCCATTTTCCGTAGTAGCTTGGCTATTTGCGGTGACTTTACTCTTGCGATGACTTTTGGGACTCCGCTTTCCTTTGCTAGGGTTGCCACAAGTAGGTTGACCTCGTCTTTATCCGTTACCGTTACAACGACGTCTATCGTCTCTAGGTCTAGCTCCTCGTACAGCGATACGTCCGTGGCGTCCCTTTTGTATGCTTGAACGTCTGCTTCTTTTTGTACATTTTCGATTTTGTTCTCGTTTGTATCAACGATTATTACTTCGTGTCCTTTCCCCGATAGTAGCTTTGCGAGGTGGCTGCCCGTTGACCCCGCGCCAATAATGAGTATCCTCAAGTTGCTTCACTCATTAATTCGGTGTACTTTTTTATGTAGCTGTAAATTAAAATATAGATGATTTGGCAATATTTTTTGTTGATGGTTATGAGTAGCGAAGTCTTTTCGATTAGGAGAGTCAAGGGGTTAGAGGTTCTGGACTCGAGAGGTAACTTTACGCTGAGGGTGTGCGTTTCCACGGATTTCGTTACTGACTGTGGGGATGCGCCGAGCGGAGCTAGTAAAGGCAGCATGGAGGCTCATGAGCTCGTTGATGATTCTTTCCCGAGGCGTGTCTCTAAAGCCGTGGAGCTCGTTAATACTCTTGTCGCGCAGTCTCTTGTTGGGGTCGATGTAAGGAGTCAGTGGAGGGTGGATACATTGCTACGAGGGCTTGACGGGACGCCTAACTTCTCAAAGATAGGTGGTAACACGGCTATTGCTACTAGCATAGCTGTTGCTAAGACAGCGGCGAGCGCCCTTGGAATGGAGTACTTTGAGTACATTGGTGGTGCTCGAAGAAAACGTATTCCAGTCCCCCTTCTCAACTTCATTAATGGTGGTCTTCACGGAGCAGGTTTCCTGGACATTCAGGAGTTCCTAGTTATTCCTTTAGGGTTCAGCTCCTTTAGGGATGCTCTTATCGAATCCGTAAAGGTGTTTCAGCTTCTCA
This sequence comes from Desulfurococcales archaeon, assembly GCA_009904015.1. Classification (GTDB taxonomy): domain Archaea; phylum Thermoproteota; class Thermoprotei_A; order Sulfolobales; family Fervidicoccaceae; genus WYEQ01. The sequence continues at coordinate 10,474 of WYEQ01000014.1, read as the reverse complement.
AGAAGGAGCTTGTATCAAGGTTTGGTAAAAGCGCAGTTATGGCAGGCGACGAGGGCGGGTTTTCTCCACCGGTGAAATCCAGCGTAGATGCACTTGGGCTACTATCTAAAGTAATTGAGTCCGCGGGCTTCACTCTTGGCAAGGAGTTCTTCCTAGGGCTCGACGTGGCCGGCTCAAACCTCTTTGATAAGAGAAAAGCTCTTTACAGGCTTAATGGAAGGGAGTTCACTGCTGGCGAGCTCATGGATTACTACCGCGAGCTAGCATCTACTTACAAGCTCGTTTACCTTGAGGATCCCTTCCATGAGGGGGATTTCGATTCTTTCTCTGCTTTGCAGAGGATGCTGAGCAGTACTATCGTTGTGGGTGATGACCTATACGTCACAAACCAGGAGCGTTTGCTTATTGGATGCAAATCAAAATCTACAAGGGGGGTCATAGTCAAGCCTAACCAGGTCGGCACTTTGACTGACGCTATAGAGTTCGCGGAAATGGCCTTGGGATGCGGGAACCTCAGGGTGGTTAGCCATAGAAGCGGTGACACGGAGGACCCGTTCATCGCTGACCTAGCGGTGGGGCTTTCATCCGAGTTTATAAAAACAGGTGCCCCTGCAAGAGGGGAGAGGACAAGTAAATATAATAGGCTATTGTATATAGAGGAGGAGTACTCGCTGGAATACGCTGGAAGAAGAGTCCTCACCATGATTTAGAAGGACGTGTGTCACAGTGTCTGTTAGTTCAAGTGAAATTGCGTGGATGATCGCACTATCTCTTTATGTCTACCTCGTTGTCATTGCCTCCAAGTATCCTTATAAATGGCTGTTGTCGAGAGGGTTCAACGAGCATAGGGCGGCTTATGTGAGCAGAAAGATTATCCATATATTCGGGGCTGGAGTGGCCACGTTGTTCGTTCCCTACGTCTTCTCCACGCCTGTTCTGCCCTTCATCGCTGGTATGGCTCTCGCTGCTTATCTCTATTATCATCATAGGAGCCAGAGGCTTCTTGATTGGTTCCAGTTCAGGGAGAACATGTATGAGGTAAACTTCGCTGTGGCATGGGCTGTAAGCATGCTTGTTGTATGGCTTGTCACGAAGAACTTATTTATCTCGATTATTCCCGGCTTGCTCATTGCTTTTGGTGATGGTGTGACTGGATTGGCTAGGAACTTGTTGATTAAGAGGAGAAGCAAGCATTGGATTGGGAACTTGTTCATGCTGATTGTCTCCGTGCCTATTGGCTACTTGATCGCTGGTCTGACGGGCGTGGTCGCGGCTGCTGTTGCGAGCTACGTTGAGAGGTATGAGTACAAGAACCTTGATGATAACTTCCTAATAGCGATTGCCTCATCCATTATTCTTATCGTTGGTTTTATAATGCAGTATTAACATTTTTTTCCTTTGATGATGATGGTTAAAAGCTTTGAGGCTTTCTCGATGATAGGAACCAGGCTTCTGATTACAACTGAAAGCCTCGCTCTTCAGGGCGGGGAGGAGGTCAGTTATTGAAATCAATTTCAATAATTATGGAAAAATAATTGTTTGATTAGCTTGGTTTAAAAAAGGAGAGTTTCTACTTCTATGTACTTGTTAATGTGCTGATTCTGCTGTTGGTGGTGCTGGGAGAGAGTCGCTTGATATCGGTATTTCTGGGAACTGCTCCTTCATTCTCTGCTCCGCGATGGCTGCTGCTTCCTCCAGCACTTTCTTTGCCTCGTCGCTCGGCGCTATCTCGCTCATGTTTATGCCTGTGAACTCTCCTAGCTCGTAGACTGCTGTCTGGAGTAGCTCGTCCACCTCGCTTAGCTCGAAAGCGACATCCGGCATTATTCCCAGTAGTCTCGTCTTTACCTCCTTGACAACCGATACTACCGGCCCTAGCGCTGTTATTAAGTCTCCCACATCTCTTACTGTTTCTAGCCTTAGGCTTATTCTCTCGAGCGCGTATATGGCGCTCATTATGCTCTTAGCTATTTTTCTGACCTCGGCTACCTCGCTTGCGTACATGATGGCTCTTGCTTGGTCCTTCTTGACTTGGGCATCAACTACTTTTTCAAAGAGCGCGTTTCCTCTCTGCTGTAGCTTGTTAAGCGTGTATTCAAGCCTGTTTTTCTGTACCTTTAGTTTGTATAGAGCCATCGTGACTCTGTGTCTAACGGGGGGCGGGGGTGATATTTTGTCTTTTATCTTGTCCCATACGTTTTCTTTATTGTCTGCTGGTGCCCATCTACCGGCGAATTTGTTTATTGATGCCATTTTTTTCGCCTATCAATTCCCTTTTGTTGATTGTATTTAAAAGGGGGAGGGCCATTCGTGAATCAAAACTTTTTTTATAACCTTAAACTACTCTTCATTTTACGTAGGGGGCCGTCGTCTAGCTTGGCTAGGATGCCAGCCTGGGGGTGCTCCCCGTAGCCACCGGAGCGCTGGTGGTCCCGGGTTCAAATCCCGGCGGCCCCATTTTAGCTATAATGTTTTCCCTAATAGCCGACTGTTTGCCTGGGCCTTGCCTTAGATTTATAACCCCTGCAGTGATATTTTGGTTGATAGTGGTTACCTATGGCTATGAAGGATAGAGGTATAGCTTCGATTAAGATTGGTGATAAGGAGCTCGTCATCGATGCTAAACTATTAACAGTTCTCAAGAGGTACGTTAGCACAGAGATGACACTTGAGGATCTGGCCAGGGAGCTCGGCCTTAATGGATGGGAGGAGGCTTACGAGCTGGTGAAGAAGATCCCCGCCTGGATAATGTGGACCCCCTTCACCATGTGGGAGGTCACCTCGTAGGCATTGTTTTTAAGTCTTGTTGATGCGTTTTGAGAGGGCTGTGTGAGGCTCTTCCCGGGCTTATAAGCTCTTTCTTGCCAAAAGATGATGAGTACTCCGTTATATGGGCCCTCAGGAACTTTGGTGGGGATCCCTTTGTTCTTCTCGTCTCCATCGTCTTGTCCCAGAACACCAGCGACTCCAATGCTATAAGGGCTTTAAGGAATCTTTTGGAGATGGGGTTGACCTCTCCTCAAAGGGTTTTGTCGAGCAGTGATGAGGAGCTGGTGGACGCGGTTAGGGTGGCTGGGCAGTACTCCTCGCGCGTGAAAACTCTCAGGGAGCTGGCCAGGTTCTTCGTCTCTAACCCCGACTTCGTTGTTTCCATCTGCAGAGATGTGGGGAAGACACGCGAAGCTCTGCTCGGGATACACGGCGTTGGCGAGAAAACAGCTGATGTGTTCTTATCTGTTTACTGCGAAGCTAGCTCTGTTTTTCCAGTGGACAGGCACATCATGAGGATCACATCCAGGATACTTGGGAGAAAGGTTTCTTATCGCGAAGCAAGCGATTTTTGGCTTAGTTGCGCGCGAAGCGTTGGTTTACCAAGCGTGTACAAGCTTCATGTTTTCCTAATTAATATGGGGAGACGCTTGTGTAGGCCAAGGGACCCCAATTGTACTAGCTGTCCTTTCCGTAACCATTGTAGCTACGCCTCGCTTCGTCAGTATGGTCCTGCGGCTAGCAACGAGCCCGGCTCCAGCTCTCAATGATTAATGGTGGTCAGCGTGTTTTACTTCCTTATAACAACTGGTCTTGGCGCTGAGAGGAAAGCTTGCTTAGAGGCTCTTGACATAGTGTATTTTCTGGGCGGCTACGCCGAGTGTCTCGAGGCCTCCTTCAGAGGCGTTGTGCTGCTCAGGCTTGGGTTGCCTGTCGGGAGCCTCTACTCAGGTGTAGCTAGGTATACTCTTTCCTACGCTAGAAGGGTAGTCCCACTGGTACCAGACGAGCTCTTTATCAAAAGATGGCTGTTGTACAGGGGCTACGTTAGGCCTCGTTGCACCGAGAGGGGGGTTAGGGGGGTCTGCTCATCCATTCTTGATTCTCTCAGCAAGATTAACTCTGCAGCTAGGTTCGTGTACTCAAGGTCTGCCCTGAACCTTCACGTCGAGGTCTTAGGCTTCCTTAAGGGCTATTTTATTCTCCCCCCTAAATGCGATTCCCTTGATTCCATCTATTCGAGCGGGGCTTTGGCTAGGGAGTGCGTTGAGTTCGTTAAGCGCGAAGAGAGCCTCTACGAAGGTCTCATCTAAACGGTTATCTTTATTATTTGGTGAAAACAAAGCAGTATCAACATAACTCATAGCATGGAATGATCTAATTTGGAAAAAACGTATGGGTCTTCTGAGAAAAAGATCTCTGAGTTAAAAGAAGGAGAGCAGAACGTAAGCGTCACTGCTCGCGTAATAGATGCGCAGGAGCCTAGGGTCATTGAGACCAAGAAGGGTCCGCGCACAATAAGCGAGGCTTACCTGGGCGACGATACGGGGAGAATAAAGACGACTTTCTGGGGAGAGAAGGCAGGGTCGGTTGAGAAGGGCGATGTAGTGAAAATAGAGGGCGCGTGGACAACCTCATTCAAGGGCAAGGTGCAGCTCAACGTTGGCAGCAAATCGACAGTGGAAAAGGTCGACGACAGCATGGCGCCACCGGAGGAGGAGATACCTGAGGAGGAGCCCGTGGCGGAGAGCCAGGGTTTCCAGCAGCGCAGGGGCGGCTACAGAAGGTTCAGCGATAGAAGCGGTGGTCGAAGAGGCAGGAGGGAGTAGCCGTGAACTACGAAGAGGTTAAGAACAAGATTTACCTGCGCCAAGGCGTTGACCTCGGCATGCAGGGGGATAACTTCTACGTTGGCTTACCCGACAACACTGTCTATGAGCTTCCTCCAGCGGTTTATTACGTCTGGACAACTCTTGATGGAGAAAGAACTCTTGAGAAAACAATAGAGGATAGCAGCTCTGAGCTCCAGATAGATAAGCAAGCCCTAATCGAGCCTTTCCTGGCTATTCTAGAGAAGCTCCTCGAAGCTAAGCTAGCAGTCGAGAAGGCTTAAGAAAGCTTAACTAGAAACATTTCCTCCATAACATATTAAGCTTTTTATAACAATCACTATCTTAGTTCAAGCTTGTTTTTCTTAAATCGAGGAAAAGGCCCGTAGGACAGATTTTTTAACCTTTAGACCAAAAAAGAGTTTTTGGCGGGGATAAACAGCGGGGTAGGGCAGCCAGGTAGCCCGCGGGAGGAGCGGGCACCCGCTCGGACGGAGCGAGTCTCGCCCCGCGAAGCTCATACGAGGGCTCGCCGGCCTCGGCGAGCACCCCTCTGAGGGACCCCGAGGTCGGTGGTTCAAAACGGGGGCTAAGCCCCCGTGAAAGTCCACCCCCCGCTACCACGCGGGCCCCGCCGCCACTAATCACTTTTCTTTGTCGTGTTGTTTAGGTTCAACAATGCTTTTTCTGGCAGGATTCTTGTATAGAGAACTTGGTTTTTTATTCAAAGATCTTCGTGATGTCTACGAGGTATTTCGTTACCGCGTGTGGGCTTGGCTCGTTTAATTCGGGTATTACCGATAGGATTGGGCTTAGCTGGGCCGTGATATTTTTGTCCTGGCTGCTCCTGTTTATTATGTATCCCTTGAATTCCGTGTACTGGCTTAGCTCTTGTGCCAGTGTTCTCCCTATTTTTATGCTTAGCTTGTCTGGGTTTACTATCACTATGGTTTTTGTTCTTCTGAGGTAATTGATTGTTGTTTGTGCTATTTGTTTCCAGTGCTCAATGATTTTTTCTAAGTCCACGTCTCTTGTTAGTAGCTTCTTTATTTTTACCCAGTATATAGGCGCTTTTCTCAGGTGATCGTAGAACTCGAGCTCGCTTCTTATAAGGCTCATTACGCCCGGGGCTCCCTGCGTGTCCCATATTACCGTCTCGTTGGGGCTGGCCATCCCCACCTTCATCACTCTGTATACGGCGTACTGCTCTATTAGCCCTGGGGCTGTTGATAGATAATCTATGAACTCCTCGTCTACTTCAGCCAGGGCCTTGAATATGCTCAGTGCTTCTGCGCCGAACTCTTTTTTCCACTCTTCTCTTAGCTCCTCGTAGCTCATCTCAACGAGCCTTAGACCTGGAGGCGGGTCTGGAAGCAGCTCTTTTAGGCCTGGGTACGGGTCAGTTGTTATTATCGTTGCTTTTCCTATAAGGAGGCCTAGGCCAAGCGAGACTGTTGTTTTGCCCACGCCTCCTTTGCCGAAGACCCCGATGAGCATTTCTTCTCACGTTGCTATCTTTTTATTCTCGGGATTTTTTTGTATATGCTGGATAGGGTCTTCGCGATCGCGTAGACCGGGCCTTTACCTTCTATTGATAATAATAGGAAGTCGACCTCGATGTCTCTGAATGGCTTCAGCGCGGATACTATGGGTATGTATGTTGCTAGCAACGTTGCCCCCGTTACCGCTAGGGTGAGGACCGCAGGCGCGCTCTGGGGAACTGCTTTGTGTGTTGCAGCGACTATTGTGATTGAGGCTAAGCTTGCGGCCACGACTTTCGCGTTTATGACCGGGTCTATCGATATACCTATGGTTTTCCTAGCGAGAAGGTAGGCGTATATGCTTGCTATCCACCTGCTGACCGTTACGCTCGCCACGATTCCTATTGGGCCCATTGTTTTTGATAGAAGTGCTGATGTCGCCAGGAATGATGCTAGCTCAGCTATGGTTATGCTGTTTGCTCTCCAGGGCTTCCCAGTGCCCGCTAGTGCTCCCCCGATAAGCCCTGACCCCAGCAGGACTGTTAGGTTTGTGAGGGATAAGATAGCCAGGTAGTCCTGGTAAACAATGTATTTCTCGCCGTAGAAGAATCTTAGCAGAGCTTGAGACTCAACAATGAAGTACAGGGTTATTGGTATTAGGAGAGCCGCTGATAAACCCTGCGCGAGCCTGTGTATCTTTTGTATCGTTGCTTTGCTTGTTGTTTTGCTGAATATTGGTAGGGCCATCGAGTATATCGGGGATGAAAGGATGCTCAGCGCTGTGATTATGTTCATTGATGCTCTCAGCCCGGCTAGTTCAGCCTCGCTGGCTTTTCTCGCCATAAGCGTGTTCTGGTATATTCCCAGTAGTCCCGCGAGGATTCCGGCGACGTAGAATGGGAAGCCGTAGGCGAGTAGCTCCCTTGCACCCGGGGGTTTTTCTTTCGTTTGTTTATCCCCAGCGTTCCTGGTTATCCTTGTGGCTAATGATATTGCTATGCATGTCGCCACCGTGTACGTGGCTGTATAGATGCTTGTTGCTCTGTTCAGCGTTAGTGCGGCTGTTGCTGTGAGGACGGATAGCACAGCTAGTCTCAGAGCTTCTCTAGCTGTGTTTGTTGCTCCCGAGTACTCTGTTTTCCCCACCCCTATGAAGAAGCTTGTGTACACATTGATGACGGGTATCATGAGCACTGTTGGGAGTGCTATAAGCGCCGCCCTCGTTGCCTCCTCGGCTTCCAGCAAGCTCCTCATTATTAATGGGACTAGGAATGCCCCCAGGAGCATTGCGGCCGCAGCGTTCACTATTGTTATGAGCATCGTTTTCTCCAGCGTTTTTACCGCCGCGGCCATGTCCCTCGTGGCTGTCTGCTTCGAAGCGTAGTACGTTATAGCTGATGGTAAGCCTAGTCCCGTTGCGAGAAGCATTATCTGTGTGCTCGTGAGGGCTAGAGTGTACTGGCCGTACCCGTGTGGGCCCAGTGCTCTTGCAATTAGTATCGAGTTTATCGCTGCGAGGCCCGTTGAGGCTATGTTTGTTGTTAGTAGAACGGTTGCTCCCATTATTCCTTCTCTGGCCAGGCCTTGGAGGTCCTCTACGCTCTTCGCATCGCTTGTCATTCCTTCTGCCTACCCGCTCGTCTTCTTCGCGTTAGCTTGGTAAACCTACTTTTTTATGTTGTTGGCTTCATTATTTATTTTGGTGCCTTGCACATGGGTCTCACAGGCTGCTCCTGCAAGATAGCTTTCTATGTTCTCTCGCTCGGCCTTGCCCTATCTCTCGGAGGAGTTCTCCTCGCCGTGGGCCTGGCTGACTGGTTCTCTTGGACCAACAACGCTCTAAGCGATCTCGGCCACGCTGTTCGGCACAGGGATACGGCTGTTGTGTTTAACAGCGCCTTGATGCTTGGAGGCTCGCTTTTTGTTCTGGGCAGCGGCATGCTATTATGCATCGGCGAGCGCCTAGTCTTCCCCGGCTTTTTCCTATCAGGCTTGGGCATGGTTCTCGTGGGAGGCTTCGACGAGGTGTATGGGGCCGTTCACTTCGCGGTCTCAGTTTTCCTGTTTGCATCCCTCGGCTTGTTGCTCGTGCTCATTGCTTTTAGGCTCAGGAGCCCTCTCCCCATAGCCTCGCTAGTGGTCGGGGCTGTCGCGTGGGCTCTCCACTTTGGAGCCGACTTGCCGAGGGGGGCGGCTATACCCGAGATTGTATCGGTCATTGCTGTTTTGCCCTGGGCGTTTAGCTTTTTTATAGGTTTATGTAAGAACAGGAAAGCATCAATGACTGATGATGAGCTGTATTTGGCCTCCTCCCCGCCATGAATGGCGAGGGTTCTTGTGGAGGCGAGGAGGAGGACCAGATAGTTTATGGCCTAATTGGTCAAGCGGTGTTTCCGCTAGGCTCTTTTTCCTCGATCTAGCCACTAGGTGAGCTTTTAATAATTGATGCTTGCTTATACTCTACTTGCTGGGTCTCTAGGCATAGTGGTGGTTGGACGTGTACTTCAAGAACTGGTCATGGTTCATTGAGTGGTTAACCCCCGAGGAGGGGGTTATGAGGAGGATTAACAGGGTTTATGCATGGGAGAGGACTCCTTACCAGGACGTCGCCGTCCTGGAGCTCGCTAGGATAGGGAAGTGCCTCGTCATTGATGGTAGGGTTCAGTCCTCGCTTAGCGATGAGTTCATTTACCACGAGGCCCTGGTTCACCCAGCCATGATCGCTCACGGCAACCCCAGGTCAGTTCTTGTACTGGGGGGCGGGGAGGGAGCCACGCTTAGAGAGGTTCTCAGGCACAGGAGCGTTGAGAGAGCGGTTATGGTTGACCTTGATCCAGGCGTTGTGGAGCTATCGAAAAAATATCTTGAGGAGTGGCATCAGGGGTGCTTCGCTGATCAGCGCGTAACTCTTGTATACATGGATGGAAGAAAGTACGTTGAGGAAGCGGTGGCCAGGGGCGAGCAGTATGATGTGGTGATAGCTGATCTCGTTGACCCAGCTGAGGGTGGCCCGGCGCAGAGGCTGTACACTGTTGAGTTCTACGAGCTCGTTAAGAAGCTGATAGGTAGTTCAGGGGTCTTCGTGACTCAGGCCACAAGCCCCTCCACTTACCCCGACATATATGCTAGGCTGTACTGGACGCTCAGGAGGGTTTTCAAAAAGGTTTCTCCATACTATACTTATGTCCAGAGCTTCAATGGGCTGTGGGGCTTCCTCCTCGCGAGCGAGACGGTGGATGCATCAGGGCTCTCCGCCACCGAGGTTGACGAGAGGATAAAGAACTCCATTTATTCCCCCGCCTCCCTCAGGTTCTACGATGCATCAACGCATCAGGGCATGTTCTCCCTCCCAAAGCACATCAAGAAGCTATTGGCGAGGCAGCTGCCCCCCAGCACCGATAGCGATACTGTTGCATAGGGAAGCGCCGCTGATAAACGATGCTACTCTGGCGAAACCCTTATAACTCTTTTTTATCATATAGATAGTCTTGGATCCCCGGGAAAAAGCCTAGATAAGCGCTGGTTCATCATTTACGACCGGCCCCGAGGCTGAATCGCCCGGCGGCGCACGGGCAACGCGGAGCCAAACCGCTCCGAGAATGAGCACCGTGCCTCCAGCCTCGGGGACAGCGCTTCACACAAAAATAATAATGACCGGGGAGACAACAGGGAATAAATCTTATAAACCACTAGTAATCCATAATACAATCCGGCACCCATCAAGGGTGCTGGACGCTTAGTGAGGGCCCAAGCCAAGCGCTTGGGTCCGAGACAGGCCAGCCGAGAAGCAGAAGCAACAGGCGAATCCACTCAACAAGCACGAAGCCAAGGGCACCACCCAAGGGTGCTCCCCCCTGGGCCTGCGGCCGTAACTCCGGTTGATCCTGCCGGACCCGACTGCTATCGGGGTGGCACTAAGCCATGGGAGTCGCACGTCCCTCCGCCGAGGGGCGTGGCGCACGGCTGAGTAATACGCGGCTAACCTGCCCTCGGGAGGGGGGTAACCCCGGGAAACTGGGACTAATCCCCCCATAGACGGGGAGGCCTGGAAGGGTTCCCCGTCGAAAAGGGCGCGTAGGGGTCATCGCTACGCGCTCGCCCGAGGATGGGGCCGCGTCCCATCAGGTAGATGGCGGGGTAAAGGCCCGCCATGCCTATAACGGGTAGGGGCCGTGAGAGCGGGAGCCCCCAGATGGGCACTGAGACAAGGGCCCAGGCCCTACGGGGCGCACCAGGCGGGAAACCTCCGCAATGCGGGAAACCGTGACGGGGTCACCCCGAGTGCCCTCCTTTGGGAGGGCTTTTCCCCGCTGTAAACAGGCGGGGGCAATAAGCGGGGGGCAAGTCTGGTGTCAGCCGCCGCGGTAATACCAGCCCCGCGAGTGGTCGGGACGG
>WYEQ01000008.1 GCA_009904015.1 Desulfurococcales archaeon | reverse complement strand
GGCCAGGGAGGTCGCCTCGAAGCTTGTTTCATACAAGCAGCACTCGGCGGCGATAACCCTCAGAGACCTAGCTGAGATGGGGGTTAAAGCCAGAGCCCCCGAGACCAGGGAGGCCGAGCTCCTCTGGAGGCTGCACCAGCTGTGGGTTGAGAACGTGATAAAATACGAGGAGGACACACCATTCGAGGCAGCAGAGCTAGTAGAGTTCAAGCTCGGCAGGGGGATAGTCCTGACAACAGCCCTGATAGATCAAACCCAGCGGTAACTGAAGACCAAACCGTCGTACAGGCTTCCTCCGTGGTTACTCGCTTGGGAGTGAAGAGAGACAATTACACGTAGAATAAGTGATAGGAATATGCGGTCTCCCACTATAAAACTCGTTTAATAACAATAACATCACGGGATAACGGGTTGGTATGAAGGACGCAGAACTATCCGTTGATAACATATTGGGGGAAGCGTGGAGCTACGAGGCGGGAAGGCGATTACTACCCTACGACGCGTTCAAGTGGTGGGGCAGGCGCCCAGCTTTGTTTATCCAGGCATTATTGTTGGACGCCCAGGGCTACCCTCCGGGGAAGTTGAAATGGTATGCGCGTCAGCGTCTTTCACACAAGGCCTCCAAGGTATTAAAGAAGCTTACCGTCTGCGACCCTATGTGCGGAGGTGGGACAACGTGCATAGAAGCCCTGCTTTTAGGTGCTGAAAAAGTTTTATGCACCGACATCGACCCCTCCAGCATTCTAGTTGTCAACGCGACCTTGAAAATTATGAGTAGAGAATGCGAGGATATACTTCGGGGGATACGCGAAGCGCTGGCTTCCACGCTGAGGAAGACAAGAGAATTATGGTGCTTAGATGAATTCTGCTATGTCCACACATTCCTCACACGTGAATGCGATGAGGGTACCTGCGTTGTGCCGAGATGGCTCGGAACATATTTGAGAAAAAGCAGGGCGCTTAAATTTGCTATCACGGAGAGCGGGGAGATTGAGGCGGTTGAAAACGTTGGTATAGATGAAAAAGTTGAGATACCGCGCAAAAACCTTGTTGAGATAGGCAAGGGGGTTTACGCTTATGCCTCTGAGATTTACAGAATTCGAAGTGGTGGAGGCGTAGAGAGGAAGTTCGTTAGCTTGGTCAAAGACGTGAAAGTAGCAGAGCATCTCGCGGAGTCATTGAAAAAGTCGAGGAATCTTCTCGGGGCAACTTGCACTCAAATCCCAGAGCTGAAGGAGACCAGGCGGCTAAGGAAAGCAGGGGTTAACTGCTGGGAGGAAATTTTCACCCCCCGCCAACTGCTAACACTCAAGGTTTTCCTAGAGGAGGCGGCGAGCATAAACCCGGATTCGCTAAATGTAGCTGCCGCCATTGTTGGAACATCCATTCGAACACTATCGCTTCTAGCCTTCTACTATCAGCCCTACGGAAAGATGAATCCTGGGCTAGTCGTAAAAAGCTACTGGCTTCCAAAGTATCCAACCGAGCTAAACCCTCTGGCCGGAGACCTCAACAATATGAAGACGATAGGGCGAGGCACTCTACTCACCTATATAAAGAAGTTGGGGAAAACCTGCGAGACCTACAAGGGCCAAAAACTAGAAATGGACAGTATTGAAGTAAAACCTGGAAACGCGTTCGAATTTGATTACGGGAACTGTGACGTCGTGCTACTTGATCCACCCTACCCTGGCAAAATCGACTATTCCTCCATGACGTCAATATACAGCATTCCAATGAGCTTAGTAGGGAGGGAAGCCAAGGCAAACCAATATAATGTAGGTGAGGGGGTAATAGATGTCCACGACATGAACAAATACGTAGACCAGCTTTCTAAACTCCTCGAAAAAATAGTTATGGAGCTGAAGAACCAGGGGAAAACCTACGTTTTAATCAGCGAGGACGACAATGGGAGAAGAGTGGTTGAAGCCTTAAAAGAGCATCTCATGAAGCTGAACCTCGGCTTAAACATCCAGGAGAAAGGGCCTTTCATTGGTGAATCGCCTGGTAAATTAGGCAGGAGCAAAACAAGGAGGATAGTTCTCCTAAAAATAGAGAAAATTTAAGCCGCAAGCGGAGTAATAATTATTGGGTTCCAGAACTCTAGGTGAGTGGTTGAGTAATACTATTTGTAATGCGCAAAACCTTAAGAGGCTTTACCACGCGATTATAATCCATGAGGCAAAACTGTTATCGGGCCACCGGGATGCCGCTCATCTTCCCTGCTACGTGTCTCCGGATAACCAGCAACCGGATAAAAATATAGATTTTTGCGCCCTTAGAAGGACGGACTACGGGCTAGAATTGGAAGAATTGAAAAACATGGCGAAGACAGTGGGCGTTGGAGATGAATGCCTTGAAAGCCTCATCGAACGAGGATTCCTGATACCCCTGAGAGATGACAGGGGTAGAATGCTTTACAGGTCATTCCACATGGATATGCTGCTTAGAGCAAGCGACGTCCGCATACAGCCGGGAGGCGGAAAAATGGTCCTCCAATCTCATTTCGTAATAGGGGAACATATAATTGACGACTTCTCGCAGGCTTTATTACTATCGAGCCCCGATGGAGTAGACGAGGAAAAGGAATTCTACGAGCTCTTGAATAGGAATCTCGGAGACAAGCTTGCGAAAATATACATTGAGGTACTGCGAGATTATCTTGCTAAAAGAGAGGCTAGAGGGCTAACATACTTCCAGTTGAAAAGCTTGAAAGAAATTATTGCCTCGATGAGAAGCAGGAACGTTTATGTGATAACAGCACCAGCGGGGGCGGGTAAAACAGAGATATTCTTGTTTTCCATACTCTACAAGCTTTTGGAGAATGCGAAGAACGGGGTGAGAAATAAGATTCTCATAGTCTACCCAAGAAAGTTCCTTGAAATAGATCAATCGGAGAGAATTGTCGCTTTGCTGAGAATACTCAACGAGAAGTTGAAGCAGTACTCCTTCAACACGGAGTTCTCAATTGCCCTCAGAGACGGCGACACTGAACCGATAGAGCAGGAGGTTGAGGAGGCTAAAAGAGAGAAAAGAGAGTACGTGGAGTATAGGGGTATAAGATGCGGCCAAAACGGTACGCTGGTTATCCGTTTAGACAGCGTGCCTGTTGTAGCTTGTAAAGAAGAAACCAATTATAACCCCTACTCCTTCGTGAAGTGGTCTAGGAAAGATTCCAAGGAAGCCGACATAATAGTCACTAACCTTCACACGCTGTTTTTCCGTGTGATAGCGAGAAACCCTTATGACCTCGATGTCAAGGACATCCTGGAGGTTAATCCGGTGGACCTCATTGTATTGGATGAAGCCCACGAGTATGAGCCGGCAATGCTTGGATTACTCCACTGTACTATAAAAGTTGTAAATTACGTCAGGGAACGGAAAAACCTTGACAAATTGAAACTAATAATTTCTAGTGCCACTATATCAAACCCTGAAGAGCTAGCACGAAAGCTAACGGATGAAGAACCCCTTGTTTTAAGCTACGGTGAAATGATCGAAAAAGACGAACGTAGGATAAGAGAATTAGAGAGTAGTGGGAGAATAGGTTTAACCAGGAAGCTGATTATCCTGGGAGTGCTTTCCATAAGCCCAGCTTATTCGTGGGAGACCTATACTTCTCAGTTAGCAATAAACTTTCTCTTCGCAAACAAGGTACTACAATCGCTTGGAATGGACGTTAAGCAAGCCATAATCTTCCTGAACAACGTCAAAGAGCTGAACAGGGTGCACGTAATTATAGAGAACGACCTGCAACTTGGATCCCCGCTCGACAATGCGGGTCTCCGCGGGCCTTGGAATGAGGTACTAGACCCCCTCAGATACAGGTATTCTCTACGTCACTACGCCGATTTACTTAGGGCTAATCAGAGCGCTTCGGAAGAAGTCTCAAAGATTATTGGCCACGTTCAGAAGGAGGGTCAGCTGAAGGAATTCCTGTTTCCGAAACTAGGTAAAATTTTCTCGGGGACGCCGCTTGATGAAAGGTTGAAGATCGCTAAAGATATCTATGAGAAAAACATACTTGTGGCCATAGCCACAAGCTCGCTCGAGCTTGGAGTAGACTACCCCAGCGTGTCGATTGTAGCCAATACAGGGTTTACAGAAAGCTTACCCAGTATAATACAGAGGTTCGGCAGGGCTGGAAGAAAGTTGAAAGACACATTAAACACAACGCTTGCGTTGCTGATCGTGAGAAATAATCCATTGGAGTACGTCAGGTTTTTTGAATCGCGAAAGAATAAATCAGCAGTACTGATGGTTGAAGGTTCTTTAACGCCTGGAGTGATAGAAAAACTTGACCCGGACGCCCGCAGGGATATAAGTGTAAAAGTCGCGAGTGATCTCGACGCTGTTAAGAAGCTGTGTGTGCTAAGAGCCATACTCACAATGGAAGCCCTAACAGATGAACCAGATGGGTTAAAACCCGTAAAAAATGAGCAAGAAGAGTGCGATATATTGATAAAGCTTCGGGAATTCATTGTGAGGCATGGCAATGAACTAACCAGGGTATTTAACAAGGCTGATGAGATCATAAAATCGCTATTAGAGCAAGAATTAGGTTTCAATACTATAGAGGATTGCATAGAATATTACACCATTGTTAGCCAACGTGATAAATACTTAGTGTTCATGAATAACAGAATCGAGTACCTCACAGAGATCAGGAGGATTTTAGATGACATATTACGAAAAATCCCGATAGGAGAATACGCTCAGGGAAAAACAGGCGACTCAATGAAAAATTTAACCAAATGGACCGAAAAGCTAAATACTCTTCTCCAAGAATACCAAACCCTACTTCAAAAAATTACAGATAGCTCGCTACCCAGTTCTAAAAAAATGAAGAATTTCATGGAGGGAGTTAGTGAGAAACTGAATAGCTTGGAGAAAGACTCGATAAACTTATGCCGTGAGATGACTGACAAAATCGGCGTTCGTTTAGTATATGAACTAATGGAATATAACTACATTAGTGGAGAAGAAGGGAATAGGATTCTCAGAGGTATAGGTAATGTATGTGATACTATTAAAAATAGTGTCATCCCATGGAAGGGGTAAGTTTCATGACCAACTATTCTAGAAAGAAAAAATATGTGGAAAATTACACTCCAAGTCGTAGAGTAATCGACGTGGTTCACGAAATAACAGGAATTTCAGCTCTCATTACCCCCATCTTACATGAGATAAAATATGTAAAATGGCCTCCTATAGATGAAGAAGATGTGCAACAACTTGACTTTGACACCTTCTTCGCTAGGTTTCCACCGTTTGAACCTATCAGCATTTTCGAGAGCATATACAAAGGGAGGAAAAGAACCATAAGATTGAAAGGCGACCATGTCTGGTTCGTTCTACCCATTAAAGAATTGAAAAAGAATAACCGAGATAACCTTAAGAAAATCTTTGAGGAATTTGAAAATTATCTCCATGAAGAATATAGCGATGAGGTAAAGTGTGAGGAAATTATATGTGGAGTTTACGAGGACTTCGGGAACAAAATTATCCTAAACGAGGTTATTATCCCTCGAGTGGTTTATGATGGTGGCAACCCCCTGTATAAAGAGGTTGTTTTTAAGTTAACCGACTGGGAACCTGAATTAAGGGTTTACTATGGACTTCACAAGGTGGCTCAGAAGATTAACCGGCATCCCAGAAGCAAAATTCCAGAGATATTAGAAGAAGCCCTTGCGTCCCATGAAGCAAAAAGGGGATATTCACCCTATGCTCTCAATTATATCACCACGTGCTATGATGGATACGTCATCTCCACGGATCCGACGGCACCCAATCAGATTTGTGATCCCTGTATGGAGGGAAAAACGAAGGAAACACTCCTGTGCAGAAAGTATCCTGGTAGAGGTAAGTTTGAGTATCGTAGGAAGATATTCCCAAAAGTCTACTCAGTAAAGAGTATCGAACCATCTTCTCTCGTATATAGAGAGATTGAAAAGGTTTACACTCTACCATACTCTATTCTCCTCGCAGATAACGTGGAGATTTCCAAAGATATTGAGGGTTTCGTGATATATTTTGATAAGGTGGGGAAGGTAGAGCTGAATTTGGAAAAAAAGATTAGCACAGGATATTTTAGTACAAATAGTCTAATGATCGCCTTCGATTCAAAACTTGTAAGAATCTTCATAGATGCCCTAAAAGAAAACAAAGCCAACATGCTAATCAAGGTTAAAATAGGTCCCCGTAAAGAGGAGGTTAGTCTACCCCTCTATAGCGTCTTGGTATCAAAATACTTATGGTATAAAGTATTTAACAGGGAGCTGGAACCTAATGTAGGAGTTGATGAACAACACAATCAACTTGTAATCAGAAGTTTTAATGGAAAAAGCGACATCTACGAGTTCCATGATATGGAGAAATTCATTGAAGAGTTTGTAGAAAAAAGCGAAAGTGAATCTGAGAACTTAGAGAGGTTTGTTAGAGAGGTTATAGCTCACACGTTGGCGCATGTTGTCTATGTGGGTAGTACCCGGCATCTGCCAGAGGTTGAAAATTACGTAGATTACTTCTATAGCACAAAAGGAGGATATATTGTATCAGGAATATTTGAGAATACAAAAGGTGGAATGCTACGAGCCTCAAAGGAGATCACAGATGAGTTTACACAGGATCAGGATATCGCAAGATCCTCAGGATACTTTAGGATACTGAATCAAAGAATACTGGAAAAAATCATTGAGAGCGGAATTCTAAAACCTTACGAAGATGCCTCGGCTGAACCAGAGACAAGGGATGTAGAAGAAGAGATGAAGAGAATTGCTATGGTTATTACAGACAAGATCGCTTCTAAAAGCTCACAGAAAGACACGAAAGAACTATTTAACAAAGTATATATCACCCTCAAAGAATTCTACGCGCTACTTCTGAACACAGTGAGCAATATTGTGAGATCGAAGCTCTACATCGACTCCCAGCTATTCATATACACGATCCTGTGGCGGCTTGTAAGGGACCCCTCTATCGTGGTTTCATACCTGAAGAAGAAAACAGATATGGATGATAAAGAAATAGAGGTCATTCTAGAAGAGCTTTTCGAGGCAGAGCTATACAAGATTTTAGTAGAGATGCTGTTCCCTGACATGTGTGTGGACGGCTGTGGACTAGACCTCCATTTACCGGACTGCCACAGACACTTTGAGCAACCTTTCATTATCTCCAGAAGCCTGCTCATAGCCTTCCTAGAGTTTCTAGGAATAAGGCTAAATAACATAAGTGATTACAATGTTAAAATCAATAGAATTGATTGTCCTGGCAGCTTGCTTGAAAAGCTCAGTCTTCTGGGAAGAAAAAATGTCTATATACTAACCTCAGAGCTCAGCGAGAACACGGTTAATTTGATTAGAAATCTTCTTCAAAGAGATGGTCTAATTGTAGTGCTGGAGGTCGATAGACGGTTAATGGAATCTAAGCCCGACCTTATAGAGGAATTGAAGTCTCTCCAAGAACAACATAGTGGACGACTTGAATTGAAGTCTACTCAAGAACCACACCATGGTAAGATGCTTGACCTCGACAATCTAAGGATCTATACGTCGTGGAATTTCGGGACCAGCGTTAAACCTCTTCAAACGTACAAGGCTGAACTTAAAACAGAAATCTAAAATGAGACGTTGATCAAATGATCATAAGACGACGATCATTCGCCATTGGCGATAAAAGTAAAGCTCTACTCGAAGAATCTGAAAATTGTTTGATAGAGTCCCTCTCCAGGTATATTACTTCCTCGTTTTCCTTAGTACATTGAGTTTCTAAAAATGTTGTTTTAGCAAGGTTGTCCAATTTAAAAAAATTGAGACAACGAAGATAAAATCCCATAGTTATTGGCAATACCCCCTTCTTCTGGGACTTAAATATTAGATCCCGCCTTACATGATTATTGACAACGTGTTCGTAACGTAAATGGGGGCTTGGTCTAAATCCTAGTTTAGACTTCAATTCAAAGAGTAGCCAATCGTAAACCTCCTTAAGACGTTTTTCAGAAATCCAGACTCTGACTACTTTCTGTCCATCAATATTGTCCAAGCTCGAAAGAAGCAGTGCTTTACCGAAAATGAAGTGCATCATCTCCTCACTACTCAAGGGTTTTAATCCAACTAAGACGGGTTTTTCAACATGTAGTCTAGGACACCAGACTAGAAATAGTAACCCGCTTGGAGACCCTTGATATGAGAAACCTAGCTGAGAAACGAGTTGCTTATTTACGAGCACTTCATGGTTGAAAGAGCGGCATTGAACCGGTTGATCGCTGCCTAAAGGTCCCGGTCTACATGCAATGTATTTGATTTTGGCCTCGAGACCCGGGTAATATTCGATAAATGGAAGCTCTCCAGCCTCTTCATTAAGTTTTCCAAAACGTGAGTATGGACTCCCTATTAATAATCCACCATAACAGGAGTGCCCTTCGGGTGTAGCTGTGATTCTTGAGTTCTCGCTATAAAAATATGGGGTTGAATTATCTCTTGGAATGATATAAGGAGGGAAAAGCGCTAGCCATGAGTGCAGAGTTGGGCCGGTAATAACTCTGAAAGCAAATTTTACAGCATCATCCATATACATGAGATTATTTTCCTTCAACCTTATAGGTTTAAGAGACCCGCATGTTAAAATCCTGTCCTGGTAGGTTAAAGCATACATTCCTCTTAAGAGGGTGATTTCCTCGGCTTTAACTATTCCTTCGATCTCCTTGAGCATATTGGGGCTGGTGACCGATAAGCTAAGCAACACTTCGTTAAGGAAATCCAGAATGATAAAGTAATAATAGGTGCGATTACCAAGTTTTATGGTGTAGAAGGGGTTTATTTCGCCTTTAAATATTTCTCCCAGAGGTAAAGCTAAGAACCGTTCTTTATGTATTCGTTGGAGAAGACCTCCAGGCATTATCTTAAAAACCCCTATTTGGGTCTATTTTTATCTTATGTTTTTGTATTTATAATGTTAACGTGAATTCCGTGTGGGGCCGGGCCTCTTACAACATCTCTCTTGTCCAACCGGTTCGCGGAGGGTTAACTCGAATGATCACCTCTCTGGTCTTCGGGTGGCTGAAAAAATGTGAAGGTGTATTCCTCCACTTTCTCTTGCAATCATTTAATAAGCTGTCGGTTTCGAGTGGATTTATTGAGACTACGAGTTCATAGACTAAGTCTACAAGGAGGCGGCTAGGAGGCTAGTCTCGAAAACTGAGTTAAACATCTCTGAAAACGCGGAGTGGTCTGGTAGTGGAAGCGTGTCCTCTTGGTAACGTTTGAAAGCAGTCTCACCGAGATGCTCCTGGGATCGCTGGACAACCAACCCCGACGCCCCTCGAGGGGGCTGTTGGATTTGTTGCTACCCATACGCTCCCCCAACAATGAAGTTAAAAGCAGGAAGGCGGTTAGAGTGCCCGAGTTTCTCGTTAAAACTTTTATAAATCAAGCCTCATTCATAGGATACAGGTGGAGTGCGTGGGTTTGAAAACATTCTCTATGATCATCCTCCTAGCCCTATCCATCTCAGTGCTGCTACCGCCCTCGGTTGCCCAGTCAAGCGGGTTGGCTAAGAGGGTTGTCCTCTTGAGCATAGACGCGTTGAAGGCGGACATGCTGTGGAGCTTCCTCTCCCAGCCTGAGCTGGCGCCTAGTCTACCAGGCTTCAGGTACATACTTCAAAACGGCTACCTAGCCAGGGGCATGGTCGTCAGCTTCCCCTCGTCGACTGCGGTAAGCCACGCTGTCATCTCCACCGGGGCCCCGCCTGGTGTAACCGGGATCACCGGGAACGCTATCCACCTGCCTGGAACCCCCTTGACCTCGACTCTATCAGGCTTCAACGGATCCATGCTGTTGGCCGAGCCCCTGTGGGTTACAG
>WYEQ01000026.1 GCA_009904015.1 Desulfurococcales archaeon | reverse complement strand
GACTACAAGCCATTGTCCCAGGTGTAATGGTATACTAGAGCTTCGTAAAGACTACTCTGCTATCAATGCTAAAGCCGTTGTTAAGAAAGACATCACCAGCATGTGGAGCTTAAGGGAAGTTTTGCCTCATATCAGCAATGTGGTCAGCATTGGTGAGCCATTAACGCCTATAGTTACAACAACTTATGCATCGCCCAGCGGAAAGGAAACCACGGTTTTTCTAAAGAACGAGGGCCTTATGCCTACGGGTTCATTTAAGGATAGAGGCTCAAGCGTTCTCGTTTCATACATGAAGAGCATTGGTATAAGAGAGGCGGCGACCGATTCTTCAGGCAACGCTGGCGTCTCAATGGCCGTTTACTCCTACGTGGCTGATATCAAGTTGACTGTTTATTCACCGGTTAGCATTAGTCCCGAGAAAAAGAAGATAATAGAGATATTCAAGGCTAGCCTGGCTTTAACTTCTAACAGAGAAGAAGCATCCAAGAGAGCAAGGGAAAGCGGTGTTTATTATGCCAATCACTCATGGCACCCTATTTTCTTTGAGGGAACAAAGACATTTATGTACGAGGCTGTTATCCAGGTAGGGGATATCGACGCTGTCTTTGTTCCTCTTGGCAGCGGCACTTTATTTTTAGGTATCATGGAAGCTATAAAGGAACTAAGAGAGCACGATGTGTTGAAGGATACACCAAAAATATATGTTGTTAGGCCGACGGGATACGAGCTTCCAAGCGATAGAAGTCGCGAACCAACCGAGCAAACAGTAGCTGAGGGGATCGCAATCAAAACTCTTTACAGGCTAGACAAAATTATGGAGTTAATTAATAGCTACGGGGTAAGTATAGTCTATGTAAACAACAACGACGTAAAGATTGGATTGAAGGAGCTCTTAAAACTCGGTATCTTCGCTGAACCGACAGGAGCGGCGGCTTATGCTGGTTTTAGAAAAGCACTGGAAACCGGTGAAGACTTCAGCTACTCTAAAGTATTAATCCCTGTAACCGGGAGCGGCTTCAAGACCCTGGATAAAATATATAGGATCCTAGCAACCTAGAGCCTTGTAATATGCTAGTTCATCTAGTATGTCTTCTTCTTCATAAATGACTGGTTTTACGATTTTTGACTTAATTGAGACAGGACTTATCATTTTTCTTCGCCAATATACTCTATGTTTTTATGAGTTTATAAATAATGGCCTTTGTCTATTTCGACTATTGACTATGAAAGCCCTTATTTTCAATTCAGGATATATTAAGTTAAGGGGATAGCTTTATGGAGGAGCTGGATTATACAAAGGTTTTTACGATTAGGACCAACGAGACAACTCTTTACTTCGGCTTGAATAGCGTAAGTAAAATGCAAAGGTACATAGCTGGTTATAGCAAGATAGGCGTTATCGCCAGCAGGACAGCTTCGAGGAAAAGCGGGGCTCTGGGCGATGTATTGAAGCTTCTTGGCGACAAGGATGTATATGTCGTGGATGGCCCCTCTCCTAACCCGACTATCCATGAAATTGAGGAGATGGTTGATAAGCTGAGAGGAAGAGGAGTAGAAGCTCTTATAGCTATTGGTGGCGGAAGCGTTATTGATTCATCAAAAATAGTTGACGTAGCACTGGCAAGCAATGTCGAGCCAAGAAGAGTGGTTACCGAGGAGCTGGAAGGCCTGAGGCATATCCCGCTATTCGCTGTCAACTTAACACATGGTACTGGAAGCGAGGTTGACCCGTACGCCGTGGTTAACTTGCCTGAAGAGAAACTTAAGATTGGCCTAAGCGTTATTTACCCAGTGGCGAGCTTTGATGACCCCAGATACACGCTTACCATGCCTCATAGACAGATTATATGCACATCCTTAGATGCGCTTTATCACTCCCTAGAGGCTGTAACCACAAAGGCAACATCACCATATACGCTAACTGTTAGCGAGGAGGCTGCTAGGCTAATATTCAAATATCTCCCGCTCGCTGTCAAGGAGCCAGGCGAGGTGAAGCATAGATATTGGCTACTCTACGCCAGCGTTTTGGGCGGGATAGCTATTGATTACTCCGGAGTAAACATTGTTCATGCACTGGAGCACGGCTTGAGCGCTGTTAACAGAAACGTCGAGCATGGATGCGGGCTGGGAATCATTGGGCCAGAGCTCATAAAGAAACTATACAGGGAGACACCAGCTAATCTATATAGATTGCTGAGACACTTATCACCCGAGCTCAAACCAAGTGTTGAATCAGCTGAAAAAGCGGGGGAAGCACTCAGAGAATTCCAAACAAGCGTTGGCTTGAAGGAAAACCTGGGTAGCTATGGATTCGACGCGAAAAGCGTCAAGGAAGCTGTTGAGTCTGGATGGGCCATAGTGGATACTAGAGAAGAATTCTACAAACCTGTGGTAACAAAAGAAGAAGCAGAAAAAATATTTCTTAGCCTACTTTAGATTTTTGTCCAGAACACGTCATTTATCTAGTTTTTTTAGTAAATTTAATTATTTTCGAAAATAACATAAAAAATAGAAAGTGCAAATCAATGCTTAGCCGAAAGGACCTTATACATATCATAATCATTGTTTTTTGGTCATATCTAGTTTTGTTTTCAGTGTCGGTTATTTCCGTTTGCTAAGAGAAAGAAGTAATTCAGTAAGCCTTCCCAAAGATAACTCTAATTTATATGAAAATGAGCTCGATCTACTGTCAAGAGAGCTGATGGTTCTGCAAAATAAATACTCTGAGTTAACGGAGAACTACTCGTTTCTACAGGAAAAATACATGGAAGCTCTGAAAATTATGAATGAGTTGTCATTTAATTATTCGGTTTTGTCGCTCAGATACTATGAGGAGGCAAAGCTGGGTGCAAAAGAGATCCTCAAAAACCTGTCAAAGCTGGTAAATACCAATGGTTTGTGGCAATACATTGGTGATTTTTATTTGCACTACGAGAACATGACGGAGATAGTAAAGCCTGTTTCCATCCTCGCTGATAAACAGTTGGTTTTGGCTCCGGGCGACTATGTGTATCTAATCGCGGAGGCGAAGCATAGTGGACGGCTCCTCGTTCAGGTTGGTACAGATAAAGATTGCTGCTATGATGTATTGGTTATGACGTTAGAAGATTTTGCATCGTTTCTTTCGGGAAGACCATACAAAACAATGTTTGTAGTTAGTAATTCTAGTCAAATCGATATTGATGCCGACTTCGCGGGTCAATCGATACTTGTAGCTATATTGATAAACAAAGGGAAGGATAACTTAGTTGTCAACAACTTTAGTGTGAGTGAGGTCATTGGTATAACAGCCCCTCAGGACTTAAGAAAAATTTATGTCGTAAACTACTACGTAGCTAAAAATGTTCCATATGTACCTGATGTTTATGACGTAGCTAAGCCCCCTCTCGAGACAATCAATAAGGGAGGTGACTGCGAGGACAGAGCAATACTGGTTGCCTCGCTTTTATTAACGCTTGGATATAACGCAAGCAAGGTGGCATTAGCGCTGGTGGATAGCGATGGCGATAGAGTAATAGACCACGTCTCGGTTCTAGCGCAGGCCTCATCGATAAAAATACCTGAGGAAATCTATTATCACTTCGAGAAACTAAGCCTGCTGTTCACGGGCAAAGACCCACTCAAAGATTATCGTTACCCAGCACCAATATTTTTTGTCCCATCATCGTTCGTTAATGGGAGTGATGGTAAAGGGTACTTTATCGTTGTGGATCCTTTCTGCATTTGTATCGGCACGGTGGATAAGGAAAAGAAACTTTTGCCAGGCTACTTATCGTGCGCGAACTATAATATCGTATATGCTGAAACCATCGAGAGTTTGAACTCGTAGCTTTTCTTTTTTCTTCTGGATATAGGGCTTCTTGGCGAAGAAGCATATGGCGATTAGTTGTCACTAAATATTGGTGCGGGGGGTGGGATTTGAACCCACGCAGGCCTACGCCACGGGAGCCTCAGTCCCGCCCCTTTGACCATGCTCGGGCACCCCCGCTAATGATTGTTTTTTTATGTATGGGATATAAGTGTTTTATTTTTCTCTCCACTGGCTTTTCTTGAGGGATATCCATAGGAAAACCACTGTTTCTGCCCCGAGTATGGCTAGAAGTGCTGCAAGGTTATACGGTAGCTTTGGCATAAGGCCTGTTATGTACTGCAGTATCATCGCTGCATTGCTTGTTGGCAAGATAACAGCTGGACCGACTAAGCTGCTTGGCAATAACGTGTAGGGATAGTATACTGGTGGCAGTATCATTAGGCCGAATGAAAGTATATTTGATAATGGCCA
This sequence comes from Desulfurococcales archaeon, assembly GCA_009904015.1. Lineage (GTDB taxonomy): Archaea > Thermoproteota > Thermoprotei_A > Sulfolobales > Fervidicoccaceae > WYEQ01. The sequence continues at coordinate 7,318 of WYEQ01000026.1, read as the reverse complement.
TACGTACCTTTCTTCTCTGACGAACGTGGCTACGGTAAAGCCGATCCCCGCTGTGGATAGCAACAGTATAATGTACACGATGATGATAACTAATAGACTCATAATTGATAGCCCTATAAGCTTACCAGCGAAGAGCAGCATCAAGAGCAGGCCGGGCATGGAGAAAAGAAAGCCACTTAGAGCGAGACCTAACATGTAGTGAAGCGCGGTCATCGGGCTGGCAACCATCATGTCCTGTAGCTTAACGAAGTTCTTGTAGTAAGCAACATCGCCCATTAGCCCAATACCATTCATGGCTGCCATTGAGACCAGCCCCCCGATAACAGCATTCCTAGCTAGGCTTTCCCCTCCCCAAACAAAAAACAGCACTAAGAGGCTGAATGGAGTAATTAGATAGCTTATTACCCACAATGGGTTTCTCTTGGCTGCGATAACCCCGTTCAGCCATGCAAAACCAAAAATAATCCTTATGCTCCTAGCGACCTTGTAGATTAACACGAGGCATCACCCCGAGGTTTTTATTATCAAGTAGTCTTCGAGGTTAACAGGCTCTATTTTGATGTTACAATCCTTAACGTTAAGGGATCTCGATATCTCCAAGGCGTTTTCAATTTGCTTGTAGTATAGTGTGTATGGAGGGCTAGACCCCACCGTGAAATCAGCATCGAGCTTGAGCTTTGATAACTCAGCACAATCGTTAAGTACTATGACCTTGTACTTAACGGGCAGATTCTCCACGAGGTTTCTTGGAGTATCATACCCGATGACCTTCCCTTCGTGTATAACAATAACGTAGTCACTCAGTATGTAGGCCTCTTCCATGTAGTGAGTTGTTAGGATTATTGTGATTCCTCTTTTTCTGAAGCTGAGAATCTTGTTCCACAGGCTTCTCCTCGCTATAGGATCCAGACCTATGCTTGGTTCATCGAGGAAAACGAGCTCAGCGTTCATGGCGAAGAGCAAGGCTAGTAACACTCTTCGTCTATAACCACCACTCAAGCTCCAAACAGAGCGGTTCCAATACTTTCTTGGTATTCCCATTTCCTCCAGAGCTGACTTTGATTGCTTTTCCGCGTCTGATAGTGGCATCCCCCTCATAACTAAGACGTACTTGACGTACTCAAGAGGTGATGGAAACATCAAGGGCTGTGCCTCTTGGGGTAGAACAGCTATTCTCTCTCTGACTAAGCCGGCTTCCCGCACCACATCGTATCCTAGAACATATGCTTCTCCCTTTGTTGGTAGCAGCTGGGTTCCTAGAATTCTTATGAAGGTTGTCTTGCCAGCCCCATTTCTGCCGAGCAAGCTAGTAATGGTGTTCTTGCTTATCTTTACTGAGACGCCTTTTAGAGCTTCTATTCTCTTTGCTCCTCTAGAGTAAATCTTCCACAAATCAACAGTCTCTGCCGCTAGCAAAACTGCTTACCCTTATTCAAAATATATGAACAGCCTGTTATCTTAATAACAATTGGTTTAAGAAAATATAGGTCCCCCCGCCGGGGGTTGAACCCGGGACCTGCCGGTATCCACGTAGAAAGGCCTGTCTCACTACAGCCGGCCGCTCTCCCGCTGAGCTACGGGGGGTTGCCCCTTAACGGGGCCTGCGGGCTGATAATAAATTTGTTGTTACGGGATTTAAAGCTTTTATTCAGAATTAAAAGGATTCGTATAACAATGAAACAAAACTATTGCAACCTAGAAGCCAGGCAATATTTTTCCTGAACAAAAATACTGAGGCGATAGTCATTTATTTAGAAGCTCAGGCTCAATTATTTTCGATACTTTCCTTTCAACCTTTAAATCATACACATCTTCTTCTATCTTGTCTATTTTTTCCTCTAGTTTCTGCAACATCAGTGATGAGGCTCTAATGAAGGATCTCGTCAATGTATCCAGCTCATTAACTCTTTTCTCGAGTGTTTCCAGTTTTGATTGAAGTTGCTGGTAGCTCTCGTTTGCTTTAGGGTCGGGCGAGCTTAGATACCCTTGCTTGACCAATGGGAGGTAGTTCTTTATCAGTATTTTTATTAAATCAGTTATCTGTATATCGTAGTTCTCGGACACTTCTTTTAGCTCTTGGTACAATTTATCGGGAACGCTTATGTGTATGGTCGGCAAGATTTTCTCTCCAGTATTATTATTTATACGACAAGATTATTTTTGTTCAGTCTAGTATAAAAATGTTAGTATTTGTAAGGTAATACTTGGCTGAGTTAAAAATATCATTTTCTATTTCCAGTATTACTTAGGAGTGGTAATATGGGTCTTAGAATAATAACTTTCAAGCTGGATGACGAGTTGTTGGAAAAGATTGATATATACGCTCAGAGGGTTGGTGTTACTAGGAGCGAGTTCATTAGACAAGCAATCCTTATGTACATTGCAAAGCTTGAGGCAGAAATAGAGAATGAACTAAGAGTAAAAATAATAAAATAAGACTCACGGAGACTTGAGTAGTATAATTTTGGGTTTTTCAGCCATAGCTTCCTTACCGCAAATCTCGAGGACTTCTTTTTCCTCCTTGCCGGTCTTGGCTGCTAGCAGGAAGTCATTCACAGGTTTAATGGGTAGATTGAGACCCCTAACCCAGTAATGAATTGGAACTATAAATATAGGGTTAACTCTGGAAGCTATGTCCCATGCCTCATAGGGCTCAATGGTATAGAACCCGCCGACGGGGATAAATAAAACATCTGGCCTAGGCTGAGATAGCTTTAACAAAGCATCCTCGCTTGGATAATCACCTATGTCGCCTAGATGAATAAATGAAAACTCGCCAATGCTAACTCGGTATGCAGAGACCCACCCTCTCCTCTTACCTGACTGCTTGTCATGAGGAACGCGTACACCGAGCACGGTTACATCGATGTTCCTCACTGATAATCTTTTCTCACCAACAAAAGACTCAAGAACAACGCTGTCAGGCTTCGACACAACGTTAACGGCATTATGGTCAAAATGGTCATGGGTAACAAGCACCAAATCCCCCTTCACGGCAGGCGGTGAAAGACCAAGCGAAGCTCCATCGTGGGGATCAACCACGATGGTTAAATCTTTGTAATGAGCGCTCACGCATGCATGACCGTGAAACTTGAAGACCAAGCAGGAAGAAGACATTTTTGTCCCCATAACTAATTATTAAATAATTTAATATATAAAGGAAAAACATGTTATCTCTATTGGTAAGCATGTATGATGGAGTACAGAATTCTTGGCAACTCTGGTGAGAAAATAAGCGCTATTGGCCTGGGTGCATGGCAGTTCAGCGAGTCATGGGGTGTTCTCGACTATGAGGTCGCAAAGCAGGTTATTGAGGAGGCTTATCTACAAGGAATAAACTTCATTGATACCGCAATCGTGTATGGGAAGGGAAGAAGCGAGGAGTACGTTGGAAGAGCTATAAATGAACTTAAGATTCAGGACGACGTATACGTAGCGACAAAAATACCTGGCGAGATGCTTTCGGAACATGATGTTCTACTAGCATTGAAGGGGAGTCTAAGAAGGCTGCGCATAGACCACATCGACTTAATACAGGTCCACTGGCCACCTATATGGAACAATATACCTACTTGCACCTACATGCGTGCCCTCGAGAAGGCCGTTTTCTTCGGCATGGCTGATTACATAGGTGTTAGTAACTTTCCTCCAATACTCATAGAGGAAGCGCAGTCATGCCTCGCTCGAGAAGAAATAGTAAGCGTTCAGGTTAGATACAACTTGATTGAAAGAGAGGCGGAGCTGGAGATACTACCCTACACACAGGCAACAAACATGACGCTGATAGCATGGAGTCCACTAGCAAAAGGAGCGCTGACAGGGAAGTACAGAGCGGGTAAAACTCCTATATTCAATGATGTAAGAGCAAGCGAGCCAATATTCATTGAGGAAAACCTAAAAGCAATCGAGCCACTGTTACAAAAGATAGAGGAATTAGCATCTAAGTATGGAAAAACACCATCACAGATAGCCCTTAACTGGCTTCTGAACAGTAGCGATAATGTAGTTCCGATCCCAGGCGCCAAGAACAGAGAGCAGGTAAGGGAAAACGCCGGCGCTGTTGGCTGGAGCTTAACGCGGGATGACTGGCTAGACCTAGCCTTCATATCTAGCAGTATAATCATCAAGAGAAGCTTGGCTATTCCATAAAAAATATTGGTCCATGCTTGTATGAAAATCGCCATAATAGGGGGAGGGCCAGCAGGCTTACTTACATCTTATTACCTAGCTATAAATGGATGCGAAACGACTGTTTTCGAAGAGCATACGAGAATAGGCTACCCAAAGCACTGCACAGGGCTTGTGACTGCCCGAAGCATAGCTAAGGTTCCCATTCATACCAAGGAGTGCATAGAGAAGATGTTCGGAAAACTCATAATTCATGGACAAGGGAGAGAAGCCCTCGAAATAATCATTCCGACCGTAGCTAAAATAGATAGAGTGTGTTTTGAGGAAAAAATCTATGCTGAAGCGGTGAACCAAAAAACAAGATTCAGGCTAGGAGCAAGAATAGACACAGAAAGGAAAGGAGATGAAATCAAGCTACTAAATGTAATAGAAGATGTTGATTTTATTATTGATGCCAGGGGATTCGAAGCTGCAATAAAAAACTCAGAAAAAGTCAACAAAAATAAGCTCGTAGGTATAAACTTATTTATCAAAGGAAAAACCTCCATGGATGATAATGCAATACACGTCTTTTTCGATAACAAAATAACCCCTGGTTTCTTTGCATGGCTTGTCCCCATCAATGAGCATGAAGTCCTAATTGGAGGCGGCTTCAAGAATCCACCGACACAGGAAGAAATAATGCGTTATTTCCATCGAAAAGGATTTTTAATAAACCATGGGCAGATTGCTGATAAATACGGCGGTGTAATTATGAGGGGGCCGCCAATAAGCGATTTTCATGGAAAAAACTGGCTTGCTATAGGAGACGCAATTAGCATGGTTAAACCAATTACTGGGGGAGGACTTTACCCCATAATCAGCTCTATCCCCTTTAAATACAACAATGGTAATTGCTATGAAGCGTTGATTCGCTTAAAAACCGGGATAAGGAACACTCTGGAAAAACTAAGAAAGCAGTACTTGCTATCGAAATTCATTCATAAAAGAATATTTCCGTATGCGCTCGACGCTTTTATACCCTTAATAAAGATGGTGCTGGAAGTAGTTTATCTAGATTATGATGAACATGACAAATTAGTATCTCAATTAATAGAGAACATAGCTAAAAGAAACGTGTACCCCGCCTGACCGTTCACCCTTCATCTTCATCTGCCAATCGGCATCTCAGGTGACGTGAGACCGGCGGGGCAACTATTTACTTAGTTTTTCTCAAAAATATTTTTTAAAGAATCGCTCTCCTTTGCCTTAGCTAAAAACTTAATTATTCGATTAACAATGTAAAAAACCATGTAGCATCGCCATTATGTTTGAGCATTGGACGTGATACGAGCTATGATAACGGAGAATGAGAGAATCATTCTGGAAAAGCTCAGAGAAGCTGGAGACAAGCTAAGCGTCGAGGAAATTCAGAGACTAACAGGGCTTTCGCAATCAACCATTATGGCTGTCATTGAGCTACTAAAATCAAAAGGAGCAGTAAGAGAAGAAGCACATCTTCTAAAAAAGTACATCTTGACAGATATTGGAATAGATAACCTGGAGAAGGGGATGCCGGAAGAAATACTGCTTGACTTGCTGAAAAAAAGCGGTGGAAAAACAACAATAAAGTCAATTATCGATTTGATGGGACCAAAAGGTAACGTAGCTATAGGTGAGCTTAAGAAGAGAGGCGCTATAGTCATCGAGAAAAACGAGGTTAGATTACTAAAAGACGTGAGCGAAGAGATACTGAAGGAAAAAGAAGCATTGAAAGAAATTAAAGAAAAAGGTTTTCCTTCGGATACAGACGTGATTTCATCTCTTCTCAGGAGGGGCTTGATAGAAGAAAAGCTTGAAAGAAAAGCCAAAATTGCATATGTCCCGCAAATCGCTGATAAGCTCCTAGCTGAAGCAAAAACATACGTTACTAAGCTTTCAAGCGACGAGATAGTGAGTGGGAGATGGAAAGAGGTTGTCTTGAAGGAGTACAACGTTGAGGCTCACCCACCAAGCCTTTATCCTGGATTAGAGCATTTCTTCGAGCTGTTCCTGGAAAAAGTTAGACTAGTACTCCGTGACATGGGGTTCAAAGAGTTCAATTACAACTTCATTCTCCAGGAGTTCTGGAACTTCGATATACTATTTCAAGCCCAGGACCACCCATCCAGAGAAATACATGATACGTTCTGGCTAGACTACAGTAGCGATACTATTTTGGATGCTTCGCCTGACCTAGTAGAAAAAGTTAAAAGGATACATGAAAAAGGAGGCTCAAGGAACATTAGAGGATGGGGAGGAGAATGGAGGGAGAGCGTTGCTAGAAGATACATACTTAGAACACAGATGACCAGCGCGACCATTAGAGCACTTAGCACGAGACCATCTATTCCTTTCAGAATATTCAGTATCGGTAAGGTGTATAGGCCTGACCAGATTGATTATAAGAGGCTCCCGGAGTTTACTCAGCTTGATGGAATAATATCTGAAAGTGGATTTACATTTAAGGATCTCCTCAGCGTGTTAAAGGACTTCTTCAATAGACTCGGCTTCGAGAAAGTGAAGTTTAAGCCAGCTTACTTTCCGTTTACTGAGCCGAGTGTTGAGGGATACGTGTACATGGAGGGGAGAGGATGGGTTGAGGTTTTCGGTGCAGGCCTGTTCAGGCCAGAAATACTAGAGGTTCTTGGCTACGCCGATAATGTGGGTGCGTGGGGAATGGGTCTTGAGAGACTAGCCATGAAGCTTATTGGCGTTGAGGACATACGGTTATTCTACAGTAGAGAAATCGATGTACTGAGAAAACACTATTCTAAGGCTCTTAGAGCACTGGGGGAGTAGAAGTGCCGGTAGTACGCTTACACCTAGATAGGCTTCAAGAGCTTTTATCAGGCGAAATTAAAGAGCAAGAGCTGGAGGATATAGTCTTTACTCTTAAGGGCGAAATAGAGAGTTTTAACAAGACTGATGGAACGTTAGACATAGAGTTCACGATGGATAGGCCAGACCTGCTTATTAGCGAGGGTGTTGCTAGAGCGATAAAGGGGCTAAAGGAAATAGAGACTGGCTTCCCAAAGCTAACCGTAAAAAGCTCAGATTACCAGCTATTAATTCACAATGTCCCATCTAGGCCGTACATAGCTATCGGCATCATTAAAAATTACCCTCTAGATGAAAAAACCCTTGAAGAGCTCATTCAGTTCCAGGAGAA
>WYEQ01000031.1 GCA_009904015.1 Desulfurococcales archaeon | reverse complement strand
AACAGAAAGGCTTGTATCTCCCAACAGATCCCTCCATTCTCTCTTAGTCTTGCTTGTTTTTAACCAATGGGCTCCCCGAGAATGCTCGATAGTTGCTCTTAGTCTTGCTTGTTTTTAACTGCCGAGCAAGCTCTTGTCGAACTGCCTCGTTGCTCTTAGTCTTGCTTGTTTTTAACCATGTCTTCTAACAGTTCTTCCAGCATTTTGTTCCTCTTAGTCTTGCTTGTTTTTAACATAGTTGCCGTATGGGTAAACGGCTTTGCAAGCTCTTAGTCTTGCTTGTTTTTAACCGAGGGGCTTCGTGGAGTTTTCCTTGCTGGCCTGCTCTCTGTACAGAGCTCTATTCCACGTTAACGTTAAATCCTCCCTCCTGCAGCTGCCCTCAAGATACCTTGCTAAGCAAAAAGCTTTTAAACTTTTTGTTAGTGGCTAATCGCATAGCACCACAGTTGTCCCGAAACCGTTCATTCGTGAACGACCTATCCCTGCCAGCTCAGCTGTAGCTAGCACCTTCTTTAATTCTTCTTTTACGTTAGTTCTAGATTCAAGAATGTATGTAACGTATCCGCCCAACAAGGTTTGCTTTTTATTGTCAAAGTAAACTTCGATAGGCCACAGAGTTTTAAGGCTGTACCATGTCTCGACAAGGTTCCCGAGAAGTTTGGTTGCGGAAAAAATTAATTGATCAGTTATTGTGTGGGCTCTCGAAATTAGCGCATATGGCGTTAAAAGCAACTCTAACGCCGATGGAGTAAATTTGGGTAGCTTTGTAGGTACAAAAACATTAAATACTTGAGCTGGGGCCTTCAAGTAAACCCTAACTCTCTTGTCGAGGCTCTCGACCTTATCTCTGACGATCCTAGTTACATCAATGATCTTCTCGACTCTATAAGATACAAGTGCGTCTCCTATCTTTATAATTAAGGGCGACGAAAGCTTGGATAAGCTTGTTATCACGTGGTCAACGAGCTTTTCCTCTCCGCCAATATGAAATACATATTCTCCTTGAATCCTGATCGGCTTAATATCATTTTGATAGCCCTTTCGCCTCTTCAAGACAAATGGATAAGAGGGTTCACCCAGCTCATAGTCACCTGAAGGCTTAAACAGCGGTGATATATGAAGTGGGGATAAAACACCTTTTATTCCCCTAATTAGTTGAAAATCTGGGTTCAACGCGTACACCAGGGTCTTCGTGATTTTGCCAGTATACTCTACAAACTCAGAGGTTGATTCTACTTGAAGTATAACTCTATAACCTTTTACTTCGCTACTCATGCTTAACCTCACCTAATGATTTAAGCAGGTTATAGAGGAGGTACCCTGGCATAGTCTTAATAATTTTGTTTCGTCTACGAGATATGAGGCCCCTCATCTCCAGCTCCTTTAGTATAGTGTAAACATGGCGACCGAGCCTGTATTTCTCTATAAATTCTTCCTTTGTTTTGATGATGTCTTTCGGAACCTGATATATGAGTTCGAAGATCTCCTTCTGCCTTCTTTTTAGATTATACGTAAAGAAACTAATGAAGGGGACTAATTCCCATGACTCTCCCTCGATGCCATGTATCAATAGGATCCTCGCTTTATATTCATGCCAATACAGCAATAAAACCTGGGCGACAATTGGAAAAAGATAGCGGGAGCCCGTCACGCCTGAAACCACAATAGTTTGTGGCTTATGCGTCTTTAATAAGTTAAAAATCTTGGCGCCGGCTTCAGTGTCTCCATAGCTAATACTGACATGGTAGTGTGGAATGCCCATAAGCTCCGCTAGCGATGTCACGCCTGACAATATCTCGGATTTTACTTCTTCCAGACCTCTAACCGTTATAGTTATGATTACGTCAGGCTTTACTTCGGGGTACCGCATCACTCCATAAACAGTTTCTTTCGCTATCCCAATGGGTAAGAGGAGAGCAGTTTTCATGTTATTCACAACTTTTCTTGTGAATTACAAGTAATGTATATGAAAACAAAAAACTTAAATATTTTTCCGCCAATAATTTATTCACAGGTCAGAGTAGAGTGTCTGGGGATAACCTCAAAGATTCATACCACATCCTCCCTCCCCCGCTGTCGGCTTCTCCCGCTAAATACTGGACTAGCTTATCACTGTGGCTTCATAGCTATTCTGTGGGCCGCACGTTTCAGTTGCTTATCAACCAATATGAAAAATATCGTGAGGATTTAAGCGCTCCGGAGCCCGACGAAGCATTTCTCATAGGATTCCTCCATGATTTAGGACAAAAACTCAACATCCGCGGCAAGGCTGTCAATCTAGATCTTCTAAAAAAGTGGATAAGTGAGCAGTTAGAAAAGCTCAGCTATAAAAAAGATGAGATAAACAAGTTAACTAAGTACATTCTTACTAACCCAGCTGAAACCAGAACGGATCCGACTTATCCAAAAGAGGTATGGTCTCTTTTATGGCTGGCTGACAGAATCCAGGGGCTCTACAACCCCCTACAAATGTATGAACTGTTAACCTCTGTAAGTGAGCAGTTAGGGTTAAACTTGCATGTAAAAGTACTAAACATAGCTATACCTCAACCTTTTCTCAGAAGTTACCTAAGCATGCAGGTATACAAGAAATTAGTGGAGACCAGTATATCTTCGGAGAATTTTGTCCTCTCGCTATCGACACCATATGGTATCGCACTATTAACCGATAATCCAAATCTAGAAGTGATGCTTGATTGGCGCGAAGATGTAGCTGGTTATTTTGATGGAGAAGGGTTTTTCCCAGAAGCAGTGGAGGAAGATATAATAAAATGTTTGGAGTGCTGCAAAGACAAAGCATGCCTAAATAAATATGGTAAACGTGGTGGTAAAAGCGAAGCATCCGGTCTTAGTTGGATTAAAAGATTCACTAAAAGAGATTGTGACAACAATACTTATGAAATATTGCTAGGATACTATGGCTTTAAGCATAGAGTAGAGATCAACATAAAACTACCAAAATACTTCAAAGAAGCTCTTCAAGGGATCAAGTTAAATGGAAAAATCACATTCATTGATGGAAACGTTATCTGCCCAATATGCGGCTATACGACCCCCGTAGGGCTACCGCCATCAGTTATCTACACATTTTACAACATGACAATGGAACAATGGGCAAGAAAATACCTTCCTGGAAATTTAAATATTTTTGTGCAGAAGAACAAACCTTATGCGATTGATCCACTATGCTTTGCTGATTCATCGCTTCGAGGAAGATTAAATTGGGATATAGTAATATCTTTCACAAATAAGGCTCCCTTGCCGATAGAGGTTGTACATGAAGTTGCCAGCGTGATATGGAAGCTCGATGAGCTATCCAATGGTAAAGACTCTTCAGAGTTACTATACAGTAACAGTAATAAAGATGATAGTAATAAAGATGGATTCAAAAAGATACTTGAAGGATTATCTGAGGCTGTGGAGGGAAGTATAGGTAAGGGGCCTTTGCTCTTCGATATTTTCTCTGTATCGGTTTACCTTGGACACAATAGAAAGGGCGGGAACAAGACTCATCAAGAAGAATGGATAAAAGACATGAAGATAGCTGGCACATTATCAGCTTGGGGGATTTACCCACTCTCTATTCTGCCTAACCCGCCAAGCATAGCTAATGAGGCGTTGCTGACTTACTACAAAGGCACTAGGCCTTTATACGATTTCGCGCCATCAAATAAAGACATAGGTGTTTACACGCCATATGTAGCAGCAACGTTGATGAGTATAGAAATCCTCAACCGGAGGAAGGAGAGAGGGGAAAACTTGCCAGCTGTCTTGGAGATACTAGATTATCCGCCCCAGCTCTCTCCCGTCTTACTTAACTATTCATCCCCAGACCTCTACTCTGTTGTTGAGAATCTTTACTCAAGACTAGGGGGGTGATGGAATGGAGGATAAAACAAAGGCTCTTGAACTATGTAAATATGATCGGTCACGCGACCTAGACTACTACGTTTCAAATGTAGCCATAATAGTAGGAAGAGTTAGGGGGGTGGGCAGATCAACGCACGCTTACGTTAAAGAATTAAGAAAAGCTTTGCAAACGCTAGTCTTTAGTGCATGGGGAAAAACAGAACTAATTCCAATCATAGCAAAATCTAATGTTCCAGACGATATTTACTCAAATCAAGCCAGAGAGTGCTTTGAGGACTTACTAAAATCTATTCTAATCCGATTCTATGAATTAACCAAAGAGATGCCTGCTGGAGCTAGAATAAGGCTGATGAACATGCTGATAGATGCGGTCGCCGAGACAGCCAGTAGGCCAAGCGTATATACTCCTGTGGGGAAGGAGATAATTAATGCTTTTTTCTCGTCACACTCCGAGTTCGGAGGTGAGAATGAATGAGCCTCTCTTCTCAAAACACTTTTGTATCACAAAACGTTGAAAATTGGCTTGAAAAAAAGAACTTAAAACCTTTTTTAAGAGTCTTAGAAGATAAGCAGAGAATATTCCCAAACGGAAAGAAAATCGAAGTAGTTTTTGTAATTCAAGCGCTAAATCTACTGTTGTTACGAACCGAAGGCGCTGGAGACATCAATGAGGCTTTGTTGCCTGAAAGCGGTATGAGCGTCCCTGTTATTCAGCCTCAAAAACTAATGAGCGTGACTAGGAGACGGTTGCTACAGGTATTAAGAATGTACAGAGATTCCTGTGGAGATTCCTTAAAGAAGTACATAGGCAAAGCGAAAGAACTCAGCTTTACAAAAGCAGAGGAACACGAAAAAAGTGGTTGGAACTGCACTATTCAGCCACCACTAGCACAAAAAGGAGAAAAAGCTACGGACCTAGGCATGGATGGGTATTGCCCAGCCTGCACTATATTCGGCGTTGCCCTTACAAGTGCTCAGCTTGAAGCGCTATCAAAGGACATGAGCCTTGGACTAAAAACCAGGGTGCACTTTGACCCAGCATTCGCTACTAGCAGGATGATTCAGCCAGAAACACATAACAAAGTCCTGGAAGGAAACATTGCCACGACCGGCGGCTCACTCTTTACTGAAATACATGTAATGCCTGGGACTGTCTTTATTGGAAGAGCAGTAATGCATGACTTAACTTGGCCTGAGCTCTTAGCTGTTCTATATACATTATCTACAATAGAAGAGGTTGGCGGCAGAGCGGGAGTCTACGGAACAATTAAGGTCGAGCTTCTCGGAATAAGAGGAGGAACATATACTTTATCAAGCTCTTTGGAGCTAGCTGATGAAGTAGTAAAATCAGGGTATAAGAAACCAACGGAAATAGTTCAGTTCATACAAAGTAAACTAAGGGAGTTAGGGTTCTATGACCTAAGCAACAACGAAGTATTAGACATAATAGATCTACAGTGTGATAATGGAACGTTTACGCATCTTTGGGCAAGTAGCCTTGATTACGTCAATCAAGTCGTAGAACTCGTCAATAAGCTAAAAGCTAACGAGTCAGAAAAAAGCAAAGCGAAGAAGAAATGAAGAAAAATAGCAGAAGGTGTTTCGACTAATGGTTTTTTTCTACCACGCATCCATAAGAGTTGATGGCTATCTCTGGTTTCACTATAGGTCTCAGCCTTCGGGCGATGTTTATGTTGCGCAACCTAACTACATATTCCACAACTATGGCTTCACACTAGCTTTTAACGGGTTCATAAGTGACCCGGACACGGGGTACGCGTCCATACTCAATCACACTATGTACAAAAAACCCTCAGAGCTCTTCTCAAGATATGGTGTGTACGTCTATCCGCCCATTACTACAAAAGCTCTATTAAGAGAATATACACGTGCTGCACAAGGGGAAGGGAATATAACCATAAGGGGAAGAACGAGGATGGCTTACCCCTTCTTTACTAAAGTAGTCGTGTACAACCCTGGCTCTGAACTCGAAGCCTTCGTGATTTCAAAAGAGAAGTTACCGAGCAAGTTCACTCTTAACGTGGGAACGAAGAGGAACGGCACCCTAAACGTTAAGCTTAAACCAATTCTCAACATTAATGTTGTTGAGAATGCAGAGACCAACTACCCATTCAACATAGCTGACTCTGTGCGTGTCGTTAACTACATGGTAGTATTGCCTCATGCTGCTGGAGACATCGCTTTTCACGGAATAGCCGAGAGAGCCTATGTCTACACAATTGAGGAAAGAGGTAGAAAAAAGATAATCGAAGCCCCTGTAATAAACGTATTGTGACCGAAGTGATTTTTATGCAACCAGATTTTACGATAGAGGTGCCCACCTTCTCTATTCCCTACTCTAATATGTACTTATCGGATTCGCTAAGGCTTAACACGTTTCAAGCCGAGGCTTACAACAAAATTAACAATAGAAGGGACCTAGTATTGGTAGCTCCCACAGGAAGCGGAAAAACGCTTATCCTCCTACTTAACAATATTTCTGCACAAGACAAAATTAGAGGCTTCGCGGCTCTCTATCCTAATAATACACTGTTAATAAACCAAATGCGTACAGTTGAAGAGATTCTAATTGAACATCTCGAAGCCAAAGAGGTAGAAAGGGTAACCAGCGGATGTGATAATGAAGGAAATAAAACAGAAATATGCAAAGAGGAAATCTTTCCTTTAAAAATATATAAAATCAATAGGGGAAAAGCGGAGGGCCCCTGGAGCGATACAGAATACGCCGCGATTATGGCTCTTTCAGGTAAATACATTAAGCCTACAAGTGAAGAAACAAAATCCGATGTTGTATACAGACTAGTAGAAAAACTCTATGAATATTCCAGAAAGAATAATTTATACGTTATTGTATTCGCTACTCCAGATACTTACTTGCTTGTTTCCACAGGTGCATACAGGAACTTCGAGCTTGTTGGCAAAACGTTGCATAATATTTTGGTAGCCTTGGTTAATGAAAAAAGCATTGATGAACTGGACAACATATTGAGAAGAACCAAGGTACTAACCAGAGACCAGGTCAGTAAATCTTTGAGTGTATATCACCAACTGCTAAATCAGTTGCCTCTATTCATTGATGAGTTTCATCTATATAGCCCTTTTGAGCTTTCCGCCTTGTACGTCATTATAAAAATATACAAATCTATGTCAGACTTACCAATAGTTTTTTCCTCAGCCACACCAGCTAAAGAGATTATCAATGAATTGCGCGATGCTGGCATAAACCCAGAAATGCTGAATGCAGAAATTATTCACGGCGGTGACGGGTTTCATGTAAAGGGAGATAGCGTTATAGAGGTAATAGGCGTAGATACAGGGAAAAAAGGATTGCCTGCGTATTATGAAGCAGCAGAGAAAGTCCCCGGCATAGTAACTGAAGATTTGTTCGATGAGGTCAAAGAAATAGATAGATACAAAGACGGCAGAGCACTGATAATCCTTGAAAGATTATGGATGGTAACACGACTAGCCGAGGAACTGAGCAAAAAGGGAATTAGACCTGATTGCATAGCAAGCATAGTTCCAAGCAAAATCTGCGCAAAGGGGAGCAATGTAATAGTGGGGAGCGAGGCGACTACTCAAGGAGTTAACCTAGGTAAAATTGTGTGGGGCATTACGGCTGGCGTATCAAGCGAAGATGTCATTCAGAGGATAGGAAGGTTTGGCCGAAAGGGCGTTTCGTCAAAGATTTACCTTGTGCTTCCAAAACACGTGCTCGAGAAAAACTTGCCTAAAAGCACAATGAATTACTATGAGCTAACTGAATGGTTAAGTAAAGTTTATCTTGATTATCCAAAAAGAAAAAAGGATGTCTCTAACATTATTCCAAGTGAGTTCTACAATGTCAGAAAGAAATTGATACATGCTTACGCACTTTCTTCTATGGTTAGAGTTTCGGGCATGAAGGGGCTTGGTGAAATAGATCTAAAGAAGGAAGAGGCACTGAAACTTTTAAATTCCTTTATTGGTGATTCAAGAGCTTTGGTTAATCTACTGGTTTTCAGAAGAACAGGTTTCTCGGTAGAATTTATTGACATAAAATACGGTGAACAGGGTGAGGCTAGCATAGGCTTAATTGCAAGAAACTTCAAGGTTCTAGCTTATAAGGGAGGGAAACTAGAAATTGATTTAAGTCAAAGCGAGAGACAGGAACTGGTTCTATCATTAAATAAAGAGCCTAGAAGTTTCGTAAACAAGTTTATTGATATAAGAACACTGCTCAAGCTTCTTAAAGGGAGCCTGAAAATAGGCGATTCTCTTATGTTGGATGAAAAATCCGTTGGAGAAGGTTTGGTTTATGTAGTTGACGCTGGAGAAGACCTAGCTGAATATCTATCCTACACCGGGGAGGGAGCGAGAACTGTCTACACGGGAGGCTCAGAGATTAGGTATGCCATCATGTTTATCTAAAAAATACTTGTTTAACCCATTGGTGGTCAAGTGGTGATAGTCGTTGTCTCATACGACTTCGCAGATGACGAAAAAAGAGCAAGACTGCGGCGTTACCTGCGGAGACTGGGTTTGTCTAGAGTTAACAGAAGCGTCTACGCAGGACCCGGAACAGTTACTACAGCAAAGCTCATTTCAAAAAAAGTTAAGGAAATCATTGGTGAAAACGATTCAGTGTTTATCATCGTTGTTAGAGAAGATGAATACCAAAGGGCATATGTATTTGAGGGGAGAGATCACTACATCGTGCAGGAAAGAAAATACGAGATTTACTAGACTTAACCTACTTGGATGGGCAATGCTGTGCCCATACGCACTTGAACTAATACGGCACGGCTCTACTCCGCTTGAAAAACCTTACTACCCCACAGCCGAAGAGAGTAAAGATTGGCACGAAACCCTCAAAAAAATAGTTAAACACGCTTTCGGTGATCGATATATTGAGAACAGTTTGCTGTCCATACAATTCGAGCTCGAACATGAGCTTGGTATTCAGTTGGCTGATGAATCGATTTGTGCAAAGTCCAAGCAGGATGTATTCGCTTTAGTTAAAACAAGAAATAGCAAAGACAAGGAGCCTGACCAGAAATGCCACATGTTATCCCTGGTTAAAACAAAAAATAGCGAAGATATTTTTGCATTGTATATAGAGTTGGCTAGTAGAATAAACATAGCTAAGCCCTGGCAGGCACTGCTAAGAGGAATATTTTTATATTATTCGTTAAGACTGCCGGTAGGGATTGTGATAGTTTCGCCTGAGAAAATTATGTACAAAGTATTGACTTATGAAGACCAGGATGCTATCCTGTCCTGTTTACATAGGTCTACTGAGAGATTTGAGCCGCGACAAAATCTTTGTAGCTTGTGCGAGCTTGCATCATTCTGCCCAGCGAGGGCGCTCTGATGAGGTTACTAGTTATTAGAAGTAAGGCTGAACTCAGTGTTAAAGGCAAATCTTCTCTAGTTATAAAGAGCGAGAAAGCTGAAAGAGAAAGAGGGTTGCGAGACGTAGATGCAGTCCTTATTATTGGAGGGGGCGTGAAGATAAGTTCCTCGGTACCGCCTGTTTTAAGCTTATTTAATATACCTTTATCTATTGTGAGCAGGGGCAACATGACCATAATGATTAACCCTATAGTTACGAGGTATAACAATTACCGCCGCTTGCAGTATACCCTAGAAAAAACTAAAGCGCTCGAAATAGCCCTAGGATACATTAATGCTAAAATTAACGGTATGATAAATATCCTCAAGTACCACAGAATAGAGCCACCAGCCGTTCCAGAAGCTCCATTACTAAGTAATGACCCAGAGAAGCTCGAGCACGATATAAGAACATGGGAGTCCCTTGCATCCAATAAGCTTTGGGATAGCCTCGTAAAGTTAATCAAAAACGAGCAACTAGCCGAGCTAAAGACAAAGTACGATTTTCAAGGGAGAAAACCGCGCCACACAGATCCTTTCAACAAAACGCTTAGCGTGATGTACTCGGTACTCTATACTCTTGCAACTAAAGCTTTAATTGCGGCTGGATTAGACCCAACCTACGGTTTTTTACATAAAACTAGTTATAGCACTCCTCTTACGTTTGATTATACGGAAATGTTTAAGCCAATAGCGATTGAGGCAACCATAAGCATGATAAACAATAATGGCGTACCCGAGCTTGATGATGATGGAGATTTAAAGAAGGAACATGTAAATGAGGCTATAAAAACTCTTTACAAGTATATAACGCTAAAACACAAAGATACCGGCAAGACACCTTACCAACAAATTTATTTAAAAGCTTTTTGCTTAGCAAGGTATCTTGAGGGCAGGTGCAGGAGGGAGGATTTAACGTTAACGTGGAATAGAGCTCTGTACAGAGAGCAGGGCAGCAAGGAAAACTCCACGAAGCCCCTCGCGTTAAAAATAAGCAAGACTAAGAGGGAATTTATTTGTGGTTGACTGATAAGTCAATAGCGTTAAAAATAAGCAAGACTAAGAGGCGCAACCTAGCCAGATAGCTGTCACGCTTTAGTTAAAAATAAGCAAGACTAAGAGTCGGATCATGAACCTTAAACTCAATAATCTCTATTGTTAAAAATAAGCAAGACTAAGAGCTTAGGAAGTCGGTCGTGGGGGAGCTGGATAGCATCTGTTAAAAATAAGCAAGACTAAGAGCTTATGGGCGTAAGTGCAGCTTTGTAACCGCCCCGTTAAAAATAAGCAAGACTAAGAGCCTCACCCCTAACCACAAACACTCACTCTCTTTTTTAGTTAAAAATAAGCAAGACTAAGAGTGGCAGCCTGTAAGCAGCTTCCTCCAAAACTCTGTGTGTTAAAAATAAGCAAGACTAAGAGCTTGAGTCCCACTATGAGGTGCAAGCACATTCGGTTAAAAATAAGCAAGACTAAGAGACATGGAAATTCGCGTGAAGCCGTGCCCCAAGTGTTTGAGGATGCTCCATATATAATTGGGGGATCCTCCCTTTCCATGGAGCTGTGCTCCCACAGTTTTTCTCCGGGTTGGGGAAACGCGATGAGGCAAAGCCTCCATCGAGTCCTCCTAGCCTGGGAAAGCCCGCGGTGCTTCTGATCTGTGGAGAGAATCCCCTCTATCTGCTCTTGTGCGCGTGTTTAATGGCTGGTTTTTGAGCCTGAAACAGAAGGTTCGCTGCATGTGTTTAAAAGCGAGAGAACTGGGCGTCACCTGTGCATGGGGCTTCTCCAAGCTTTTGCCAAACGCCTACTATCTCTCCATGTATAATGGGGGATCCCCCCAGATTTGTTCGGTTTTTAGCTCAGCGACCAGTAATATGAACTCTGCGCTACAGGTACAACCGGAATCCCCGCTCTTCGGGGGGGGTAGGAAAAGAAAGCTTGTAAGGCACGCATTCAACGCCGCGCTCCATGAAGCGACTTGAACAGCTAACTCCTATGCCAAGAAACGATTCAAGACCAGGAGCATTCAGTCGAATATATCTGTATGTGCCACGTAATTCTTGTGAGTCATAGATTAAACGAGAAGATACCTGGGATAAAGGGGCTAATGACTTGCTTGTATCCGGGTTAACAATTGTTTTCTCACGGCTTACGCACGCGTTCATGGTTTTGCTCGGCCCTGCTTCATGGCTTTTCATGGCCTGCTGCGCGGGGTCAGTGGCTGGGCTCGCATATAACCTCTATTGAGCCGTCTCTCAGAACAGCTATTCTTATGGGCCTCACGACGTGTCTCCCCTCCACGCACTCCCTCGCCTTGAACCTGACCTCATCGTATATCCTAGTGAAGTTAGCCGCCACCTTAACGTTCGCTGTGTCCCCGGCCTTCACGACCATGCTGGGAATATCCACCAGGTGTGTTCCCGGCTCAACCACGACCTCCGCCACGCGTAGCAGGTACCGATAAGCACTGATAGTTCTCTCAGCGAGCTCTATGTTCCTCAAAGCCCTCTTCTCAGCAATAGCGACGTTCTCCCTCGAGGTCCCGAGAACCCTTGCAGCCTCGGCCTGGGACAAGCCCCTCCTCAGCCTGAGCTCGAGAACCCTGTACTGAAGCTCAGTTAACAAGCCGTACTTCCTCGCCAAAGAGGACACCAGCCATAAATAAGAATTGGGTATTATTGGATAAAAAAGAGCTTCTCACCTGTTCTTCTCGTAGTATCTCCTGAGCTCCTCCTCCCTCAAGTCGTAGATAGAGACGGGCCTACCAACAGGCATGATGTACAGCGGCTCCCCCTCAGCAACCCCAACAACCCTCTTAACCTCATCATCGTAGAAAGCCCCCACAGCCACTGTTCCCAGCCCAAGAGCGGTTGCCTGGAG
>WYEQ01000018.1 GCA_009904015.1 Desulfurococcales archaeon | reverse complement strand
ATTACTTTCGGTGTCCCCTCCCTAGGGAAAAACTGTTTATTTCCCTAATAATGTCTCCCATACACCATGGATCTCTTGGTTATTGATTATGCTTTCTATTCCTGATTTCCTAGCTAGGTATGCTGCGGATGGTTATTGCTACTCAACTGGCCTAGAGGAGCTGGATGAGCTTATTGGATGCATAAGCGGTGGCTCTGTTATAGAGTTTTACGGTGATCTGGACGTGCTGGTCTCTCTATCTTATCGCTTAGTGGCTAAGTGGAGTTGCTATGGAAATGTAGCATTGCTTGTCGCTCAGAGCTCTCCGCTTCTCTATGACTTCTATGAAATAAAGAAAAGAGCGCTACTTGAAAACTGCCAGGGCTCCGTGACGGTCTCGAGGTCCTTTAGGATCGAGGATACAACGCAGCTTCTCTCCGAGGCAAACACTGGGATGTCTAGGAGCTACGTGTTGTTTGACCCATTCGTGCACGCCGTTGAGCTCCCCCCAAAGGAGCGGTGGAGGCTAAGCCCTGTCGTTAGGCATATCAGAAGGTTGAGCGGTCATGGCGCGAGAGTAGCTATTTTCAACAGATACTCTGTCTTCTCGCGCAGTCAACCCGAAGGAGGATCCCTCTACAGGCATAGTGTTCACGTGTCCGTAATGCTCGAGAAGGTAGGTAAAAGGGGCGTTAAGGCGCTTCTCGTGAAGCATCCCTCGAGGGGTAGCACTTCTGTTTTTCTAAGCATAGATGAGATTGAGGGGAGAGCGGAATGGGTAGGACAAGCCCTCCTATCAGAGTGGCTCTAGACCAGGAAGCTGAGCGAATAAGAAAAAGCCTAGAGGTAATCCAGGACCCCTCGATCCGAGCTGCTCTAATGGATATTCTGAGAAGCTACGACGATATAATCCCGCTACTTATGTTGATTCCTCCCCAGCTACCAATAGACTCTATTCTCCTTGCTGCTCTGGCTAAGCTCTGGGCAAGGGTGCTTGAGCTTGAAAGAAAAGTGGCTTCTAAGAACAATACCGCATGAAGATGTAGCAATCGCCATCTGGGTAGACGAGGAGGGCCGTGTTTCCTTCGAGAAAAGAGATGTGCTCTACCCACTTTACCTTCTATCATTCAAGGAAGAAAAAACAGCTGCACTAAGAGAAGACTTGGAGAACGTTGAGGGTATACACGAGGTCTCCGTTGAGGAGTGGCTATCCCCCCCTTGGTATGAGAGAAAAGTAAAGCTACTAAAAGTAACGTCGAAAAACCTACTATTTCTCCAGAGGCTGGGAAAGGAGCTGGAGAACAAGGGGCTAGCGCAACCGGTGAACACGCAGCCAGGAAGCCTTCTGCTAGGCCTAAGAGAACATGGCCTTAAGGCCTGCTACTGGTCTTCGGAGAAGAACAATGAAATCACTTACCATGTCCCGCCGCTAAGGGTTCTTCAAGTTGTGATGCGTGATAGAAAACTTGTTTTTACACTATATGAGCTGGGAAGCGGGGAGGCCGTTTCATGGAAGGCCGACAGCTATGACTACCCGGTCGATTACATAGATGACTCACACGTAATAATCGACTACAACAACGTGATTCCAACTAGGCTAGCTGGGTGGAGACCAGTTATCAGAGTAAATAGAAACCCCGTGGACAACATTTATGGCCTGATAGAGCTGTGCAGGCTCAGCTGCATGGACCTAGAGCGAGTTTCCCGCTCCAGCATAGGAGAGATACTAACAACGATAGAGGCCTTCAGAGCTGTTGAGAAAAAGATGCTTGTCCCAAAGGCCAGAATGGGTGGAGATAGATGGAGAGATATGGACAGTCTTCTATTCACAGATAAAGGAGGCTTGATAGGCTCTCCTCGTCCAGGCCTCTATCTCAACGTAGCTCAACTGGACTTCTCAAGCCTTTATCCATCCATCATAGCTACCTACAACATATCACCAGAAACGCTGAACAAGCCTGAATGCACAAACATCCATAGGCCCTTCGGCTCTCCCCACGTGATTTGCCTAGACAAGCCAGGCCTTGTAGCAACCGTTCTGAGAGAGCTGGTGAATAGAAGAGAATCAATAAAGAAGCTTGGCGATAAGACCTCTAGTTATAGAGAAAAAGCAATAAAATGGATCCTCGTAGCTAGCTTTGGCTACCTAGGCTATAGGAACTCTAGGTTCGGGAACATATACGCATACGAAACCGTAACCTGGGTTGCAAGGGAGGTTTTGAAAAGAGCCATAACTGCCGCGGAGGAGAGTGGGTACAGGGTTATCCACTTCATAGTTGACAGCTTATTCATTAGCAAAAACAACGAAAAAATAGAGAAAGAGGAGCTATCTAGGCTCATCGAGAAGCTGAGCATCATAACGGGGTTTAAAATAAAAATCGAAAACATGTATAAATGGTTGATAATACCGAGAACAAATCATGCATATATGGAGAGAGGCGCGACTAACAGGTACTATGGGTTAACCCTTGATGGAAAGCTAATTGTAAAGGGCTCAATATGCGGGTGGAGCGAGGCTTTGCTCAGCGACCCAGATAAAGAAGAAGAGCTGATAAGCTTCCTCTCAAGCCACAATCACCCCAGAAAGCTATGCGAAGACATATTGAACAATGCCGTTAGACTTGGGCTAAACGTAATATATGAAGAATAAGTGATTATAATTATACAAACATATACATATGTATGCTGAACTCCGTATAGCAAAAATTCTTGGTTAATCTATTCGGAGTTAGGTTTATTAATATACAGTAGCATAAGTTTTTAAACGTAAAACATGCAAAAATTTAACATATAATTGTAGGTGAAATTCATGAAGCAGAAAGCCTTGTTAGGACTAGTCGCGTTGCTACTTGCGGTAATATTAATTGCGCCATCAGCACAAGCTCTCCAAGTAACATCTCCTGTAGAAAACCAAGTCTTCTACCCTGGAGACACCCTCGTGGTGGCTGGTAAGACTTCTGTTCCTCAGCAACTCGTTGCTATTTCAGTCTACGATCCAAACAACAAATTGCTAACGCTGGACCAAGTTACAAGCGATAACACTGGTGCGTTTAGCTTAACCCTTTTCAGTTTCCCGACTGAGCCGAGGGCTAACTTCCCTGAAGGTGTATACACAATAGAGATTAAAGAAGTGGCGAGCGGAGATACAAAAGTTGTCCACGTAACGTTTACGTACATAACCCCGACTCCCACGCCCACTGAGACCAACACAACAACCACCCAACCAACGGTGACAGTAACGACAACGGTGACACAGATACAAAACGTAACGACAACCACTACGGCAACGGTGACGGAGACAAAAACAGTTACTCAGCCCGTCACGACTACTCAGACGGTTGAGAAGACGACTACGGCAACGGTGACGCAGACGCTGACAGAGACAAAGACTAATACGGTGACACAGACCGTGACAACGCCGGTAACAACCACAGTAACTAAGACAAACACTGGAGCTGTTGCTGGCGCGGCAATAGTTGCCTTAATAATAGGTCTACTAGTGGGCTTCGTGGCGTTCAGAGGCAAGAAATAAGGTTTTTTATAAAACTATTATATAACTAAAAACCAAATCTTTTTCGTCCCGCCGTAAATATTTGCTTTTTCTCATTTAATCAGGAATCCTTCTTGTATATAACTTTTTTATCGAGAATGTATCCAAAGTTACATGTAAAAATCCATTAATTATTGAGCCTGGAGGGCAAAGGAGTATTATGGTAATAGAGATATCCATACCACCAGTAGTTTTCGTTGAATCACAACCTCCAAGGTACTTCCTAGCATTATCACTAGAAAGCACCGAGGTAAAAGCAGTATTAACAAGAACAAACGATAAAACTTGGCATGCAAAACTGCTCTCGCCTTGCCGCGACGCCGTTGCTTCCAGAGAAGCGGTTATGGTTGATAAAACCTATGTCGAGCCAAGACTCAATTTTTCTTCATACTGCATAGCGGAAAAAGCCTTACTAAACATCCTAAGCCGAATTAAAGATGAAGATCTATTGCTAAAGCTGGATGACTTCGCTGATACACTAAGCCTTGATGAGCAAAAAATCATTAAATCCGTGATGCTTGGGGGCACAGCATTGTTCTTTAGTAGCGAGAGGTATGGCTCGGTTGCACCATTAATCTATCTTCCTCCGCCGCCCCGTATACAAGTTGTACTCGCAACGAAAAAGCGTGGAAAAATAACTTATAATGCTGAGGCGGGTATGCCAGATATATCCACGCTTGTAAATGTACTAGGGCTGATTAGCTCTGTATGGAAGGACGACGTGGCGCTAATGGATGAATTGTTAGGTTTAATTACTATGAATTTATATGGAGACAGTGATTATCTTAGAAACCCGCCTCTAATACCACTGGTGAAGGAGAATCTTTACCTGTCTTTTCTGCCTAGAACGGATATTGGTTGCCCAACAAAGCTGAGAAGCTATAGGTATGAACTGTTCAAGAAAATAGAGAAAGAAGAAATGATATACAACGTGATGAATATTTCGAGTGGAGTGAAAATAACTGTGACTGAATAACCACTTTTAACTATATTGCTAGTTTCCATGACTTGGTGTTCGAATCGTATATAACTAGGCCTTCGTTTAGCAATACCTCAAAAAGCTTTCTTGCTTTCGGAGATATTTTCTGAATAGCTTCTTTTGCATCATTAGTTTTTATTTTTTCCAGTTCTTTGACTAATCCTTCATAGAACTCCCTGTCAATCGCTATGTAGCCTTTCTCTCCTTCAACAACTATGGCGCCTTCTCGTTTAAGCTTGGCGAAAAAAGCTTCCGGTTTTCTGAGCCATTTTAGGTCTTTTTGAAGAACGTAACCATCGATTTTTAAGTAATCTAAGGCTGTTTTTCTCTTCTCAGCGATTCCCTCGGGTGGGGCGACTTTTTCACCGGTTTGTATGGCTTTGACTATGTTTTCAAGAGCTTCTATCTTTTCAGCTAACTCAGCTGTTTTCCTACTTAGCTCATCTATTTTAGAAGTATATGGGTTAATCAAATCTTGGATTTTCCTAAGCATGTTGTTGATTTCTTTTCTTATTTCGCTTAAATCTGGCTGGGCTTGCTGAGGGGCCTGCTCTGATGGCTTCGGTGCTTCTTCTTCCATGTATCTGTCAATAATGTCAATAATAAACTCGGTTACCGTCGAGTATCCAGATTGTAAAGCTTTTTCTTTCAATTTCTGATACTCAGAATCACTTAGTGAAATAGTTATTATAGGCAATAACTATCAGCTCCCTGGCGGCAAGGGAAGCCTTTTCTTTTCTCTCCCCTGAGCAACTATGTCTGCTTCCTTTAATATTCTTTCTACTTCTGCTGGCGAGGAAACAACGGTTACATCATCTATGGAGGCCGTGGATTCAAATTCAAAGTCTTCCTCTATACCACTAATTATTTCGTCTAGCTCACCAAACATTATTGATAACTCTGGGATTTTCTCGAAACCGCTGCTCTTTATTTCTCCAAGTATTTGTTTTAGTTGCCCTATGCTTTCCCTAGACTCACCTATAATCATGATTGTCTCCAGCCTTAACCTCAGCCTCTCTAAACCTGTTCTCATCCTTGATATTTCTTTTAACATTTGTCTTCGGGAAGAAAGCTCTGCCGCCAACATCTCGGCGTCAATATTCATTCCTTTTTCCTTAAGTTCAGCTATTCTCATCAACCCGCTTGTTATTGATGAGTTTAGCCTAGACTCCATACTGGCTAGCTTGTATTCTATAGCTCTTATTCTAGATAATGCCTTTAGTAACGAGAGCTTCTTGTCTTTTTCTTTTTTGAAAACCAAAATCAACACCGGCGACCAGGTTAAATAGCCGCATCAAATAAGAATAAATACTCAAAGCTATTTAAACAGTGTACCGGGTTAGGTTAATTGTTGCTAGTAGTTAATAATCTAGTCAAGAAGTACGGGAAAAAGACCGCCGTTGACTCAATTAGCTTCACCGTCAATATGGGAGAAATATATGGACTGATAGGCCCCAATGGCGCGGGCAAGACAACCACCCTGAGGATAATAGCGACTTTGCTTACTCCAACGGCGGGGAGCGTCGTGGTTGATGGTATTGATGTTACGAAAAACCCTTTGGAAGTAAGAAGAAGAATTTCATATCTCCCGGAAGAGGCGGGTGCTTATCCATACATGACAGGCGAGGAATACCTTGTTTTTATCTCAAAGCTATATGACCCCGAAAACTACAAGGATATAGCTGTTGAAGCAGAAGAGCTCTCGGGCCTTGGGGACGCATTGAAGGAAAAAATAAAGACATACAGTAAGGGCATGAAAAGAAGGCTGCAGCTAGCGAGAAGCCTCGCGGTTAAGCCTAGGCTTGCCATCCTCGATGAACCTACAAGTGGCATTGATGTTCTTTACAGCCTCGAGATAAGAGAACAAATAAGAAGATATGCGAAGCAACATGGAATAACCATTCTTTTAAGTAGCCACAATATGCTTGAAGTTGAAGACTTATGCGATAGAGTAGCAATTATATATAATGGAAAAATTATCGCTGAAGGCACAGTGAAGGAAATCATAAACAAAGTTAGTGCATATAACCTGGAAGAAGCGTTCGCGAGGCTGGTAAGGCATGCCAGGTAACATAAGTATATTTGTTAAGAAAGAAATCAAGGATTTGCTCAGAGACCCTAAAATATTGTTTAGCGTAATTATTCTTCCCGCTCTGATTTACATAATTCTTGGTCAAGCAGTTTCTTTTGCCATAACAAAGGTCGCTGAGGAATCAGGTAACGTATCACTTATAGTTATTGACAATGATTCGGGCGAGTGGAGCAAGTACTTTATAAGCTACCTTGAGAGCATTGGGCTTCCCAAGCTAAAAATATTATCTAATATAAATCCTCAAGACATCATTTCATCGATGGAGTGGCAAAACGATTATGACTGCCTTATTGTAATCCCAGCTGGGTTCTCGCATAATATTACGAGTGGAGTCCAAGCAAAAGTAGAAGTAGTTGCATTCGTGAAGAGCCTAGGCATAACATCCCTAACTAAGCTGGAAATAACTAATAAACTAATCAGCAATTTCGCTAATAATATAGTAGTGGCTTACTTAAAAAGCGCTTATCCAGATAGAGACATAGCCTCAATTCTAAACCCCATCGTGCAACAGAGAGAAGTCATAGTAAAGAACCAGAAATACTCGGAGGCTTTTGCTTATAACCTGGTGAATCAAAGCTTCCTGCTAGTGCTTGGCCCCATACTAGTATTATCCATAGTAACCTCTATAGCAGCAACTAGTATGGGAGTAGAAAAAGAAGAAAAAACACTCGAGGTTCTTCTATCACTGCCTCTCAAGAGAAGTGATGTTATACTTGGGAAAGCAATAGCAACCGCGGTTATAAGCATACTAGGTGCCATTTCGTTATCTATCGGGTTATTTAGTTACATTGGCTCCATCATTTCTGCTGCTGAGGGGGAAGCTCAGCTAGCTGGCACATTTAGGATGCTCATAGACTTACTTGGAAAGGCAAGCCTAATTAAGCTAAGCGTAGGCCTAATCTTATGTTTACTACTTGGCAGCATACTTGGCCTGATAGTTGCCAGCTTCGCGTCAAACGTTAGGGAAGCCCAAGCTTTAGCTAATATTGTGTGGATGCCGGTTCTAATAGTATTTGTTATGCTTTTGTTCCTCGAGCTAGACGCGTTTTCCGAAGCCACCAGAGTTTTATTATCTGTTCTACCCTTCTCAGCGCCAATAATAGTCCTTAAGACTGCCGTTTCATCGTCTACCTATCTAAGCAATATCAGCATCGTAGCTAACTTGATTTACTTTGTCATCGCTATTTGGTTATCTATAAAATGGTTCGACTCCGAGAGAATACTTACAGCTAGACCAGCGCTTAAGCTAAAAAGAAAATAACTGATATTGCAAGGGTTTAGACAATGGTTATTGCTCAGAAAACACTGATTTCATTCGATATAGCTATCGATTCAAGGGAAAACACGCTTAATCCTATCTTTAAGGAAGCTCTATCTAAACAGGGCTTGAGGGTAATCGTTACTAAGCTGGAAGAGGGGGATTTCTACTTACCAAGCAAAACCACCCATTTAGTTGGAGTAGTAGTTGAAAGGAAAACTTGGGATGACCTAGCTAGTAGCGTTATCGATAAAAGAATTTGGTCACAGGCCAATAGACTCAGAGAATTATCAAGAGAATCACGAGTCAAAGTATATATAGTAATAGAAGGAGACCCATACGAAATAAAAGAAAAAAGAGAGATGCCCTTTAACGCTTTACTCTCCGTGCTTGATAGCATTCAAAACAACTATGGATTCACCGTTTTATTTTTACCGGACAAAGAAACACTGATTGATTGGCTAAAGTACATGGTTCACAAACTCAAGGAAAATACTGCTAAAGAAGAAGCTAAAGCTTCATTAATTGTACAAAAACCTCTCAAGAAAACCAGTATTGATGATAAAATAAAAGCTGTGGTCCAGGTACTCGCTGGGCCAACAATAGGAGAAAGACTGCTAAGAAAATTTGGATCGCTAAAAAACATAGTTAACGCCTCGGTTTCAGAACTAATGACCGTGGAAGGCATAGGAGAGAACAGGGCCAAAGAACTATTCTTAGTATTTAACAAAAAAGTTGAAGAATGATGGTAGCCGGGCGGGGATTCGAACCCCGGTCACGGGGGATCTCCCACAAAGATTTCGGCTCCTGACCCCTTCTATAATTTTTAAAAAGTTCTTAATTAGTTTTCCCTATCTATTGCTCCCAATAAGCATCGCTGATTCGCTTAAAAATTTATGTATTTAGTAGTTATTAATTGGTTGATTATCGTTGAAGTTACCGCCACCACCAACTAATATAGCTGAGAAAACAGTTCTCGATGCTTTTGAGGATTTCAGAGCTACGCTGATGTCTCTGGGATATAGTGAAAAGAGCATTAAGTCTTACTACATAGCGGTTAAAAACTTCGCTATGTTTAGTGGTAATCCAAGAATAGCGAATATTACTCAGATAGATATACAGAAATGGATAACCGCTAGCCTAAGCAACGTTAAGAACAGCGAAAAAAGAAAGAAAAGAATGAATACATTTCATTATTATACCTTGTTTGTTAGAAAATTTCTTCAATGGACTGGAAGAAAAGACCTGGTTGTCCCAATTGTTAGGAAAACCCCCTTCAGCGAGCCGCATGTTTTAGGCGAAAATGAGCTCGAAGCGCTTAACCAAGCCTGCAAGGATGACAGAGACCGATTAATTATAAACCTGTTATTTGAGACAGGAGTGAGAGCTAGTGAGTTATTGGAAATACGGGCTAAAGACATTGATTTAAATAACAAAGAAATAATCTTGAAGAATACCAAGTATGGTAGACAAAGAACTGTTTTCATTGGGCCCAGGTCATATGATATTCTTAGCAAAATGATAAAGAGTTTAAGACCAAATGACAAAATAGTTAATCTCTCGTATCATGGTCTCTACAAAAGAATAAAAAGCATAGCAAAAAGAGCTGGCGTTGAGGTCTCGAGCATTAGGCCACATATGTTTAGACATACTTTCGCTACTGAGAGCCTTAAGAGGGGCTTAAACCTTAGTGCATTACAGAGGTTGCTTGGCCATAGCGATATAAAAACTACACAGATTTATCTTCACTTGCTTAAAGAAGATATAAAGAAAGAATACGAAAAAGTGTTCTACAACGGAAGCAGTTCAGTGCAAATCCATAATCCATCTCATGAAAAAACGAGTGAAGAAAAAACTGTTGAAACACAGAATGCTGGGAGCCAAGATTTACTCAAGATAAAGTATTGCCCTATGTGCGGCGCAAAGGTCATCGAGAATGCTAAGTTTTGCTTTAACTGTGGTTATCCTATTCATCAATTATTGGCCAATTCATCTTTGGAAACTGTGGGCACGCATGCTTAGAGCAAAAAGTTTAATAATTGTATTTAACATATGTTAAATACAGTGATATTCTTGGAGACAAGAAAAATCCAAAGGCTAGGTAGCTCATCCTTCATAGTAACCTTGCCCGCCAATTGGGTAAGGAAGTATGGTCTAAAAGCAGGAGACTTAGTGATGGTCATCGAGGAGAACGGGTCACTGAAAATTAAACCTAAAGACAAGAAGCCTTCTCAGAACCAATTGAGAATAAATCTCAGAAAAATAAGTAGTTCAGATTTTAATGACAACCTAATTAGCTGCCTTCTATCCTTGGGATTTGATAGCATAAATATCGAGTATAACCAGCATTTAAAATCAATACTTGAAAAACTAGCAGATAAGTTAGACATAGATATAAAGGTAAAAAATGGCTTCATCGAGATTTCTAGCAAAAACGACTCGACATCTAGTCTTGCCGATGATATTAAGGACATGGGAAAAGTCATAGTTAGTCTCATCGAGGAACTACTGAGTAACGAGAAAGAGGAGATAAACGACACGCAAATAAGCATCCTCGAGAAGTTACTTCAAATCAAGTTTCTAAGCATAAGAAGAAAAATATTCAAGGAACTGACATCAAGAAAAGAAGACAATGTTGCGATTATAGCAACCGCTGAAATGTATGCAATAATCAATGACATCTACTCATTATCTTCGAAATTGCTAAGCTCTGTTAAGATTCTAGCATCAAACAGCCCTGAGAAACAGCCCATCATTATGAATGTTCTACGCGAATACTTAGACGCTCTATGGGAACTCTTCGCTGGAGTAGCTAATTCCAGCATGAAGAGAATAGCTTATTCCAAAGATAAGCTATATAGACTTTTACTCAAAATAAACGAGCTTAACATAAACAAGAGCCCTCTGCAAGTTCTGCATCTAATAGTAAATGAATCCCATCAACTAGCAACTAAAGCTGAGGCATGCATCAAAACCTTGCGGGTAATAGAGGAAAACGCTAGTTTTAAGAAGGAGAGTCTCTTACGAGAAGAAATGATTGCTTAACGTTTTTCACAATACAACAATACAACTTGTTTTTACTATAAGTAACTATAGTAGTAAATTTCCGCTGGAGTTACATGTCTATTGATTATTTCCCATTCTCTTCTTTTAACCTCCAAGTATGAGGATATAAGCTCCCTTGTAAAGCCTGGTAACAGGAACTCATGGTCATTTTCTAGCTCGTCTAGAGCTTCTCTTAAATCTCCGGGCAGAGATTTAATTCCCAGCCTTTTTCTTTCATTCTCACTTAACTTATAGATGTTTAAGTCAAGGGGGTCCCCGGGCTCAATTTTCTTCTTTATCCCGTCAAGACCAGCTAAAATAACAGCTGATATTGCTAGGTATGGATTAGCTGATGGATCTGGAGGCCTGTACTCTATCCTCTTTGATTGCGGAGACCCATTGTAGCTTGGTATTCTAATTGCAGCGCTTCTGTTTGACTTCCCCCAAACAAGGTATATTGGTGCCTCGTAATGCGGAACTAGCCTCTTGTAGCTATTAACAGTTGGTGAAACTATTGCTGAAAGGGCTTTTCCATGCTCTATTAAACCTCCAATAAAGTATCTTGCTAGCTGGCTTAGCTGAGCGTAATCATCGTTTTCATCGTAGAAAAGGTTTGTATCTCCTCTCCACAAGCTAACATGCATGTGCAAGCCACTGCCGTTATCAGTTGGGATTGGCTTTGGTAAAAATGAAGCTAGCTTGCCCTTATTGTAGCATACAAGCTTCGCGACGTATTTCAGGAGCTGAATGCTATCACTCATTGACAGAGGGTTTGATGCCTTTATATTGATTTCCACCTGTCCAGCAGCTCCCACTTCATGGTGATGAGACTCTACTTGTATATCGAAATAGTTCCCCAGGATTCTCGATATCTCATTCCGGATTTCATAGGTGTAATCCAAATCTAAAGGAGCATGATAACCATTCTTGAAAACCAGACCTTTTCTCTTATATGAAGCCGATGCTTCTCTAGATTTAATCTTGTATCCTGATGATAAAGAATCCACCCAAACAAGAAGATCATCGAATATGTAAAACTCGGCCTCAGCTGCAACAAGGGCTTTAAAGCCCAACTCCTCAGCATAACTCTCAGTTCTTATGGCTACCCATCTAGGGTCTTTAACAAATTTTTGTTTCCCCCCCGCTTCATAAATATCCGATATTACGAGAGCTGTTTCTTTTTGGAATGGATCCATCCTCATGGTTGCCAAATCTGGCTTTAAAACCAGATCGCTTTCGTATATGTCTTTAAATCCTGGAATACTGCTGCCATCGAGTTTCCCGAAGCCTGTCTTTGATTTTTCCTCGAACTTGTCATCGTGAGATACAGTAACTTGTTTAAGCTCTCCTATTAACGTGGTGTAGAGCAGGTTTACCCATTTAATAGTTTTATCATTGACTTCCATACAATTAAACCCGCATATCATTGTAATAAAATCAATGTTTAAAACTCTTTTTAGAAAAGTATTTAAATGTTACTGTTGTTTTTGCGATGTTTTTTCAGCTTAGGTATAAGGTAACGCCTACATCGTTTGGAAAATCGTAGAAATCGTATTTGTAGCATATACCTGAATTTACGCATCGATGAGCTATTGTGAAAAGAAACTTTTTCTCCTTGGAAGCAATGTCTTTTTCTTTAACCAAGGAAGTTTTTGGCTCTAATATCACTTGAATCTTCGATGGAGTAGAGTAAATCATCTCTAGTGGATCGACCCCATGAACTCTGCTTAGAACGTGGAGTATTCTTGAGTATATGGCTAAGCACGGCTTATCTTCAAGCGAAGAAACGAATTTTCTGTAATCATCTATCCTAGCCACATCCATTCTAACGACACTGAGAACCACGTCCCTCAAGCTTCTTGAAAATTCCTCGAGCTTTTTTACAACATCTTCGTCCTTATCCACAGCGATGTACACGCGTGGCTTAATCCTCCATGAATCCAGAGTCGTGGGGAAAAGACCTGAACCGACATCGAGAATACTGAAGCAGTTATTCCTCATCATTAATTCCTCGAGATAACTAATTATAGCTGACACGCCTTTCTCGCCTCTCTCTACGAATGAAACCTCTTTGCCCTCAAATCTAAACCTGCGCAGGTAGTAGTAAGCTAGTCTTCTAATTCTCTTGGCTTTCTCCTTTTCATTTATGTTATCCATGCTCAGAATCCTCTCTACTCCAGCTATGAAATCCCTGTCCAGAAGCAGATAATCAACCGCTTGTTTCTTGAAATCAAGCAATATTTCTCTTAAATATTCCTCGGTGCTCATGCTCCCAATCTTATAATATCCTGTGGCAAATGTATTCTTTCATTATGAAGAAATAAAAAAGATGACGCCAAGATGATAGGAGCAACGGTTTTTTCTAACCCAACAATAGATTACGTTTACATCAATGATAAGAAAAAAATAAAAACAGGCGGACCTGGCTACTACTATGCGCTTTACTCGAAGATGCTTGGCAGCAAGGTGCTAATAATAGGTCAATCGGCACCAAAGGATTATCATCAAATCAAGAAAGTACATGAATATTTGGGAGCCGAGCTGAACTTGAGGATTGGTGATTGTACACAGAAGTTTTTATTACTTTACAGCTCTGAACTACCGAGTAAAAGGATAGCTTATCCAGTTACCAGGTGCCCATTGATATATAAACAGTCTGCCAGTGATATCTATATATGGTCTCCAACTATAATTGCTTCAATAAACGATATCCTATTGTTGAGCTATTTATTAAAACAAGATATACCAGTAGCGATTGATTTTCAAGGAATAGCTAGAAGCCCAGATTATCTCCACAGGTATTTAAACACGGTGAAAAACTATAATGTCAGCTATGCTCACATGGACATTGAGGAATATGTGAAGATATGCTCAATATTGGGGATAACAGACAATGAAAAATGTTTAAAAATTCTTAAAGTAAAAGAAGCCATAGTTTCGAATGGAAGCGAAGCAGGGTTTTATTATTGCGATGAGAAGATACAAGAAGCAATCCCACCATACAAAGTTCACGGCGAGGAAAGCACCGGAGCTGGTGATGTTCTTCTATTCTCATATGTCATAAGCAGATTGAAAGGGAAAAGCTGTGATGATGCCATTAAATCATCCCTTGAACTAGCGACCACTCATGTTAATTTAATAAACATGTTCTCTATGGACGAGTTGCTAATGAAAATAAAAAATCCATCTCTCTAAAGGCTCTTTTTGATTGATTTATTGCTCCTGTTTCGCAACGCTTGTTCAGCATGGTTTTTTGTTATTTAAAGATAATAACGGGTCTCATTGGGAGCGGAGACTGTTTTTTCTTAACTATGTATTCTTGAGCCTCGGGTGCCTCTTCACTTAATATTTTTATCTTCAAGTTCAATAACCCTTCTAGGTAACTGGACATTTTTCTCAGTATTTCCACCTCGTATTCACATAATTTTTCAATCTTGTTGAGCTCATCCATAGTTAAATTCTTCAGGAAGGCGACTATTCTCCTTGCATAATCATGCGGCGAGGGCACCCCTTCTCGAGCAAGCAGTCTTGTTAGCTCTCTTAACTGGTTGTTATCAGCTAGATAACTCCTAGCCTTAGCTGGATAGCATGGTTTTGAGGACGAAGCAACTATAATTACCTCTTTCTTATCAGAGAAAAGATTCCTTAGATTACCTATATCATCAACAATCGTATCAATATACTTAAGGAAAAGAGCGTGCTCATCGCTTTTTACAAACATGCTTGGGTCAGGCCATGATTCGTTAACGACAAAGCTTTTGTGACCTGTTAGGTGCCATAATTCCTCAGCAAAGGCCGGCGTAAAGGGGGACATTAGTTTTATCCATGAGTCAATTATCCTGTTTATCAAATCGCTTCTGTACAGACCATTGATTTTAAAGTGAAGCTTCAGCTCATTGTTTATCTCGTGATAAATCTTTATAGCTGCGCTTCTGAATTTATAATTCTCCATTAATTCATTTATCTCTTGCAGTAATCTGTGTAGCTTTGTTTCCAGTGTCTTCTCTAAAAATACTGTACTCTCGCTCATATTTTCCTCAGTAATATGTCTTGAGGAATTAACTGAGACCACCAGCTCGTAGATGCCCTCTAGTGTTTCGGTAACCGTTGTGGTCAACTGTTTAGTGTAGTTAACATCGTTGCCTATTTCTGCTCCTAAGATGAGTGATAATCGAAGCACATCTGAGCTGACTTCTTTTAAAGCTTTATCAATGGTGATGAAATTCCCCAAGCTCTTGCTCATTTTCATTCCTTCAACCATGATATGACCGTTAACAACTATTCGTTTTGGCCATTTCTCTGGGGGAAAGATAGCCACATGGTTAAACACCATGAATGTAAGGTGATTAGGTATAAGGTCCTTCCCGCTATGACGGTTATCTAGAGGGTACCAGTAATCAAATTCCTTTCTTATCTCCTCTAGAATTCCCTTATCTATTCCCAGAGACGCGCTTAATCGATTCACATCGCCTATTCCCAGCATAACGTAGTCCCAGAACTCCGGCGTCAATTTTTCGGGGTTAATTCCATGCATCCTTATTTTGTGGATTACCGTGTAAAACGCCATGTATATAGTCGAGTCGCTTAGACTCTCAATAATCCAAGATTTATCCCATGGTAGCGGTGTTCCTAGACCTCTGCTTCTAGCACACGCTTTCTTCTTTAACCATCCTACAGTGTTAACGAATTGTTCTCTATAATCATTAGGAACTATATCTATGCCCCGAAGAGCATCATATACCTTTTTCTTCCAATTTTCATCCTCATAGTTTATGAACCATTGGTTCTCGACTATCTTAACGACGACTTTTGTACCGCACCTACAATAGACAGGCTTGTTAGCTATTTCGTAGAACACATCGCCTAACTTCATTTTAATAATTGCTTCCTTTAAGTACTCTCTAGCGTCCTTTACCGGCTTACCCTCAATGCTTTTAGCTATGCCTAAATAAATGTGCTCCCCGGACACTCTGCTCGACAACTCCCTGGACATCGAGCCTGAGTTAAACTCTCTGAGATAAACATCCTTGGTTAGTTCCTCCAGTTTTTTTCTATCCTCCTCTTTACTTGCTGTTTTTATACCTTGGTTATTAACGACCTCCACCCCAAGTAAACTCGGCTTGCCATCTATATCAATAATGGAAATCGGCTTCAAAGTATTTTCATATCCTATCTCCTTTAGAGCCGCGTAGTCGAAAGGAGCGTGAGCTGGCACGCTCATCACGATTCCCGTGCCAGTGTCAGGGTCAACGAATCCTGCCGGCAGAACTTCTATTTTCTCCATCGTTAAGGGGTTCACAACCTTTCTTCCAACTAGGGAGGAGCCCTTAATGCTCATTAATGGTTTTACCTCCTTTTTCTGGAAAGACAGCTTGTAAGATGCTTCTTGCGATAATAACATTCTCTGCCCATCGACTTCCACAAGTACATACGTTGCCTCCGGATTTACCCATAAGTTTGTTACTCCGTAAACGGTCTCTGGCCTGAGTGTAGCTACCGGATAAATGATGTTTTCTTCGTCGCGGAAGAAGATTAGAGTAAATACCTGTATCTCGGGTTCAACATCGTTAAGTGTATCATGCATGCTCACTGGGCTCTGATGAAATGGACACCAACCCACGGGGTGTGTGCCCTGAACTATGTATCCAGCATCCCTTAGTTTAAGGAACTGCCATTCAACAAATTTTTGGAACTCTTTATCAACACTGGTAAATGACCTTCTCCAATCAATCATAAATAACATATTTCTAAGCGAATTGATGGCGCGGTCCTTGAAGTAAAGTGCAAGATTAATTGGATTTACGAAGGATTCTATAACTTCTATTGGAACACCATCGTCTAAAAGCCTCTTAATAGTCTTCTCATCTCTCCTCGCTATTGATTCTGATATTGAAATTATCGGTGTGCCCGTGAAGTGAAATCCCATCGGAAATAGAACGTTGTATCCTTTCATCCTCTTGTATCTAATCACTACATCGGGTATAGAGTAAGTAAGAGCATGGCCTAGATGTAACGGGCCATTAGTGTATGGAAAAGCCGCTGTAACAAAAAACTTCGGCTTGCTCTCGTCGATATTAGCTTCATTTACACCGTGTTTTTCCCATTCAATTAACCATTTTTTCGAGATTTCCATTAATTGTGAGCCAAAATTTGTAGCGCTCCCCGTAAAACTAGACAACCGAATCCCTCTTTTTCTTAGCTATAATAAGGGTTTAATCATTACATATTTATTAAGCCCGTGTCATCAAGCTTATATTTTTTATTTCTTGCCACAAAGAGTATATCGGAGAAAAACGTTATGAAGCTACTTCTTGGTACCTACCCTCCGACCAGCAAAGTTTACATAACGGACACTGTTAAAACGCTTTTGGAAAATTCGTTCGTGAATTTCAATTTGACCATTCCCATAATTAACTCCGATGGAAAGCTTGTTGGAAAAATAAGCAAAGTGAAGCTTGCTAATTGGCTCTTGGAAAAGATATTTCGCGAGGAAATTATCGAGAACACTTTGTATACGCCAATCGACAACATTGATTTAAAAATTGAACAGGCAAAACCAGTTGAGGTTTTCGATCTCACCCCAGAAACCATTGTTAACCTACTCCATAGTAAAGGTGATTATGAATTTTATATTACCCATGATGGGAAGCTGATAGGCGAGTTCTCCTTATCTTCTCTTCTCTACATATCCAGTTGGAAATCTAATGTTGGAATTAGAGTAGAGGAGTTATTTGTGAAAGAGTTAGTATCAGTAGAACATGAAGCCTCCATCACTGAGATTTTAAACAATTTATCAGCACCTAACGAGCCAGAGCTAATAGGAGTAACTTATGCCAAAAACCTAGTTGGCTTAATCATGATGGAAGATCTTTTACAGTACCTGTACAACGTCGCGGAGGACAGGGGTGCTGTCAATAAGATTAAAGGCTCTAAGCCCTGGGTTATCGCTTTCCCTGATTTTTCTTTTGTATATATGGATGAGTCCGTGAGTAAGGCATTAAGGGCATTAAAGAGGACGCGTGATAAGAAATTCGTAATTGTCCAGAA
The DNA here is from genome assembly GCA_009904015.1 of Desulfurococcales archaeon. GTDB lineage: Archaea > Thermoproteota > Thermoprotei_A > Sulfolobales > Fervidicoccaceae > WYEQ01. The sequence goes on along the minus strand of WYEQ01000018.1, from coordinate 101,110 downwards.
CAGAAGAGAAGAAACCTTGGGATACATAAGCGTAAAAGACGCATTGCTTAAAGTAGAGGATGAGATAACACTTAAACTATCTACTCAGAGAATAAAGGAAAGATGATGCGATATGCACGCTGAAAAATCCATGATTTTTGTGCTAGATACAAGCCTATTTACCGATAACAGGCTGAGAGATAGTTTTTTAGCGCTTACAACCGAAGAAGCGTTAGATAAACTCGCCAAGCTCCTTGAACAAGCGAGAATCCTTATCGGACCAGTATTCTATACTACCCCTACAGTTCAAACAGAGCTAAGGAGGATCCTTCTCTCATCGGGCATACCTGTAGATATAGTCTCAAGGCTGGAGGCTTGGATAATCCCGAAGAGCCCTGATAAATTCTCTCTCAATATTCCTAGCATAGTTATGTGGGAGTATATCATGGAGATGCGCAGGAGATATGTAAAAGCACTGAAGATATCAGAGGAATATGTCAAAAAGAGCTGCAGTGACAAAAGAGAAATTGGAAAGCTAATTCACGAGCTACGAGAGAAATTCAGGGAAACCATCCGTAAAGGAATAATTGATAGCCCAGAAGACTTCGATGTCTTACTATTAGCGTTTGAGCTAAAAGGCGTTATAGTTAGTAATGATGAAGGTATAAAAAAACTTGGAAGAACACTTGGAATAATAACTCTTGATTCTCAAAGCTTCGTTGAGACCCTCAAGAGGCTAGTAGAGGCTTTCCAAAAATATTTACCTAAAGAATAAATAATAAGACATGGTGTGATGAGACGACGGTAATCCGAGCCCAATGGGCATTGAAGAAAAATTCCCTTTCTGATTCCTCCTCACAATCTAAGTGGAGATAATCATGAATCTCGAGGACATACTGGTTGATACTCTCAGCATTACCTCAGAGAAAGCCAAGACAATACTTAAGTCTAGGTCTACTAAAAAAATCGTTCACAAAGACCTGTTAATCCTCGTCTTCAAGAGGGAGATGCTCGGCTACCCTGAGGGGACAAGTATTATTCATGACACCAGCACGTCGGTCTCCAGGGTCATTCCAGGATATCCACCTATACCCAGGCTACTTATACTTGAGAAAATCAGGGATATTTTCAAAGAGGAAGTTGTGGTTGAAGAAAAAATCAATGGCTACAACGTACGTGTTGCGGCAATAGGTGAGAAAATAGTTTCCCTTACGAGAGGCGGTAATATCTGCCCGTACACTCACTACAAAATATTTAAGCTTTATGGAGAAAAATTAAGGAAGCTCTTCCAAGACTACCCTGACCTCATATTATGCGGAGAAGCTATAGGTATGGATAACCCTTACGTGAGGTATGAAGGATATAGAAATGTATCTTTTGATTACATTGTTTTTGATATGATGCAGGAAAGAAAGTTTTTGTCAATAAAAAAGAGAGACTCAATTGCAACTGAATATGGCTTGAAGATCCCCAAAAGCTATGGTTTCCACAAGCCGGAGGAGTTTCGCAGAATTATTGATTTATCCGTTCAACTAGAAGAGAAGGGAATTGAGGGCTTTGTTATCAAGAGTATGGATAATGAGGTAAGAGTTAAGTATACAATGACCTCGACGAACATAGGAGACATTAGAGAAGGCATGAGGTTCTTTTTCGAAGAGGGAAGAACGTATATTTTCCCGAGAGTTCTGAGAGAGATATTCCGCCAGTACGAGCTTATGAAGAATGGCTACAATTTTGGGGAAGAAGTCTATGTTAAGCTCGGAAAAGCTCTGCTAGAGCCGCCTATCGAGACTGTTGCGAAGACGGAGAAAGGAGAGATAAGTGACGAGGATTTCACCTTGGTATTAGATGATTTGAGGATTCTAGATGAGTTTCTACAATATATGGAGAAACAAAAAATACCTATTCATGTCATCGGTATTTACCCCACCTCTGGAGGAGAATACAGGATTAGCTGCCTGAAAATCAGAAGAACCCCACTTAGGATTAAATCTATTCTGGATACAGGGATTTCCCCCGAAGACTAGGGAAGACATCTTTACAACTGTAGGCCTCGATATTCAGGACAGGGTGAAGGTCAATGTATCATAATTTTATCGCTTGGTAATACTTCTATGAGTTTCCAGCTCTCAATGATTTTTATAGGTCCATAGTAATATACGTGGTAGTTTTTCCTATCACCATAGAAGGCTTCCCAGTAGAAATCACCGTTTTTCTCATAAACTTTATATAAGCCTATCTCTCGAAAAACCATTGAAACCAAGTCTCTTTTCTTAATAATTTTGATGCCCTTTTTCTTCAGCAAAGATATAACTTTGATATATGTATCAACCACCTCTTTAGGAACCCTAAGCTCTTGCCCAGTCCTTGGGATAGTTAGGACATAGTTGTTATGATGATACTTTATGTCGGCCTCAAAGCCAAATTGCGATTTCTGTTTCGTATCGCCCACTATAACCTGTTCATTTACGCCCTCAACTTTCTTGAGTATGTACTGAATTTCTTCTTCATTAATAATGATGCTTTTTCCAATTATCTTCTCCGCTTCTTTTAGATGCTCAACTGGAATGATTATGCGGTTCTTATCTATGAGCCTAGCTCCTATTTTTTCTAGTTCATCTATCAAGTTATCAGCACTTATGTCTATTGCTACATACAGCTTAGACTTCATTTTTTATCATTACAATATTATGTGTAAAAAGAATATTTGTTTTTAAAACTAGTAGTACTCCCAGACTCTTGCTCCCTTGTAGTTAAATACAACGGATTTGTATGCAGCAACGTAGTTTATACTGTACCCTATACCCTCTATGCCTATGCCAGACTCTTTTCTTCCTCCGTAAGGATAGTAACCTATTCCGTGTCTCGGGAACATATTCACGTATACGGCTCCTACCTCCAGTAGCCTTATGGCTTTTCTTATCCAGTCTATATTCTTTGAGAAAATCGCTGCGTCGAGACCGTATGGCCTGCCGTTAGCTATTTTTATTGCCTCGTCGAGGTCGTTGACCTTTACTAGAAGGGCTATGGGCGCGAAAATTTCTTGTTGATAAGCCTTTGTCTCCTTTACTTTCTCCTTATCTATCTCAATAAGAGCTGGCTCAACGTAATTATCCTTTAAGGCCCTACCGCCTACCAGTATTTTTCCTCCCTTCTCCACAGCGTCTTTAACCGCATCTAAGAAAAGAATTACTGAATCTTTATTGATTAAGGGGCCAACGGTTACCCCAGGCTCCCTTGGGTCTCCTATTACTACCTGCTTTTTCATCTCACTTATCAAGAGGTTTTTGAAAGTTTCATAAATTGGCTCCTCGACCAATACGAGCTTTATTGCATCGCATCTTTGACCGGAGTACGAAATGATTCCTTTTACTACATCGGTCGCTGCCTGTTCAAGATTGGCGTCACGAAGGACAATTGCAGGATCCCCTCCACCCAACTCTAGAAGGTAACTTTTTATGCCGCCGTCCACCAGTATTCTTTTCCCAGTCTCGGAGCTACCGGTAAACATAACCGCTGCTATTCTCTTGTCTCTCAGAACTTTTGAAAAATCACTACCTTTCATCAAGGCGAGCATTATGCTTTTAGCTGGAAAGCCTGAGTCAAGGACAGCTTTAACAAACAGTATAGCAGGTATAGGCGCTTCTGTAGATGGTTTTATTATAAGGGCGTTCCCCGCTATAAAAGCACTCACAAACTTCATTACAACGTCATATAATGGGTAGTTAAAGGGCGTTATGATAGCTACAACTCCGTAGGGCTCTCTCCTAACAATGCCCTCAGTCTCGAGGGTATGTATATCCCAGTCCCCAGGGATATGATCCCCTCTTATTTCTCTGAGGTCCATCATGGCTTTCTTGATTCTATCGAGGCTAGCTGTGACCTCGCCGCGCGCGGTTTCTATGGGTTTTCCCGCATCATAGACGAGCGCGTTTATGAAGTCTTCTTTGAGCTCCTCGATTCTCTGGGCTACTCTAAATAGGATGTCTAATCTTTTTTCTCCGGGAGTGTTTCTGGCTTTCCATCTGCCTTCTTCATACAAAACGTCTATTCCCCTAACTGCTTGCTCAACGCTTAGTAGCTCGATTAACGCTATGTCCTCATTGTTTATCGGGGATTTCTTCCTCAGAATACCGCCCTCTCCGTTAACATAGCCCATTGGTAGATACGGCTTGAATCTGCAGAGATTATTCTCACTGTTCATGCATATATCAGAGAAGCTTGCTGATAGCTTAAACAAAAAAGCTCACCTATAACCAAGTACAATATATTACGCTACCTCAGTAATTACGTTTATGCTGATACGTTTAGCCATGACTCTCTAGGATTGCATGCATTCTCTCTCTAGTTCATCGAGTTTTTCCAGCAAGACATCGAGCTTAGCTTTTAGCTCTATCATCTGTTTTCTAGCATCTTCGAGTATTAATAGCAATTCCTCATCAGAATATTTTCTCCTCAAGCACAACACCAACATAGTTTTAGTTAATAATTAAATTTACACCTTATTTAATACTGAATGCTAATTTACTTTAGCTTCTCCTTCGATTTTTAGCGAAACATTTTTAGACTATAAGCGATAACAATTACTTCGAGCTGACATGACATGACAAAAACCTCGAGGATGCCTGGATTCTACAACCTCCCCATAGATGAGAGAATCAGATTAGTGAAAGAGTTCTCTGACCTAAGCGAAGAGGAAGCTTCTTTACTGAAGAAGACTGGTAGATTAACCCTTGATATAGCTGATAAAATGATAGAGAACGTTATAGGTACATTTGAGCTACCCTTCGCTGTGGCCACCAACTTTTTGATAAACAACAAGGATTACTTAGTGCCAATGGTTATAGAGGAGCCCTCAGTGGTGGCCGCTGCATCAAACGCTGCTAAGTGGACCAGGGATGGAGGAGGCATAAGGTCAATAGCCTCGGAACAACTCATGATAGCTCAGGTTCAGGTCATAAAGCTTGGCTCACCCTACATCGCCGCAACCAAGATTCTCGAGAGAAAAAAAGAATTGCTTGACCTAGCGAACTCAACGAACGAGTTCTTGGTCAAAATAGGCGGCGGCGCCAAAGACATCGAGACGAGAGTCATAGATACTCCGTTGGGAAAAATGCTCATCGTTCACTTAATAGTTGATGTAAAAGACGCTATGGGAGCGAACATAGCAAACACGATGGCTGAAGCTATAGCGCCCTTAATTGAGGATATAACTGGCGGCAAAGTCCTTCTCAGAATAATATCCAACCTAGCTGACAAAAGAATAGTCAGGGCGTGGACCAAGGTGCCTCCAACCTCCATTGGCGGTGAAGAAGTTGTTGATAGAATAATCTATGCATGGGCTTTCGCGGCCTCTGACCCATACAGAGCTGCTACGCATAACAAGGGGATAATGAACGGCATAGTAGCGGTTGCCCTCGCTACGGGGCAGGATACAAGAGCCATAGAGGCAGGGGCTCACGCATACGCCTGTAAAGATGGAAGATACAAACCGCTAACAATATGGCAAAAAGACGAGAACGGGTATCTCGATGGATACATAGAGCTCCCGTTAGCGGTAGGAACAGTGGGTGGCTCTATAAGGTCTAACCCCATGGCTAGACTAGCACTAAAGATATTGGGGGTCTCGACAGCCAAGGAGCTAGCCGAGGTCATGGCAGCGGTGGGTCTAGCGCAAAATCTAGCCGCATTGAAAGCCTTATCAACCGAGGGAATACAAAAAGGCCACATGAAGCTTCATGCACGCCAACTAGCCCTGGCAGCCGGCGCATCCCCCAGCGAGGTGGACAAGGTAGTTGAGCTAATGCTTAAGGAAGGAGTATTTACGTTAGAGAAAGCTAAAGAAGCATTGAGCAGGGTAAGATCAACCTGACAATTTGGTTACTATACTTTTTTCCTTATGAACTATTTTTAAATGTCTAGCTTGCTCGGGAATAACGTATATTAGCTAGAAAAAATCTTTTTTCGAAGTGAAACGGTTTCAGGAAGGCGATATATATTTGAATAAATTTGTTAGTATTTCATTAACGGTTGCACTTGCCGTCATAACCGGGATTCTTGCTCAAGTATCTTTCCATATAGGCCCTATCCCATATACCATGCAGAACCTCGGTGTCATGCTTAGTGGATTGCTATTACAGCCTAGATACGCGCTAGCTTCACAGCTTCTCTACATACTATTAATTGCTCTAGGATTACCCCTAGCCTCAGGGCTAAGAGGAGGCGTGGCCGTTTTACTTGGTTATACCGGTGGCTATATCGCTATGTTTCCTATAGCTTCTTTTCTAATGAGTATTCTAACAAGAGCATATCTAAAATCGAGAAGTAAGACCTTGGTTAATTTAAACAGAATTGATACAGCTGTTCTTCTAGGCCTGTCGTTCATATCTACCCTGCCTGTTTACTTGTTTGGATTTCTTGTTTTCGCAAGATACGCCTTAGAAAACCATAGTTTGTACTCATGGAGCATTAACGTATCTAGCTTTGTTCATTTCTATACTAACAGCAAGCTTACGCCCTTATTCATTGCATCCGTTCTTGTTTTTATTCCGCAGGACCTTTTCGTTGATAATTTGCTTGCAATAGTTCTCTCGAAGAACATAGCAAAGCTAATAGAATCAAGAGGGCTGAAAATTGATTAAAAAAGTAATAGTGAGTGACTTAAGCGTAAAAATTAACAAGAAAACTATATTGAAAAATTTCAGTCTTGAGCTTGATTCAGGAAGCCTTGTTCTGCTTCGCGGAAGCACTGGTTCAGGAAAAACAACTTTGCTCCGCATTTTGTCCGGATTAATTCCTGAGTTTTACAGAGGTTTCCAGGTAAGCGGGGAGGTAAAAGTATTCGAGCACCCCCCAATCCAGGCATTAAGGAAAGCGTTAATAACTTATGTTCCGCAGGACCCATATAGCTACTTTATAGGTTCGACTCCAAGGGAGGAGCTATCACTGTTTGGATTGCATATAAACCAATCATCGATAATTGATAACAAATTATTAGATAAGAGCCTGCATAAACTCTCTGATGGGCAATTATACCTATTCTTAGTTAAGTTGGCTTATCTACAAAAGGCCAAGCTATTATTGCTTGATGAACCGACCTCCCACCTAGATGAGTCAACTTATAACTACGTGATGGGCTTGATGAAAAATTATGCTGAGGCTAACGACTCCATCGTTATTATAGTTGACCACAGAGATGACGCCGCTAAATATGCTGATTACGTTGTAAAACTGGACAATGTGCAGGATAATTGTTATGAGGATTTGCCACTAGTTCGCAACAAGCAGGGCGATACAGCCTTGGTCTTAGAGAATTATTCGTGCTTTCATGATGGCCAAAGAACAATTAATCCAATAAGCCTGGAAGTCAAGCGTGGAGAAGCCGTCGCTATTTACGGGGCGAACGGCAGTGGAAAAACAACGTTGATGTGGGGGATAGCATGCTCAATTAACTGCAAGGGAACTAGAAGATTAAGTGGTAAGGTTTTTATCATCCCCCAGACACCTATATATTGGTTTGACAATGTCCCCGTTGCCGAAATATTACAGAAGTTCAATAAAAGAAAAGAAAACATCAAATATGTAGCTGAACGCTTCGGTCTAGACGAAAACCTCATGAGCTATAATCTAAGCATCGGCAAAGCAAGGCTATTATCCTTAGCACTAGCTTATCTTTCAAACAAAGAGGTTGTATTGATAGACGAGCCCACAATCGGCCTTGATTGCAATTCGAAAAAAAGCTTGCTTGAAACAATTCAAAAGCTAATTGACGAGGGTATCAGCATCATCATCACGACTCATGACATGAAATTTGCTTTGAACTTTGAGAGAAGATATATTTTAAATAAAGGTACGCTGGTCGAGATGCAATAATGATTGATAAAGATGTTTCTAGAACCTTTTTACTAATTGTTTCCACATTGTTTGTTTCTATTATAGTAATATTAAATCTAAACATGCTTGTTTTGCTAGCTATAGCTATTATTGCCCTATTGATATCTTTGTTGCTTAAAATTAACGTCAAATCCATGTTGAAGTTCGTGTTATTTTTCCAGGGCTTCTTTACGTTATCGTCAGTGATTGCTCAGATTATTGTTTTTGACAAAATCGTTTATGAGTCTCTGGCTTTGAGCAACATTAAAATGTTCATATTTGTAATACTTTCTTTTATTTTCGCTAAGTATGTGACCACTACTGGTTTAATAAAGCTCTTCAAGAGAATTTCCGTTAACGCTGCAGTAGCTATTGCTTTGGCTGTTAAATTCATGAGATTCTTTCCAGCCACGTGGTCTTTTGTATACAGGACTTATAGCGTTAACTATGACCCAGGCTCCAGATTTAGCCGCATTAAAATACTTATTGTATCGGTTAAGGCTTTCATTAATTTATCACTGTACTCCGCTTTACAAACAGCTGAATCGCTGGCAACGAGAAGCACAATTATTTTTGGTGAAGAAAAATAAATTAGTGGTGCCGTGACTTGAGCATAGAGGACAAAGTGATAGAGATTCTTTCTTCCTCCCAAAACTATGTGTCGGGGACAAACCTTGCATCGATGCTAGGTGTTTCCAGAGCTACCGTAAACAGGGTAATAAAGAAACTAATAGCTAAGGGCTACCCAGTGGATGTACAACCAAGGCTGGGCTACAGGTTAGTTATGATAGACGACTTGTCTAGCCTGTCGTTGTATGTGAAGAACTTGAACACCAATGTAAAATATAGCGTGCATTATCTGCCCGCATGCTCTTCTACCCAAGATATTGCTGAATCGCTCGCTATTGAGGGAGCCAGCGAGGGGACGGTTGTCATAGCTGAAAGAATGGAGCGTGGGAGAGGAAGGCTTAGGAGAAGCTGGTCCGCTTCTGAAGGTGGGCTTTGGTTCTCAGTTATATTAAGACCTCCCTTCGTGAAGAATTTACAGCTAGTCACATTAGCCATAGGCGTGGGCGTGGCAAGCGGCATTAGGAAGTCTACTGGACTAGACGTAAAGCTGAAGTGGCCGAATGATGTTTTGTATAACGGAAAGAAAGTTGGAGGAATACTCGTTGAGGGGAAGCTGGAGGCAGATAAAGTACATTATATTATTGCGGGTATAGGCGTAAATGTAAATAACACGTTGCCGCCCGAGCTAACAGAATTAGCGACGACTTTAAGCAGCGCCGCGGGGAAGAAGCTTAATAGAATACCGATATTTTTATCAATTCTGCGTGAACTGGATGCTCAGTACTCATTACTACTTAAGGGAGAAGAGAAAAATGTTGTAAAGGAATGGAAAAAGCTGTCATGTACTTTAAATAAAATGGTGGAAGTAATCATGGATAACGAGAAAATAGTGGGTTTAGCTGTGGACTTGCTTCCGGATGGAGCATTACTTGTAAAGACAGGCGAGGGCGAGTTTAGGAAGATATACTCGGGAGATATTACTCATTTAAGAGAAGCATGATAATCAATTAAGCCCTAGCTTATCTCGACCTTATCTATTCTCACACCCTCATCTCCCAGCTCTGTCTTCATAACCATTGATCCATGTATTCTCATGGCTAGCTCAACGAGGTCCTGTTTCTCGGGTACAAGAGCAATGACGCATCCCCCTCCGCCGGCCCCCGTAAGCTTGGCTCCGTATGCTCCGGCCTCCCGCGCTATATATACAAGCTCGTTTAACTTGCGTGTAGAGACGCCTAAAGCCTCCAATAAAGCATGGTTAAGGTTCATCAGCTCTCCTAGCTGCTTAAAGTCATTGCTTGTGAGAGCTTGGTTCGCTTTTTCCACTATTATTCCTATCATCTCGAGGATTCTTCCATATATATCTGGATACCTGTTCAACCTATCTCTAACTAAAGCGACCATGTCCCTCGTCTTTGCTTCTCGCTCCACATACCCAATAATCAAGGGAAGATTCTTCCCGATGGATATAGGTGTTCTTTCAACGGCGTTATCCTTGTACCTAACTTTGAGAAAGCCTCCGAGACTCGTAATTGACGTATCCATGGGGGAAGCTATGCCCTGCACAGCTTTCTCCACTTTCCAGCCAAGATCGGCTATTTCCTCGGGCTTTAGCTCATAGCCATTCACTGCTGCGTAAGCAGCTATTGTTGATACAGCTACCGCTGCTGATGTGCCAAGCCCTGCCCCAACAGGCATCTCTGATTTTATCTCAATGTTAACCCCTCTCTTTACTCCTAAATACTCAGAGGTAATCTCGATCGCTTTGTTTATATATGCTATCGCCGGGAGAACAGCCCCGTAATCCGTTTCTAGCACAACCTCGTTTCCCACATAAGAAACAACTATGCCAGGGACTCTGAGGTCCTTCGCAGAGATTTTCACGACGTCATCGCTTCTCGATTCAGCCATAGCGTATATTCTCTTGTTAATCGCTACCACCAAGGCTGGATATCCATAAACAACTGCGTGCTCCCCAAAAAGGGTGATTTTGCCTGGGGCTGAAGCAGTGACACGCATTTTAGGCTTATTCCTCCACAAGGATGTCATTTCTTCAAATTACTTTGTATTGACTAGTAAAAATACCAATTTACTATATACTATAGATAAATGTTCTTTTTCAAATTATTGTTGCTCCTCAGAAGCTAAAGATTTCAGTTAAGTTATCATAGCAAAGCTTAGATAATGTATCACTGACTGGTAATGGTTTATTTCAAAAACATTTTTACGCTTTTTCTCTCTGCATAATCTCTATAATGGCATTTTTAACAGCATCAACTATAGCTCCAGAAGAAATAGTAGCACCGGTTACCGCATCTATTTTACCTTCGGGCGACAGAGCTAGGTCGTTGGCTGACAAGCCTATGAACTGATTCTCGAAGTCAGAAGTAAGAATCCTTGGGTTCATCATCGTTATAGAGTCTGGCGCTTGCTCAACGTCTATAGCAATAATCTTAAAAGAGGGGTCTACAGCTACGTAAACCAAAAATCTATCAGTGGGAGCATATACCTTTGTTTCAAATGCATATCCCACTAGCTTGTCATCTGAGCTGTAAGCCCGGTAGTACAGAACCTCATCGTTTTTCATTACTGGATAAAACTTTGATGCGTTTGGCAACAATGATTGGAATTTTTGCTTTAGCTCCTCAGGGATTGATGGTGTGGCTGTCTGTGTAGGTATGCTGGTTTCGGTCGCAGTGGCGCTTTGCGTTACTGTTTCCGTAACCGTTATTGTCGATACACTAGTAACGGTTCTAGTCTCAGTGGTTGTTTCCAAAATTTTTCTTGGCGATGCCTGCGAGCCTATAGCAACGCCTAAGATTAAGCCTACCATTCCGCCTATTGTTCCAACAATGAAGTTTCTTCTAGTTGTTTTTACATTTTCTTCTCTAGTCATTGGTCACCAACCCTTGTTTAATTATATAAAAAAACATATTATTTATTTTTAATTATTGTATTCAAAAAACTTAAATAATTTTTCAAGAAATATTTATCCTCCGCTAAAAGCCCAGTAGAGCTTTAGCTACTAAGCGATAGAACCTAAGCTCATCACGCTTATCGAGCTCCTTAACGAGAAGTGGTACCCTCTCAAGAGATGCTCCACTATAAATTGTAACTGAGCTGATAAAAAGTCCCTGCACCAGGAATCAAGTTTTTCTCCACACATCATTTCCGAGAGTTTTTTCATGTTCAATAAAAATTATGTAAAAATTGTAAACATTATGGAAGATAAAAAACAGGCACGAAACTTCCGTGGCTTGTTCTACCAGTTATTAGTGCTACTCCATGCGACCTTGGTATTAATAAATAGTTCATTATTCGCTGCTTCTCTGGTGATAATGGGTAAGCCTCCACGCCGTCTTCCTTATACACTAGTTTTACGTATAAGCCTGTTGGCTTGTCGTGAGGGTATTCGCTCATCAATTTTGCCTTCAAGTAACCAATGCTGCACTGTTCCTCGCATTTGCCTAGGCTTTTCAGGAATGGCAATGCTAGTAGAAAGAAGGTTGAGGAGAATGTTGCCGGTGGGCCTGAAATCCATAGTACCGGTTTGCCATCGAGTTTTATTAGGCTTGAGGGCCTTCCTCCTTTTATGTCCACTCCTCGAAATACCACGTTACCTATGCCTTTTTCAACGAACTTCTCGAGTAAATCGTTTTTGCTTGGTCCTGCCCCACCAATAATAATGCCAGCATGATAGCCACGAAGATGTGAGCTAAGCTCATCGTAGCTCAGCCCTGTAGCTATCCTTATGTACTTGTAGTCAACCCAGGGCGCGTAGTGACTTATTAACTTAGCGAAAAGCAAGCCAGTAACATCGTATCCTCCATGAATACTCATTAAAATTACCCTAGGCTTCTCGTAAACATCCACCATCAAGCCCATGTAGTCAAGGACAACTGCTGTCGCGTACCCAAGGGGACAGTTCCTATTTGCTATGACCTCTCCTTTAACCCCGTATGCCCCCGGCTCATCTACGTTCAGTCCTCTCGGTATCCTGGGAACCTTAACATGATTCTCACCAACCATGATGACTGACTCAAGCGGGGCCACGGCGTCACAGCCCTTAGGGAGGGGATCCCCTGTGTTAACCCTTATGGCATATCCTCTTTCGAGCTCAACCTCACCGTAATACTTATCCCTATCAATAACCATCAACGTACCAGGCGTGTCCTCGCTTCTAACAGCATAGCCATCAAAAGCCACTGTTGGGTATGGAGGAACATCATTGGGAATAGCGACCTCAGATGCAAGGACCTGCCCCACCGCCTCAATGGGTCTTTTCCTCATTACAGCCAGCTCGGCTATCGCTTCTTTCTTTATTAATCTTAAAGCATCAGCGTATGGAACAGCCTTGTACAGAAAAAACCACCACTAAGACTTAGCTTTTCATATAATTAATCTTTATGTGCGTTACAAAAACGACAAAAATGATTTATAGCTTTGCACCAGAAGAAACGATTCTACAAAAACACGAGCGTGTCATCATGGCTAAATACGCTTTAATCAACGCAACAATATTTGACGGCATCGACACTATATTTAAAGGAGTTGTCATTGTTGACTCAGGAAGAATAGTTGATGTAGCTCGAGATACAAAAGCTGAGATACCAAGAGACGCCCAGGTAATAGACCTTGACGGCAAGTTCCTGATGCCCGGCCTCATAGATGCTCATCTACATCTAGTGGGCATGAGGACAGGCGACTTCGTCAAGGAGCCCCTTGTTACGCCATACGAAACATTCGTTGTGAGAGCAGCATCCGATTTGTTCAAGCTAATCATGGCTGGCTACACTACAGTCGGTGATGCGGGGGGATTGATTGCTGCGAAGCTTAAGCCAGCTATTGAGGAGGGAACAATATGTGGGCCAAGAGTGGTCGCTGCCGGGCTTCCTCTCTCCCCAACATTTGGCCACGGCGATATTCATTACCTGCCAATAGATTGGGTGGATTACCGTAGCTCAAAAAAGCTTAGGCCCCTCATGACGCTCATATGCGATGGGGCTGATGAATGCAGAAAAGCAGCGAGGTACGCTCTGAGAGAGGATGCTGACTTCATTAAAATAATGGCTACGGGCGGGGTGCTAAGCCAGAAAGACAGGCCAGAGTATAGGCAGTTCACTCCCGAGGAGATAAAGGCTATAGTCGATGAGGCACGCGCGGCTGGGAGATTTGTTCACGCGCACGCGCAGGGCGCCGAGGGAATAAAGAACGCGCTTATAGGAGGAGTGAAGGTGATTGCCCACGCCATCTTCATCGATGATGAAGGAATAGAGCTAGCAATCAAAAACAACGCTATCCTAGTGCCAACATTCTCCATTGTTCATAGACTGCTGGAGATAGGGGACAAGATAGGGGTCCCCGAGTGGGGGTTAAAGAAGTCACGCGAAGTCTATGAAGCACATATTGAGAACATAAAGAGAGCCTACAATCGAGGAGCGAAAATAGCGACGGGGACAGACTACGTGGGAGGCTTCTTCCCAATGGGCGGGAACTCGCTTGAAATCACGCTGTTAATAGAGAAAATCGGTATGACCCCTATTGAAGCTCTCAGAGCAGCTACAAGCACCGCAGCTGAAGCAGTAGGCCTACATAAAGAAATTGGTAGAATAGCTCCAGGCTACTCCGCTGACCTCATAGTCGTGAAAGAAAATCCAATAGAGAATCCGAAATGCCTCCTTAACATTGACAATATCGTCCTAGTTATGAAGAATGGAGAGATTTATAAAAATAAGCTGAATGATACGCACAAATAATTTTTTAGACTTCTCACCTCAATATTTTAACCTAAGCGATTGTTATGGTAGAAGTCATAGGGGTAGTTCATCTACCCAGGCTTCCATCCATGTATACGAAGAGCGAAAAAAGCATCGATGAGATAGTTAGCATTGCTGTTAACGAATCAAAAATTCTGGAGGAGCAGGGCTACGACGGAGTAATAATCGAGAATTACGGTGATTACCCATACAAAAAAAGAGTTGAAGACCCCCTCACGATCGCAGTTATGACGAGAATAACTAGAGCCGTTGTTGAAAAAACAAGATTCAAGGTAGGAGTTAATATTCTCAGGAACTCCGGAAGAGAAGCTTATGCCGTTGCAACCGCTACTGGAGCCAGGTTCATTAGGGTAAACTCCTTGGTGCAAACAATAGTTTCGGATAGCGGTCTTATTGAGCCCGAGGCTCCCTTAATGAGAGAGCTGATGCATAACTACCCTGGAGTCGAGATATACGCTGACTTCATAGTTAAGCACGCGGGCGATTTGTACTTAATAGCGACATACTGGAAAAACATGGTTATGCCGATAGGCATCGAAACGGTTATCAAGGATGTATTGTATGACTTGGCCTGGAGAGGGAAAGCTGATAAAATTGTGCTAACTGGGCTTAGAACTGGAGAGCCGCCCGACCTTCCCTATGTAAAAATAGTTAAAAAGCACTCGCCCATCCCGGTAGTCATTGGCAGCGGAATTAGCGTTGAGAACGCAGATTTATATCTCGACTTAGCAGACGGGTTCATAGTTGGTTCTTTTATAAAGAAGAACGGGATCGCGGGCAATCCATTAGACCCAGAAAGATCAGCTGCCCTTATAGGAAAGTTCAAGAAAAAATAATCAATCTTTGAGAGTGATCGCATCCTCATTAACATCTATGCCGCCCTGCTTCAGCGCTACGATGCATTTCTCACAGTATCTCCAGGATTTATAATCCGTGTCGAAGATTGAGTTGGAGAAGCTCATAACACATCTTCTATTATCACAGTGCCTGAGCCCAAGCAGATGACCAAACTCGTGGAAAACTTCCTTTTTTATTCTTTCTTTATACAAACCCCTATCTGTTGAATGCAGTCTATAAGTAAAAACTAAAGCAACTTTATAGAAGGGATTTGCTATACCGAAAACGAAGTTCAAGCCCTCAACGAAAGCATCGTAGTCAAGCAGGCCAAGCATGTAGGAATCCACGCTTAACCTGTATTTAAGAACCCATGTGAGAAGCCTCGAAGCATTGTACTGCGCTCTTCTAACTGAATAAGCATCTCTAGGGGGATCCTCATCCAGAACAGTTATTCGCGACTCTGCATTGAAAGAACTTAATAGAGATTGAGCAATTTCTTTTATAATGTCTTCCTCGTATTCTCCTTTGATTATAAGCTCGATCTTCATATCTAATTTTTCCTCGCCGATATAAGCAACTTTTATACATTGACTATTAAAGTATTTATATTAAATGATAAGAATTAATGATACTGGGAATAAGCGCTTGACTATAATGAAGCAGATGAGGATAAAGCTTCCGTTAATCGCCGAGTCCGTAGCAGAGTTTGTGTTATCAGACGTTAACAACTTGTTTTCCATAATGCCATTCAAGGTCAAGGTAGAAGATAAAAAAGACAACACCTACATCATTAAGGCTAAGTTTCTTGACTTTGAAGGACCAATAAAAGTATCCATCAACACCATAAGAACGCCGGGGGGAATCCTCTACATCGAGGCTACATTTGATGGGGAGACAAGCGTTGGCATGGGGCTTGTGGGGTACAAGGAAAAAGTAACCAGTAAACTAGCACTAGAGGCTATACCAGCGGCTGGGGGAGTCGAGTTAACTATAAGCGTGTCTTACAGCTCTCCCTACGAGAAGGAAAGGGAAAAAGAACTTGAAAAGCTATTCGCCAAGATCGTAGAGAGCTTCGGTGAAAACATAGTCAAGTTTTACGCAAGTAGACCTCAACCCATTCCAAAGAAAGAGGAAAAGGCCCCTGTAATTGTTTCTTTACCAGTAGAGAAAATCGTTCCAGAGAAAAAAGAGGCAATGACTACCCAGCCCGCCGTAAAGCCTGAAGAAAAGCCTTTAAAACAAGAAGTAGAAGCAAGGAAGGAGGAAGCTATAAAGCCAACAACCCTGGAAGATAGACTGTCAAGCAAACTTGGCGACTCATCCTTTGTCTTGCAGCTACTAGATAAGTCCTCTTCTCTCGAGGTAGAGATAACCAAGGTAACAGAAGCTTATCTCAGTAGCCTGATTAACAAAGTGGGATCCAAAGACTCATTTATACTTGTTAGCTGCAAGCGCCAAGCGGACAAGCTGAGAGCAGTTGTTGGCTCTGAAGGAATACTTGGAATATGGGCTGAAATTGGCTACACGCAGTATCTAGGTATGGAAGCACTTGCGCAGGCTAAGGATATCGAGTTTACATGTGCATCTTACGTTGTTAAAGGCATAACTTTATGACGAGCAGTTTGCATATCATATAAATAGATGTATGTCGTATAGATATAATATCTAAAATGGGTGCAACTCCATGTCCTCCCCCTATACAGTAACAATGGAGTTTGACTCAATAGATAAGCTTAAGGAATTCCTGGATAAGAGAACGAGAGAGATAAGTGCGGAGCTGGCCGAGATTATAAAAAAGCTAGAGGTTATAAGCTCAATGGTAGAAGCCAAGAGGAGGCTAATGAGCTTATTCAAAGTTCAAACACCAGGCGAGCCACCGAAGGAGGGCGTGAAGATAACCGAGGACACAACGTTGTATATAGACCCGCCTCCAGAGGTTCTAAGCGATATATACGAAAACCTGAACAATGTTCTAAACAAAAAACTGAACGCCTATAGAAACTTGAAGAACGCTGTTGCCCAGATACCATCAAGCAATGTTCCCATAAACATTACCTTGGTTCTAGAGAACGATTTTCCAAAGTACCTCTTGATTAGGCCAAAGTAGTTTAAATAGTGTTTTTTAATCATAACTCTACTTCAGGATGGTATGTATTGAATGAGGAAGATACGATTAAAAACGCTCTGCTAAGAGTAGCGGAGCTAATGGTATTATCAGCCAAGACTGCCCCAAAAGCGAGGGGTATGGACAACATTGTTGCCAAAATAGTGATTGGCGAAGAAAAACGAGTTTTAGCGGAAAAAATGAGGGAATTAGCAAAGGAATATGGTGATTTCTTCGAGAGAGACGCTGAAAATGTAGATAAAAGCCCCGTTGTCGTTCTAATAGGCTGTAAGTTGATTAATCTAGGCTTAAAGGGGCCGGCTCAATGGAAGGTTGACCCGGACACCTTGTGTTGCTTAACAAACCTAGGAATAGCTATTGGCTCAGCAGTAAAAACAGCGTCGCTTCACAACGTCGATAACAGGGTGATGTACTCTGTTGGCGTGGCATCAGTGGAAGCAAAAATCATAGATGCTGACTACGCCTTCGGGATACCCTTATCGGCTTATCCAAAAAACATCTATTTCGACAGAAGACAGCAACCTTCAAGACGCGAATGAAATAAAAATCTTATAAAATCTTCTTGCTTTATTCGTTTTTATGAAGCTAATTACTGTATCTAAGCTCACTATTTCTAACAAAGGTGAATTAGCTAAACATAATAAGAGTCCTCGGTATCATAAATGCTTTCACGTAGTAGAGGTGGCTCCGAATAGATGAAAATCTCATCGCGAACCTGTTCTCTTTGCATGAAGAATTATACGGCGTTAAGTATAGTTTCTAGAATTGTTTATCATCCTTAACTTGATTTTATACAAAAAACAGAGATAATTTCATGACTATAGAGATTTTAAACTGCATCAAGCCCTTTGTTTTTAAGCAAGTTAATAATCCCGCCGTTCAAAAGGATATTCAACACCAGTTGAGGGAATGGCTTAACTTGCTCAATCACGTTCTTAGTTTCGTTTATCACTATGCTTTTCTTTAAATCAATTGTTAATATATCACCATTATCAGTTATATCTGGTATCACTCTAGCTTCTATTAGTGGTAATCCTATGTTTATGGAGTTTCTGTAGAATATCCTTGCGAAGTTTTTTGCTACTATGGCTGATATTCCTGAAAGCTTTATCAATCTAGGAGCCTGCTCTCTGCTGGAGCCTATACCGAAGTTTGAGCCTGCAACAATTACGTCTCCTGGACTAACCTTATTGATAAAGCCTGGTATAACCTCCTCGAATAGGTATGGAAGCATCTTGTTCACATCATCGATGAAGGCGAACTTGTGCTTCCCTGATATAATGTGGTCTGTAGTTATGTTGTCTCCTAGCTTCCATACTCTTCCTCTTATCACGTAGTTCTCCACTGTCATAAATATCCCCTCGGGTCCGTTATTTTTCCATTAATAGCGGTTGCAGCTGCTGTGGCCGGGCTTGCCAAAAAAACTTTGCTGTCCTTGTGACCCATTCTTCCCGGGAAGTTCCTGTTGCTTGTTGATAGCGCTGTTTCTCCGGATGCTAGTAGACCTAGGTGGGCGCCAACACAGGGACCACATGTCGGTGGGCCTACCACACAACCTGCTTTTATAAGAACATCTATTATCCCCATGGAGAGAGCCTTTTGATAAACGCGGATAGAGGCAGGTATAACTATGCATCTTGTTTTTACTTTTTTACCGTTTAATATTCTTGCAGCTATTTCAAGGTCCTCCAGCCTACCATTAGTACAAGAGCCTATGAATACTTGGTCGACCTCCACGCCTTCATACTCCGTTACAGCATGAACGTTGTCAACGTTTGGAGGAGCTGATACAAGTGGCTCTAAGTTGTTTAGCTCTACAATTACGGTATCTGCGTACTCTGCCCTTGGACCAGGCGTTATATGTTCGACCTCCATGCCAAGCTCAAATTTATAATAGTTTAAAAGCTTTTTATCAGTGGGCATAATAGCGGCGTCAGCATCGACCTCAGTTGCCATATTAGTTATAGTCATTCTTGAGTCAATGCTTATTGAGTCCACGTTGTCGAACTCCAAGGACTTGCCTGTCATACTGCCAGCCCTGAACAAGCCCACCAAGTGTAAAGCTATATCCTTTCCCATAACTCCTTTCTGTATGCTGCCTTCGAATTTTATCTTGACCGGCTCGGGCACCTTAAGCCAGTTCTTTCCGAGCAACATAGCAACAACAGCATCAGTGCTGCCCACACCCGTCGCGAATGAGGAAAACGCTCCAAGAGTTGTTGTGTGACTATCGGCGCCGAAGACAACATATCCAGGCCTGACTAGACCTTCTTCAGGGGCAACTTGGTGGCATATGCCTCTACCAACATCATAAAGATTAATACCATTGTTTTTCGCTAACAGCCTCATTTTCCTATGTACTTCTGCAGCATTAACCGTTGACGCGGGAGCCACGTGGTCTATGAAGAACGCTACACTAGTTTTTGGCTCAAATCTCTCTAGGCCTATCTCATCCTTGATAGCACTTATAACGAGAGGAGCTGTGCCGTCATGAGCATACACTAAATCGACCTTTACAGTTACTATGTCGCCCGGCTGCACCTTTCTGCCTGCATTCAAAGATAGTATTTGCTCCGTCATGGTGTGGTTTGCCAGCTCCTTCTTCAATGAGTACTCCGACGTCAAAGCTACTTCACCTTAATGACATTCTGTAAAAGCTGAAACATTTCCTCATCGCTCAGAGGAGTGGACCTTTTCGTCTCGTTAAATACCCTTACAATCTCATCGTACAATTGCTGTACAAGGGGATGATCCTTATCAATTCCATCGGCTATGTGGGGAACATGTTTTCTTAACCACAACAAGACAGCTGCTCTACCAGAGTAGGGGGTGATATCGACCGTCGGTTTTATTCCCAGCACGGCCTCGGGGTCAAAGGGTAAGTACACCTGTGGGTTCTTGAGGAAACCATCAACATGTATGCCCGCTTTTGTCTTGAAAGCATTTCTCCCTATAACAGGATAGAACTCTGGTATCGAGAATCCCATCTCCTCAAGTATCCTGGGTATCTCGCGGATTTTTGTAAGGTTCAAACCGTTTCTTAGCCCGGATAAATGCAGTAGCATTGGCTCCATGGGTGTGTTCCCAGCTCTCTCGCCAATACCAGCTATAGTCGTCTCAACACCGTTAGCCCCATAAATCCATGATGCTAGGCTGTTGGCAACCGCTAAACCAAAATCATTGTGCCCATGGAATATTATGTTGCCGGGGCTAACGCCTATTCCTGTTAAACGCCTGATAATGGCAGGTATCCCCCTCGGGGGAGGGACGTCCGGGAAGGGTAACCCAACGCCTAGCGTGTCGGGCAACTTCAGCCTGAATAGCACCCCGTATCTCTCGGATAGCCTGATTAGTCTCTCAACGAATGGAACAACGTTTCTATCTATATCTGCACGCGTTATATCCTCTAGCGTGCATCTAGGTGTTATTCCATTCTTCATTGCTGTCTCAGCTACCTCCAAATACTTCTCGATGACTTTTTCTCTATCGAGACCAAACTTGTACTTTATATGAAAGTCTGAGATGCTAGTCAGAATAGTCGTCTCCTGCAAACCAGCCTCGATAACTAGTCTCAGCTCATCAAGAGAAGCTCTTATCCACCCAATAGGCTCAGGGTACCTAGCACCAAACTCAATGATGCCGCGTACAACCTGCCTATCCTTGGGAGTATATAGAAACAGTTCCGTCGTCCTGATAACCGATGAGCCATTAGCTATTTCCACGAGCAACTCATATATCTTTAAGCTCTCCTCCACACTAAGTATCTTCCATGCCTGCTGACCATCCCTCAACGTCGTGTCAGTCAGGTAAAGTTCATCAGTTCTACCGTTAATATCAGATAATATCAGGGGCGGTTTAACGAAGGGAAATATCTTCTCCAAGGATAAATCATTCAATTTATTCACCAATAATTGGAAAATATCCATGAATATTTAGGTATATATAGTTTTTGTTTCCAAAAACAACGTCAAAAATTGAAATGTAATCTAGAATAACTTTTTCTCGATCTTTCTCCTAACTAGCCTAATAAAATCCAAAGTAGACACGACTGTTAATGGGGGATCCGCTATTTTTGCTATATCGGGTGTTCCGTAACCATCAACATCTATTACCTCGGCTATTGCCTCGGGAATAGCCCTGGAGAACAACAATAATTCATTGTTCGCATCTAAAATTGCTCTTTTTTCAAGAGCCTTAGCCCATGCAAGGATTAATCCTACTGGGTTTGTATAGGGAGTTTCTCCTCTAAGGTACCTGTAATAGTGTTTCTGTACAGTTCCGTGAGAAGCCTCGGAGTAATATACTCCATCGGGAGAGTAAAGCTCGCTTATGGATAGAGCTATTGACCCGCTAAACGATGATAACACGAAGTCTGATGCCACGTCTCCATCATAGTTCTTAAGTGCCCATACAAACCCACCAATGCTTCTTACAACCCTCGCGTAAGCATCATCAATTAAGAAATAGCTGTAGCTCAGACCCTTCTCCTTGAATTTTTCTTTAAACTCATCGTTAAACACGCGCTCGAAAATCTCTTTGTACAACCCATCATACTTTTTGGAGATAGTATCCTTAGCGGAAAACCAGACGCCAAACCCATTCTCCAGCGCATAGCTGAA
This sequence comes from Desulfurococcales archaeon, assembly GCA_009904015.1. Classification (GTDB taxonomy): domain Archaea; phylum Thermoproteota; class Thermoprotei_A; order Sulfolobales; family Fervidicoccaceae; genus WYEQ01. Next base: position 79,331 of record WYEQ01000018.1, on the reverse strand, counting down.
TACGCTTCTAGCAAAATCAACAATGGAAGCCTCACTTATTGAGTACAGGATAACTGCGCTTCTACTCTCAAAAACGTTGTTATATATTCTCTCCTCACCAAGAAACACCGATAGTTTATTTCCAGGGTGAACCTCCACTTCTATAGCCTCATATATATCGCCCACGCCATGCCTCGCAATCACAATTGGTTTTCGCCAGTTCTTAACCAAAGGCTTTATTCTACTCACTATAAAAGGCGTTCTGAAAATAGTCCCCCTGAGACGGCTTCTAAGAGTAGCGTTTGGGCTTGGTAAAAGATTTCTTAATCCATATTCAATCATCCTATCCTTGTTAGGAGTTATCGTGGGGCACTTTACCCCAATCTTGTATTTCCTCAAAGCCTCAACAGCTTGGTACGTGACCTCATCGTTTGTTTCATCTCTTTTTTTAAGGCCCAAATCAATATACACTGTGTATAGCTCGATGAACGGCTCTAAGAGCTCTTTCTTAATCCAGCCCCACATCACCCTGGCCATTTCATCTCCATCCATCTCCACAATCGGGGCGCTCATTGTTATTTTTCTCATTATGCTCACCATAAAAACAAACTCCTCCTAATTTTGATAATGCAGTTATTAAATAAGAAGATATAACTGGAACTTCTACGCGAAATTAGTTATTAGTCATAAACAGGTCGCAACCCGTTTGTTGCAGCTTAAATAAACCACATTGATTTTGTCGTAGACCAGATATCTATGGCATTAAGCTTTCATAACTATTTCTAGAATTTTAATAACTTAAGAAAACTAGCCGGGAAATTCTGAGTTTCTTAAAAGCCATGTCATTCTGTGAAATAGCGTAGTATTTATGCTCTATGTTTTTTCATTGATCCCCTTTTCCCTGCTAATACCAGCGCATCTTCATACAGCTAAGGAGAGTATTGAGACCATCTATTTATGCATGCACAAGAAAATATATCCATAATATTTTCTTTAACTTTACACGTTACTTGTACTACAAAAAATTTATATTATAATCAAGAATAAAACAACTTGCGTCTTGGACCAATCCTTGGTGGTGAACGTGTTCCAAACGTTATAGATAAAGAGCAGAAGATAACCATTAGCTCTCCTTCTTCTATAGCTAACATCGGGCCAGGCTTCGATGTTATCTCGATGGCTATAGAAGGGCTTCAGGACACTGTTATCATAAGCGCACGAAAAGGCGATGGGTTAATCAAAGTATCATCAAGAGGGTTTAATGTCCCGTCGGGCCCAGGGAACGTTGCATATCATGTTGCCTCCGAATTTTGTCGCAAATACGGAATTAGGAACAGCGACATATATATAGAGATAATCAAGGGGGTGCCACCTGCTCTTGGCCTAGGTAGCTCAGCTGCTACCTCAGCTGCTGTTGCTTACGGTTTATCTCTTTTATTTGACGTCAAGTTAAACAGAAAAGAGCTAGTAATGCTGGCTGGGATTGGAGAGAAATATGCCTCAGGCTCAGCTCACTATGACAACGTCGCGGCGAGTCTCTTCGGGGGATTCGTTATTGTTGATGCCGAGACTGGTGGGGTATACCAGAAAATACCGAGCATCACCATTCCCGTAGCCATTGTTTCACCTCTGGTCAATTACTCATCGGAGCATAGGAAAACTGAGTATGCTAGAAGCATCTTGCCTCAAAATATATTGCTCAGCGACCACGTGAAGCAATCATCTGCTCTTGCAAAACTGGTATACGGCATAATGAGCGATGACCTAAGGCTTATTGGAGAAGCAGTATCGCGGGACTACATAGTGGAAAAACACAGAGCAAAGCTCATTCCATTCTACTATGAACTCAAGAAGCTAGCCATTGATAACGGTTGCTTAGGGTTCAACATAGCGGGTGCCGGCCCATCAGTATTCCTTATTCACGAAAGCATGGAAAAAGCTGAAAGCACGGCCAAAATGCTCTCGTATTTCCTTCAGAGCAAGGGAGTAGCGGCAAGAACTTTTACAACAAGGGTATCCAGTAAAGGCACTACATGGTCCTATGATTAACAATGATTACAGGTGAGGAAACGTGAATGAAGAAAGACTCATGGTCATAAAAATCGGTGGTTCTGTATTAAGTGATGTTTACTCCTATCCTAGGGTTGTGGATAAAATAGAAGATTGGTTCCTAAATGAGAAAAAAATCCCATTCATAGTGGTATCAGCAATGAAGGGAATCACGGATGTTCTACTCAACGTTTCAAAGGGGAATATAAAAATGCTAAACAAAATCGAACAACTATACATGGATGCCGCAATTCAAATTGGAGGGTCTGGAACGTTAAGTCGGGTGCAGAAAGAACTCTTTTTGCTTAGAAAAATAGCTGTAGATAGTAATGTATCCCTTGATATTAGGGAAGACCTAATCCTGTCTTTCGGTGAGAGAATAAGTAAAATATTGCTTGCAGAAGCAATGCGTCAAAAAGATTTGCCTGTACTAGAGGTAGAAGCCTGCAAAACAATTGTAACCAACGCAGTTCACGGCAACGCGAGGATAAACTATGAAAAAACCCATAAGAATCTAATACGTATAAAGGAGGAAGTTTTAAGGAATAACACTATACCTGCAATTGAGGGATTCATTGGATGCTCCGATAATGGAGAGATAACTACGCTTGGTAGAGGCGGGTCTGATTATACCGCGACCACGATATCGGCTTTGCTAGCAATAAAAAATGTATACTTAGTTACAGACGTTGATGGCATTTACTCAGCTGACCCTAAACTCGTCTCTTCACCAATAATTGTTCGTAGCATGGATTATAGTGAAGGGGTTGAAGCAGCCAAGTATGGGGTTAAAAGATTCAACACTAAGATGTTTGAGCCCTTGATTAAGTACTACCCATCCACTATCTATGTTGGCAATGAATCTAGATTTGGAACAAAAATACAGAAAGCGTCTAATGTAAATGGAAGTAAGCCGAAAATAATTGCCTACAAGAACTTGTACAATCGCTCACTAATAGCTATTATAGGCAACAATATTGATAGAGCCAAGCTTATCCACAAAGCAAGCTCAGCTTTAAGCGAGGTTAATGTAAGCTTCACGGCTGCTGTCTTGCCACCTGCTAGCCCATCCGTGGTATTGTTGTTCAATGATAAACTCGATGCTCAAACCGTAAATACTCTACATGATGCACTGATAGGAAGTGAATAATATGAAGCGCCGCGTAGCAATCCTAGGAGCTACGGGGATTGTTGGTCAAAGATTCATCTCGCTTTTACATAATCACCCCTGGTTTGAAATAGAGCTCCTCGTAAGCTCAGACAAGAGCTCAGGGAAAATCTATGGTGAAACAGTAAAATGGGTTATTGAGCATCATCTTCCATCAAGTATCGCAGAGCTCACGCTTCACCCGCTTAATCCTGAACTTATAATCAAAGAGGACATAGACGTGGTATTCACGGCTTTGCCCGCAGAAGTAGCCATGCAGATAGAGGCCGAGCTCGCTAAACATGGAATAGTTGTTGTATCAAACTCGAGCAACATGAGGATGGAGCCTGATATTCCATTAATTGTCCCCGAGATAAACGCTGAGCATATTGATATAATTAATTATCAACAGAAAAAGAGAGCCTGGGAAGGCTTCATCGTGAAGATACCTAACTGTACCACGATTATTCTTAGCCTCTCTCTAAAGCCTCTCATCGATGAATTTGGTGTTGAAAGAGTAGTTGCTTCATCTATGCAGGCTGTTAGTGGCGCTGGTCTAACCGGAGTCCCCTCCGTTGTGATTCTCGATAACCTAATTCCATATATTGAAGGAGAAGAAGAAAAGGTGGAGAGCGAATCCCTGAAGATACTCGGTGAGCTATCTCCTGGCGGTATCCAGCTTAATCGTGATTTAAAAGTAACCGCTAGTTGCCATAGAGTGCCGGTTCTAGATGGACATACCATAGCTGTATTCGCCGAGCTCAAGGAGAAGCCTACTATACATGATATTATTAGGGCCCTAGAGGAGTTCAGAAGCAATAAGATAAAGAACCTGGGATTACCTACCGCTCCAGCTAAGCCGATTGTGGTTAGAAGGGAGCTGGACAGACCTCAGCCAAGGCTTGATAGGCTTGAGGGAAAAGGGATGAGCGTTGTCGTCGGTCGTCTACGCGAGGACAAGGCTCTTGGCGGAGTAAAGTACGTCGTTCTCGGCCACAACACTGTACGCGGAGCAGCTGGGACTGGCGTGCTGATAGCAGAACTCCTGGTGGCTAAAAATATTATTTGAAGAAACATTCTATTTGGTATTCCAACTGGCTATTCGAAGAATGGTGTCCGGGTCCTTCAACGCGTGTCCAGTGCCTATGAGTACAACCGTTTCTCCTTTATCGACAAGACCTATACCCAAAGCCTTTTTGTAGCCCGCAAGTGAGGCAGCGCTTGCCGGCTCCACGCCTATGCCTTCGAGCATTGCCAAGTTTTTCATCGCCTCTAATATTTCATCATCACTAACTGATATGAAAGCGCCGTTTGATTCGTTTACGGCCTTTAAGGCCTTCATCCAATTCACTGGTCTCCCTATCCTGATTGCTGTGGCGATAGTCTCCGGATTATCCACTACTAGGAGCTCTTTTGATTTTTTCATCCATGTTTTGACTAGAGGGGAGGCCCCCTCAGCCTGAACCCCTATCATTCTTGGCTTTTTATTAGCTAATCCGGACTCGTATAGCTCATAAAAGCCTTTCCATATCGCAGATATGTTCCCCGCGTTCCCCACGGGAACTATAACAACGTCGGGAACAAAGCCCAGTTCATCGACAATTTCGTACGCAATGGTCTTTTGCCCCTCAAGTCTCCATGGATTATAGGAGTTAAGTGGATATAGCTCCTTCTGGCCTTTCTTAACATACTCATTTAGTACTTCATCTAGGGCATTATCGAAGGATCCTTCTACTTCCTTTATCTGTGCTCCATGCAGTATTGCCTGCGCAAGCTTTCCAATAGCAACTCTGCCTTTGGGAAGCAGAATTACGCATGAAAGCCCTGCTCTAGCTGCGTATGCTGCTGCTGAGGCGGCCGTGTTTCCTGTGCTTGCTACTATCACTCCTTTAACGCTTATATGCTTAGCTATCGTCACTCCAATGGTCATTCCTCTATCCTTGAAGCTCCCCGTGGGATTGGCGCCCTCGAATTTTATGTAGGCTTCCCCAACACCCGTGCTTCTTAGCCTTATCAACGGGGTTCCACCCTCACCCAGAGAAACTGGCTCAAGCTTGCTTGATAATGGTAAGAACTCTCTGTATCTCCAAACACCAAGGCGCCTTTTCCTAAGCTCACTCCAGCTAACATTCATTGTAGCAGTTAAGAATGGATGAAGCAGACAGCCACATTTTGGGCAGAAGAAGCGCCAAGGGTCAGGCGAAAAAGAGGAACCGCAACAAATACACTTCATGTATACATCAGGCTTAAACAAATCTTTATTTACAGAGCTATTCATGGATCTCCCACAACTAATTTTTCTAACACGATGATTAGGCATCAATTAAGAATAAATCTTATGCTCCGTTTACCAATAAGTTAAGGTTTTTACAATTGAAAGCCTCGCACTTCAGGGCGGGGAGGAGGTCAGCGCTAGATGTAAAAACAAACATTTCTTCTTGAATCTCAACTTATTTCTTTGTATTCCTTGATTATTTTCTTGAACTCCTCTGCATCGGAGTGATTTAAAACATGCAATTCGATTCTTCTATTTTTAACCAGTCTTCTAGCTTCGTGTAGCACTTGAAGTCGGTCAACACTATCCGGGACTTCGAGCAGTACATCCACATCGCTAGCAGCGATGTACTCGCCTTTCAAGTAAGACCCAAATATGTACAATCTCCCGTTGTACATGGTAGCAAGTTTTCTTAGTTCACTTAGATATTTGTCGATGTTTTCCTCTAGGTCTTTTTTTGATTTTTTTAGATGCTCGAAATACCTATGCACCTGAACATCTCCTCAATGAACTTTTTTGATTCTTCGTATTCTCTGAAAGCGTACTTCCTAATGAAGTACCTTCCACCGATGTATGCATCTTCCAATATATCAATGATATACCATTTTTCATTAGCTAGTTTCTCTAGGCATTCGTCTTCGCAAACTTCAATCAATTCTTTCAGCGAATGAATTTTTGGAAAGTCGCCAACAGTCTTCAGTAGATAAGCTTTCAGAGCTAATTGCGCTGCTTGCTCTAAGTGAAATAATGCAATATCGTACCTTCCAGCATCAGCGTCATAGCTACTTATTTTAAAGAAATGTATCGCTCTATTCACTAGCTCGCGGTAAAGCCTAGAACTCAGGACACTCACCATTATGATTAAAAGTAACTGTTATTTCATTATTATTATTATATCTTTGCAGATTCATAAAGCAAATGGTACGATTTAAACCAGCTATAATAACAATAATGCCGAAACATAACAAGCATCTTAACCATCAATATGTACAAAAGACCTAGACATTACTATATGCTCATAGTAGAATTTCACTGCTTTTTCTAAAAAACCTAGAGACCTCTGTCATCCAGACAATAAGTCCTTAACCAGCGCTTTTTTAATTATTCCTAAAAAACTACTGCTTAGAACGATGGCTCATCTAGCAAATCGGTAAGTGAACACCGCATGAGTCATTCATGTATATTTAGCATATATGAAAATCGCTGAGTGAAGTCCGTTAAAACTATAATTAAGGATGCGGGCCCGCGGGGATTTGAACCCCGGACCCCCGGCTTAGAAGGCCGGTGCCCTATCCTGGCTGGGCTACGGGCCCCTTTCTTAATTTTTGTTAGGCAGATTTTATGTTTTCTCTTGTTAGCTTCACTTTTTAATTTGTTCCTACAAGGCATTAAGCTTTTGTTTTCCTGTATTAGATAGACCTTTAGACGAATGGTATGTTTTATATCGTTGAAGCTTTATGAATGCTCATTCTAATTATTAATTGTTATTTTTCTTTGTAGAGAAAAACAAAGAAGTCATTGACATTTGTTCCTGTAGGCCCTGTTATAATGGCGCAACCCAGCTTTTCAAATAACGTGTAACTATCATTGTTTTCTAAATATTCCTCAGGGTCTAATCCTTGACTTACTGCGTAAGCATAGAGGTCATTTGTTATTATCGAGCCCGCTGCCGGGCTATTCCCATCGATGCCATCGCTACCTATACAGACAGCTACGTATTTTCCCCGTAGGTTCCTTAGTTCATGTATAAGCGCCAAACAAAGCTCTTGGTTACGACCTCCTATCCCTTTTCCCCTAACGGTAACTGTTGTTTCGCCACCAGCTATCAGTGCTAGGGGTGGCTGGAATGGCTCTCCTAGCTGAACAGAAGATTTTATCAGCGCCGCTAACATCTTAGCGACTTCTCTTGCTTCGCCAGCCATGTATGGGGTTAAAATTATTGAGTTGTAACGTAAGCTCCCTGCTTTGTCCTTCATTCTTCTGAGGCTACTGTAGTTATTCGCTATTACTATATTAACGATTTTTTTGATTACCTCGTCGCTGTGTACAAGCTCGAAGCGAGCCTCATCGCAACTCTTAGTCAAAAAGTTTCTTACATCGCTGGGAGCCTCGTCCCATATCCTTCTTCGCTTAAGCACGCCTATAGCTCTACAAGCTATCCCTTTCTCCTCGGGAACGGTTGGTCCGCTCGCTATGACCGAGGGATCATCCCCAACCACATCACTGATTATCAGGGAAACAACTTTTCCTCTAAGATACCTGAGCAGCTTTCCCCCCTTAACTTTCGATAAAGCTTTCCGCACGGTGTTTATTTCATATATGTCTGAGCCGCTTCCAAGCAATAAACGAGTCACTTCTGATAAACTTTCAAGTGTTACCCCTTCCTCCGGGACCTCGAACATAGCCGAGCCCCCGCCCGATATCAGCACTATCGTCAAGTCATTCTCCGATACATTGCTCTCTATGTAACTCAGCAAAGCTCTACTTGCTGACAAGGTGTTGTTGCCCGGTATGGGATGATCCCCCCTTAAAACCTCTACTTTGCCGGTTCTTGCTGGCTCTCCATTATGAATGACTACTCCGCCGTGAAGCTTATCGCCGAGAACATCCACTACTCCTTTGAGCATGCGATAAGAGGCCTTTCCAAAACCTATGACATGGATTTTCTCTGGAGTAAAAGAATAGTTGTCAATATAAACAGTTTTGTTATGAACACGTATTCTTTTCTTCACAGCTAAGTATGGGTCAGCCTCAAATAACCCCTCTTTAACTATTTCTAAGGCTTCCGCAACTAGGGGGTGATCCTTGCACAGGCCTCTAATGCCTCTAACCAGCAAGAAGCATCTCCGGCTCCAAGTTGATTAATTATAACTTTGGGCTCAAAGCAAAAATAACTATTAAACCCCAAAAACAATATAGAGGTGCGTGCTAAATAATAATTGTCACCTAAACTACTAGAGAAGGTGTGTATATTGAGTATAAACTACGTATATCTCGGAGACGTGAAGGTCGGTACATACATAATGATTGATGGGGAGCCCTGCAGAGTAGTTGAGATTTCGCGAGCCAAGACAGGCAAGCATGGAAGCGCGAAGGCTCACGTAGTGGCTATAGGATTGTTCAGTGGCTCTAAGAAAACATTGACTGCACCGGTTGACCAGAGAGTAGAGTCTCCCGTTATCGAGAAAAGAGTGGGGCAGATACTTGCTGATTTAGGAAATAGTTTCCAAGTAATGGATATGGAGACGTACGAGACATACGAGGTCGAGAAGCCAAGTGATCCCCAGCTACTAGAGAAACTAAAGCCGGGAGTACAGGTGGAATACTGGGAGGTACTTGGCAAAAGACTTATTGTCAGAACAAGAGAATAAAGCCGTTTTTTACCACCACAAACACTGTGATGTTTTTTGAGCGAAATTTTCTCAGGGCTCAGAGAAGCTGTTAAGAAATTCGTGACTGGAAGTACGAGCTATGAGAAAGCGGTCGAAGCCTTTATAAGAGACCTGCAAAGAGAGCTCATACGCTCCGATGTCAATGTAAAAATAGTCAGTGATTTATCAACAAAAATAAAGAAGAGAGCTCTTGAGGAAAAACCTCCGCCAGGCCTGAGCAGGCATGACTGGTTCATAAAAATTGTCTACGAGGAGCTCGTTCAGCTTCTTGGTGGGGACTACGAGCCTGATGTCATCCCGAAAAAGAAACCGTACATCATTATGTTAGTTGGATTACAAGGCAGTGGAAAGACCACAACCGCGGCAAAAATAGCCTGGTACTACAAAAACCGAAAGCTAAAGCCAGGTCTTATAGAAACTGACACGTACAGACCGGGAGCCTACGACCAGCTAAAGCAATTAGCCGAAAAGATCAAGGTGCCTTTTTATGGAGACGCCGCTTCCAAGGACCCCGTTGACATAGCTCTCCAGGGGCTATCAAAAATGCTTGAAGAAAAAACGGATATAATAATTATTGATACAGCGGGTAGACACGGCTATGGCGAGGAGGAAGGCCTGCTAGCGGAGATGAAACTATTAGCGGAGAAGTTAAAGCCTGATGAGGTCATGTTCGTTCTCGATGCCAGTATAGGGCAGAAAGCAAAGGACATAGCCGAGAAGTTCCATAGTGCAACGCCGATAGGCTCAATTGTTATATCAAAGCTTGATGGCTCCGCGAAGGGCGGAGGAGCAATAGCAGCCGTAGCCGTCACCAAGGCGAAAATAAAGTTTGTTGGCACAGGAGAGAAAATAGAGGACATAGAAGTATTTAAGCCAAAGAGATTTATAGCCAGAATACTCGGCCTTGGAGACCTTGAGGGGCTGCTAGAAAGAGTCTCTATGTACCAAACCCCAGAAGAACAGAAGAAAATCATTGAAGATATGCTTACAGGTAAAATAGACATGAAAACGATATATGCGCAGATAAGGCAGGTCCGCAGAATGGGTCCTTTATCGAAAATACTGAAGATGATTCCTGGATTCAGCCTACAGTTGCCCGGGGAAGAGCAGGTTAAGCTAACAGAAAAGAAAATGGATAAATGGATAGCCATTATTCAAAGCATGACCTACGAGGAACTTGAGAAGCCTGAGCTTATTGAAAAAGAAAAAACAAGGCTCAGAAGAATAGCTATGGGCAGCGGAACAACCACCGATGATGTAAAAGAGCTCGTCGAGTACTATAAACAACTGAAGAAAATAAGTCTTCAATTAAAAAGAAGAAAAGACATTTTGAAGAGGCTCGAGGAACAATTCCAAAGCATGGGTAGCTAAGGATGCCTAACGTAAAAGAGGGGGATTTAATAAACAGGGCTTTAGAACTGCTTAGGAGATACCCATTATGTCCATCGTGTCTTGGAAGAATGTTTTCCTCTTATTTGAAAGGTTTCACAAACTACGAGAGAGGAACTAGCATCTTAACGGTATTACTAATGAGTCTTCAAGAAAAAGTAAAAAACAATGATGAGGAAGCAAAAACCACGTTGGAGAAAATAAAAAACGTTTTCCCAGAAATTTACAAGCAGTCTTTAGAGAACCTAGGCGTCAAATGGGAAGGAACAAGCAAGTGCTTTGTATGCGGAAATCTACTTTTACAGCTGGAAGAGCTCGCAGTGAAAGGAGCCAGAGTTCTCCGGGAATTAAAAGCTGAGTCCTTCGTAGTAGGGGTAAGTAATGATGAAGAGTATGTATCAAGAGAAGATGAGATATGGCGGGCATTCTCAATATCTGATGCTGAGTCTATACGCAACGAGCTTAAGCGTGAAATAGGGAAAAGAATACAGAGTATCTCGGGCATACCAGTCGATTTCTCAAATCCAGGCGTTATGCTAGTTGTAAATCTGAAAGAGAAGACAATCGATTATGTTTCTAACCCAATCCTTATAAAAGGAGTATACCTGAAGCTCGGAAGAAATATTAGTCAATCAATATGGATTACTCCAAAAAAGATTAAGCTGGTTCCTCTAAGCGTGGAAGAAGCAGCTAACTCCTGTTTAGATTATTTAATGGCAAGTAAAGTTGTTATTCATGCTGCTGGCAGGGAAGACGTTGATGTAAGAATGCTTGGTAGTGGCAGACCTCTAGCACTAGAGATAAAGCATCCACAAAGGAGAAACATAATGACTAATTCGCTTGAGCACTGCTTGAATACAAGAAGTGAATGGGTGAAATTCAGGCTTGAGAAAAAGATAAGTAGGGAAGAAGCCAGAAGAATAAAGCTTTCAGACAAGATTCATAGAAAAATATATAGGGCATTGATTTATAGTGAATCCGGGTTTTCCGATGAAGATGCAAGTTTGTTGGAAAAAAAGTTCAACAACGTAACAGTACGGCAAAGAACCCCAACAAGAGTACTGAGAAGAAGAGCTGATATCGTTCGTTCAAAAAAAGTTTTCTGGGTAAAAGCAAGGGTTCTTGGAGGAAAGTGGATGGAAGTCTTCATAGCAACGGAAGGAGGATTGTATGTCAAGGAGCTAGTAACTGGCGACAACGAAAGAACTACCCCTAGCTTCTCAGAAGCTATAGCGAAACCGCTGCTCGTCGCCGAGCTTGATGTTGTACAAATAATAGATTATCCAAACATGGTGTAGAGCCTTTGGTTTCAACAAAGCGTGCTTCACTAATGAAAAATTATTTCATACTCGTTGTTGCTGTCATTACAATTGTACTAAAAATCCTAGGGTTCTGGGATAAAATAGACATATATGTACATAACAATCTGCCAACTACACACGCCATTTATCTACAGGTCTTCACGGAGACAGCAAGCGTATTTATTTCGTTGATAACCTTAGCATTAATAATGTTTTTTCTTTCGTATAGAAAAAGAAAAGTAGATATAAACTCCGTGTTGGAGCTTCTTATTGGATTCGCTGTGACCAACTTGATTATAGTCTTACTTAAGCTTGCTTTTGGGTTACCAAGACCAAGTAAGATTACGGCTAGTCTTATCCCGAGCATAGTATCTAGTATCGATGTTTATAGTTTTCCATCTGGGCATGCTGGTAGGGCCGGCTATTTAGCAGGATTAATTGAAAGAGTAACGAATAGGAGCATCCTAAAGATTATAGGAGTCACCTATGCTATTTTGATTTGTATGTCCCGATTACTGTTGGGCTACCACTGGTTATCAGACGTTATTGCCGGAGTTCTAATAGGATACTACGTTGGCCTATCTTTTTATATTCCTAAGAAACTAATCAATAGATTTACAGCTGTTTTTAAAGGAACTAAAAGAACTATATGATGAGCAACGATCCTGCCTCAGTAGGTATTGTCCAACAAAAAATGTTTAGTTAGTTATAAAGCTAAAACTATTATCCATGATTCTAGGTCGCCATGTAGTATTTTCCTAGAATGCCTTATTTCCAACCCAATATTTTCGCTTTCAGCCTCAATGAAGTCTCTGAAAGGATAAATTATGGACAGCCTCCCCTCCTCACTTAAAACCTGCTTCGCTAAACCCAAGATGTTCTTCACAACCACTTGACTATCAACTAAGCTTCCCATCCTTATGCCGAAGGGGGGATCTGCTGCTATTAGGTCAATGCTCTTAGAGCTTAGTCGGTTGCTCAGTTCTTTTACATCAATGTTCTTAAATATTATTCTTTTTTCAACGCCCGCAGCTACGGCATTTCGTCTTGCACCATCTATAGCTTTTTTGCTTACATCGTTACATACTGCTACTATATCCTCATGATAAAGAGTAGCTTCTATTGGTATTGTTCCTCCTCCGCACACCGGGTCAAGAAGCGTTTCTTTGTCTCTTAGGTCTCCAAGCTCTAGAAGCGCGTTTGCTATCGTTGGTTTTAGGGAAGCGATATGCTCGTATACTCTGTACCATTTTCTGTGAAGGCTCTCCTCGCCGGCTAGTCTTATCCCTATGTATGCGTTATAGTTGATGATATCAACTGTTATCACGTAGTTAGGTGCATTCAAATGGACTTTTGCCTCAAAGCCTTTACTCTTGAGTTTATTCAAAACTACCTCTCCTACTCCTCTGCTTGCATCTATGCTCGTGAATCTGTGCTGGCCTACTCTCTCTGTTCTTACAGCTATAGTGGAGTTCATAGGTATGTATTTCTCCCACTCGATTTCCCTGGCTATGGCTTGTAGGGATTCTAGGTTTTCATCTATAACTCCCTGGCCAACAATCATAGATGCGGATGTTAGGAACCTGGATTGGTCAATCAAAGCTGTTATCTTATCATCGCTTATAGATGCTATGCAGACTCCTCTATTAATTACCTTGGCTTCCGCTGATTTCCCGATGCCAGCTAACTCGTTTACAAGTAAATCTTCTAGGCCGGGAACGGTTTTCGTTATTAGTTGCAATTCATCCTCCTCAGGATACGCTTTAATACAAAACTCAAAGCCCGAGCCTCTGCTTTCCTTGGGTTTCCTCTGCTAATAATATTTATAATGCTGCGGGTAAGCCTCTCCCTTTTATTTTCATCCATTGCTATGCATGAAACTAGCTTACTTATGTCATCTTTAATACCCTGTATGTCCTGACTACTTGCGAGTACTGGTCTTCTGCCGGGCTCGCGATAAGCTTTTCCCAGGGTCACGTACGTCTCGTACAACAAGATAGCTACTGCATGAGATAGGTTGAGTGCTGGATACTTACTGCTTGTTGGTATTGTTAAAACGACGTCACACTGCTTTAACTCCTCCCTCGTTAACCCAGTGCTCTCTCTGCCAAAAACCAAGGCGACTCTTCCTTCTCTCTCGATTAACAGCCTTCTGTATTCATCAATAGTTATTGACTGCCTCAGGAAATCCTCCTCACTAATTATAGCGCTGGTACAAACCTTTAACTCATCTGGGCTAAATGCCTCGTTAAAGCTATTTTTTATTGATAGTCTCTCTATCAGGGGGTGTGCTTTAGCTGAGAATCTCTTAACCTCATCCCAATCTATTTGTTGAGGGTTAACAAGAACTATGTCCTCGACATCAAAGTTCATGGCTAATCTCAAAATAAAACCGAGGTTGACAGAGCCTTCAACGCCGACTATCACTATCTTAACCATTCATCACACCACGTATTAGCTTTATTTCTTCGAAGAAAAACTTTCTGGAGGATAATTCTTCGACCCTGTAACCAAGGTCTTCAAGCCTATTTATTACATCCATATATCTGCCCAATGTTGATACTACCAATAGAACTTTCCTTGGTCTACCTATTTTTCCAAGCATTTCAAGAGTGTTAATTATAGCCTCGACCCCAGATGCTCCTCCACACCAAGCACGAGCTACCCAATCAATACATTCATCCTCACTTGTGTCAATAGGTAGATACGGTGGATTATAGAGAACTATCTCGAAATTACTTATTTCTCTAAGACAACTAATAGAATCACACCTAATAACATCGAATGATTCAAACCCATTAGCTTGTAGTGTGCATTTTGTTGCCTGAACAGCATACGGATTAATATCTATAGCTAATACATAATTAGCACCAGTCTTAAGAGCAGCTAGCGAGAGTATACCTGTTCCCGATCCCAAATCAATCACGTTCTTATTGCTAAACTCCTGGGGATTCTCGAAAATGTAGTTTGTAATAAGGAAAGAATCATCTGAGGGTTGATATACGTTGTCTGAGACACAAATCTCTAATCCGTAAATCTTTTGTTTTTGATAGTAGGCCTTCATGCCAGATACTTCTCAACTATTTTTTCGATTGTTTCTGGCCTCAGTTCTCTTACTCTGGTTTTGTCATTGATTTCTAGCTCCGAGTAGTTTATAGTCAAATTTCTATTCGTAAGTTTATCTATGCATAATGATAAAACTTTCTGTGCCAGCTTATTTCTATAGCTAAACAAGCATTCCGTAAGTTTCTCGAGTTTGTTGTGTATTTTTGTATCATACTTTTTCTTCCTCCTCAGAATAATTATAACTCCGCTTACCTCTGGCTGCGGATAGAAACACTTAGGGGAATAATGGCCCTTAACCTCAATATTGAATAATAGCTGGGAGATAACGCTTATTCTTCCATAGTTTTCCGAACCCGGTTTACCAACCAGTCTTTGAGCAACTTCTCTCTGAACGCCTAGAACTGCATTGTTTATGCTGTTATTTCTCGCTGCTCTAAGCAGTATCTCGGTTGACAATTGATAAGGCGTGCTACTAATAATTGTTGATACTCTAGCTTCTTGCAACACATCTAATGCATCGCCAAGAACAAAAACTGCATTGCTGAGAGAGCCGAGCACGTTTTTAACCACGTCATATATTAAGGGGTCCTTTTCAATCGTGACAATTGTTCTGTCAGGATATCTTTTAGCTATGAAGTACGTAATCGCTCCCAGCCCTGTTCCTACTTCGAGAATCATGGGATTGTGAATTTCCTTTAAGCTCTCAACATATGAATTAACAACTTTTTTACTAACAATGAAGTTTTGTCCAAGCTTTTTTCTAACTCGTAATCCATAAGTAAGAAGAAATAGTCTAGTGTACTTTAGAAGTTTTCCTTCATCAAGTAACTTAAGTAATGATTCACTCATTACTTTCCTCCGGTTTTCTCGAGTTCCTTGTAAATAGCTTCTAGGAATCCGAGATACTTAACGCCTAGTTCCTCTGTTTTTGGCTTAATAAAGAGGTAGTACCTCTCGCCGCTCATAAGCTCCTTAACTATTCTTTCAGCGACCATTGACACTACATCGCCTATTTTTACTCCTTTCATTGCAAGTCTGTCTTCGAGGTCCTTAAAGCTCTTGAAGTACCCCATTCTTCTTTCATCGATGATTGCCTGCAGGCTTTTCTTCCCGATTCCAGGAATTAATTCCAGTGTGTGCATCTTTAACGTAATTGGCTCTGCGTAGTTGAATATCTGGATGAATACTTCCTCTTTGCTTTTAACAATCTGAGTTACGATGGCCTTTAGGTTTTGCTTAGCCAAGTTGGTTAAATCTTCATAATCTATAGGAGCTACAATAGCTTTTATGGGGCCTTTACCTATGTAATCATACCCAACATATATCCTTTCTCCTACCTCGAAGTATTCGTTCTCTCTTGTCACAAGCTCCATTAATGTGAAATACTTATCTCCGATAGCTTGGGCTATAGGGGTTCTTCTGTGCTCAGGATGCTTGTCAAATGGGTTACCCTGAGGCATGAAATCAAGTATATACGCAAATTCCTCTCTAATGTACATCCTGCCCTTGGAGGATCTCCCTCCTCTATCCTCCCACTCTGACAATATCTATACACCTCTCGACGAAAAACAAAATTCAGTTAGCACAATACATAATTTGTACTTAAACCTAAATAACTATTATATAACCCTAAAGACACTTGGAAATAATCTCAATTGCTTTAGAAAAATCCTCCAGAGTTTTTCTAGGCTCAAGTGGAGATAGAAGAGCCCTTGCCTCGGCTGCATCTTTTGGGAGTACATTAATAAGTATTATGGATGCCTCTTCGCTGAAACCAAGATTTCTCAGCTCGTTCTTAACCGCAATAGCTGTCTCTGGGTCGCATAGCCTCAGCGAGCTCAAATGCTCTGATGTTCTCTTTATGATGATGTTTTCTACCTTGTCAGATAACTTGCTATTTATAATAACGTATGCCTCGGAGTTAGTTATGTACTTCGCATCGATAACTTTTCTAGGCAGACCCACCTACCTCCTGGGCGGTCTCTAAAGTTATTGAACCTCCAGCTGGCTTGAGATGCTCGGGCCTGATATAGAGAACTTTTTTCTTCCCGCCGACTTTTACCTCTACCATGTAGGATTTTCCTTTCTTCCCTAGAACTACGCCCGTCATCCCAATGTATCTTCTATGCGGCATGCCTTTGTGTATAGCTGGGTTCACGTGTATATACACCAGGTCTCCGGGGGAATACTCTATCATAAGTAGACTCAATGGGGGCACAGCGCCTTTCTCCCTAACGCTCTTCTTCATCTTCTTTCTTGTTCTATGCCTGATTCCTCTAGGTGCTTTAACCATGCTTATCTCCAGTAATCCTTTTTACTCACTCCTCATTAAAAATCAAAAGCGTTATTAAACTTAACACTAAAGGAGATCGATTATACCTATTTTGTTTAGGCACAAATATTTATCTGTGAAAATAGTAATGCTTTTTTGCTCCATTCAAAGTGCATGTACTAGAGAACAATTTTATTAAGCCCAGGATGACAAAAAAGGTTTGAGTTGTAAAGGGTGAAGAAAATTGCCATTAAGACCGGGTAGATGCTACTCCAGGTTCGATACGCCGCCTTACACAAGAAAAGAGTACATTCCAGGAGTTCCCCAGCCAAAAATAACGAAGTTCGTGATGGGAGACCCGAAATTCCAGGGCGACTACAAGGTTAGCCTCATAGTTACTGAAGCAGGCCAGATACGACACAACGCTCTTGAATCTCTTAGAACAAATGTTTTAAAACAACTTACAATAAGCTTGGGCGAAAACAAATTCTTGTTCGTTGTTAAGGTTTATCCCCATCACGTTCTCAGGGAGAACAAACTGATGGCTTTCGCTGGGGCTGACAGATTACAGGATGGAATGAGGCTGAGCTTTGGGAAGCCGATAGGCACGGCCGCAAGAGTATACCCAGGACAGGAAATAGCGTACGTAATAGTTAAGAAAGACGGTGTAGATAAAGCTAAGAGAGCCTTGGAGATAGGCTCGAAAAAAATACCTTTCCCATGCAGAATAGAGATAGAACAACTACAAGAATCAGCTTCTTGATAAAGATCACTCCTAAACCATCATTTATACCTCAGTTTTATGCTACTTATGTCCGTTAAAGCTTTTCATTAGAAAACCATTTCCTAAACTAAGACTCGGATTAGACTCGGATTTACACGTTGCTTTTTAAGAGATGTTTTTAATACATAGTTCATCAAAACACATTTGAAGCGATCTTTCATGTATATTTGAATAGAGGAAGAAACATGACGCTGGAGATCCCCTACGACTTTAAGATAAAGGAGTTGTGCCAGTATCTCAGAATAGGTAAGTACAGCAGGATACTCTTACAACTACCTGAGGGAGTAAAACAATACGCGAGCATTATCTCTAGAGAAATAGAGAACGAGTGCAGAGTCGAGGTTATTATAAGTGGTGATCCTAACTGGGGAGCGTGTGATATTCCCGTTTTTGAAGCTAAGAGGATAGGCGCTAACTTGATTGTTCACTATGGTCATTATCCTTATTCATATAATCCCATACATCATGAGTTGGGAGTTGATGTTCTCTATATTCCTATGGAGTATAAAGGTGGGATTCCCGATGAAATTCTCTCCGAATTAGAGCAGTTATTAAGAGAAAAGAACCTTAGCAATCCCATTGTAATAGCTACTGCTCAACATCTGCGAGAAGCAAAAAGAATTGTTGATGAGTTGAAGAAGAAGGGTATAGACGCCAGAGTTCCGGAAGTCCTCGGTGGCTTGCCTGGATTAGTAATAGGATGTGATTACAGGGCTATTACTCAGGCTACTGGTAGCAATGATTCAGTCATAGTTATATCAAGTGGTTTGTTCCACGCGCTTGGGGCCGCCTTGGCAACGGCCAAGCCTGTCTTCCAGATTGACCCTTATCTTATGAAAGTATCCAGTTTAGATGAAGAGAGAAAAAACTGGTTAAAGAAAAGGTATGGCGTAATTTACAAGGCTCTTAATGCTACTAGATGGGCTATATGGGTCGGGGCTTTGTATGGGCAGACAAGGCTTGATTACGCCAAGCATATTGCAGGCCTCATAGAGAAGAGGGGAGGATCCTACCTCATGGTTTACTCTCGATACGTTACGCAAAGAGAAATCCTATCTATTGATTCGCGGGATATTGATGCGCATATCATAACGTCTTGCCCCAGGATACCGATTGATGATTTCACACTGATCGATTTCCCCAAGCCCGTCCTGACTCCAGGAGAAGCCATAATGGTTTTAACAAACCAGCTAGAGCCCTATAGATTTCCTTGGTGAGCATATATATCCAGCATTTTTGTTGGTAGAAAAAAGCATCTCGAGATAATGTTGTCAAAAGTGCCGAACATCGATAACCCGGTCGAGGAGCTTGAGCAGTACAAGACTCCTCCTGATATTGCCGCTGATATAGCTTGGGATGTTGTTAAGAGCAGAGGAATTATTCCGAGAATTACCGTAGACCTTGGCTGCGGAACTGGGAGCTTGTGTTTCTCCTTTATCTATGTTGGAGCTCCATACTGCGTGTGCGTGGATATCGATAAGAAAGTTATAAGCAAGGCATTAGAGTTCGCGCGTGCAGAGGAGCTAGCTGATAAAGTGGACTTTATCCTAAGCGATGTGAGGTTCCTGTCCATACGAAAAAATGTTTCTGGTTCAACAGTTGCGATGAACCCTCCATGGGGTACCAGGGTTAGGGGTATCGACTCCTTTTTTCTAGAAAAAGCAATGGAGATATCAGAAATGATTATAAGCATACACGCTCTGCCAAGGGATTTAGAGAAGAACTATATCGTAAAGTTAATAGAAAATAATAACTGGAAAATAATTAAAAAAGAAGTAAGGGATTTCCCGATAAAGCCTAGTCTATCTCACCACGAGAAAAAAATCTACAAGACAAAAGCACTGATAGTGGAGGCAATCAAATATGGAGAATAACGTAAAGGACAAGTTGGTTTATCCATCAACACCACTAAACGTGATTGAGGAGTTCTTTCCTGGAGAAAATACCTACGTAGATGATGAAAAAGGACTAATAAGAGCAAGTATCGTTGGGAAGCCTTTTTGGGACAACGCCGCCAGGCTAATAAAAGTTGTTCCCACGAGGAAAAGAAGATACGTTGTTCCCAGAGAAAACAGCGTTGTTGTTGGAGTAATCCAGAACATCAGAACAGATTTCTTATTAGCAACGATTATTGGGATGTACGATAACAAAAAAATAATACCAACAGGACCGTTCGCCGGTGTATTACACATAAGTCAGGTATCCCAAGAGTACGTAAAGTCGTTGTACGATTTATTCGCTGTGGGAGACGTGATTCTGGCTAAGACTATGAATAATTATAATCCATATAATCTATCAACAAAAGCTCCGGGATTAGGAGTGATCCTGTCATCGTGTGGGTACTGCGGACATGTATTGCTGTTCAGGGAAGGGAAACTGGTTTGTCCAAGATGCAAGTCTAGCTTCAGTAGATTAGTATCGAAAAACTACTACAACATCATGATGCAAAAAGAGTTGAAGCCCTGAATGACTAAGAGGCAGATAGTTTTCAAGGTACCATCAGGCCTGGACCCATACGTCCTTGGGGAAGAGCTTAGGAAAGCAAGCCAGTCTCAGTTCATATCGCTTGATATTTATCCTACGAAAATCGTGGTTAAACTATACGGCGACGCTGTTAGTGTTGAGAGAAGCATTAGTTTCATGAAGGCTGCTTACAGAAAAATCATAGAAAAACACAAAATGACGAGTGGCAACGAAGTACAGATACCGAAGGATAAAATAGCCTCTGTACTGGGTTTTCCCCTCAGCGTTGACCTGCTGACAGATACTTTGAGGCTGTTAGGGATACCGTTCGATGAAAGCGACAACGAAGTAAAAGTCAAGATAAATTACCAAACACTAACAGAGTATGCCAAGAAGCTTTTTGACAACTATATCTTAGCGAAAGAACGTTTTTCTGGAGCCGCTAGGAGAGTCGCGACTGTTATATCAGTAATTTTTGATTTAGACCTGGACACTGTAGCGAAAATAGGAGAGAGACGAGGCGTTTTCAAAAAAATAGATGAGAAGTACACTCTAAATGTTAATCCCCAATCGGCTTACGATGCACTAATGAAAATGAATCTAAGCGTAATTGACGAAATATAGCACGAAGTGGCTTAAAGTCAAGGAATCATCGTACAAACTTTTATAATCGTAACTAACCAAAAGTATAGAAAGCTAATTTACAAAGTGGTGAAACATGAAGATTATAAGCATAAATGTACCATCGCAAAACGAGCTGGAAATAGAGATAGAGGGCGAAACACACACTCTTGGCTCAATGCTATCAAAAGAGCTATTATTAATGGAGGAGGTCGACGTGGCTTACTATGTTCAGGAGCACCCATTGAAAAACGTCATCAAGCTCTATGTTAAGACAAAAGAGGGTTATTCACCATTTGATATATTAGAAAAAGCTGTTGAGAGACTAAAAAACAAACTAGATGAAATTGAGAAAGAAATTGAGAAAGCGCTGTAAAGAATGAAGAAGGAAAGCAGAGTTCTCTTTCTTTTTTCAAAGAACAACTTTGTTGTGGGATTTCTTCTTAGAAAAAGTGCATTCGAGAAGGTATATATTGGATGTTCCGGCCAAGACTTTATTAATCGCATACAGAACGACAGTGCTTTTAAACAAACAAGAAAAGTTTACTATTTACAGGGTTCCGATTTACCAGCAGAATTTAAAATCCTCAACGCATCACAAGTATATAATGCGGAACTCTATAACCTCGCTTATGACATCATACAATCATTAAAGAAGCTATCAGGTGAAGACACATGCATTTCTGCCCAAAATGTGGAAGCTTAATGAAGGTAACAAAAATCGGGGATAAAAAAGTGCTTAAATGCCCAAAATGTGGCTACGTAGAAGAAACTCAAAACACGCAAATAATAGCCTATAAAGAGGAGATAAAGCACAGCCCCAAAGAAAAAACAATACTAGTGGAATCATCAAACAAAGAAGAAACATTACCGAAGATTAAAGGAGTGATTTGCCCAAAATGCGGAAACGACGAGGCATACTGGTGGGTTCTACAAACCAGAAGAGCTGATGAGCCGCCCACTAGGTTTTACAGGTGCACCAAGTGTGGACACGTCTGGAGAGAATATGAGTAAAGAAGAAATCGAAATTCTAAAAGCATTGGCACAAGACCTTGCCGACGAGCTGGCTGAAGCTATTTCCAGAACACCTATCACTATATCATCATGGATTAATATCAAAAAAGCTTATTTAATATCTCTATCACTGCATAGAATACTTCAGCAAACAGGAAAAACCGATAAATAAATACTTATTCAGCATTAATTAACAATTAATTAATGGTGTAATGTGAATGAAGGTAAGATACGGCGCTGGTCATGTCTGGAGGTACATAGTATCAGGGCTGAAAGAACTCATTAAAGAAGGGGTCTTTATTTTTAGCGAGGATGGTGTGAGGTTCAGAGCACTTGATCCAAGCCATGTCGTAATGATTGATATGTACTTTCCAAAAGACTCTTTCTCTGAATATGAAGTTACTGGAGAGGTGAGAA
Organism: Desulfurococcales archaeon; assembly: GCA_009904015.1. Classification (GTDB taxonomy): domain Archaea; phylum Thermoproteota; class Thermoprotei_A; order Sulfolobales; family Fervidicoccaceae; genus WYEQ01. The sequence continues at coordinate 57,162 of WYEQ01000018.1, read as the reverse complement.
TTCCACTCAATATTGAGGAGCTGGCCAGGGTTTTCAGGAGAGCCGGTAAAAAGGATAGCTTGGTAATGGAGCTGGCTGGAGATAAGCTCAAAATAACCTTTGAGGGGAGGTTTCAAAGGATTTTCTATGAGCCCTTGATATCACTTGAATACGCTGAGATAGGCGAGATAAAAGCCCCCTTCAAGGTTGATGTTAGGCTGGCTTCCTCGATTTTCCAGGAATCAGTCAAGGATATAGAGCCTGTAGGAGAAATCTTGGGGCTTGAAGCGGATAATGAAAAATTAATTCTATTTAATGAAGGGGAAACAGCTAAAGCTATAATCGAGTTAACCCCTGAGTCAGGCATAATTTCAAGCTTGGTTGAGGAGCCTCAGCGCTCAATCTATAGCTATGAATACATAGATGCTTTTCTGCCCTTAAGCAAGGTTGCTGATACTGTGAGGATACAGTTCTCCAATGATATGCCCTTGAAATTGACCTATGAACTTGCTGATGGAGCTTGGTTTACAACTTATGTCGCTCCAAGAGCAGAGTAAGTCATTTCTATATATATCTAAGCTATTCAAGACCTATTACTCAAGGGCAACCATTTTTCTGCCAAGCGATTTAGATAAAAGAGAATTTGCTTTTCAACCTCTCGGAAAAGACACTTATGTAAGGCACTTATCTTTTCGTTCAGAACAAGAAGTCAGAAGATACCTAGTGGAAAATACCCCTGCTAACGCGTTTTACTCTTCAGCTCTTTTTCTATTTCCCCATCTAAAAGATATGGAGCAAAAGGTATGGCTAGGTAGCGAACTACTGTTTGATATTGACGCCGATGCTCTGCCTGGATGCGAAGGAATTATAAAGAATGTCTGCCTAGATTGTGGCTTTTCGTACCCAGGAATAAAGGAATGCCCTCGATGCGGCTCAAAAAACATAGTTGAAGCTGAGAGCATAAGCCAAGAATGCTTGTCTAAAGCTGCTAATCAGACAATTAAACTAATAGATGTTCTGAAAAGGGACTTCGGGTTCACGCAAATCACTGTAACTTTTACTGGTAATCGTGGTTTCCACGTTAGAGTAACGTGTGATAAAGAATGCATGAAGCTCTCAAGCGATGAGAGGAGAGAAATAGCTTCCTACATAAAGGGGCTAGGCCTCGACCTTAATTTACTTAACATCCCTAGGGGCGGAAGAAGAGAAAGATCCAGGTACATTCCTCACCCAGCTGATGGTGGGTGGAGAGGAAGAATAGGATGGGAGGCTTACAATAAGTACAAGCTAGATGTAAATAAAAGGTACACTATAAATGACCTAATTCTCATGGGCATAGAGTTTAACGTTGATGAGTTGGTGAAAGAGACCATTATATACATAGATGAAAAAGTAACCATGGATATTCATAGACTAGTTAGGATACCTGGAAGTCTGCATGGAAAAACAGGTTTACCCTCAATAGTGCTATCGCCAGAGAATTTATCTAGCTTCCAGCTTTCATGCGATATTTCTCCATTTAAGGGGAAAACAACTATTATTCCATTAGTAGACTTGAGCGATATCACGATATTTGATAAATCAATTGACCTAAAGAAAAACGAGAAAACGACCATAGAGCATTGCTACGCTATATTTCTGCTACTTAGAGGTCTAGCCAGACTACCTTGAAAAACGTCCATGAGATTGAAACAAAGATTTTAATAAAAGACTATTCAACGGAAAACAAGTACAAATTAGCTTTTCTCCACGAACAACTAGTTTTTGGAAAATTTATATCGATGCTAGCTAATATTAATATTAAAGAACAAAAATCATTGTGTTAATCAAAAAAAGTAAAACCACGCTTGTTTAATATTAGGTGACAAACGGATTCGCTGAACGTAACGTAACATTTAAGTAATACATGAAGAATATATCACGAGTGATTAAGTATGGGTCAGCCCATTACTAGTAGCGGCACTGAATTTATATTAAACTCCAGCACGTTTAACGAACTATGTAACTTATGTGTTGATCCTGAGAAACCGGTCGTGCTGGACCCTATTAGACGCGAGATATGCTTGGAGTACACTAAGAGGAGCATCAAGAAAAAAGAGCTTCAAGGCTCTATAGAAACTGTGGACAAGCTGATGGATAAATACTCAGAGGAGATTCATGCTAGACTAAGTGTTTTTCTATCAAGAATAATGAATCCTTTCTTAAGCATTATTGAGATTAAGGATAAAAAGCTTGTAAACTGTATGGTCAGAAACAGCTTTTTACTAGGTTCAATAGTTGTAGAGAACCATAGCGTAGCGACTGTCCCCTTCGAAATGTTTTTGCCATTGGTCTTTGGGGGATACGTGGACTGTAACTTTATTGCTTAATTTCAAGTAATGCTCCTAGAGAAATGCTTATTAAAACCAAAAGAAAATAGCAATGTAACTGAGCGGTGCGTGATTATGAAAGTTCCGAAAAAAATAACGACGTACTGCCCTAGATGCAGAAAGCACACTGAGCACTCTGTAATGCTATATAAGGCTGGAAAAAGAAGAGCACTGGCGGAAGGCGAAAGAAGATATAGAAGAAAACAAGAAGGATATGGATCAAAGAGAAAACCGGAGCAGAAGAGATTTGCGAAAACAACGAAGAAACAGGTATTAAAGCTCAAATGCTCTGTTTGTGGATATATCTCCCATAGAAGGGGTATAAGGCTAAAGAAACTTGAGATAATGGAGGCCGGCTAAAATGAAGAAAAGACACTTACTAATTCCAGAGCCTAAATCGAAATTTCTAGTTGTTAGATGCCCCAACTGTGGTAATGAACAAGTTGTATTTTCGCATGCAACTTTCCCTGCTAGATGCATAATTTGTGGAACTCAGCTTGTGACTCCAACCGGTGGAAAAGCAAAGCTGAATGGACAAATCGTAAGGATACTTTACTGAGCATAGATAAGTTTTTGAGCAAACAAAAAAATGTTATATTATGTTCTTTTTAGACTTAAAATAATGGGAAAAACAATGAAGCAGAGAAAACAGTTACCAGACGTAAATGAGCTTGTAATCGCTACTGTAAGGGAAATATTTGATTACGGGGCATACGTGACCCTTGACGAATACAATGACATAAGAGCATTCCTACCTTGGAGCGAGATAACGACAAAGTGGGTAAAGGACATAAGGGATGTTCTGAGAGAAGGGATGAAGGTTGTAGGCAAGGTTATCAGGGTAAACAAAGCTAAGATGCAGATAGATATATCTACTAAGAGAGTTTACGATGATGAAAGAAAGAAGAAGCTTCTAGAATACAAGCAAAAACAAAAAGCACACAAGATACTGGAGATAGTTGCTCAGAAGCTCAATAAATCCGTTGATGAGGCCTACCAACAAGTGGGATGGAAGCTAGAGGATACCTATGGTGATATATACTTCGCCATGGAAAAAGCCTCGCAGGAAGGTCCTCAGGTTCTACGTGAGGCAGGTGTGCCTGAGGAATGGATCAAGGCTCTAATGGAAGAGATACAGAAGCGATTTGAAACAAAGAAAGTAACCGTTACGGGATACGTGATTCTAAGGAGCCTAGATGGTAATGGAGTCAATAAAATCAGAGAAGTACTTTTATCAATGCTGCAACAATCCTCGAACTCTGTGGAAATAAGGATATACACTGTTGGTGCTCCTCGATACAGAATAGATGTATCGGCTGAAGATTATAAAACAGCCGAGAAAATATTGATGCAGGTTGTAAAACAAGCTGAAGCTACTGCGAGAAAGTTAGGAGTTCAGTTTGAATTCAAGAGGTAAAAGAAATGGTCTGGTTACTGAGAAAATGTATACGTTGCTCTAAATATACTATGAGAGAGAGCTGCCCCATATGTGGCTCCCAAACAGTAGTTCCTTACCCACCAAGATTCTCGCCGCAAGATAGGTATGTAGCTTACAGAGTAAGGGCCAGAAAAACTTTTCAGTAAGGAACTTTTTTCAGTCCGGCACGAAAAGCAAGTCTATTTGTAATAACATGAAGAAGAGGGACAACCAACAATCCTAACAAGAAAACGGGCACGTTTGGCTTGATTGCTCCTGGCACAACTAGCAGGAATAAATTAGCCCCCAAGTAGAAGTCCAGCTGGTCAGCGACAGGCATTTTTCCTCCGCTCTCTATACCCAGTCTCCTTTTAAAGAATGACTTGAGAAGATCGCCTATCATTGCTCCAAACGAACTTGTAAAACTCGTTAAAAGTATGTTTTCAAAGTAGTATTCCCCCATATATAATAACCCCAGCAGAAGACCTGACACCCCTCCCGCCACTATGCCTGCAAGAACCCCTTCAATTGTTTTTGAATCACCAAGTATTCTTTTTCCGTCAATGAAGTATTTTCCAAAATCGATTGGATGACCCTTCCTACCTCTCATCACTACTACAGGCGTACCATTAGCAATCATTGCTGGGAGATATAGCAATAAGAATAGCTTTATCAGGCTTGGCAACTAATCCACCTAAACCCTTTATCCTCGATCAGTCCTTTCCCAAAGTAAACGTCGTTTATATATATAATTCTTGATGAGTCTCTTTCGCTTTTATGTATCCTTATCAAATTATCGGCATAGCGCTTAATGAAAACCAGGCCCGACGGTACTCCCTCCTCCATTGCTACTTGCGATGTGGCTATTATGGTTTTCTTATTCATAGATAACTTCTTAAGCAACGCTAAGATAAAAGAAAAAGCTATAGATGCCATTCTTTCGTCTATTGCCATTTCTAATCGATACAGAGAATTAACGCTGTCAATCAACATTATATTCACGCCTAGATTGTCTAGCTCCATTACACCAAATAACTCACTAATAATATCCTTGACCTCTACGTATAGGTATCTAGCATGATTCCCCAAGATCTGTAAAACCCTAACTGAGTTTATTTCCCCCTCAGTATTTAGATAACCAATGGTTTGTTTATCAAGCCATCTTTTCGCGAGGCTTAGAACAAAAGATGTTTTACCTGAAGCCGCCTCACCATACACGACGCTGAACGTATTCATGGTAGAATTTATGATTTTATTCCAACAAATCTCCTCTTGACTCATAGAACGCTGATTCTCCTAGTCTCATTCAGATTGAATATTTTTAATAGCCAAGCAAATAAATAATACTACGTGCAACTGGGACTTATGCATGGATATGGTGATTCGAGTATAGGAGTTCCTCGAAGAGTGTGTGTAAAGAGTGTTAATCCAAGAAGCTTTTATCTACTGGTTAATCAGCTTAAAGAAAAGAACATCCCTTACTATATCCCCCGTGACCTAAATGAGAAGTGCAGGCCTCATGACCTCCTCATCGTTGATGGCGACAAGTTAGGAAGAGTAAATATCGATGGCAAAATGGCCTTCTCTTTGCCAAGCAACATTGATGCTTCACTAGCTGACATTGTAGTTGAGCAAATAAAACTACTAATGTTGGGCATCGAAAAGCAAGACTCACTTATAATAGGGATTGATATTGGAAAAAGAAACTATGGTGTAGCCGTGCTAATTAATTACTTACTAGTACACACTGAGATAACGAATAGAGAAGGGTTGTTCCTGTTAATCAAGAAGTACCTAGCACTCAACTTTAAAGAAAAACTCATTAAAATTGGAATGACGCCATCCAACATGAATGAAGCCTTAAATCTAGCTGAGGAACTCAACAAGAAGTTTAAAATCAAGATTGGTCTCGTCGACGAAGAAAAAACAAACAGAATTTACATGGAGACCAAGAACGGAAAACTAGAGAAAGACGAGAACGCCGCATACAATATATCCGTGAAGGACCCGATAATGTTGTATTCCGCTACATATTAGGAGTTCTTGTATGAATGCATTGTATCTCGAATAGAATCTTTAATTACAACTGAAAGCCTCGCTTTTATAAGCGTGGATGGAATATAAATCCTTTTCTTGCTTTAATTGAGAACCGTGGTTGCCCCAGGCACGTAAATGCGGAGAGCGCGACCACATGTACGATAAACAAGTAGTGATGGGGGGTCACCTCGACTGCTCCTCAAATGACAGATGCAGACCCAAATAGATGAGAGGAACCGGCGAACCGCTCAAAGGGAACCCTCGCCATTCAGGGCGTGGAGGAGGTCTCAGCTCTCCTATGCTCACTAAGCCAAGCTTGTAGTCGCAATCGTGCCTTAACAAAGATGTACTCTCATGCCTTTCTTACTTGATTACGGAGAAAACTATGAGTGGTGTTACGTAAGACTCTATTATCGCAGCTATGAGAAATAGTGGTAAAACCCTGTTGAAGTAAACTTTTATAGCTTCAATGAGGCTGTCGCTAATGAGAACCTCCTTGTTTTTCCTTATTCTACTCATCATGCTTGCACCTACCCTAAGACCATAAGCGCCTGCTATAATGACTGCGGGGACCTCGAACACCCCGTGTGGAATAATGCCTGATAAAACCACCTTTACGCCGTATATGCTTGATATCCAACCCATGATAGCTCCTATAACTAATCCATTCGATACCAAAATGAATAGCGTGGGCAACCCTACTATTAACCCCGACACCACAAGGAGCAATCCTATTAGGGAGTTCCTAACGAAGATGAACAAGAAGAGCTCAAAGGAAGAAAGATTCTTTATGAAACTTAAATTCCCGTAAGATGTATTAAAAGCGTATTCTCCAAAGCTTCTGTCATAAAAACCGATAAGCAAACCCAAAAACAATGGAACAAAGAAGGCAAGGATACTTGAGATATAAAATCTCCTTAAAGGAATCGATTTCTTTCCGGTCTTGGAAACCCCACTATCCATGATAGACTTAGACATTCATTCTCACTTTACAAATAATCATTAACACCAAGATCTTATGATTAGTCAGAAATCTTTAATAACGATTCTCCTAACTGCTTCTCAAGTGCATTAAGCCCTTAGCATATATGTAGAGCAAAACTATGTTCCGGAGCTGAGCTACTGTTTGAGTCAAGCTCCCAAGACTCCACGATGAGTTTTTCAAGCCGAGTTCAACAAAAAAGATAGGCACAATCAATGCATTTAGAAAATCGGAAATAAAGAAGAGCGAATAATCTCTGGAACGCAGATTCATGAGAGCAAGAGGAATTAATAGCAATAGCATCTGTGGACTGAATACATAGCTCAACGAGATTGCTCCCAGAAGAGAATATAAGCTTGCTACATGCAAATCTTTTTGCCTTATATACACAGTAATTGCTAATATAACGACCAGGCTCTCGGCGATAATTGATAAATATTTGTGAATACCCGAGAATATATCGTTAATGAATAAAAGATAGATACAGTTCTCGCAATACCATGAAGCATGATATTGAAGAAAAGCTCTGAAACCAATAGGAGAGTAAACGATAAGAAAAACAAATGGCAACAAACCCATCATTAAGCCAAAAATAAACCTTGTCAATGCTTTCCTGCTTCTAGCTGCATCGATTAGATAAACTACGGCTGGTATTATGGTAAACAGTTTTGTAGATACAGATAAGCCTAGATATAGCCCAGATTCAAAGTATCTTTTAGTTGAGTAGAAATATATTGACAATATGTAAAAAAAAGATGCAGAGAACATCCCAGTTGTAAAATAGATACATGAAAACCGATGGAGACAGAATCAATAATAATAGTTTTTTGTAATAAATATTCATCTTTTTCCTAAGGACAAATATTAACAGTATGTATGCAGTGCTTAGGGTAAACGCGTTTATTAAAAAATTAATCTGTGAGGCTTTTTGGACGTAAAGTTGGTATTCGTTACTAGAATATTTTTCTGGAAAAGATAAATATATAGATAAGCAAGTCGTGAACTGCCATAATAAACCGATAACTGGTGGATACTCAAAAAGATAGTCTTTGTAGACCAAGGGGCATATTCTTACCCCGCTTCTCAGAGCCTCGATGGCATTCCGGTTAAACCATTTATCTTCCTCAATCCACACAAATCTCGTTGAGAATACCCCATACTTAATATCAGAATAAGATAGGCCTGTCAGCCCTAATACCTGAGCACTCATTTTCACGAATAGCGATAACAACAAAACTACAATCAATAATGCGATGTACTTATAACCATTTTTATCATGACTCATTTATTCTACAACCACGGTACATATAGCTAAATTTATATTCGCAAAACCTAAATAATAACCTAAATAATAAGGTCAAACGCATGGATAATAATTTAATGATAGTTATTCCAAATTTCAAGGTATTAGTAAGCCCTGAAGAAAAAGTATAGAGCCATAGTTGTTCTTGATAGACAGAAACTAAGGATTTTATTAGAAAACATCCTTAAATGCTGTGAAGATGAAGTTTTGAGAAATATTGATTCATTTTATCTAAATATGAGCGGAGGATCTTCATGTATAGTTCTTTTATTTTCTCAAAGCATCTTATCGAAGATAGAAGAGATGCTGAGGCGTTTGAAAAAAGAAAGCGTTTTGCTCGCATACTACATTATTGGGGACCATTTGAGATGATTGTTCCAATGAAGAATGCTGTTTTCAATGATGAAAACTCTATGAAACTGAGAATTATGCCGCAATACGCGTTTGTGGGTATTTTTGCTAATCTGTATTCATTGCTAGGAGATCAAGCTGACTTTGTAATTGAGAGGCTTGGCTACTATTACGGGAGAGGATACTCGGAGTATGTTCAAAAGAGCTTATTTATGGATAAACCCGATGTAATAAAGATTTTGCAGTACTCTATCGTAACCGGGGTGTCCCTCGATCTTTTTTCTCTCGTGGATATAGAAATTAAACTTAATGTCCTAAGCAATACCACAGATATAAGCATTAGGGTCAGAGACTACTATGAGGAAGAGGAGTACTCCAGGTTAGGAATAAGAAAGTGTGGGCTGTTCCAACAAGGGTTCTATAGGGGAATAATAGAATACAGCTTAGGTCAAGCCAAATATGATGTTTGCGAGCCTATCTGTTATAACGAAAAGAAAGAAAGCGTGTTTTTAATCAGCCTGCCTGTTAAGATTAGCAAAAAAGAAAAAGATGAATTCCAGAAAATAAAAAGCGCCTTGGCTATTGAGTAGTTTATTTTTGGAAAACCACTCTTCACATAAAGAAGACAAAACTAAAAAAACAGCAATAATAAATTAATAATTAATACTCGTTATTCAATACTATTTCCGCGTGAAGCTTAGCTAAATGTTAGGTACGGTTCATAACAGCCATGTTTATTCCTGCATCAATATGTTTCTTGAAGGCTTAGTTATAACCGGTATTACGGATATTATTATACAAATGGTTTTTTAGGGGAGGTAAAGATCGGTTTATACGCCTCTAATATGTAATTAATTAAATTTTGGAAAGTGATAAGCTTGGCTTCTATCGACATAGGTGTTAATAACGTTATAAAGAGGGATGGAAGAGTAGAAGCCTTCGATCCGGAAAGAATCAGGAACGCTATCAAAAAAGCCATGCTTAGCGTGGGGAAATATGACCCAGTTATTCTTGATAACGTTGTTAACTTTGTCCTCAGCGTTATTAAAGAAAAATATGCTGGGAGAAAAGCGCCTCACGTTGAGGAAATACAGGATATTGTTGAGTTCGCGCTGGTCAAGTTTGATCAATACGAGGTAGCTAAGGCATACATACTTTATAGGAAGGAGAGAGAGAAAATAAGAGAGGAGAAGAAGAAGCTTCTCGAAAAGGACTATGTAGATGAAGTTGATAAGTCGCTCAGCCTAAACGCGATCAGGCTACTCGCAAGCAGATATTTGCTTAGAGATGAGAAAGGGAAGCTCATAGAAGACCCAAAGAGAATGTTCATCAGAGTTGCAGCGACAATAGTGATACCTGATATACTCTATGATGAGAGAATATTTGATAAGACCGGCTCTCAGCCGATACACCCAGAAGAAGATTTCAACCCAGATGAGTGGGATGGCAAAATTGGTCTTAGAAACGAGAAGGGAGAACAGGCTTTCACGTGGAACAAGTATCACTTGGAGAGAATGAAAAGCCTTTACGACAGGCTTAACAAAGAGGGTAAAATGAAGGTTTCGTGGAAAGAGTTCTTCGATATGCTATTGAGAGGCGAGTTTGATAACCACTATAATGATTTCAAAGCCTATTACGACTTAATGGTCAGCAAAAAGTTTCTCCCGAACTCCCCTACTCTCTTTAACGCTGGAACCAGGTTGGGTCAGCTGTCAGCTTGCTTTGTTTTAGACATAGACGACAGCATAGAATCCATAATGGATGCAGCCAGAGATGCAGCAATAATTTTCAAGAGCGGTGGAGGGGTCGGAATAAATTACTCCAAGCTAAGACCTGAAGGCGATATAGTAAAGTCCACTGGGGGAACGGCTTCAGGCCCAGTATCATTCATGAGAATAATAGATGTAGTAACGGATGTAGTGAAACAGGGAGGTAAACGTAGAGGAGCTAACATGGGGATATTGGAGATATGGCACCCGGATATAGAGAAGTTTATTACGTGCAAGAGCGATGGGCAAAGCTTCCAGAACTTCAACATATCCGTAATGATAACCGAGGACTTCTGGAAGTACTATGAAAAAGGAGAGCCATACCCACTTGTCAATCCAAGAACTGGGAAGGTATGGAAAACCATAGACCCAAGAACACTGTTACACTTAATAGCTGAAAACGCGTGGAAATCAGGAGACCCAGGAGTCCTCTTCATGGACAATATTAATAGAAGAAACGTGTTACTCAAAGCTAAAGGCCTTATACGAAGCACTAATCCCTGTGGAGAAGAACCCCTATACCCATACGGTTCATGCAATCTCGGGAGCATAAACCTATACGCCTTCGTTAAGCGGGGAGAAGATGGGAAACCATATTTTGATTGGGAGGATTATAGAAAAACAATCAGGGTAGCACTTAGATTCCTAGACAACGTGATTGACGTTAATAAATTCCCATTAAAGCAGATAGAAAAAGAGACTCTTGAGAACAGGAAGATTGGCTTAGGCGTAATGGGGCTGGCTGACGCTTTATACGCGTTGAACATAACGTATAATAGCGAGGAAGGATTCCGGTTCATGAGGGTACTGGTTGAAAACTTAACATACTACGCTATGCTCGAATCTGTAGAGCTAGCTGAGAAGAGAGGCCCCTTCCCAATTTTCAATAAATCAAGCTACGTCGATGGAGAAATGCCCGTTGAGGGGTACTACAGAAAAGATCTATGGACTCTTGACTGGGATTATCTAGCTCGATTAATAAGAGAAAAAGGAATAAGGAACTACGAGGTAACCACGATTGCGCCTACAGGAAGTATATCAATGATATTCGATGTATCTTCAGGAATAGAGCCGCAGTTCGCTTTAGTATACGAAAAAAGAGTTACTGTCGGCACATTCTATTATGTAGACTTAGAGTTTGAAAAAAAACTAAGAGAAATGGGTCTATACAAGGAGGAATTGCTAAAGAAAATAGCTGATAATGGAGGATCCTTACAGGGGCTTGACGAAATACCTGAGGAGCTTAAAAAAGTATTCGTTGTTGCATATGATATACCGTGGTGGGATCATCTTAGAGCTCAGTATGAGTTGCAGCTGTGGATAACGACCAGTATAAGCAAAACGATAAACATGCCTAACTGGGTGACGATCGAGGACGTTCTGAAAGCATACTTGTTTGCATATAAGCTCGGCTTGAAGGGGGTAACAGTGTTCCGCGAAGGCTCGAAAGGAGAGGCAGTCTTAGTTACGCCTTCCCAGAGAAAAGGCTTCTATACTCTTCATATAGAGAATAAAACTCTAGATATGATGAGAAGTCTCGGCATAGAGCCTCCTATATACAGGTCTCCACAAGAAGTAATCGAGAAAACAAAAGCTTCCTTGAGAATTGAGAACAATGGTTTACCATACACAAGGAAAATACAAGCAAGAAAAATAACTGTGTGTCCTGAGTGTGGAAGCAAAAACCTAGTGTACAAAGAAGGATGTATAACCTGCTTAGACTGCGGATGGTCTGCGTGCCCCATCAGCTGACTCCAATAAAGCTATACTCTGTTTTATTTATACGTTCAATCCATTTGTTCAAAGATGTTCATTTATACGTTTTAATTAAAATTACAGAAAACCCTGACTTAGCCCATAGGACTCCGCAGAAAACCTTACCCTCATACCCGCCTTGAAAGAGAGAGCTTACGGATGCAAAGAGTAGCTCTCATACACTATTAGCTCACCTAAGCTTCCGGCAAAACATCATTGCCAAGGAATAAACAAAGATGCGAGCTATAAGCAACTCTTAGACCTCTATGCTTAATTAAAAATGTATCCAGTATTCCCTAATTAGTTAAATCAAAATCTTCAACGAAAACGTAATTGAAGTATCAAGCAACGATTAGTAACTGGGAACCTCCTTTTCTAGGTGAATGCAAAAAAGTGTCATTAGAAACACTTTTTTAGAATCAAGAAGATAACCTGTATTGTGGTAGACTTGCCTCGTTACACAGAATCTTATGTTGACTTGGAAAAACAAAACAAGAGTTTTTCATAGATGCTGGTTTCCCGACAAATATAATGCGCTAGTTGTAGGAGTTCACGGTTTTGTAGAGCATGGGGGAAGATATGTTTCCCTTGGAGAAACCTTATCACACTTAAACTACGCTTTCTGCATCCATGACTTAAGAGGGCATGGAAAAACTGCTAGGGATAACGACAGGGGTTTTTATTCATGAATTCGAGGATTTCCTCAACGATTTGTATTACTACATAAAGTACATTAAGGAAAACTATAGAGGAGATAAAACATTCCTATTTGGTCATAACATGGGCGGATTAATAACCGTATACTACGCTGGTTACACAAAAAACTTACTTATAGATGGAATAATCACAAGCGGAGCCGCAGTATATCTCGGCCGCGTACCGCTTGCTCAAAAAATCCTTTTAACAACATTCTCCAGGATTTATCCAAGGAAAAAGAATCAAACTACCCATCAAAGCTGAAGATTTGACAAACATCAATGATGTTAACAGTAACTACGTAAGAGACTCACTGGTTATAAAGGACCCCACAGTTAGACTTATCGTCGAGCTATACAACGCATCCCTCAAGATATGGAGATACGTAAATAACATTTATGTGCCTGCATTAATAATGCATGGCAAAAAAGACAGAGTTGTACCGCCCCAAGCCTCAATCATGCTATACGAAAAAATACCTAGCACAGACAAGAAACTAGTTCTATTCGAAAACTCTAAGCACGAGTTGATTAATGATTTGGAGAAAGAAAAAAATCATTGAAGAAATTATCTCGTGGCTCTCGCGTCATACCTAATAAGCACCCTTAAAAAAACATAATCTAGGTTAACGAAATGGCGAAAAACTTTTTTGTCGAAGGGCCATGTATGCTAGAGGTAACGCGAGGCACAGCAACTATTAACGGAGGACTCTATAGAGAAGGAGAAAAAATAATTGTGCACGCCGATAGAAGCTATCTAATAATGTGTAGTGATGATGATTGTATCAGGTCTCTTAGCGTTCATGGAAAAATGCGGGAGGCAAACGAAGTCGAGGTAAAAGTCTCTGAGGAATGGATTACAACAGCGGAAAACATAACAAGTGATTGTGCCTCGACTGATAAATGCACGGTGCTTGTGTTAGGAAGAACTGAATCCGGCAAAACAACATTTTCAGAAACACTAGCAAACAGAATGATATACAACAAAATAACGCCTTGCTTAATAGACGGTGATGTTGGGCAATCAACCATTGGTTACCCTGGATTCATTAGCTCGAAAATAATAAACAAAAGAGTATTGTGGGAAAGAAAGCCCCAGTCAGAGTATTCCTATTTCGTGGGGGACATAACGCCTGTCGGGCACGAGTATAGAGTGGTTATCGGTTTAACCAATGTATTGAATCACTATTTAACAAACAATATTCGATATTTCATAATTGATACAGACGGGTGGTTTGGGGACAGGAGCTCATCGCTATACAAGTTGCTTTTAGTTCAAATAATAAAACCAACACATGTTGTATGCCTCGCCAATAACAAAGAGGAGTGCATCGACTTCAAGAACGCAGCTAAGAAGCTGAGTCCTGATTCGAAAGCCCACATAGTATCGTCTCCTCCAGTGAAGAAAGAGAGAGATAGAACAACAAGACGGATTCTAAGAGGAGAAAAAATTCTGTTATCGGAGCTGAACAAAATAAAATTGAATATCAGTGAGACACCCATGATCGGCGAGATATCACTAGGAATCGGTACCCCAACACAAATACCTCAAGAATTGAAACAGGTAGTCGGTGATGTACTGTACGCAGAAAAGCAATTCGACAAAGTCATAGTTGTGTACAAAGGGAGAGAAATCAAAACACAACTGAGGAGCTACGTTTTCATAAACGAAAAGCGATTTGAAAACATGATTGTGGGTCTCGCAGACCCAACGGGTAATCATCACTTTGGAATAATACAGGGGGTCTCCTTACCATCTTCAAGCATATATATACTAACCCCATATCAAGGAAAAATAGATTATATCTTAACTAGTAGGATAAAATACCATGAAGGAACTATAGTTAAGAGTGTGGATTGAATGTTAACAATTAATGATTTCCTTGATAAAGTTAAACCAGTAACTATAGACGGTATCTTGGATGAGGAATACGAGATTGCCAGAACGCTGTATCGAACGCAAGGCGGAAATCCAGTAGTAATGAAGGGAAAAAGAACAAAATTCTATATCGCTGGTAATCTGGTTTCCACTAGGCAGGCCTTACTTAAAGCTGCTTTCGTTAATAATGATGAAGAACTTTATGTAAAACTGAACTCTACTCCATTATCAATACAACAATCGTTCGAGATGCATAACTTCAGTGATTACTATGTGAAAACGCCTCTAAAGTTGAGTGAACTCGGATTTTGCAAGTTTTCTGAAAAAGATGGAGGATGGTACATTAACTCAGGCGTTATAGTTACCAAAATCAACAATTCCTACAACGCCAGTATTCATAGACTTATGCTCATCGACGAGAAAAGAATGACGCTTAGAATCGTGCCCAGGCACCTTTATTATGCATACACAAGAGCCAAAGAAAAAGGAGAGGAGCTACCGATAACGATTCTATTGGGCAATCATCCATTATACCTATTGATAGCTTCTAATAGCCCTCCGCTAGGCATTTATGAATTCACGTATCTTCCCATTTTCCTTAATAAGAAAGCCGTGGCGTCCAACTCTCCGCTATACGGGAACTTAATTCCGCTTGGTTCCTCAGTCGTGATTGAGGCTCGCATAACACTTGATGAAACAGAAGAAGGTCCTTACGTTGATGCTCTTATGACATATGATTCTAAACGCATGCAACCGGTAATAGAAATAGACGAAATATGGGTTAGCATGAAGCAACCCTTATATCTTCATGCTCTCCTGCCAGGGGGATACGAACACGCTTTCCTAATGGGAACCCCGAGAGAAGCCAGTATATGGTACTCAGTAAGCAAGGTCGTACCCAAAGTTCATAAGGTACGGCTAACACCAGCTAGTGGCGGGTGGCTCCACGCTATTATAAGCATAACAAAAAACCACGATGGAGATGGCAAAAATGCTATCATAGCAGCTTTCGCTGGGCATCCCAGCTTAAAACACGTCGTTGTAGTGGACGATGACATTGACCCTGATGACATTAGTCAAGTTGAATGGGCCATAGCTACAAGATTTCAAGCTCACAGAGGCTTAGTAATAATCAATGAAGCACGTGGATCAACGCTTGACCCAAGCTCGATTGATGGTAAAACATCTAAGATGGGAATAGATGCTACTGTCCCAGTAAAAGAAAGGGAAAAATATAGGAGAGGAGTCATTCCGGGGGCGTGATTAATGTATCTGACAAGAGAGGAGGAAAAAATATATGATGGAGAGAGGGGTGAAGCACTACAGAAAGCCATACGAGCAATTGTTAAGGTGGGCGAAGCACTAGGTGCTGATAGACTAATACCTATACAGCACGCTCACGTTTCAGGTATATCATACTATAATATTGGTGAAGCAGGATACAAATTCATCAAATATTTGTATACATCATCAGTAAAAACAGTTGTTTACTCAACGCTTAACCCCCTTGGAATGGATTTAGATAAGTGGGAAGAATTAGGCATAAACAAGGATTTCGCGTCTAAACAAACCGAGCTTGTAAATATGCTTCTAGGAATGGGCTTCGAGAAATCATTCACGTGTACTCCATATTTACTTAGACAGCCGAAATTCAGAGAGCACCTAGCATGGTCCGAGAGCAGTGCCGTAGGAATGGCTAATACCTACTATGGAGCATACACTAACAGGGAAGCCGGGCCGTTAGCATTGTTTTCGAGTTTAATAGGTAAAACCTACAATGGTGGTTTACATTTAATTAAAAATAGAAAACCAACTGTGAAGGTTCTTTTGAAGGAGATAGAAAAAGATTTTGTTATTAATGAGGGAGTAGCTTCCGCTGTGGGTTACATTATAGGCGAGAAGATTGGTGATGGTATACCGCTTATCCCGCTTCGGCTAAAGCCAACCTTTGATGTAGTAAAAGCTTATACAGCCGCTGCTGGAGCCGCTGGTAGTATTGCATTATCTTACTTGGAAAACGTCAGCCCTGAATACAGCTTATATGCTAATGAAAATCTTGAGAAAATTGAAATAGATATAAAAGAAATAAAGGATATTCTTGTGGATGCTTTGCCCACCCTTAATGAAAACGATGCTTATTTCATAGGTTGCCCTCACGCATCGGTAGAAGAAATAATCAATCTGTATAACAACATCCATGACTGCAAGAAGCTTAAAACAAACGTCGTAGTATCAACTTCAAGAATGGTTTATGAAGCTATCGAGAAAATGGGGATTAAAGAGAAATTGCTAAATTTAGGGGTCGTCATAATAAGGGACACTTGTCCCATAGTTTCGCCCGCTTTCCAGAAAAGATTTGAAAAAGTAATTACCAGTAGTGGTAAGGCGCTTTTCTACTTGCCTAAACAACAATCACAGCCTACAATTCTATTAAAAAACATTAACCTAAGGGATATCTTATGCAGAGAATAGTTAAAGCAAAAATCATAGTTGAAGGAAACGCTGAGTCAGAACTTGTTGTTATTAGACATCCAGTATCCCTGCTCGGAGAGTTTAACCCTAATCAAGGCACTATTCTGAGTTTTGGAGTAAAAATCGTTGTAAAGAACAAAATCATTCTTATACCATCGATTAGAGGAAGCACTGTGGGGAGCTACGTGTTGTACGCAGCAAAAGAAAATAACACTGCGCCTAGCGGTATAATTGCTTTATCACCTGACCCAATCTTGATAACAGGCGCCGTAATATCGAATATACCGTTGTATCAGCCGTTAGAAAAAATAAACCTAGAAGAAATAAGCAAATATAACTATGCATGCCTGGACCAGAAAAATAGCTCTATTGTTTTCTCAATGAATAAAACTCAAATATAAGCACACTTATTCCTTTTTGCCCGAGGACGATTCTTTAAACAACCTTATTTTTCTTGAAGCGTATATGACCTCTAACCATTCCTTTATTGTTTTTAATAGGTTTCTTTCATTCATAGATGGTTTTTCCCTGAGTTCGTCTATCTGACTAATCAATGATGCCAGCCTGTTCATAGCCTTTTCTTCCAGCTTTATTAAAGCACTATCCAGCGATACTTGGATGACCTCCTCTTCTTTTTCAATTATAATGACCTTACCATGCACCGGGCATACTACTTCTCCTGTCTTTAATTGAAATAGTGGAGAACCACATACAGGGCATTGAGAGGAAAGCATCTTGGCACCTGCTCTCAGAAGCTCAGCACTCTTCTTTATTATGAAGTCTTTATCAACGCCTGACATCCTGACACCTCCTAGGATTTCAGTCAAATAATTTTCTTCATTGGATTAACCTCAGTCCGCCCATCAAGCATCATCCATATGTAGTAAATGAATCACGAGCTAATTAACTGTTCCTACAGGAGTTTCCTTTTTTAATCCGAAGATACTTATAATTAATCCAAATGAATACGACCTTTTTCAACTGGATAGTGAAGTGCTATGGAATCGGGTAAATCACAAAAAGACCTCTTCGAAGATCTTTTCTCAAAGGCTCTTCAAAGCAGAATATTCATCAACAGAGAGCTTCTCTCGCCCGATTACGTTCCTCAAACACTTCCGTTCAGAGAAGAACAATTAGCAAAACTAGCTTCTATATTATCTGTATCACTTAAAAATGAAAGACCAAACAACGTTTTTATATATGGTCTTACTGGTACAGGTAAGACCGCTGCAGTGAAGTTAGTTTTTAAGAAACTCAAAGAAAAAGCTGATGAGATAAAGGCAAACGTTGTAGCGGTATATGTTAATACAAGGCAAAAAGACACGGAGTACAGAGTGCTCGCTGAAGTCCTAGATAGCCTAGGCGTGAAGGTGCCTTTCACTGGGCTAAGCGTATCGGAACTTTATAATAGGCTTTTCAAGGCTGTTCAAAACAAAGGGTCAATAACCATCGTTGCTCTCGACGAAATAGATTATTTAGTGAAGAAACACGGTGATGATCTCCTTTATAGATTACTTAGAATGAATTCCGAGTTGCAGAGGGGAAAAATAACTATTGTTGGCATAACAAATGACCTAAAATTGATTGATTCTCTTGACCCAAGAGTTAAGAGTAGCCTTGGAGAAGAGGAGATAGTTTTTCCTCCATACGACGCTGAGCAATTAAAGAAGATACTTGAGGAAAGAGCGAGGCTAGCCTTTAGAGAGGGGGCTTTATCGCCGGAAGTAATTCCGTTATGTGCAGCATTAGCTGCAAGAGAGCATGGCGATGCTAGAAAAGCCCTGGACCTACTCAGAACGGCTGGGGAAATTGCAGAGAGAAATAACGATGAAAAGGTCGAAACAAGACATGTTGAGATGGCGCGGAACCAGCTCGAGCACGATACCGTCGAAGCAATAGTATCTACGCTTCCACTACACTCCAAGTTAATCTTGCTGGCTACTCTGAAAATAATTGAAGAGAAGGGAAAAGCTACTACAGGCGAGGTTTACTCAAAATATCTCGACTTGGTGAAGAAGCTTGGAATAGAGTACATAACGTCTCGTAGAGCAACTGATATTATCAGCGAGCTAGACATGCTGGGAATATTGGATGCTAGAGTCACTAGTAGAGGGAGATACGGGAAGACGAAGACAATAACTCTCCAGACAAGCAAAGAAGCTGTTCTAAAAGCCTTACTGAAAGATGAGCTAATAGGAGCTGTGATAAATGAGTGACCTGATAATAGCCCTCGACGATGGCTATTTCCCCCCAATAAAGAAGGGGAAGACAACCATCGCAGGTGTACGGTGGAGGCGGAATCCAGAAAAATCAATTATAGACCTCATAGATATTGATGGATTAAATGCAACTCAGAAAGCAATAGAAGTAATAAACAGGCTCGAGGCTTGCAGCGAGGATACTGTAGTGCTTCTTGATGGTGTTGCTTACGCCGGTTTCAATTTCGTAGACCCTGAAGAAATCAGTGGCGCTTGCGAGTCGGGCTTCATCGTCGTTTTTTACAGACCATTAGACATAGATAGAATAAAAAACGCTTTACAGAAGAATTTTGAGGATTGGGACAAAAGATTACAAGTATTTACTAAGGCATGTCAGTCTACTAGAATTATTACTACAGAGAAGGGAAGAATATACGTATACTCAAACCTCGATTCTTTAGATGCACAAAAAATCATTAGCAGGATACAGATATACTCATCTATACCGGAGCCACTCAGGCTCGCGCATCTAATAGCATCAGAGGCTTCATTGTTTTTGAGAAGAAAGAAAACAATCTAGTATTCAGAGTGATTCGTTAAAAATACTCAGAAGCTCTCCCCTGCTCTATAGTTTCTACTAGCTGTAACTGAGACTTATCAATCACGACACCGAATCCAGGCTTATTCGGTATTTTTCTTTTGCCTCCACCCAGATGCTCGACTCCTCCTTTGACAGGGTCCTGTCTAAGGGATAAATCGCTGTCAAGGTCGATGTACACGATGTTTTCAGTTAATCCTACTAGATGAGCCGCCATCGTTATACCCAATCTTGTTTCGAGCATACATCCAATCATGTTTTTTATACCAGCCGACTCGGATAACAGGGATATCTTTAAGCCCTCAAGTATGCCTCCCGCCTTCATGATTTTTATGTTGATAACATCAGCTACATCTTCTCTAATAATGTTTATCGCGTCAATGGCTGTGTGAACACTTTCATCTACTGCTATAGGGATGCTTGTTTGGTTTCTCAGGGCTTTAATTCCTCTTAAATCCCAGTACTTTAGAGGTTGCTCTATTAATTCGATTTCATATTTTTCAAGCTCTTTTGCTATTTTTAGCGCTCGTTTAAAAGTCCATCCTTGATTTGCATCTACTCTTAGTACAAAGTCGTACCCAAACCTCTCCCTAATCGCCTTGATTTTCGCCACATCTTTCTCGGGTCCCTCGCCGACTTTTATTTTAAGTTGCGTGAAACCTTCTTCGAGGTATTTTTGCACGTCCATCAATGTTTCATCAAGCGATTTTATACCAATAGTCATATCCGTTATGAAGAAATCCCTATATCCTCCTAGACATTTGTATACTGGTTGATTAATTTCCTGGCAGTACAAATCAAGGATTGCTCCTTCAATAGCCGCCTTAGCGTCACCATTATGGATTACTGAAGATGATATCTGTTTATATGCCTCCCATGGAGAAAGATCGCGAGCTAGTATATCCCCAGCTATCTTACGAATAATTCCCAAGGCGCTATCAGTCGTAGTCCCGACAATCTTAGATGACGGCGAAGACTCGCCATATCCTTTTCTTCCATTTTCATCAAAAGCCTCAACAATTAATCCTTCAGTATAGCTCGTCGCCGAGAAGCTAATCCTAAACTCGCTTTGAAGAGGAAGACGGTACTTATAAATATTGAACTTTACTACCTTAACCATGAGGCCCAACACCACCTTTGGCTTGAATTACTATGTGATAAAAACTTTTTGTTTTATAGAAAAGCTCATGAGACCAACATGTCTTTTATTACCTTTTTGATTATTAAGACGGCTTTTTGCCAGTCCTCAAAGGTTGCTACTAAGGGAGGCGCTAGACGTATTACATCGTCATCCTTGCCCATCAAGCTTATGAGAAGCCCGTTTTTAATTGACTCCAATATAATCTTTGTTCTCCATCTTCTTCGAAATATACTGGTATCTAGCTGAACACCACGAATATAACCTATTCCTCTCGTTTCGATTACTCCTTTTATGCCGAGCAACTCATCCCTCAGCAGTTTTGTTATTTTCTCCTCGTTTTTCCTAACATTTTCGATTACATTTTTCTTGTGAAGCTCTTCTAAAAGCGCGAGGCCCGCGACGCAGGAAACCCTGTTGCCCCCCTGGCTGGTAGTCGTGATGCCTAATGGACTCTCAATCCTGTTAGCGTTGTTAAAGGCTATAAGGCCTAGCGGTAAACCTCCTCCAATGCTTTTGCCCAACGTGAACAAATCTGGGTTTATCCCAAAAGCTTGGAAAGAGTAGAAGAAGCCTGTCTTTCCTGGAGATAAATAAACCTCATCACTAATTATTATTGCCTGTTTGTTTATGCTCAGCTTGTTGAGAAAAAGTAGAAAATCTCTAGGCAAGGACCTTATGCCTGCATGAATCATTAGTGGCTCAATGATAATGACTAGTGGTATGCTGCTTGTTGTTAGCAGTTTCTCAATAGTTTCTATGCCACGGCTGTCCGGAGAGACGATAGTGACCAGTCTGCTTTGCTTCCCCCTCGTAATAGCGCCTGTCAGATAGAGCTGACCGTGATAAGCTCCTTTTACACCCACTATCTTTCTTTTTCTTCTTGCCCCTAACTCAGCCAGTGAATACTCATTAGCCTCGGACCCACTACTAGTAAAGATAAATCCCCCCTCTATGTTTGCCTCTTTCAAATACCTTTTTCCTAGAGCAACGCACTCGTTAAATATAGAGAGCTCGTTCGTGTAATGAATAAGTTTTTCGACCTGTGATTCTATAGCGTTTTTTACTTCCCTATTTGAGTATCCTAAAATATTTATAGACTCAGCGAAGCTAAGAAGCTTTCTTCCACTAGAATCTATTAGGTAAACCTCTTCCCCGCTGACAATATTGACTGGAATCGCCATCTAAAACTCGCTCCACGACAGTTCTATTGGGAATTCCTTCTCAATCTTCTCCCAGTAATGACAAGCAACCCTTCTTCCATTTGTTTCCTCAAGCACTGGTTCCTCCCTCATACACTTGTCCGTCGCGAATGGACATCTAGTTACAAACCTACAACCCTTCGGCGGGTCAATAGGGCTAGGTATCTCACCCTTGAGTCTCAACTTTTTCCTGTTAGGAGCCCTAGCCTTTTCCGGATCGGGTATCGGGACACTCATCAACAAATACTTTGTGTATGGATGAAGTGGTCTGTATATGAGGTCGTTTCTTGAAGCCTCCTCAACGATTTTTCCGAGATACATTACTCCTATTCTGTCAGACATGTAATCTATAACAGCTATGTTGTGACTTATGAAGAAATAAGTCATGTTAGTCCTGTCCTTTATGTCTTTAAGGAGATTAAGAATTCTCGCTTGAACAGAAACATCCAAAGCACTGGTAGGCTCATCCAGAACTAAGAACTTAGGCTTTAGAATCAAGGCCCTGGCAAGAGCTATTCTTTGTCTCTGCCCACCACTGAACTCGTGAGGGTATCTATACATATGCTCCTGCTTTAGTCCAACTATTTCTAATATTTTGGCGACCTCATTCTCTATTTGCTCGCGCGATAATTTCTCGTGGATTAACAGCGGCTCGCCCACAATATCAACTATTTTTTTCCTTGGATGAAGACTTGAGTATGGGTCTTGGAATACTATCTGGATTTCTCTTCTTATTTTCCTATAATCTAAGCTTTTATTTGTACTTGACAAATCAAATCCATCATAGATTAGTTTACCTGAAGTCGGTTTTTCCAGCAAAGCCAGTATTCTCCCAAGAGTGGTTTTCCCACTTCCGGACTCCCCCACTAATCCATACGTTTCGGTCTGTTTGATGCTGATAGATACGTTGTCCACTGCTTTCAAAAAAGCATTTTTCCCTGTTCTTGGATGCTCAACCTCATAGTATTTTTTAATGGATATGGCTTCTACTAGGGGCTTGCTACTCATTCGTTTATCATCTCCTCTAGGCTCTTTAGCCTGCCTCTAAAACCTATTCTCGGTATAGCATTCAACAAAGCTCTCGTGTAGGGATGCTTGGGTGTTTTAAATATCTCAAAAACATCCCCGCATTCAACGACTTTCCCGTAATACATTACAAGAATTTCGTCTGCTATCTCTGCCGCTAAGGATAAGTCGTGAGTAATGAATATTACGCTTGTACCTGTTTCCCTTACTAGCTCCTGGATTAAATCGAGAACCTGAGCCTGAACCGATACATCCAAAGCACTGGTAGGTTCATCAGCGACCAAGAGCTTCGGTCTCAGAATCATCGCTATACTGATTACGACCCTCTGGGCCATCCCCCCGCTTAGCTCGTGTGGATAGCTTTTCATCACTCTATCGGGGTCCGGCACGCCTGTTCTCTCCAACATCTTCCGAGCGAGTCTATAAGCTTCTTTTTTGTCTAAGCCTAAGTGCTCAATTGGTACTTCAGCTATCTGTTCACCGATTTTTATAACAGGGTTCAAAGTTATTTTCGGCTCCTGGAAAATAATGCTTATTTCTTTTCCCCTTATTCTTCGCATAGCGTCTTCATCTAAATCTAGAATGTTCTTGCCGTTAAACCATATTTCTCCTTTTTCAATTACAGCGTTTGGGGGCAGAATTCTCAGTATAGCTAGCCCTATCGTTGTTTTTCCGCTTCCTGTCTCCCCAACAACTGCTAGTATTTTTCCCTTACCTAAATTGAAGCTTACATTTTCTACAGCTTTTACTTTGCCTCTCAGTGTTCTGTATGAAATGGTTAAGTTATTGACCTTGAGGATGTCTTCCAAGCATGTCACCTTTTTAGTTTGACATCTAGTACGTCTCTAAGAGCGTCTCCTAATAGGTTGAAGCCCAGCGTGGCAATCAGTATGAATAATCCGGGAAAAGTTGAAACCCACCATTCATGTGTAATGAATCTTCTACCTTCGCTTACCATGACTCCCCACTCAGGCGTTGGGGGCTGCACTCCTATGCCCAGAAAACCTAGGCCTGAAGCCAACAAAATCGTGCCACCTATATCAAGCGTTGCCTGGACAAGAAGAGGGGCAGTAACCATAGGTAAAATATGACGAAACATTATTCTTAAATCACTTGCACCTACAGCTTTTGCAGCCTGTATGTACAACTCGTTTCTTATCTGCAGAACAACTCCTCTTATAAGCCTAGCGTAAAAGCTCCAGTAAACTATTGATATCGCTATAATTACATTATAGATGCCTGGCCCAAGAGCGCTTGCGAACGCCAATGCGAGAACAAGCCTTGGAAAAGCCATGAATATATCCGTGATTCTCATCAATAATATGTCGATCTTTCCTCCATAATACCCGCTCACAAGGCCCACGACAAGGCCTATTACGCTTGTCACGAAGACAGCTAAGAAAGCGATGGATAAGCTAATCCTGGAGCCCCATATGATTCTGCTAAGTATATCTCTCCCTAACTGATCTGTTCCGAACAAATGCTTTGTCGAAGGAGGAGCAAGCCTGTTAGCGGTATCGGGATAATTTGGGTCGTATGGCGATATTAGTGGTGCGAAGACTGCCATTAACACCAGTACAACAGAGATGATGATCCCTATTTTGCCATTCGGATGCCTCCAAAGCTCTATTAATTTCTCGTTTTTAATGAGCATTGATATTTCTTCTTTAGTCTTCATTGTTATCCCTCCAATGCGCCTCTTGTTCTTGGGTCTATGTATATGTACAACACATCTACAACGAGATTTACCAAGCTGTAAACAAGAGCTATAAGAAAGGTTGCACCAACGACAGCATTGTAATCAAGGCTAAGGAAGGCTTGTGTAGCGTATCTTCCAAGACCGGGCCAAGCAAAAATTGTCTCAGTTAGAACTGCGCCTTCTAGAAGGCTTCCATACGTTATGCCTATAACAGTTACAATCGGTATCATGGCGTTCCTGAAAACATGCTTGAGAATTACTTTTCTTCTCCTTAGGCCCTTCGCTATAGCCATTCTAACATACTCTTGGCTAATAACCTCTAGTACCGAAGCTCTTGTTATCCTCATGATGTAGGCTGAGTTATAAAAGCCTAGAACAATGCTTGGAAGAATAATGTGCTTCAAGGCATCAAGAAATACATCAAACTTGCCTCTTAGAAGGCTATCTAGGAGGATCATCCCAGTTATGGGGTCTGGAGGCTGGACGCCCACGCTTAATCTTCCTGGCTCTGGGAAAATCTGTATCTTGTAGTAGAATAAGTATAGAAGAACTAAGCCTAGCCAGAAAACAGGCGTGCTGACACCCGTCAAGGCAAACATTCTTGATAGATAATCTATTGCGGAGTCCTTCTTCAATGCAGAGAGAATGCCTAGCGGCACCCCAATCAATACAGCTATGATCAGGCTAAAGGTAGCCAACTCTATCGTAGCTGGGAAAAACTGCTTCAAGTCCTCCAGCACAGGCCTGTTAGTCTTTATTGATTTACCAAAATCACCGTGTAGAACATTTATTATGTAATCAAAATACTGTTGATACAAAGGCTTGTCAAGACCCCATTCTTTCCTGAGCTTCTCAACCAATTCGGGCGGGGCCTGCGGACCCAGTATAGACCCTATTGGATCGGCTGGAATAACTCTCGCGACAATGAAGGTTATGGTTATGATTCCCCACAAGACAAATATCATCAGCGCTATTCTTCTAGCAATTAGTTTACGAACCCTCATGCCTTGAACCCTTTGAAAACAAGTTTAAGGTTATTGATGGTTTTAAAAAATTAATCGGTTGATTTATACACTTTGTACAAGTCATAGTTATTAAGCGGGTCTGGTACAAAGTTCTTGACCCAAACCTTGACTGCCTGCTGAATTAGCACTTGGTATAAAACAGCGTATGGGCCGTTATGCAAAATGTATTCTTGAAGCTCCTTGTACATCTGCTCTCTCTTTGATGCATCGAATTCAACCGCTGCTTTCTGTGCAAGTTGAGAAGCATAGTCATCATACCACATGTTTCTCCAAGCTAACTGCTTCATAGTGTAATCACCAAACGCCTTGGCGTTGTTATCTGGGTCTGGGTAGTCGCTTCCCCACTGCGCAAGCACCATTTGTAATCCTTGCTTCCTGTATTTTTCGTACATCTGGCTAGCAACTAGTTGCTCAATGTTTACCGTTATCCCGCACTCCCTTAGGTCTGCTTGAATCTTAGCCGCTATGTCTGTTTGAGGACTGGTCGGAGGAATAGTAAGAGTAACGGCAAAGCCGTTTGGATAGCCTGCCTTAGCCAGTAACTCCTTCGCATATGTAACGTTCTTGGCGAAGGGCTGCTTATCCAGAGCTCCGAAGAGACCCTTCGGAATTATAGTCTGCCACTTAATAGCACCACCTCTCAGAATATCATTAATTATAGCATCATAGTCTATACAGTACCTTATAGCCTCCCTAACCTCTGGCTTGCTCAGGGGCTCCACGCCAACATTCATTCCTAAATAAGCCAGATACAGGCTAGGCGCGGAGAGAATCTTTATTGTTGGGTCACCCTTCAGCTGTAAAAGCTGGTCTACCGTTAAGTCCCAAGCAATATCTACATCTCCTCTCTTAAGTATGAGAAGCTGGTCAGCTGGCTCAGGGACATGCTTGATTATTATTTGCTTTATTTTTGGCGCTCCCCTCCAGTAGTTTGGATTGGCCTCGAGGACTATTTCCTGCTCTCTAACCCATCTTACAAGCTTGAATGGCCCGCTCCCTGCACTGTGGTCTGTTAGCCACGCACTTCCTAGGTCATCCCCTACCTGATGAGCCAGCACTTCCTGCTTATCAAGTATAGCGCTAGTAGTAAAGGTTAGGGCTGATAAGAAGAACGTTGGGGCAACTGGCTTGTCGAGAACTATTTGCACAGTATAGTTGTCTATTTTCTTTATGTTGTCTGGATTTGACACAAACTGCTCTAACACCCATGCCGCTGTTTGTTTAAGAATTAGTACTCTTTGTAAGCTGAACACGACATCATCCGCTGTGAGCTCTCTTCCAGAATGGAATATTATCCCTTTCCTAATCTTGAAGGTCCATGTAACGCCATCGCTGGCTACTGACCATGACTCCGCTACCTCGGGCTTAACGTTCACCATATCCGGTGGCTCAAAGTCAACTAGCTTATCGTATATCTGGTTTACCACCATTACGCTTGTAAACTCATAGGCTCTCGCTGGGTCAAGAGAAACGGCATCACCAGTGTTCATTGCTATTATCAAAACATCTGGGGGAGTAGTCATTTCTAATTTAGGTGATGTGGTCGTCCCCGTAGGCTGAGTAACAGTTGTCTGGGCTCCTCCTTTCCCCCCAAGCATTGCTACTGTAGCAACCACTATTATCAATACTATGACAGCTAAAATAATAGCTAGGGTTTTTTGTTTCACAATCCCACCATTATTAATCCAATTTAAGTTCACAATCACAATGATAAAACCAACGATTTATAAGTTTTGTTATATACACAATCAATCATGCTTTCTCGTGAAATATTGCTAGGTTATTAATTTTAGTCCCAGTATGCAAAAAACAAGTTGGTGATGACCTCGGCAGGACTGACTCTCAAAAGAGAGAATGAAGAGGGTCTTGAGTGCTGATGATTATTTATGGTTATGGAAAAGTTAATTTCGCGAAAAGATGAATTATAGCAAAGGGAGTAATGAATGCTGAAGATAGGAATCGCTGCTCATAGCGAAATAAAGGATAAAAAACACGTTGACGTGGCCTTAGAATTCGTGGAGCAACTCTCCGATTGTTTAAATAGACTTGGCTTAAAGGAAAACACGTATTTGCTACTTGGAGGGTACTGGGGAATAATGAAGGTTGTCATAGACAAAGCATTGGAAAAGGGGCTAAGGGTCGCAGTGCTCCCTCCATGCGAGAGAGATACCGAAGAAATTTTCCCTCCAGGGGTCCTAGTAGTAAGAACCGGGTTATCAATGCGTAGTAGAAGCATAGCTATGGCCCGTAGCTCAGATGTACTTGTATCTCTAGGCGGATCATCCGGAACCATACTTGAAATAATCGCTGCATATACCGAGGGTGTTCCTGTATATATACTGGGTAACACAGGTTTGCCAAGCGACAAGATAGAGGTGTTTTCGCCTTTTATTGACGAGCGAAGAAGCTCTCCTATAACGATTAGTGCCTCTCCTATTGAATTAGTATCATCAGTTTGCTCTTATCTCGAAACAGTAGCAAGAAGAAAACACGAATTGGTAAGATAGCTATGAACAGCTGAAACAAGGTGATCAAGATAGACATACTGAGCTTATTCAGCAACATTGGTCTGGAGGGGGTGTTTTTTGGAAGCTTAATCTCTAACGCTATACCATACTCAGCAATGCCATACCTTGCGCTAGTAGCAGCTTACTCAGCTACTTCCCCAAATGAAAAGCTCATTGTCGCTATTACCGGGGGTGTCGGTGCTACATTAGGGAAATTATTATTGTATGGGATTACCAGAGTGGCTGGGAAAGGACTAAAAAACAGGAAACAAAACATGCAGTACCTGAACCTTTTGCTAGGAGCCAAACCAAGCTTCATAACAATATTTTTATTCGCTGCTTTGCCGTTGCCCGACGATGTTGTTTATATTCCTCTGGGTCTAGCCGGATTCTCCTTCTTGAAATTTCTGATTCCCTTGCTCATAGGAAAAATATTCCTTGTAGGCTTAGTTGCTTTTCTTGGTTCAAGAGCTAGGTTCTTGATTGAATCCAGCATTCATAGTGGATTATTGCCTATTGCTATTCTCGCAATGATTATTTTCACTATCGAGCTGATACTTGTCGTATTTTTTGTTAACTGGATGAATGTCTTCCAAGTCTACAATGAAGAGGGATTTAAAGTAGCACTGAAAGTTTTCTTGAAAGAAACTTACTTAGTAGTAACACTAAATCACCCAGACCTTAAAAAGTGGTTTAATGAAAGAAGAATCTCCAAAAAGCTCTGAGAACTTTTCAGCTAACTATTTCTTTTATTCGAGCCAACACTACTTCCTTGGCTTTATCAAAATCTGCTTCGTATCTCTCGTTTAATGGAACCTCCCATAGAACAACTACTATTCTTCCATCATCGAGCTCAGCAAATAATTGCGGTAGTCCAGCCATTCCCAAATCATCTGTTTTGCCATGCTCAATAGCGAAGACGTAATCCTCCTCTTTTATCTCATACTGTACTCCCAGCGCGTTGGATAAATCCTGTGTCAGCTTAACCCATTTGTCGTGGTAAGGCAGATGTGTGGCTGTGACTAATATGAACTTCTTAACCGTAACCATCACTCTCACCACTTATCAAAATTAATGGCCAAGAAGATTCTATTTTGTTGAGAATATAAAAAACATATCTTAAAATATAGGCCTTGCTTTTAGCCCATAATATATAAGGCCCGTGTCACCATCTTCAATGTATCTCCTTAGAACAAGCTCCACATCAATGCCTGGCTTTAGTTTCCCCTCATCATGAATATCAGTGAGAGGTAGAACAACTCTTAGCTCGCCTAGCTGAAGCAGACCTATATATATCGGCCTGTACGCAGACCTGTCATCGCATGTTTCGTAAAGCTTTGTCCACACTAATAATTTCCCTTTCTTTGGTGGATAATACTCAACCAGTTTTGTTGAGCCACAGTAGGGGCATGAATTTTTTGGTGGGAAATGCGCTCTTCCACACTCAAGGCACTTTCTTCCTTCAAGTGTGTATAAGTGTTTTCTTACCCTCCAGAATATGGGAATAGATAACTTAGCCATAAGGACTCACCCCCTTTAAATCCTTTTCACCAAAACAACTGCTGCCACCGAGCTTAGTCCTCCAACCCCTATTGCTAATGCGTAATCCGTGGATTGTTGCTTATATCCGCGATAGCCACTTAGAAACGCTGCTGTTTCGGCAATCTGATATACCCCTGTTGCGCCCTCAACAAATCCTCTTCCCTTTATACCTCCGCTAAGATTTATCGCTACTGAGTCACCTAACTTAAACCTACCTTCTTTTAGCCGTTTCAATGTTTCTCCTTTTGGAATTATGCCTGAAGATTCCAAGAGGAGCGGCCCGCCAATTGAATACATGTCTAAGACCTCAATTAGACCTATCAGGTTTTTATCGAGGCTAGCTTGCATGAGGACGGTTTTCACGGCCTTCTCTACAGGCTCTATATGCAGGGGGTCCTCGTTGAGCTCGTACTCAACTTTCCCTGAAACAACGTGCGAGGCCTCAACAGTAGCTATCGTTGATTCCTTTTTGTTTGAGCTAAGCAGCACTGCGGATGCGCCATCTGCTTGAGCATGAGCATGTAAAACCCTTATTGGCGCGGATATATAATCTGATTGCAATACGTTTTGGACTGTTATTTTGGATTTAAACTGAGCGTGCCGAACGTCAACAGCGTTTTCATGCATTACTACAGGCCATAGCGCAAGGTCTTCCTCATTCAATTGATGCTTACTGAGATACAGACTTGCGGATAATGCGTACAAAGAAGCAAGCGATACCCCCATGACTCCGTGGTACTCATAGTTAACCTGTGTTAAGCTTGTTTGGTTAACAATTGATTGCGGGTAATCGCTTTGCTTATCAACACCTATGACTAGAACGTTTCTCGACAAGCCTGATTTAATCAACGCTCTAGCTAAATGAACAGCAGCTAATCCGCTGGCCCCCCCGTTCTCGACATTAAAGACCTGCAGGCCTTTGGGGACAAGCTCTTCCGCTACCAAACTAGCTAGCATAGATTGTCTCTGCAAAAGCGTTGAGTAATTAGAGGCAATAATTATGGTATCAATATCATATTCCCCAGCCGAATCTAATGCCTCTCTAGATGCCTCAAGGGCAAGTTGAGTCAAGCTTTTATCATAGTGCCTATCGATAGGGAGAAGCCCCAACCCGCTTATATACATGCTCGTCATAATGACCACCCATCGATTCTTTTTATCAAGCCCCTATTCTTAGCATATGTAGAGTACGATACGTTGACTTTGTTTTCGATGAAAAACGATAACAGAGTCCCATTCCTTCTTTTCTCCTCGACTAAGTCAGTTACCACTATGCTGTACGCATCACTGCCAGCTCCGCTGCCAAATGGAGCTACAAGAATTCTATTACCTGGCTTTGCTTGGTCTAGAATCTTGGCTAATCCTAGAAGCGCGCTAGCGTTATATGTATTTCCAATTCTCGGTGTAACCAGCCCCGGCAATACCTTTTCCTTAGGTATGCCTAGTTTCTGTGCTACCTTTAATGGAAATCTACCGTTTGGTTGATGGAAAACAGCGTAGTCAAAATCTGTTGGCTTTAGCCCTGTTTTTTCCATTAGTCCTTTTACAGCACCGACGATATGGGCAAAATATGCTGGCTCGCCGGTGAATCCCTCACCATGTAGTGGGTATGGGCTTAAAGCTCTTCTCCAGAAATCTGGAGTATCAGTTACATAAGAGTAAGAAGCTTCAAAATAAGCTGCTGACTCCTCCTTAGGCCCAATTATAAATGCTACTGCGCCGCTACTAGCCGTGAGCTCAAGGACATCTCCTGGATTAGCCTGCGCAGTATCGCTACCTATAACTAATGCATATTTCATCATTCCAGATGAAACTAGCCCTATGGAGGCCCTGAGCGCCTCGCTGGCCGCCCTGCACGCGAATTCCAAATCGCTGGCCATCGTCACCGGCGTTATTCCTAGAGCCTCGGCGATTACTGTTGCGCTTGGCTTAACCGCGTAGGGCTTGCTTTCTGTACCGAAGAACACTGCATTTATCAATGAGGGATTAACTCTTGCTCTCTCAAGAGCTATTCTCGCAGCCTCGAAGCCCATAGTTAAAGCATCTTCATCTACGTTGTCTACGCTTTTTTCCTCAACGTTCAGTATCTGTGGAAGAGATTCCTGCATTCCCCACATCTTCACTATCTCGCTCAGTTTTATTCTATATATAGGAACGTAGCCTCCCCAGCCAACTATGCCTGTTTTGCTCTCAGGAAACAAATTAGTCATATGACTAACCTCTTTTATGCAATTGTATCAGTTAAACTATTTTAAAAAAGCAAATATATTTAAAGATTCCTAATATATGAATAAAAGAATAAAGAAAATTTTTCACATCCTCGTTCGGAAAATTGTTACTTCTCTACCTCTCTTTTTTAGTTCTTCTCTAACAATCATTGTTCCTTTAACCATGTTCTCCATTTTTAGTCTAGCTACTTCTCTAGGCATTAGCTTTAATCCACAATCGGGATTGATATAAATGCGGTCAGCATCTATGTAATTCAAAGCTTTCTTTATTGCCTGTGATACCTCTTCAGGTGACTCTATTCTCTTGCTATGAACATCTATTACTCCAAGCCCAATTTCCAATGGGAAATCCTTCAGTATATCCAAATCCGTGAATCTCCTATTAGCAAACTCAAGCAATAGCTGGGATATATTCCGGAGGTTATCCAAATGCGGCATCAGCAACCTATAGTTACTGTAACATACGTGTAAGCCGATTTTCGCATTAATATTGTCAGCTGTTCTATCGATTAGCTCAAGCGCCCACTCCACCTCGTCAGGATGCGTGGTTAAAGCTGGCTCATCGATTTGGACAAATAAAGCTCCGTTATCAGCAAGCATTTTCAGCTCTTTATTAATTATGCTTGACAATTCCTTCACGAGTTCCTCTTTTGTTGAGTAGTACTCATTGAATGACCAGTCAGCGATTGTATATGGACCCGTAATGGTTACCTTGACTATTCTTCTGGTTGAGACTTTTCTCAAAAATAAATATTCACTAAGAGTTATTGGCTCTTTATAAACTATCTTATCAACTACTGCTGGCTTGTTGAAATAATTGTTTCCCCAAACCCTCACGGGACCATAAAACTTGAAGCCCCCAAGCCTCTCAGCAAAATACTCCACCATTTCTTCTCTTCTTTGTTCACCATCACTTGGTATATCGATGCCGGCTAATTCTTGCTCTCTTACTACGGCTGTTACCGCGTCGTTCTCTGCCTCCATTAGGTCATCATCGTCCGCTTTTCCCATTTCCCATAATCTTTTTACTTTTCTTAGCCACCACGGCTTCGGGTAACTTCCAATCACGCTGGTTGGGAGTATCGGTAATACAATTTCGTTACTCAATGCTTAATCGCCTCCACCACTCTTTTTAGTAACTTAACTTTTTTGTAAGCTATAACCTCAGGTAAAAACTCCGTCATAGAATTGAATGATAAGTATTTTATATGGATACCTTTATCTTCTAGCTTAAAAACAAGCGATATCAAATCATCTATTTTCTCCATCTTCGTGTTTCTAGAGTCAACGATACCCAACCTAATAGAGCTGAAGTCTTTGAGCTTATCGAAAATTTCCCTGCTTTTTTCAAGAGAAATGGCTTCTATCCCCAGAGTTAAATCTCTTGGTAATAGATTAAGTATCTCAAGATTAGGTACGCCGAAATAAGTTACGAGATGCACTTTCTCGCCTAGCGGGCTAAATAAATCCACGTAGATTTGTCGTATCAATTCATTTGTTAGTTGGCTTGTGAAGCAAAGCTCTGGTTCATGCAACTCAACCCTAATTCCATTATTGATATAGGATTCTGCGATTTCTGCTATAATCCTAGCGTAATCAATCATTATTTGCGACTTCGACACATAAACTCTTGCTTCATCAATGGAATAATTTGCTATAGTTAATGGTCCAGGAAGAGCAACTATATATTCACTGAAGCCAAGGTCAGATAGCTTTTGGTAAACACCTATTTTTTCGGTGAACCATGGGCGCGTGGTTTTCAGGGATATTTTGCTTTTTATCACTATATTGCGGACGAAATAATTGTTATCATAGTATCTGACAAGCCATCCTCTCTCAACGTTTTGTATATCGGTTATGAATGGGTAGAAAATATCATCGTCAAAATACATGAGGTCCGAACCAACGTCTAGGCCTATATCTTTTAGTTTCTTGAGCACGGTTCGAATGATATTGATCGTTTTTTCCTTGTAAACATCTGCTGAAATTCTGTTCTTATTGAATTGGGAAAGAAGCTTTGCGTAGCTTTTCCTTCTTGGGAAAGCCCCCGTCAGCGCTACTTTGGGCGCAATTGTCGTATGTAATCACCTTTACATTTTATTAATGCGTCGAATAATATAATTATTATTCAGTGTGAGCTTGAAGTTGCATCTGTCTAAAACGTACTTGACCATTGGTTTGCCTTTCCTCGAGCTTTCATTAAGGTGGAGCGATGGAGTTGAGAAAACCTTTTATTGTGATGCTTATTTCTCCTATTTCCTCAATGAGAAATCAATAATGCTTGTAGTAAAGAAAGATAAGGAAGAATCGTTCCCGGGCATCCTAGTCGAGAAAAACTTGCCGTTCAATATTGAATCTGGTCATGACTATATAAAAATGCAGTGGACAAACTATATGAATATGAAGAAAGAAGTAGCCGATATTCGAGGTTCATCTTCAAGACAGAGGCTAAGATTTGCTCACCGATATGGTATCTCAGAGAGCTTCAGGCTGTTATTCGGGGGATTCTTAACGGGACCTCCTGAACCGGAAATCAGTGAAGCATCTGCGAAAAAAATACTACTAGACTTTTATGAACAGATTCTTTTCAGGAACATGGAAAAACCAGCTGTTTTGAGAGATGGGAAGAAATATTTCCCCTTCGCCTATTATGTCGATAGACGCGAGATTGTCTATCTCGGCAATGATAAAAGCAAGTTTAAACACTCCGCCACCATACTAACTGCTTTTCTCAGGAGACAGCTTATAACTATTCCTATATAGCCAACAAGCAACTAATCTTTCATCATTATTCAACGTCGTTAATCCCGGTTCCTGCTTGACGCATATATCGCCTAGTCTCTCAAGGTTTTTGTCTCTAGCAACGCATCGTGGGTGGAACCTGCACCCAGTGGGTATATTTACTGCACTTGGGACCTCCCCCTTTATAGGCACCTCTCTTAATTTTAATCTGTTCTTAGGTTCAGGCTCTGGAATTGCTGCTACTAGTGCTTGTGTATAGGGATGCATCGGATTCTCTATTACTCTTCTTGCATCTCCTATCTCCACTATTTTCCCTAGGTACATAATCGCTATTCTATCACATATGTACCTTGCTACAGCAAGATCGTGAGTTATGAATATGTATGTTAAATTCAGGTTTCTTTTTAGGTCAAGCATCAACTCCAAAATCTCAGCTCTAATGGATGCATCAAGCATTGATACTGGCTCATCCGCGACGACTAGGCTTGGCCTCGTGATGATAGCCCTGGCTATAGCTACTCTCTGCCTTTGCCCACCACTAAGCTGGTGGGGATAACGCGTAGCGATATCAGCCGCCGGAGTTAGCTTGACCTGCTCTAAAACTTGATAGATTATTTCTTTTCTTTCCTCCTCATCTTTTAATAAGCTATGGATTAATAATGGCTCCTCAAGAATATCCTTGATTGTCGCTGAAGGATTAAGGCTGCCATAGGGGTCCTGATAAATAATTGTTATGTCTCTTTTCACGTATTTGAGGCCTTTCCAAGACAATCTAAATATATCTACTATATCAGAGTTAATTGTGCTTAACCCTGCTTTCTGGAGCTCATTTATCACTTCTTTTCTAGGCCTGAAAAACGCGTTTCCCTCTGTTATTGGTGTTAAGCCTAGTAGTGACTTACCCGTTGTTGTTTTTCCACATCCGCTTTCTCCAGCGAGACAGAAAGTCTCTCCTCTCCTAACCGCGAAGGATATTCCGTCCACTGCTTTGGCGAATCTCTGTTTTCTCCTATAAATGTAATCCATAAGCCCCTTTCTTATGGGATACCAAACTTTCAGGTTATTAACACCAAGTATAATGCTTGGGTCTTTCAGCATAATCGTAAGTAACTCGTTATCCATATCATATCACCTCTTAGAGGCTAACCAACATCTGGCTAGGTGATTTTCACCCACCGTTATTAGGTCAGGCTCGCTTACCCTGCACTCATCGAATACGAATGGGCATCTTGGGTGGAACTTGCATCCCTTTGGTGGGTTAATTAGGTCTGGAGGTTCCCCTGGTATAAACCTGAGCTTGTCTATTGTTCCCCGTAGCCTAGGTATGCTGGATAACAGAAGCTGAGTGTACGGATGCCTTGGGTTATTGTAAACTTCTTCTATAGGGCCATACTCAACTATTCTACCTGCGTACATAACAGCGACATAATCGGCGAGCTCAGCTATAACGCTTAGGTCATGCGTGATAAGTATTACACTTAGCTTTCTCTCAAACTTGAGTTTTTTAAGTAAATTAAGAATCTGTGCCTGGACAACTACATCAAGTGCTGTTGTAGGCTCATCAGCAATTAACAGCGGTGGGTCAAGGACCAAGGCCATCGCTATGACCGCTCTTTGCTTCATCCCCCCGCTTAGCTCGTGTGGGTATCTATGTATTACATCTGGGTTAAGACCAACGCTTTTAACGAGCTCCACTGCCTTCTGTAATGCTTCTTTCTTGGAGTAGCCTCTGTGAAGCATGAGTGGTTCAGCTATTTGATAGCCAATTGTATAGACAGGGTTAAACGCGTTTATTGCTCCTTGGAAAACCATGCTTACTTTTTGCCATAGTATTTTTCTTCTCCTCTCTTCTTCTTTTAAAGACAAAACATCTATTCCATCTATAAAGATTCTCCCCCCGATTATCCTTCCAGGGGGTGGAGGCAGGCCCATTATGCTCCACGCAAGCGTTGATTTCCCCGACCCGCTTTCCCCGGCTATTCCTAGGACCGTCTCTTTTTCTAGTGAGAAGCTCACGTTATCAACCGCTTTTACAATGCCTCTCATTGTGTAAAACTGAGTAGACAGGTTTCTTACTTCTAGGAGAGGAATTATTCATCACCTTTTCAGTCTTGGGTTCAAAACTGTATCCAGGGCATATCCTATAAATATAAAGGTTGTTCCAGCCACCATTATCATTAATCCAGGCGGTATCACCCACCACCAATATCCATTAACTGTAGCCATGCTTGCTTGAGCCTCATTAAGTATTCTTCCCCAAGTAATCTTTGTCGGGTCTCCAAGACCTAGGAAGCTTACCGCAGCCTCTGTAAGTATCGCGCCCGGGACTCCTAGTGCCATGGAAGCAAAGAGGTATGGAAGAGTCTGCGGCAATATGTATTTCAAAATAATTCTGCCGTGACTAGCTCCAAATGCTCTTGCCGCCTCAACATAAGTTTCTTCCTTCAGCTGTAAAGCCATTGAGCGCGTGACAAGGGCTGTTCCAGGCCAACCAAAGGCTATGAGCAACCCTACGAGGTTCCATATAGATGGCTTCAACATATAGGAAAGAATGATTAATAGTGGTAGAACAGGGATTGAGTATATAATCTGTGCTATTCTTAGTAATATTTCATCGATTAATCCACCATAGTAACCAGAAAGAATCCCGTAGAGGCCTCCCGCGAGAGTTGAAACAAACGCTACTAGCAAACCAATAATAAGTGCCCACCTAATTCCATACAGCACTGCCTGGGATAAGTCGCGTCCATAAACATCTGTACCCAAGACTCCGTAACAGGTTCCTATAAGAGATAATGATACGAACCCTGTTGAAACAGATTCGTCCCTGCTGATTATGTCTACTCTTAGCTTGTACTCTCCTTCTAGGAGCTCTGGGTTGGTTAGTATAGCTGATGTAAGCTTCATGAAAATTATCTGTGAACCCTTGCTTGATAGTACAGATAATTCCGTGGACCCCACAGCTATATTGTTGGCTTCCAGCCACGGCGATATGTATAAATTGGCTATCTGTGGATTATTGATGTAAGAAGCAAGGTTCTTATACACTGTTCCATTATACGATGAAGAAGAAACCCCAAAGACGGTTCTCATTGATGTTAGTGTTGGAGATTCATAGCTATTTGTTAAATTAACGATTTGTCCATCAGGCCTTACGATAGCTATATAAACATAGGTGGTTTTATTGTAGCTAACGTTTAGTCTAAGGTTCATAGATGCGGGAGTATTTCTCTCAACAATAAATCTAACAATGTAGCTATGTACAGTTAGGTCATCTACTCTAAATACTTCATGCTCATATCTCTCAGTATCCTCGCCAGCGATTATCTGTGTTGGGAAGCTGTTTCTCTGAGCCCAGCATGGGGGGGCCTTCTTCGGGTAATCAATCCAGTACTCATAGTTCCTCCAGTTGTTGATTTTCTCCTGGTCCCCAACTACTGGAAATAAAACTGCTAAGCTTGCCAAAATTATTAATAAAATCAAGCCCGCTAAACCCATCTTTGACTTGACGAATAGCAGGAATATTTCTTTAATTCTCTTTCTGCTTGGCACACCCGCTCACCTCGGAGTATAAGTTGCAGCATCAGTTCTTACTCTTGGGTCAAGGATAGCATATATAAAGTTCAGAGCGAAGACAACTATTATAAATAACAGAACCGTTACATACACGTTTGCAGCTAGGAGCATAGCCTCTCCGTTCAATAATGAGACCCAATATAGAAGACCCATGCCTGGCCAACCAAAAACCGTTTCCGTTATAATTGCTCCTCCCAGGCTTGAAATCAGGCTAAGCGCAATTATAGTAACTATAGGGGGGCTAGCTGCTCTGAGAACATGCCCGTAGAGAACTTTTCTCTCGGGTACCCCCTTAGCTCTAGCAGTCATAACGAAATCCTCTGTCAATTTGCTTAAAACAATGTTTCTTGTTACGTAAGCCCAGCTACCAATTGACAGTATAACTACTGTTATTAAAGGAAGAGCCATGTAGTAAGCCCATGTGTAAAGATACTTAAGGAAATAAGTTAGCTTGTCTAACTGTCCTGCCTGAAGCATTGCCTGAAGCCTCGCTACTGCCACGTAAACATCCTTGGCTGAGTACGGGAACCAGCCAAGCTTAAACGAGAAAGCCAAGAGCATAAGCATTCCGAGCCACCAGAAGGGAATAGATGATGATAATATTGCTGCAAAAGAAACAGCTTTATCAAGAATACTCCCAGCTCTTCTAGCCGCAGACATACCCAGTAGAATTCCTATTATTGTAGATATAATTGTGGCTGTGGTAAATAGAATAATTGTGTTTTTCAAAGCGAAAACTATCTGGTCCTTAACGGAGGTCGACGCTCCCAAGTAAGCGTTTCTCGCGTTTCCAAGATCGAGAGTTATAAGCCTCGTCATCAGGTTAAAAATCCTCTCGACTGGGCTACCAATAAGCCCGAAACGCACTCTCATGTTGTACTCGAAGGCCTTGGCTAGCTGTTCTTTTTGCTCTGGAGTTAGGTTAGGGTTTCTCTCCAAGTTTCTAACAAACATCTGTGTTGCTTCTATCACCACTGCTTCTAGTTGTTTTTGGTTTAGATAGACAAACATTGCCGAAATTATCACGAGGATTACAAACAGAATTATTAAGCTGTTTATCGCCTGTATAGCTAGTGTTCTTCCCAGCCCGGCCATTTATTGCACCTATAATCAAGACTGAAATACTTATTCATTAAAACCTTTTTAAGTTTATTGAAACAACAGGTTAGAATCAAGATATAGGGGTAAAGTGAAAATTGAAAATTTTTGCAAAAAAGAATTGTTATTTTAAATTACTTCTTTCTCATTAGGAGGAATGCTGCAGCTGCTATCACGATTACAACTACGACTATTGCGGCTATTGTCCCGGTGCCCACTCCGCCTGTCGGTGTTGTTGTTGGAGTCGGGGATGTTGTTGGGGATGGAGTTGTTGGAGGCGGCGGTGTAGTGGTGGGAGTGGGACTGGGTGTTGGGCTAAGAGTAATTGTTGGTGTTGGGCTCGGGGTCGGAGATGGAGTTGTTGGAGGCGGAGATGTTGTTGGAGGCTGTGATAAGCTAGCGAAGACTAGGCCCCATGGGCTCCATAGACCTGTTGTCTTGCCCCAGAACGGTATGTTGACCAGCTTGGTGTTAACCATGAAGTACTCCGCTGTGTTAACAACGCCTATCCTGAAGGCCTGGTCTAATCCCCACTCAAGCATCTTCACTATATCCTGGTATAACTGCTTCTCCATATCAGGTGTGTAAGTGCCGAAGTATAGCTGCACACCTAAGTTGTATGCATCTTGATCGAATAAGTACCAAAATGCCGTATTTCTGTGGTTAGGCCCGTATCCTCTCAGAGGCGCATAGTAGAATGCAACATCATATCTAGCGAACTGTGGAGGGTCATCTGTTGTCGCTACCCACCCAGCTGTGTATAAGTGCCATGGATTTGTCTTGAAGCCGTAGGAGGCCGGGTTGCTTCCATAGATCACTGGTGTAACTACGCCTCTTTCTCTTATTAGTTTTTCAACCTTTATGTTAAATGTATCTTCTATCCATGCCGCGATCTGCTCTCCTATGGGTCTTCTTTGATCTTCGATTCTTATTACAAAGTATATTGTTACTTGTTGTTTTGTTCCGTCTGGCTTAACGAAGTATAGCCACTGTTTACCGTCACTTCCTGTCTCGTACACGAGTTTCATGCCGTACTTTGCTAGTGTGTTATTGGCTTTCTCGAGACCTGCCTGGAACAGTTGCTTTGCCCTAGCTAGGTCTCCAGCTGGCAACGCACCGTACTTCTCCTCAATGTCCGCTACATTGAGATAGTCATATGCACCGTGGGTTGGTCTAAGCGCGCTCATCATTGGGAAACCGCTTCCTTCAAGTATGTTATCTACGATGAACTGCCTGTTAATCAGCGCTTGAAGAGCCTGCCTGATTTCCTTTACTCCGAAGGGGTTGAACTGGAACTTCTCATCCGCCATCGCTTCCTTCGTTAAGACATTAATGGGAACCCAATTGGGGTTATCGAGAGTAACGTTGATATTGTACTTCGCAAGCGTGTCCTTGGGATCATACAACACTAGACCTGGGATTACCTGTCCTGGTAGCTGAGCTCCCCTCAACTGTATCGTACCAGGCAGTGTTGGGTCATAGACGTTGTTTACAGGGTTAACCTCAATCATGTACATAGTTGTTGCTGTTGGGATAAGCTTAACTTCGGGCGGCACATCTCCTATTACTCCTCTGGGCATGCTCCAAGCGAACACTGCTGCCTGACCAGCTTTAACTGCCTCAACTCCTGCTTCCTGAGTCGTAACGGTCTTGAACTCTATGCTGTTCAGCTTGGGTACGTAATCGTTCAGTCCTCTAACAAGTATCTGTGGGAAGCCTAGGTTTGTT
Source organism: Desulfurococcales archaeon (assembly GCA_009904015.1). Taxonomy (GTDB): domain Archaea; phylum Thermoproteota; class Thermoprotei_A; order Sulfolobales; family Fervidicoccaceae; genus WYEQ01. The sequence continues at coordinate 15,847 of WYEQ01000018.1, read as the reverse complement.
ATTGATTTTAGAACAAGATAGTTAGCGTTGGGGTCAAACTTATCTACGTAGAACGGCCCGTTGCTGACCGCTGCTATTCCCCTCTGGTCAATCCATTTCACTAACCTTGATACTCTGTCGCTGAGGTTCCATGATATATTTAGACCGTTGAAGTAGTACACCTTATCTGGCGTCAATGTCTGAGCCATTTGCTTAATCACTGCCGCGTGCTTGAGCATATCGATTCCTACTTCACCCGTTGTTGTCCTATCCGTCCACCCGTAGTTCGTGCCGTTGGGGTCAGTAACAACAGCTTGCTCCATAGCTGCGAGAAGCTCATAGGGGATAGTTGGGTATACGATTAAAGAGAAAGCTATTAGTGGCTCAGATACGTCTATGTAGTCGCTATACACGGCAATAGCTGTGTCATTCAGTATCTCCACACCCTTTAGCAATTCAAGGAATGAGATTGTTGCTGTTGAGTATTCCTCATCATAGTATGGGTCTGTCTGATTGGTCACCTGGCTATCATCCACTGACCACTCATACGTGAATGCCAATAAAGCCATTACATCTGCAACGCTCATTTTTGCGCCATGGTGCCAGTAAAGCTGGTCATAGTTAAATATAACCTTCACCGGAACTTTTCCGCCAAGACCAGAGTATCCCTCGACTCCCGGTATGTAGGTTCTGTTCTCGGCAACCGCCTGGTTAATGGGTATCCATTTATTCTGAACGGGGTCGAAAACCAAAGCAGTGTCGGGAACGCTTATCTTGCCTATAACGTTGCCCTCAGCATCCTTCTCGTAGTTCGCCTCAACTTTATATGTAGCAGACCACTCTACCGGAATAGCTGTTTGGTAATGGTTGTACATACCGAAGCTATGAACAAGGTTCCACTGCAAGTTGCTGTACACATCGTTGAAGCCTAAAACAGGATTCCAGGGGCTCATGTAGAGGGCCCCGGTAGCGCTGAACTCTAAGGCGACAATGTCCCCTGAGGGCTGAGTAGGTGTGGCCGCCGCAACTGGTGTAATTGCTATTGGTAACACCATTAAGACCAGAAGAATTATTGAGAGAGTTTTCCATATAGTTTTCACACTTTTCACCCACAAATTTCCGTGATTTTACATATTGGTTATTAATATCGGGTTATTTAAACTTGATCTACAAATACCTAACTGTGTGAGCAGTGCTTGAGCATCCCATTTATTTCATCACCCATAAGCGTGGTTAAGGCTGCCCTCAGCGTCGCTAAGGTAGATAAGAGCGATGTGGTGATGGATTTAGGATGTGGTGATGGGAGAGTACCTGTTATAGCTGCCAAGTATCACGGGGCAAGAGGTATATGCGTGGAGATAGATGATAATCTATGCGCTCTAGCGGAGGCCAATGCCAAGTACAATAAAGTTGAGGGGCTAGTGGAGGTTGAATGTCGCGATTTATTCACATGCAATTACTCGCGAGCAACCGTTATCTATGCTTACTTATATGGAAGTATTCTATCTTTCTTGTCAAGCAAGTTTGGGAAAGAGCTGAGTGAGGGCTCAAGAATCCTGACCATTGATTTCCCAATACAGGGTTGGGTTCCACTTTTGATAAAGAGGCTTATCGATGAATCAGGGGTTATCAGGAGCATTTATCTATATGTAATGGGTATCTCCAACCCCTCGGCGTGGGTGCTTAGGTATTGAGAAAAACCATTCTGAGAGGCGTTGAGAGAAAAGGCTCTACATACTATTTGAACAGGCCATTCCCGCTTATTGGTCACCTGTACTTCGGCTTGATTGATAGGGGCTTAAACATTGTTCAAGCCAGGATAACAAGTCTGTGCAACTTGTCATGCAGGTTCTGCAGCGTTGATGCTGGTCAATCATCCAGGAGGATAGCTGAGTTCATGGTCAGCGACCCTGAGTGGTTCTCGGAGTGGGTAGACCTTATAGTAAGCTACAAAGAAGATGAGGTGGACGTTTTGTTCGATGCTGCGGGGGACCCTGTAACTAACCCGTTATTACCAGAATTCATTCGCTTAACAAAAAGAAACAGAAAAGTAAGATGGGTTATCCTCGAGACAAGGCTTCACGGTGCAACGCGAGAGCTTATAGACGAGTTAGCTGAAGCTGGGCTAGATAGAATTAATGTGAGCATAGATACCCTTGATGCCCAGAAAGCCGCGTACCTCTCTGGCAACCCATCATACAACATAGAAAACGTTCTTAAGCTAGTAGAGTATGCTTTCCATCAACACGGTATAGATGTGCATGTCGCCCCTGTATGGATACCTGGCGTTAATGACCATGACTTAGAGGAGATAGTTGAGTGGGCCATCAGAAATGGCTTTGGGAGGAGGATCCCCCCTCTAGGTATACAAAAGTATGTTGTTCATCCTCATGGAAGAAAAATACAGAACGTTACTGAGCCTTCGTGGGAGGAGTGGGAAAGGTTTCTTAGGAGGCTTGAGGATAAGTATGGAGTTAAACTTGTACTCAGTATGAGTGACTATGGCCTAAGGAAATCAAGGCAGTTTAAACCACCCTTGAGGAGGGGGGATGAGACTTGGGTAATAGCTGTTGGGGAGGGCCCTTACCAACACGAGTTCCTCGGCGTAACGAAAGACTATAAATGGACATTGACTTTGCTGAGCAAAAAGGAAGTTATCGAGGAAGGAGACATTATTCTTGCAAGAATTATTAGGGATAAGGACGGAATCTTGATAGCTGTTCCCACGTAACTTGTCCAAAAGAATAAAACTACTCTTAGGAAGTTCTTTGAATTTACGTGTAAATCTTCAATATTGCATCCTTGAGAGGCCCGGGCAACTCGTCCAGGGAAATAACCTTGTAGCCAGGGCTTGGTTTCTTCACAATCTTCTTGATTACAAGCAAATCTTTGCCTAGCTCCATGCTAGGAGTAACGTTAGGTTCCTCCGTTCCCCTAAGAAATACTCTTAGCCTAAGAAACCTGTTCTTGCCTAGCTTAACGTAAAGATACTTCCTCCTCTTGGACAAAACCTATCACCAGTCCTCCATAATTGTTTAACCAGTATTAATTAGTTTTGAGCCACCAATAACACCGGAATTTTTAATGCAAAAAATCTGCTACTGAGCAACGTAGTAGTAGTATTCTCCGATGCGCTTCTGCTCCCTATCGAAATAGCTTCCAGGCTTGTTTATTCTTGGCCTTCCGGAGTGAACGTCTCTCCTAAAAGTTACCTGGATGCTTGATAAGAACCTGTTCATTCCATCGCGTAAGTCGAAGGGCCCGCTTGCTACCCCGTAAATGCCGGGCTCCCCATCGAAGACCATTACTCTTTTAACAACATAATCAATAAGTGATACGTCGTGGTCAACAACGAAGGCCGTAACTTTTCTTGTCTCAATAATTCTTCTTATAACCCTGGCAACAGCAAGCCTCTCCTCGACATCAAGGTATGCGCTGGGCTCGTCAAGAAGGTAAACATCCGCCTTTCTAAGCAAACAGTAAGCAACAGCTACTTTTTGTAGCTCTCCACCGCTCAGGCTACTTGTTCTTCTTTCTCTAAGCTTGAATAGCCCTAGCGGCCTGACGACCTCCTCGAAAGCAAAGGAGCCAGGAGTCAGTGCTTCGGGATCAGCTTTAAGCAGTGTTTCCTGAACCGTTTCGGGGTAGCTCTCTGTTCTTATATACTGTGGCTTATAGCTTATCACTAATGTGCTTGATAACTGTGGTTTATTGCCTAAAACTTTTCCTCCTTCTATCTCGCCTGCTAGTGTCTTGACAAAAGTTGTTTTTCCTATTCCATTAGGCCCCAGTATACCCACTACCTCGCCCACGTATACTTTTCCTTGGTTAACCGTTAGCCTAAATCCATCTAGCCTAACCTCGAAGTCCCCCCACTCCATGAAGACTTCTGTTGCCTGGCTCTGCTCCAATTGTGGAGGAGTAACCATGAATTTAATTGGCTCTTTCCTAATTCTCATGTTTTCTGCTGGGAGATACCCGTCCAAGAAGTTGTTTATCCCCACTCTCACACCGTATGGCTTAGAGACAATTCCGTAGACCCCTGGCTCACCGTAGATTACGTGGACATTGTCAGATAAATAGTCAAGCACAGCTAGGTCATGTTCAACGACCAGTCCATACGAGTTGGGAGGAAGCATATCCCTGATTAGGTGTGCTATTCTTATCCTCTCTCTCACATCTAGGTAGCTAGCAGGCTCATCAAATATGTATACATCAGCGTTTTTCGCTAATGCAGATACAATAAGCATTTTCTGTAGCTCACCACCGCTTAAGCTACTAATATCCCTATCCAGTACGCCTCCGAGACCGAGCTCCTTGGCGAGCTCAATAGCTATTCCTCTCTCATCCGCTTTCTTTAGCAAATCCCTGACAAACCCCTTCACAAACTTAGGAACGAGGTCAACGTGTTGAATCTTGTGTGCGACCTTAAGATTAGAGAAGTATAGCTTCTCAAAGTAGTTTTGTAGCTCGGTCCCCTTGAATTTTTGTATAACCTCTTCCGGGTTAAACTCTTTGCCTGGCTCACCGAAATTAGGCTTAATTTCCCCAGCTAAAATCTTGAGGCTTGTAGTCTTCCCAGTGCCATTTTTACCTATTATCCCTGTGACCTGGCCAGGCTTAACTGTTGGGAGACCAAAAAGCTTAAAGGAATTAACGTCGTATCTATGAGTTGCTATTTTTCCAAGCTCATCTGGAAGATTCTCAATGGATATTGCTTGGAAAGGGCATTTCTTTACGCATATACCACAGCCAATGCACGTCTCCTCGTAAATAACCGGCTTTTTCCTCCCCTCTGGTATCTCAATCGCCTTTGCCTCTCTTCTGCTTCTGTTGACAGGACAGAATCTAATACATTCCAGCAAGCATTTGTTGGGCTTGCATAAATCATAATCTACAACCGCTATGCGCATAAGTAATCACCGTCAGATATTGTTGTTTTTCTTCATTGCAACGAAGCTCTGTGCCGTCACCAATCATCACTCGAGTTAAAAATAGCAAAACAACGTTTATTAAGATACTACAGGGACCGAAGATTGTCTCTGATGAATTACAAATTATAAAGGCTACATCCTATTTCTTAGGGCTTGTTATGAGAAGGTACCTATCAATTACGTATTGCCTCAGGATTTCAAGTGCTCCATCTAGTATTATTGATGAAGCTATTCCGGTCACATTTACTTCTCTAATAAATCCTTTTTCATCGGAGCTCACGCTTAGCTTTATTGTGTCACCCAGCATCTTCAACCTGCGCGATAGGCTGTCAGGCTCGAAAAGCTTCTCGGGCATATCGACAGTTAACTTCAAGTTTAGACCACCAGTGTGCTTCGTGATTAGCCCAATCGTTTTGTTATCGACTCTTACCTCAAGAATATCCTTTTGCTTCGCTTGGCTCTCCTCGCCGGGTAAGCCTTGCTCCAGTATTTTCAATAAGAACTCGTAGAGCTCGATTTCCTTCTTCAGCGAGCTAATCTTGTCTAGCAGAAATCTACGAATGTCTTCTCTGCTTGGTTGCTTAGACAAGCTATGCATCCTCGCTAGAAGCTCGTTTATCAATATATTTTTTGCTAGCTCTTTTATATAAATACATTCTGACCTTTCTATTCATGCGTTTTTCTACATCGCAAATATCTGGTAGTTTTTTAAACTGTTATCTAATAGTATAACAACTGGTTGATAAAGCATGATTAAGGTTTTAGGAGTAAACGCTTCGCCTCGAAAATACGGAAACACCGCTAAGCTTCTCTATGTATCTTTATTTGCAGCCGAGAAGTACGGGGCCCAAACAGAAATTATTCATCTTTATGATTACAAAATAGAGCCATGCCAGGCTTGCCTGGCCGATGAACAGCTGGCCTGCAGACCGCCATGCATTAAGGGAGATGAAGCGTGGGAGGTACTGAAGAAGTTCAGGGATAGCGATGCTGTCATAATTTCTACGCCTGTTTACTGGTACGGCGTACCGGGGCATCTGAAGAACCTAATCGACAAGCTAACTGTTTTTGAAAACATGATATTTATAGATGGGAGGTCCTGGCTCGAAGGAAAACTAGCTGCCTTCATAGCTCTAGCAGCTGAAGCTGGAGCTATTGAGACAATATCATATCTAATGTCAGTGTTCAACAGCTATGGATACCATATTCCTCCATGGGCTCTGGCCTATTACCACGGTACCGATGATGTGCTTAGCCACAAAGAGCCGGTCATGGATGCGCTCAACATAGGTAAAATAATAGTTCAGGCAGCAAAGATGCTGAAAGTAGAGGAGAAATGGTATGACCCATCACTGTACGATGAGGTAGGAAAGAAAAGCATCGAGTACGCTTTGAAGAAAGCCAAAGAAAATGAAATTGACGCTGAAAAGAGAAGACAAATGTTTATCAACAAAATGTTGTCCGAGAACCCAAACAACTACAGGTAGCAAGAGCAACCATTAAGCTTGGCGTTAATCATTCTCTTTGGTCCCAAGTACAACGAACTTTGCTATTGCCTCTTCTTTCTCGTAATCTATGTAATAATCCTCCAGCTTTGCATCAATTCCCTTTTCCTTTAACTCGTATAGGTAATCCACAATCCAGTCATCAACACCGCACGTTCTGCAGAAAGACCCCGTAATCCTCACTATGACTGAAGAGCTCGTTTCATCCACGTTTATTATCTCAAGATTCGCCTCAGGAGCTCTCTTTTCATTATAAATTTTGGCCACCTCTTCGGCGAGTATTCTAAGGTTCTTCATGGCAACTAGCCCAAACAATATTTATTCATTGTGAGCAGGTATTAATTATTATCAGTAGTTACTCGAGGAAACAGGTATGGTTGATTTAACTTATCTTCAAGATAAAATGAAAACGCTCTACTACGAAAAGGATTCAAAAAGAGGGCTATACGCTACATTTACGTGGCTCGTCGAGGAAATCGGTGAGCTCGCGGAGGCTTTGCTTAGTCAAAATAGAGAGGCAATAGAAGAAGAAATAGCCGACGTAATAGCGTGGACTCTCTCAATAGCCAACCTTGTTGGGATTAACGCTGAAAGCTCATTCTGTAAGAAATATGGTTGTTGACTTACTCGCTATTCCATCCGCTTCTCGAAACAACTATTCACGAACAAGCTTTTATTATTAAAACCTTGCTCTCATAAGGCATGAATGAAAAAGCTTATTCGTTTTTGTACAGCTACTGAGTGGGATAGCAACATAAAATCGCAATTGTTCCCTTTAGCGCTTGGAGCTGAGACTACTATACTATATGGGATGATATAGAGGGGCAATTAAGCCACTTGATGAGTAGCCTTTGTTTTTTGAGATATCGGTGAGCCTAGGTTTTACTGAGCGTTTTTATTATCTCCCTTAGTGCTTCTGGGTCTTTTTCTATTATTGTGCCTGTCACTATAGCGTCTGCTCCTGCCTTGACCAACTCGTAAGCAGTCTTAGGGTCTCTTATTCCTCCACCGACAATAACAAATGTTTCTGGGGAAAGCTTTTTCGACAACACGACGGCCTGGGGAGGCACCGGGTATGGCGCGCCTGAACCAGCCTCTAGATAAGCAAACCGCATGCCCAGCATGCTCCCCGCGAGGACGTATAGCGCTGCGAGCTCAGGGTTTTCGTACGGGACTGGCCTCGCCTTACCCACGTGACCAGCTGCGCCGCCATGCCCTACAATGATGTAAGCTGTCGGTATGGTTTCAATGTTATACTTTTTTATGAGCAGACACCCTTGGATATGTGCACCTATTATAAAATACGGGTCATCGCTGTTCAGTAAGCTCATGTACAATATAGCATCAGCGCTCGGAACAATATTGCTGAGGCCGCCAGGGAAAATTATGACTGGCAATCCAGTTTTCTTTAGGGACCTCACCACCTGCTCCGTTTCAAATGGACATACGCCTGTGCTGCCCCCTACCAGAAACGCGTCTGTTCCAACTGATGCCAGCATATCACCTATTTTCTCAGCTTTCTCGCCGTTTGTCTTATCAGGGTCTATGAGAGATAAATGAAGAGGCCCCTCCTTTCTTCGTTCAAGGAGGTACTTCTCCACTTTCCCCTGGTTCATTGGTATTCGCGCCTCCCCCAATACATTCATTCCTGGATATCGCTTCCTCAATGTCTCCCTCAAAGCTCTCGAATATGTCAATGACTTTTCCATAAGCATCTACAGGCTGGTATAGCTTGGGAACAACGACTTTTATACACAATCCACACTCTCCGCACCTAGCTACCGCTTCTGAGTAATCGCTGCCCTCGATAGGAGTCATTGCTATGCTTAGACTCTGTCTGCCGCAGTTTGGGCAGAGAAATATCTTTGGTAGCCTCTTAACTACTTTTGGCACTACTTTCTTTCTCTTCTTCCTCCTACCCAAGTCCTATCTCCTCAAGCCTCTTAATGTATGTGATTTCCCGGTTGTGATAATTTCTTTCAATATCATATAAATAACGTTATCCTTATCCAGCTCAAAGCGGATGAGCATATTATTGTTTATAGCTAGACACAGAGCAAGTAGATGGTAACAATAGCTTTTCTCGCCCTTGGCTAACACCCTGATGCGATAATCAGGGCAACTACAGTAAATGTATGGAATCATGAGATAGTCCTCATCCTCTCCCTGAAAAACATAAAGGCTAAGGTGCGGGTTCAGCTCTACAATTTTTTTCTCGTACACAGATGATACAGCTTTCCTTATCGACTCTAATTTAAGACCGGCCATTAGTTCTTTGCACTTACTTGAATCAATCATGGCCTTAACAGCAACGCAGGTTTTACTTGTTGATAACCTTTATGAATACAGTGTTTTTTATATTTACGTTAAGTAAACATGTTGAGCGTGGTAAAAAATGGTTGATAGAGACTCCCTTTTGAAAAGTAAGCCTGTCGAGCCCTTCACGCCCTCGCCCTTCAGTGTTTCAGGGCTTCTTGAGAAAATGAGTAAAACCGCATATCAAGGAAGAAGACTCGGCGAGGCTTTCGTTATTCTTAAAAAAATGATTACCGATAGAGACACGACTATTCTTATGGGCTTAGCCGGCTCTATGGCGACAGCTGGTGTTTGGAGAAGTATAACTTGGCTTATTGATAATAACTACCTTGATGTCCTTGTATCAACTGGAGCGAATGTATCCGAAGACATATATGCAGGCTTGGGGTTCCCCTACGCTAGGACTAACCCTTGCATAGATGACTCGCTTCTTCTTGACTTGAAAATAGACAGGTTCTACGACGTGCTTGCCGACGAGTTATTGTATAGAGAAATGGAGAAACTGATAATGCAGTTCATTTTAGACTTGCCAGAGGGCATTTACAGCTCAGCCGAGTTCCTCTACCTACTTGGGGCAAGGCTAGACAGCCTCGGTGTTCCATCCATAGTTACTTCCGCTTATAGAAAAAAAGTACCCGTGTTCGTGCCGGCAATTGTTGACTCTGGCTATGGAATCGCTGCTCTTCAAGCCTTAAGGCTACATGGAAAAAAACTAATCATCGACCAGTTCAAGGATTTTGACCAGCTAGTAAGGATAGTCGAAGAATCAATCAAGACCGGCGTGATTTACATTGGCGGGGGAGTCCCAAAGGACACTGTTCAGTTAACAGCTGTTGCAAAATCGCTTCTTAAGTTACATAAAGAAGGTGTAGATAAGCCAACGCCTCACTACTACGCAGTACAAATAACAACGGATAGTGAGTATTGGGGAGGTCTTAGCGGAGCAACGCTTGAGGAGGCCGTTAGCTGGGGTAAGGTTGCTGAGGAGAACTCGGCTGATGCACGGGTTGATGCAACCATAGCTATACCTCTCTTAGTATCAGCTCTCGAGGAGCTAAAAATCCAAAGAGAAAAGAAAACGTTTGGATGGGTCTTTAGAGAGGTTGAAGGGCTAGTCGATAAAGTTAAAAACAAATAGAATTTCTCTATTTCCTCGTTAGCCCTATAATCACGCCTATGATAAAACCTATCAGTATAGGTCCAACAAGCATTGCGCCGAATATTTTTAGGAGAGTTAATACCTCATCTCTGTACTGAGCTATATTTGAAATGTATTTCGTGAGTATATTGTCGATGGATCCCCCAAAGCTCCATATGTTGAGAAGGGCTCCAGCAATCATAACTAATATTAGTGCTATCAGGTACTTTACTGCCTTCGCGAAGTAGTATCCGAGTCCTAGGCCCATTAAAAACTGCAGCAATGTGGCAACCAATATTTTGTTGTTACTTAGAATTACACTAAGTGCGTCTCCTATCGCCATTTCTGTTCCCTGAGCAGATACTATAAGAAAAGGGCTTATTATCCCCAACATTTTCATCCTCTCATCATACTTTATACTATGAGTCCTTATTATTAAATGCTTCTAAGTAATTACTGACCTCCTCCCCGCCATGAAGAAGCAGGGCTCCTTCATAGAGCGGCTCAATGGTTTTTCCCATCTCCGCGCGCTAAGGGGACAACCACGCCCTTTTTAATATATTATATTGCTTAGTCATCATTATCAACGATTAAGACAAGAGGAATAAGCAAGCTTTTCTGTTTATTCCTGCCTTGGAGAGCTAGGCTTTCAGTTGGGATTTGGAGAAATATAGTTCACAATCCAAACTTCTGGTGGCGATGTCTGCTTATTATGGTTATAGTTATTGTGGTGGGCCCGCGGGGATTTGAACCCCGGACCACGGGGATTTCCGCGCTGGTCCCGAGTCGGGCCAGGCCGTGATGCCTGGTACCCCGCATCCTATCCAAGCTAGACCACGGGCCCTCTTCACAAGTTTTTGTTTCGTGGTTTTATATACTTTAAATAAGTAGAGCTGAAGGGTTTTCGCTATCGACTTTTATAGAATTACTTAAATATAGCTGGATTGCAAAGTAATTCATGAAGTTAGACAAGAGTCTAAACGGTGTCTCTAATGGTAAGCAAATATGCTATCGATCTTGTAGCCAAGGAGATATGCGGCGAGATTGTGTGGAGCGATAGCCCAGGGCAATCGCTCAGGAAGTGGAGGGAGATCTTCAAGGTAACTCAGACTGAGATATCACAAGTAATAGGAGTGGCTCCAAGCGTGATAAGCGATTATGAAAAGGGAAGGAGGATCCCTGGTAGCAGGTTTGTGAGAAAATACGTTGAGGGACTCCTATATATTGACTCAACACGTGGATGGAGCGTTGTAAGGGAGATAGCTCGTAACCTGAGAATACCGATGACATCCGTGATTGATATTAGGGAGCTTTCACGGGGAGTTCCACTAAGAGTCTTCGTTGAAGTTCTGAAAGGAGAGGTTTTATGGGGCAGTGATTATCTAGACAAGATTCTCTATGGTTACACCGTCCTTGATAGCATAGAGTCCATCTTATCTATGAGTGGAGCTGAGTTCTCCGCTATAATGGGACTAACGACTGAGAGAGCATTAATATTCACTAAGGTAGGCACAGGGAGATCCCCTATGGTTGCAGTAAGAGTAACTAGCCAGAAGCCGGGGGCAGTTATTCTTCATGGACCAAGAGTGGTTGATCCCCTCGCTATTAAGCTTGCAGAACTTGATAGAGTACCTCTTATAGTTTCTAGAGTGGAAAGCGAAGACCTGCTTGTTGAGAATCTCAGAAAGCTTTAACTCATTTTTTAGATAAAACAAATAAACCAAGAACTAATATATAAACGAGGAAAAGCTTTCTAGGGCCCGTCGTCTAGCCTGGTTAGGACACCGCCCTTACGAGGCGGGGGTCCTGGGTTCAAATCCCAGCGGGCCCACCAATCTATTGTTACTACTTATGATACTAGTAAAACTGGTTCTCTAAACCATATATTATGTCTTCTATATCAACAACGTTCTCATTGAGAGATAGGCGGTCTCTTGCAACCATGTATGGGAGGTCCATTATCAAGGGTGCCTTCTCTATGATTACCGAATCGCTTGTTGCTACAATGATTTTTTCTTCAATTGAGGCTTTTATTAAATATGAATCCACCTTATCAACCACGATGTAGTAAGCGTTTGCGCCGATCACCCTTGTACATTCTCCTGCTTTAAGCTCACTGTAAGGGTAGTTTTTCTCAGATACTAACACTAGTCTCTTATCGGGCAGTGCCTTCCCTATTAATCTACATGCATTCCTTATTTCCTCTGTTGTTTTTTTGCTTCTCCCAAGAACCCTGGCGTGGTCCCTCAGCAAACCATCACTCCCAATGCTAATTACGCTCCTGTCGATTATCTCGATAATCGTGGTTACAACATTAATAAAATCGATAAAAATGTTTGGATTTCCTTGTTCTAGCTCGCGCATACCTCTCATAAACGCTGCCTTGACTTTCTCGTCATGCCGCTTGGTGTGAACCCCCCTGTATAAGATATCCCTTTCCAGTCTGGATAAGACATATCTATTCTCAACTAAACGAAGAGCGCTATCCGGGTTGTATCCTCTATCTATTAAAAACCTGTACTCCCTTATACTCCTAATTAGTCTTGGAGAGCTCATGCTGAACCGCTTACTAATTGTAGAGCTAGTTCCCTTAGCTTCTCAACACTGATAATGCCTGGAATTTTTAGGTATGCGTGATCGTCTTTACCTCCTCCTTTTCCATTAAGCCTGCTTGCCAGCTCTCTTGCTAGCATACCCGCGTGGGCCTTCTTAACAGCCTTTTCTCCAGCGCTAATCTCAATTGTACACCCACTCTGAGAACAGGCTAATCTGAGCACCAGTAGCTCTTGGTTCTCGGTTACTAGTTCTTTTAGTAGCTGGGTGGAAAGCTCATCGTCGCCAAGCTCATCTCTGAATACAGCTATCTTTATTTCCCCGACAGAAACACTGCTGGATACTAGCTCCTCTTTTATCTTCCTTAAAGCATACTTTCTGTAGCGAGATAGCATTGATTTCAGCTCGTCGTAGAGCTCAATCATTTTTCTCGCCCTTGTCGAGAGCTCGCCGCTGCCCCCTATTATCTCGGCCGTTTTCCTAATCTCATCCTCAAGGTTCATTGCGTACCTAGAGACCTCAGTGCCGGCCACGAACTCGATTCTGTATACCCCATCCTGTATCTTCTTTATGCTTGTTATCTTCAGTGCGCCGACCTCGCCTGTGTTGGTCACATGAGTACCATAGCAAGCCTGAGCGTCATGGCCCGGTATCTCAACGATTCTTATCTGCTTTGACATAGGGACTCCTCCCTGGTATATCGAGAACCCGTATCTCTCCTCGGCAATGTTCTTATCCATCATGTAGAATTTCAGGGGGATCCTCATGTTGATTATTTTATTGGCAAGCTCCTCTATGCTTGCGAGCTCCTGCGTTGATATTGGTTTATAATGCGTTATGTCCAGCCTAGCTTTGTCAGGTGTTTTCTCAGCTCCGGCCTGCCATACATGTGGGCCAAGCACTCTCCTGAGAGAGCCTAGAAGGATATGGGTTGCCGTGTGATGCTTCATGAGCCTGTATCTTCTCTCCCAATCAATAGCTACCCTTACGGGCTCGCCTTCCTTCAGCAAGACATAATCATTGGGATTATCGAGGACATGAAGAATCCTGCCATTAATGTTAACCGCCTCCTTAATTTTTACTGCCTCGCCAGTAGTCTTTATTATGTATCCGGTGTCGCTGTTCTGCCCGCCACCCGTTGGGTAAAACACCGTTTGGTCCAGCACAACTCCGTCCCTGGAGGAATACAGAACCCTAGCCTCGACCATGGAGGCGTATGGGTTCTCGTGGAAAATCCTCCTGGTCTCAGGGAGGCCTAGCAGAGCCGGAGGCGCCTCCTCTTTTTTCTCAATTCTAAAGCTGCTCTCCCTCGCGAGCTGAGCGTAGAAGTTGTCCGGTACATCTATTCTCCTGCCAGTTCTCCTTTCATATTCTCTAGCCACAATCTCCGGCGGTATACCGTACTCTTGGTAGATTTTCTTTAGAGAATCAGTATTGCCTGTCGCGATCACAGATAAAGCTTTTGACATATTAGTGTTGATGTTCTCAAGGAATCTCTGCGACTCTATGTCCACAACCTCCATTATGTAGGTATACCTCTCCCTGAGGTGCTTATAGGTTCTCGACCACATATCTATTTGTTTATCGATAAGCCAAAGCAATATATCAGTCGATGAGCCAAGCAATAATAGCTGCTTCAAAGCTCTCCTGAGCACGAGCCTAGCTAAATATCCTTCACCTTGATTTGATGGAACAATACCATCAGCCAGCATGAACACGAGAGTTCTTGAGTGATCCACAACGCTGTACATCCTAGCTTCATTCATAAAGGTGGTGGTAACAAGCTCATTATCTATGCCAGTTTCGTTGCTAACTTCAGCTATAATTTGAGAAATAGAATTTCTATCGCTAGGCTTAAGTCTACCTGCTCTTACGAACAAGCTTCTTAGAATAGCTGGTTCAGGAGTTTGTAGCCCTAGTTTTCTACGAGTTTCATCAAGAAGCCCTCCGTATATAGCATGAAAAGCTGTTGGCGTCTTCTGGGTGAACCAGGCGATTCTCTCGATTCCATACCCGGTATCGACAATTTTTAGCGGTATTGGCTCGTACCCCTTCTCTGTTACTTTATACTGCATGAATACAAGTGTAGCCAGCTCCAGGCCTCCCGAGACCACCTCGAAGGAGGGGCCGGCGTTGCCTCCACCCTCCCACCACGATTCTTTCAGGGTTATGTCCTCTTTTTTTATCCCGATCTCCTTCTCGAAGAAATCGATAGCGAGGGAGACTGTTTCCTCCTTCCAGTATTTCCAGTCATCCTCCTTGTTGAAGGCGTGGTGACCGCCCATCTCGAAAATAGATAAATGCCTACCCAGAGTCAAGCCAACATTGTCTATGTCCTCCAGCCTAATGCATGGCTGACTAATCACAAGTGGATTTGCTGGAGGCGGGACGATACCGCTGGTAACATGTGGCTGAAAAACAACAATGCTCGCAATAGTGAGATATAAGTCCTCTCTCCAACGAGCAACAACGGGTCTTGGACTGACAACGGTGTGACCGTTTCTCTCGAAGAACCCGAGAAAAGCTTGCCTGGCTTCATCGACGGTTAATGGTTTTTTTACATTTATCTTTTCAAAAGTATAATCAACGCATGGAGAATCCATACATACATCCTGGTCAGCATTTAGGGTCCAGAAAGGCGTTCCACAGACCTTGCAGGTTTTTCTATGATAACCTTCTTTCATGAACAATCTTAGCTTATATTCCTCTGAACTACTCACTTAAATCACCAGTTCCCTACAACATACTTACGCCAAACCGTTTAATATAAGCCCAAGATAATTAATATCTAACTAAACAAAGCTAAATTAAAGAATGTTAAGCCGTATGGCCTTTGCTAAGAAAAACTTTTTGTGATATTCGCAAGCAGATTGTTGTTTATTCCTCAAAAGCTTTTTATCCGAAGAGGGAGCCGAGGCCTGCCGCGAGGTCTTCCTCGCTAATCTCCTTTTTCTCCTCCTCTTCCTTCTCCTCTTCCCTCGGCTTAGCCTCAGCCTGAGCACCGGCTGGCTGAGCAGCTGCAGGAGCAGCTACTGCAGGAGCAACTGGGAGCGCTGTCGCGCTCTTAATCGCCTCATCAATGTTGATTTGCTGTAGAGCTGCCACTGTTGCTTTTAGCCTTATCTCGTCCACCTGTATACCAGCCGCTTCCAGAACGCTCCTTAGGTTTTCTTCGTTGATTTCCTTCTTGGCTGAATGGAGTAGGAGTGAAGCGTATATGTACTCTATTTCGGTTCACCTCCTTATTTTTCAGGTAATCAAGCAACATTATTGATTTTCAGGCGTTTAAAAGGTTTAGTGATTTTTATCCGAAGAGGGAGCCGAGGCCTGCCGCGAGGTCTTCCTCGCTAATCTCCTTTTTCTCCTCCTCTTCCTTCTCCTCTTCCCTCGGCTTAGCCTCAGCCTGAGCACCGGCTGGCTGA
>WYEQ01000010.1 GCA_009904015.1 Desulfurococcales archaeon | reverse complement strand
CCCCCTAGACACCACGTCACGCAAAAGCACGTCCAACCCAGGCTCCCTCAAATAACACCTACCACTATTTACAGCCTCAACCTTGGTAGCGTCAACATCCACACCAACAACTTCATACCCCCTGCTAGCAAAAACAACAGCATTAGGAAGACCAACATACCCCAGCCCAATTACACAGATACGGTTAACCGTTAACATTCACTCCCCTTGGTACTTTTGTGAACTACTATGCAAATTTAATTTATTAGGATACTACTATACACCTTACTAGAGTGAGAAGTGATACCAGATAAGCGTGCGTTAGATATTTAATCATCGGTTGCACTTGTATCTTAAAATTTCGCGAAGAACCATTCTTCTCTCCACTATTCTTTTCACCGCGTAAATGTTTCGTTAGGATATCCTTAATAGCATCATATTTTAAATATCCAAGGCTATAAATGAGGCTATTATTATTAAGGAGAGTATCATATAACAATTCTCTCCATTTTTTAGTTCTCAAAGCCTCATTAAAGTCAAAATATATTGTTTCCAAACCTATTCTACCTTTAGTGATTTCTCTCACAAAGTTATTTAATTTCTTAAAAATGTATCCTGTTTTCCACATAAAAAGTGGAAAAATAGGTGGTATCCAAGTAGATTGATATGGAATTAAAGCTAACCTCTTATTCAACCTTAGTAAAAATTTTCTATAAATCTTGTGATTCAACCTGAGCTCTGGATCAATTCTAGAAATTGCCTCGAGAAATGCTCTATTAATTGTAGGTAAAATTTCGTCGCATGAATATCTTTCTACAATGGAGCCATAAATGGTAAACCTCCTAACTCTCGTGTAAAGGAAAAAGTAATCGTTTCTATTCATATAATTATCTCCCTTAGATTCCATAAGCAAATTATTAATATCGTTAAGCAATTCTGATACCGAATGTTTAAGTCTAGGATGAATAATACCTATAATTTCATCGAGATTGAACACACTTATTTTCCTTAGAATATACAAAAGAAAATCTTTCTCATTCTTCATGCTTCTCAATGTATCACTCAAATAGCTTCCTCCATGAGTTAAATCGAGAGCAAATCCATTTGTAAAAATGCTACAATTGCCATTGCTAAGCATTTTCATAGCATATACCACATGAGAAGCATTAACCACATCAAATCCATTGCTAAGACGCACTACTTCCCGAGCATACATTGCCAATTGACCCAAGTCATATTGTTCCACTCGATGAGGTATACCTAGATAATTTGCCGAAATTTTGGCAAACAAGACCTCGTCGGACTTTACCGTCCCAAAAGTCAAAGCTAGAATATTCCTGTTTAAGAAACTAACCAGATAATACGTTAAAACCCTTGAATCCAAGCCACCGCTAAGAAATACACACATATTCTTTTTCATTTCTTCCGGGAGAACCTTCAGAGTATCCCTAATAGACTTTAAAAGGTTCCAATAAACCAACTCAACAGCCGTCTTTTCATCCAAAATCTTTGATTCGTAACGAAGCTCATAATACCTTTTGAAAATCAAAGCATTATTTTCTAAATCATAGGTGAGAATCGTCCCTGGAGGCACAACATAGACATCCTCTATCAATGACAAGTCGTCAAAAACACCTATCCTTCCCAACCATAGAAAACTTACGATCGCTTTATCATTTATTCTTATAGGATACCCGATTCCCTTAAAAAACTTAAGAATAGACCACAGACAGGAAGAAACAACTATACCATTTATACCATTATGACTAATGCGCGCATAATATAGTGGTCTAGTCTCTATCCAATCAGTAATTATGTATATTTTATTCCCATCTATTTTTATAATCGAAAATGATCCATCAGCTTCTTTTAACATATCTTCAACCTCATTGTAATTCATTTTCATAATTTCGCTCGCGGATATTTTCCTCGAATCAACTATTACATAACCTTGAATAACCACAGCTTTCGCGCCGAATTCATCGCAAGCATAATCAAGCAGAGATTTATTCCTTCGAGCCAAAATTTCTATTCCTTTTGATGGATCCAGAGATACCTTAATTTTTTCAATTTCATTTAGAGGTCTACATTCTTCTAGAAAATCATTTATCAACCCATGCGACGAATTATGAGAAGGAGTTATCGCATAAATAAATACTTGTGCCATAATAAACTAACCACCATAGACTAGCTTTTGTTTATTAATTCTTTAATATATTCTTTTATTATCTCCATGAGTTAGCGCGCGCTCATAGGATCCTACAGCCCCGTTCGCAAAAAATATACGTGGTGAAGCGCGCTTTCTTGCACACAAATCCCGCGTCCCGAAGCACCCTCAAAACTTCGCCAGCATTTCGCGACAGCTCAAGAACCAAGTAGCGCGTCCTGTGGAGCACGCTTTGAGCACCCTGAGAACCTCCAATTCTGCGCCCTCAACATCGATTTTGATGAGGTGTATCGAAGCCTCGTCTCGCAAAATATCGTCTAGAGTCGAAGCATCCACTGTTACGCTTGTGCCCTCCCGCACAACAGACGCGTAACCGTACGCTGAAACAGAAATCTTCAACACAAGCTTCCCTCGCGTATACCAAGTTGCTACTTTGCGCACAATTACATTGCCGCACCCGTTCAACTTGGCGTTAACCATGAGAATGACAGCTGTGGAGGGGACGGGCTCGATAGCGTAAATGTGACCCGTTGCCCCAACGAGCTTCGAGGCGACTAACGTGTAGTAACCGACGTTAGCTCCAACATCAACGAAAACAACCCCCTCCCTCAAGCGAGATTTGATAAAAGCGTCTACGTCACCCTCCCGGCCAGGAAGCAGGTAAAGATCATCTGCATCACCTCTCACAACAGCAATCCCCAAACCCTTGATTTTAAACAAGAAAATTCCTTCGAGCACAAGTCTCGGGTTAAGCGCGGCACCTGAAATGGTGTAGAAGAGTACGTCGTATAGTGCGAACAGCAAGAGATTAAGCTCGCTCCTCAGCGTAAGCCCCTTAAAAGCTCGCAGCATTCTCAGCCAGACGAATAATCTGCTTACAAATCTAGTGATGAATCTAGGCAACATTACCTTTTCTCTACAAGCTCTTTGTAAAGCTTCACTATCTTATCGACTCTCTTTTCTATGTCGAAACGCTCTTCAGCCAGCCTCCTCCCGTTAAGGCCCATCCTTTTTGCCTCCGAGGGGTTCTCCAGAAAATACAGAATCCTATCCGCCAGCGCTTTAGGATCCCTCGGCGAGACAAGGAAACCGTTATAGCCGTCGATGACCTGATCCGGAAGCCCGCCCACCCTGCTCGCGACCACAGGCTTACCGCAAGCCATAGCCTCCGTCGCCACGAGACCCCAAGCCTCCTGCAACGAAGGAACAACGACAACGTCGCTTGCCACGTGGTAAAAGGGGACCTCTTCTCGAGGGATTCTGCCGGTGAAAAATATAAATGATGAAATACCCAATCTTCTAGCAAGCGCTTTGTGGTAGCTCAGTAAAGGACCGTCTCCACCTATGATGAAAGCAACATCCTTCCTTTTGTCCAGAATTAGCTTGGCAGCTAAAAGCAAATAGCTTATACCATATACCGGTTTATGATGTCTTACAGTAAAGATGACTTGCTTGTCTTCGATAGCAAACCGCTCCCTTATGATATTACCATTTAGATTAGGGTTAAATCTTCTCGTATCCACCCCATTAGGAGTCAGGTGAATTTTCCCTACGTCTCTTACTAAGCTTGCCGCCTCGTTGAAAACTGCCCTACTAGCAACGATTACTGCGTCTGCAACATTCAAGACCCTCTTTACCAGCGCTTCGAAGCGCTTGCTTAACCTAATCCCGTAACCTACAGATGGTTCGATGAGAATATCGTAACCATGGAGAGTAACAACTAAGGGTATGCGCTGCCCGAGTCTAACCTTGGCCGAGTAGGCGACCCAGCCTTCCGGGTAAGCGAAGTGAGCGTGTAGCAGGTTTGGCTCAAGCTTCTTTATGAGATCTTCAACGTGCTCGCTGTAGAGCAACTCTGTGTAAAGCGAGGAAGGGAAGCGCGGTAAAGCGCTTAATGGATAGACCACAAGCCTGTTTAACTGTAGTAGTAGCTTAAGCATATGGTTCCTTTGCATGTCGTAAAAGCTGACACCACAGACCCTAGCATCTCCTTCAAACCTGAAGCGCGCAACCGAGACTTTCAAACCTCGCTTCGCTAGACGGACAACTTCGTCAAAAACGAAGCTGTAAGGTAACTCCTGGGGACTCTTACCCACTATAGAAGAGACTACCAGAATCTCCATTTGAATAATTTAATAGTTCACATTTATAACGGGGCACTCGTGCCATATATTAACATTAACGTTTAAAATCTATTGCGAGCTTCCTGAAGACAACTCACAATGTTTTTCATGTTTTGAGGAATAGATATATAGTACTAGAGAGGTGAAAAATATAAAGAGTAAAGGAAGTAAGCCTAAACCCTCTAGTAGTAAGGAGGAGGTAACGATGCTTGTTACTAATTCTCCTTTGTTATTAAACAGGATTAATTCTGTTTTTCTACTTAAGTCCTTTCCAATGTTTAATGGGAAAATGAATTCTAGATGATTAAGTCCTTCCTTTAAATTTAATGAGAAGAACTTGGAAAAGTAATAGGTACTGAGTAGCATGGTCGCATTACCTGCGTTCTTCGCATAAATATCGATAGATAGACTAGTTTTTGTTTGATTTTCTATCCTTATGGATTTTACAGTAGCTCTTATAATAGAAATGTTTGAGTTAAGATAAGTCTGTAGCTTTTTTCCTTTTATATCATAAATAAAATAGTTATCCGTGACATTAATAATTCTACCTTTAATAGCAGTTGTATTGCTCACAAATAGAAGATAATTATTGAGAACTTCCATAGGCTCTAAAACATCCAAGTATATGCTTACCCCTCCTATGTAACCCTCGAAAAAGCTTTGGGCACTCCACGACCCAATGTAGATTTTAAAACCCGGTGATACATTAAGAATAAGGTTCTCATCCAAAACTATCTTTTTTGCTGGCTTACCATCCAGATAAGTAACAATACTTTTACTATCAAAAACTCCTACAAACTGGTGCCAACGATTATCACTAAAGTTTCCTGTTATTATGAAGCTGTACACTTTATCTCTCTTCAAGATAAAGCTCAACCTAGTAGAGTTTGCGGAAAGATAGATCCCCCAATTATATGTTCTATTATCATATCCTCCCATCACGATAAACTTTCCATTCTGTTGCCTACTTGTTTTAAACCATACCTCGACAGAAAGCTTCTGGAAGGACTTGTATAAAGGTTGACCCGATATCACTATGTAATCCTTCTTGCCATCAAAATATAAAACTTTAGCTTGGTTTTCATATTCCCACCTAGGTGAACCGTAAATTTTAATGTTTAAACTTGAACCAAAGGGAGTATAGTAATTAGTAGAGTTAATAAATGATAAGTGAACCAAGATGTTTCTATCCTTGAGGAATGTCTGTCTTGGAACGATGATGTTATCTTCTCGTTCGACGAGAATCGCGGGAAGCTTATACAAGAGGAGATCATTTATGCCAAGCCTGGATGCGGGCCATGTTGCAATTTCACTTGTACTTACGGCTATTTTGGCACCAACTCCCATTTTCAGAAGGGCTTCCAGGTCAGGGGGTTCGAGCGGCGGAGGTATCACTATCCATTTTTCTTTCAAATATATTGGAAGCGTATAGGCATTGGACACCAATAATGTTAGATTATTATTTAATCTCTCTAGCTGAAATGCTAAGCTCTTTATTCCATAATCCTGAAACATTGAGTTAGTCTTAACACCGTAAAGTGTCAAGGATATGTTATTAATTATGAAACTTAGGAATATACCAGTTAATATTAATACCTGCATGATACGAATCAATTTTCGCCGTAGGTTATTTGTTATTTGAGAAATTATTAATAATCTACTTCCAATGATTATCAAAAGAGAAAAGGAATATATCATACTCAAAATGAATGTATTATCATAGGTATCTTGAGGTTTTGTTGCCCATAAATAGAATGTGTAACCTTTATCCTCGTGAACAATATAATTAAGATACGTTAGCATTTGCATAAAGACAGTTGCCGCGTAGATGGCAAGACCTTTCCCTAGAGATAACATGAAAGCTGTAAGCCCGGCAAGCTGAAGCATAAGAATCACTGGTAATCCATACCTTTGAACATCCCAGTACCCACTGTAGCCTAAGAAGCCAAGAAAAGCAATCACAAGAGATAATAGAGATATACTTGCAAAAATTTTCTCTTCATGATTCTCTCTCATTACAAGTGGTGAGAGTATAGCAAATGCCGTAATAAGCGGAGTTAGGATATCCGGCGAAAGAATACTAAAGAAGAAAAAGAGTTTTTCAGAGAGAGGTATTTCCCACCACAGCCTGCTGGTCCAAGGTGTTTTGAAAAAGAGGTAGATAAACATCCCAAGAGGGGAGAAGAAAACATATCTTGCAAAGATGGAGTTGAGCTGTAGGTCATGCAAAATGTAGTAGGTGAAGAGCGCCGGTATATCCAGAAAAAGCTCATATGCTAAGATAGGTGTCACGATAATCAGAAAGAGCAATCTATGTCCTCTTGAATGCTTATATAATTTGTTTTTTAGAGAAACAAAGAAGAATACTATCCAGATAGCCATTGGAACTATAAAACTAAATTTATACATCAATGCAATAAACATCACAATGAATGATTTTGATAAACAATAGAGGTTCATCTCATTAATAAAGCTTTTTATAAACCAGTAAAGGCTTACAAATGTTAAGGAAGTAAGGGCAAAGTCTATTAGAACAAAATTAGAAAAAACAATCACTAACGGATTAGATATGATAATTAGGGAAACAATAAACGCTTTTTCTCTGTTTCTCAGAAATATATTAGCTAATCCGTAGACTGCAGCAAGTAGCATTATTAAAAATGGTATATTGACAAGATGATATGGTAGCTGTCCCAATGTTGCTTCAATGTATGAGGCTAAAGTCACTTGCCACAAGAATCTTCCAGTAAGAAATGCTGACCATTCCCTTAGAGGTGCAAAGTCAACGGGAACTAAGTAACCATCGTGAATGAAATCAATTGCATTTCTTATGTAAACGTACTCATCTGGTGTGTAGAACTTGTCTAATAAAGCAAAACTAATAGTAGCAAATATTACCGGTATAGAGGTAAAGAATATAGTTTCAAGCTTAGAATAATTTATCTTAATTTCTACTTTAAGTCTCAACACTATAAAAGTTAAAATCAATGTTATGAAAAGCTGGCAAGCAACAAAATTAAACATGTTATTTAGTTTAAATGTTGCAAGAAATAAGGACAAGCTACTTGATTCTAGAATAGAGATGAGCACAGAATCCATAATTACTTCAGAAAGCTCTATCTCAGAATTTTTTCGTTTTATCAAAACGATTATTAGAAAACCTATCAAAAAGAATGATATGAAGAAAATAAGAAGCTGACCAGCATATCTAAAAGCAAGTATTAGTAGAATAATTAACAAAAATTTCTCTATAAGAGAAGATATCCTTAGATTTTGAATCCTAAGAACTTTCATGTTGATTATTTAATATTATCACTTGATCTCATATTATTTAGTACTCTTTTTGCTAGAGTGTAGTAATCAAATCTTTGAGCTATAATGGGACCTTTCTCTCTAAGCATTATACGAACATTTTCGGAGAGAAAAACTTTTCCCAAAGCATCGGCAACACTTTTCGGGGTTGGTTCACAGTATACTAAATCTTCTCCATCCTTTAAGCCATAAAATTCAAAGATTTTATGTCGCGTAACCACCACAGGGATACTTAAAGCCCATGCTTCAATAACTTTCAGAGGTATAACAGCCTCTGTGGTGCTAGATCTTCTCCTGGGCAATACGAGGATCCCGCAACCGGATAACCTCTTCAGTGCATCTTCGTGTGGCAGGTAGCCTGTGAGTTCGCAGTTTACCCCGAGAGCCTGGCATAAGCGCTCTATTAAAGCTCTTTGTGGTCCATCGCCTATAATCTCAAGCTTAATTTTATCCCTTAGCTCAGAAAACTTGTTCTTTAAGAGTGCAACAGCCTTAACCAAGATGTCTACACCTTGCCACCATTGGAGGAGGCCAAGAAAACATATTTTGTAGTCATTCATATCAGAGTTCTTTCTAGCAATTTTAATCTGTGCAAGTTTTCTTGAGTTTACACCTGCGGGGAGTAAGATCACTTGGCTTAGAGGTTTGAATACTCTTCTCCTTTTTAGGAAATTTACATACATGAGGGGGCTTGGGAAGGCTATGGCTCCTGCTTTCGCTACAGCTTTTCTATCAAATACATCTAAAAGTTTTCTCTCAATAATGCTTATATGTAGATTCTCATCTTCGAGTATAGCTGGTATTTTTACAATGGATCTCTTAGCTACTTCTGGTATTTCTAGGAAGCCTAAGGCTAGATTAGAAGTTCTTATGTATATTAGCACTTTAACACCTAGCTTAATTTTCATCCAAAGGTAAAATGATACAAGTATGAATATTATAAGACTGTAGAACGTTGTCAGATATGGAAACATAGGTAAAGGGATGACAGCCACTCCTCTTTTAACTAATTCATTTATCTGTTGCTTAAGGTATCTTCTTTCTCTCATCGCTTGACGAAGACTTACAAAGGCGAATACCTTAACATTCGCATTAGCTACTTCTGCTAATGTTGTGATGAATTGTCTTTCGTTTACTGCGTCCCCAGTGGAGCCAAAGAGAGATGGCACGACTGCATAGATACAATTAATTCTTTCGACATTTACACGGACATAACTATTGTAAGCCTCGAAACCATTAACTCTTTTACTCATTTTTATGTGGCTATTGATTGATAATAGATTCAAACATTAATTCGAGCTGTCTTATAATAATGCTCCAATCGTAGTGTTTGACTATATAGTTTCTTATAGCTTTGTTCATCTCATAGTACTGGGCTGGATCCTGTGACCACAGTAGGTAGTAGTCTTTGATGGCTTCCGCGAATGACTCGACATCTTCAGGCTCGACGAGCCGCCCTCTTACCCTATCTATGATAACGTCTGAGATTCCTGGTATGTTTGAGCCTACTGCTGGCAGGCCGCACGACTGGGCTTCGAGCAGGCGCAGGGGGAGACCCTCTGTTCTCGACGGGAGTAAGAAGAGGTTCGCTTCCATGTAGACTTTTGGCAGGACTTGTTTATCAACAAAGCCTAAGTAGACTACATTTTTATAGCTCTTTGCAAGAGATCTAATCTCCGGCTCATAGGATCCAGACCCTGTAATTATGAACCTGATATTCTTTAGTTGCAACTTGTCATTAACGTACTTAATTATATCAATTAGAATATCTGCACCCTTATCTTCTATCAATCTTCCTGTGAAAATAACATTGAAGTGTTGTGATAATGAGGGGTCTTTGCAAAGCTGGAAGGTTTTAGTGTCTATACCGTTGGGAATATAAAATATACTTTTATCTCTTACTACACTTCGAAGCCAAGCATAAGTGCTCTTATTTAGAACATGGTATGAATCAAATACCTTAATAGCTTCTTTCAATATTGGGAAATATAGCTTCTGTAATAGTACATCTGTTCTTAAAAATCCATGGAATCCAGCTACAAGCTTGGTTTTCAGAGCTCTTCTAAACAGCTTAACCCATATCTCAACTGGGGCGAAGGGAACCACTGCATAGACTATATCGCATGTATTGAGCATGTTTAAAAGGAAGTTAGTATACATTGGGTGAGGTAGGGGGAATCCCCGGGGCAACTTAACCGAGGGTAGCTCGTAATACTTAATTCCATTGCTCTTGAGAAGGAATATTATCTCCTGGTTTCTTAATCTTTGTGTCCAGGTATGATTTAACCCAGCTATGATTACTTCATGGTTTTTTGAAAGTCTTGAAGAAACCTCGATAAGCCAATACTCAGCACCTCCGCCTTCCCGTAGGCTATTTGGTTTAAAGAAGCATATTCTCATGTTTTAACAGTTTGGTCTTACTTTGAGATTTTTGTAAACTGTATGAAAACTTTCTACTGCTTTTCTAAGGTCATACTTCTTTGCTTTAGATCTGAGAACCCTTTCATCATAAATAGTTATGTTAAAATCCATGATGTTTCTTGCAAGTTGCGCCACATCGTCTTTCTCTATCAGCAAACCGTGAACATGGTTTCTGATAATCTCATTTACTGGTGGAAGGTTGTAGGTTATGACGGGTGTTCCTGTAGCTAGAGCCTCTATAACTACTATGCCGAAGCCCTCAGGATAGCCCAAATGTATGAGTGCTTCAGCTCTGGCTAGGAGCTCCAGCTTCTCCTGCTCGTCGACGTTTCCTAGAAGCTTGACTGTGTCCTCGAGGTTTTCTTCCCTGATTTTTTGTTCGAGAGCGGGCCTGAGCGGCCCGTCGCCGACTATGCAGAGCTTGAGGTCCTTGCGGTGCTTTCTCGCTAGCTTGGCTGCTAGGATCGCGTGTTCGTAGTGCTTCCTGGGCTCGAGGCGGCCTATCATGAGGAAGGTTCCGGGCTCGGGCTTCTTCCTGACGGCTAGGTGCTTCGAGAGGTCGATGCCGTTGGGTATCACAATTATCCTCCTGCGTGCGAAGATCCTCCGCTTTGCTACCTGCTCTGCTGTGTACTTTGAGGGAACATGGATGAGAGTGCAGGTAGTGTTTACTTCTAAGAGGTCTTGAGATACTGGTAGAAGGAATTTTGACACGAAACCAGATACTGCCGAGAGATTCTCGAGATGATGGATTGTGCAGACCACAGGTTTCTTTACGGAAATCGAATATGGGATAAGGTTTGGTGCATGACTATTAAAGTGTAATATATCAGAGTTACTTGACAGAATAGTGTTTCTTGCCTTTAAAAGAAAAGAGGGTATCTTGCCAGGTTGTTGATGCGGTAATTTTCCAGGCTGGAAAATTTTCAAATCCACAATGTTAAAAGTATTTTCAAATTTTTCTCGGAAAGCCTCGTCAACTAGACCTGCCACCATTGTTATATCGTAGTTGTAACGCTTGACTAACCCCTCAAAAATATTGGCCATTATCAGTGGTCCCCCTGTGTAGATTGATAAATAATCTGAGACGAACGTTATATGTGCTGACTGGCTCATCTTCGGAATATCTTTTCTATTGTTTCAATATACCTGCTGACTAGAGCCTCCAGAGTGTAGTTTGTGAGGTCGGGTGTGCATGGTGGCGGGTCGCGCGTTATGATTTCTGCCGCCTCGTCGAGTGTTTTGACTATTGTTCCGCATCCTGTATTCTCTATCAGTTCGACGGCTGCGTTGTAGCCTGTGTCGAGGACCACGGGGTGGGCTCCGTAGGCTAGGGCTTCTAGGGTCGCGATGCTGAAGCCCTCGAACTGGGAGAGGTTCAGGTAGTACTTGGCGCGCGAGAGGGTGGAGAGCTTCTCGTCCTCGCTGGCCCCGCGCAGTATCTCGACCTTGTGGTGCGTGCCTCTGAGCTGCTGCGCGAGCTGGTTGTAGAGGGGCCCGTCGCCCACGATGGCGACCTTGAGGGGCTTGTCCACGAGCTTTAGGAGCCGGATAAACCGATCCCAGCCCTTGATGGGGACGAACCTGCCTATGGCTACTGCGTCAATGTCTCTCTTGGTGTTGCCCGCGTACTTCGCGTACCTCTCGAGGGATAAGCCCAGAAGAACTGGGTGGACTGGGAAGCTGGTGTGCTCTTTGACTTTCCTAGCTACGAACTCTGAGGAGGTGATTATAGCCTTGGGCCTCCTTACTAGCAGTTTCTCTCCTTTCTCGGCGAGGGCGCCCAGGGGGGCTGGGTAGTAGGTCCTCCACATGGGACCCCAGAACTCGTGGAGGGTGAGCACGAAGGAGCCTTTCGGCAGGAGGAGGGCCGGCGTGTAGGGGACGCTTACGTCCACGACGTCACACTGAAGTTTTGCGACGGCTTTGGCGGCTTTGAGCCCGAAGACGGCGACGGGTAGGACTCTGCGCCTCCCCTTCTCGTCGTAGTGCTCGGGCGGCGCTCCCACGGGGACCAGGTCCACGGAGGGGTCTGTGCAACCGCTGTAGGCGTAGGTGATGTAGGAGACCTTGTGGCCGAGCTTCGCCAGCTCCCTGGCTAGGAGGTGGTACCTGAGCTCCGCGCCCCCGCGGGTGCACGGATAGAGATGGGAGCACACGAAGCAGAAGTGCATGGCTACTCGCGGGCCAGGATTCTCTCGACCTCCTCGAGGTCCTTCATCGTGTCTATGGACCTCCAGAAGGCGTCCCTGTAGAGGACTGCCTTGAGCCTTCCCTGCCTGGCTAGGATGGGGAAGGTTGTCTCCTCAAGGTTGCCCTTCTCGGGCATGAGCCTCAGGGCCTCCCTCCTGATGGCGTAGACCCCGGCGTTGATGTAGTAGCCTTCGAGGACCGGCTTCTCGACGAAGGACTTGACGCGCCCCTCGTCGTCGACCTCCACCACGCCGTAGGGGCTTCTGAGGGGTACAAGGGCTATCGCGGCGTCTGCGCCCTCCAGGGCCTCGATGAGGGGCTTGACTCGCAGGTCTGTGACCACGTCGCCGTTCAGGGCCAGGAACTCCTCGCCGTCGATGAAGGGCTCGGCGTTCCTTATCGCCCCGGCTGTGCCGAGGGGTTCCTCCTCGACGCTGTACACGATGCGGACTCCGAGCTTCCTGCCGTCTCCGAGGGCTTCGAAGACCTTAGCTCTGAGGTGGCCGACCGCGAGGATGAAGTCGGTGATGCCCTGCTCCTTGAGCCACTCGATCTGCCGGACGAGGATGGGCTT
>WYEQ01000033.1 GCA_009904015.1 Desulfurococcales archaeon | reverse complement strand
CTATTAGCATAATCACCAACTATGTTCCCAGGGCAGATGGCTCAGCATACGTCAAGCTCGGAGAAACGATTGTTCTTACAGGAGTGAAGATAGAGCCAGGCGCTCCATACCCAGATAATCCAAGCGAGGGAGTGCTTATCGTGAACGCCGAGTTCGTTCCTCTTGCCTCACCTTTGTTTGAGCCCGGGCCGCCTGATGAGAACGCCTACGAGCTGGCCAGGGTAATCGATAGGTCTTTCAGAGAGAGCAAAGCTATTAATCTATCCAAGCTAGGGATTGTCCCAGGCAAAAAAGTAATGGTTTTGTGGACAGACATTTACGTGTTGAACCACAACGGCAATCTTATTGACGCCTCCGCTATATCTACTCTAGCCGCACTGCTCACAACGAAGGTGCCGAAAGTAGTAATTAATGGGGAACAGGTAATCCTTGAGAAAAGCTCTGACAACGAGTTCTTGGAGGTCAACAAGAAGGTCGTAACAGCAACAGTTGCTAAGATAGGCTCTTACCTTGTAGTCGACCCCAACGATGAGGAGGAAAGCATAGCTGACGTTAGGCTCTCAGTCTCGTTTGATGAACATGGAGAAATAGTTGGTTTGCAGAAGAGCGGTATGGGATTCATAACCTCAGGCGAGCTGGACAATATGGTTGATTTAGCTTGGAGGGCAGCCAACATCTATTTAAAGGAAATAAACGAACAGCTGGCGGCGCAGCTATCGAAGCCCAGAGAAGAAAAAGAAGTAATCATTGAGAAGCTACCAGTCGAGAAACCAAGCGTAGATGAAGAGAGCGTGGAGGAAGGACAGGAAGAAGAAAAACAAATTGAAGATTAATTAACTCTTAGCATCTATTCAAAATTAGCTTACCACGGTGATTTTAATGGGAAGAACAAAGATAGTGGGGATAGCGGGAAGGTTCGGTCCACGTTATGGCTCAACCTTGAGGAAAAGATGGAAAGAAGTAATGGAGAAAAGGTACGCTGATCATCAGTGCCCATTTTGTGGCTTCGTTGGGAGAGTATACAGGATTTCCGTTGGTATATGGGCTTGCAAGAAATGCGGTGCAACCTGGGCTGGAGCAGCTTACACTCCCAGAAGCGAGCTCTCTAAGTATTTCCCCACGGTAATTAAGAGATAACTTGTTTTTTAGAACAAAGGCAAATATTCTCTTTATTACTAAACCGGTTCTGTATGCGCTTAGCTTAACTAATTAAGACTCTCTCCACACAAATCTAGTGTTGATGCGAGCATGAGTGAAGTTAGCGAACCACCATCAAGGTCACTGACTCTATTAACTACAAGCAGAGAACCATCTCCAAGAACCCGGAGTTTAATTAAGGATATCAGTTCACTATCAGCCAACATCGTGAGATTAAATAGAGGTAAAATGACTTTTAAGGAGCTTCTCTCGAGGGCATTTGCCCTAGGAGCGAAGACATTGGTTATAGTCGGCGAGATTAGGGGGAACCCGAGCATTATGAGGGTTTATGATACCGAGCCATTATGGACGAACCAACCACCTATTCATATTTTCACCCTTTTCATATCAGGTGTGAGCTTATCTAGGGAAAGACGTCACGGTTTACCCGAGAAACCTGTGTCTAATGTGTATGTTGTTTCGAGTGATTTCGCGAATGAGACTCATAGAATTATTTCTCTGGCTTTCACAAGAGTATTCTCCGCAACCATAGTTAGACCAACGTCCGGGAAGGATGGGCTAAGAGTTCACGTTATCCCTAAGGATAATTTATACTATGTTTTTTTCAAGATGAGCGATAAGTTTGTAGGCCCAGTCTTAAAAATTAGTGAGGCGAGGATTATTGGAAAACCATTTGAGGGAGGTTAGCCTGGAATTTATGCTTAGGCTGGAGAGCGAGGCGGAGGCAGAGGCCTTATATAAGGCCATCCTACCTGAGATTGAGTCCCCAGTTGATGAGAAGCGGGGGAAAATAAAGGCTTATCGTTGTGGTAGCACCGTTTATCTCAAAATAACCTCGAAGTCTCTAAGCGACCTAAGAGCTCTTCTAAACACATATGCTTATTTACTTGAATCCTTGAGAAAAGTAGTGATTAAAAAACTATGAATAAATTAAGCGGTGTTAAGTCATGGTTGAAAAGCTTCCTCCAGAAGTTCAACAAGCAGCTCAGGAGCTAGAGGAGCTCCAGGAGAGATACCTAGCTATAGTTAATCAAAGAACAATTATTGAAAGCGAGATTAGCGAGATTAAACGGGTTCTGGAACATTTAAAGGAGCTCCCAGAGGGATACAAGGTTTTTAAGAATATCGGTAACGTACTCTTTGAAGAGAGCAAGGAGAAAGTTATCAAAGAGCTAAGCGAGAAGCTGGAGCTCGATGAGCTCTTGCTTGATCGTTATAGAAAAGAAGAGCAATCCCTGAAAACACAGATTCAAACATTACAAGAAAAGCTTAAGGACATGATAGCTAAGCATTACCAGTCATTAGCAACTAAGGAGAAAAAAACCATAACTGGTAGTTGATTGTTTTGAGGAAAAAACTAAAGCAACAAATAAGTGATGAGGAGCTGGAAAAAACAGCTCTAGAGGTAATCGATAGTATTATAGAGAAGCTTGAAAAAGAAAACATTGATTTAGCTTCAACGGTTGTTGTTTTGGAGAAAACATTCGATAATGCTCTTAGAGCGAGAGTGGAGGTCGAGCTGTATAGCGATGTTCCATTAATTCCAAGCGTTGATGAGAAAGCAGCGGAAGTCATTGATGTTGCGAGGAGGAAAATAGAAGATGAGCTCCTCGAGGAGGATAAAAAGCCCTAGTCATATTAAGGAGCTACTCAGTGGTTTTAAAAACGCGGTTTTATTAACGCATCGATACGCAGATGTGGATGCTCTGGCCTCGGCCCTAGCTTTTCGATACGTGCTTAACAACAAGTACGGCTATGAGTATGTATCGTTTTTCTGTCCAGAAGGAGTAAGCGCTCAGGCATTAAACCTGGCTCGTAGGCTTGGGCTAGAGCCGAGCTGTATGGATAGCCTCAAAAACGATTTTTCTCTGCCTACAAGCAATACTATCTTAATCATTCTTGATGCTGGAGGTCTCGGTCAATTAGGGGTATTTAAGGATTTGTTGAACAAGGAGTATAAAAAGCTTCTAGTCGATCATCATAGAAAAAGCGACCTAATTCGCTTAGTCGATTATGTCGTTATGCCTAGGCAGGCCTATTCCACAAGTGAAATTGTAACTATGATGTTCAAGGATATGCTGGATAGCAAGGAGCTGGCTGGCTTGCTTTTAGCTGGTATCATCAATGATACGTCCAGGTTCAGGAGAGCCTCGCCGATGACCTTCAAAGCATCATATAGTTTAGCAAGGTTGTTTGGTTACGGCAAGCTACTAGCTATGCTCACAGTTGAGGAGGAACTAAGCAAGAGGTTGGCGAAGCTAAAAGCTGCGCAGAGAGCAATCGTTGCGAAATCCGGCGATATCTTAATAGTGGTTACTCATGTTGGTAGCTTTGAGTCCGACGTAGCAGCTTCTCTGGTATCTCTGGGCGCAGATTTGGCTGTTGTTGTTTCTCCAAAAGACAACGAGACTAGAGTAGTGGTGAGAGGTAGCGGCAAGATAAATAGTGATATGTGGGGAAGAATCACTGAGCTGTTTGTCAGAAATCTCGAGCCCACAAGCCATGGTGGCCACTTTAGAGCGTGGGTTTTTGTTCTCGGCAGGTCATTATCCAAG
Source organism: Desulfurococcales archaeon (assembly GCA_009904015.1). Classification (GTDB taxonomy): domain Archaea; phylum Thermoproteota; class Thermoprotei_A; order Sulfolobales; family Fervidicoccaceae; genus WYEQ01. The sequence goes on along the minus strand of WYEQ01000033.1, from coordinate 9,094 downwards.
AAAGAGTTGCCTAGCTTCTGCAAGAAGATAAGCGACTTCTTAGGCAGTGCCTTATCAAACGCTTAGTCAGGAATACTAAATTCTTTTAACCCTCTTAAATCTTAAACTAGAAGTTGATAAAACAAAAACAGCTTGGTTATGGAAGAATAATCGAGAAAAGGTGTAAGTCGTTTGCCTAAATACAAAATAGTATCGGAAATAGAAAAGCTAATGACTAACCTGGAGAATGTAAGAAACATAGGCATCATAGCTCATGTAGACCATGGAAAAACAACAACTACGGATACCTTGCTAGCCGCGGCCGGCATTATTTCCTACAAGGTAGCAGGGGAGGCCCTAGCTACTGATTACCTTGAGGTTGAGCAGAAAAGAGGAATTACGGTTAAGGCGGCTAACGTTAGCTTGTACCACGAGCTTGATGGAAAGCCCTATGTGATTAACCTAATAGATACGCCTGGCCATGTAGACTTTACTGGTAAGGTTACGAGAAGCCTGAGGGTACTAGACGGTGCCATTGTAATTGTTGATGCAGTTGAAGGCGTGATGACGCAGACTGAGACAGTGCTTAGACAAGCTCTCGAGGAAAGAGTGAGACCTCTACTATACATAAACAAGGTTGATAGACTAATAAAGGAGCTTAAGTACTCGCCTCAGCAGATACAGCAGAGATTCGTGGAGATAATCAAGGAGGTTAACAGATTAATAGCTAACTACGCTGACCCGGAGTTCCAGGAGAAATGGCAGCTCGATCCATCAAAAGGAATGGTGGCCTTCGGCAGCTCAAGAGATAAATGGGCCTTCACAGTACCAATGGCTGCCAAGAAGGGTGTTAGAATCTCTGATGTCATAGAGGCTTACAACAAGGGTAAGGAGGGCGTCGAGGAGCTAGCCCAAAAGGTTCCAACAGCCGAGGCACTCCTAGACATGGTTGTAAGGTTTATACCGAACCCAAGAGAGGCCCAGAAGTATCGTATTCCAAAGATATGGAGGGGGGACCTCAACTCTGATATTGCTAAGGCCATGATGGAGGCTGACCCCAACGGCCCTCTCGTCTTCCTTATAAACGACGTTAAAATCGACCCACACGCGGGACTAGTAGCTACTGGTAGGGTACTCTCGGGAACGCTAGAGCAGGGAAAAGAAGTTTGGCTTGTTAACAGCAAGATGAAGCATAGGGTACTACAGGTTAGCCTCTACATGGGTCCAGTCAGAGAGGTTGTATCAAGAGTCGTGGCCGGCAACATCGCGGCTGCTCTTGGTTTAGAGAAGGCAAGGGCTGGAGAAACAGTCGTTGACCTAACATACAAAGATGTAATGGTTCCCTTCGAGAAGCTGAGATATGTCAGCGAGCCCGTGGTCACCGTTGCTGTTGAGCCAAAGAACACAGCTGATTTACCAAAGATGATTGATGCTCTATACAAACTAGCTATAGAGGACCCCAACCTTGTAGTCAAAATTAATGAAGAAACAGGAGAGTATCTCCTGTCAGGTATGGGACCACTTCACATCGAGATAGCCTTAACGTTCCTCAAGGAGAACTACGGAGTCGAGGTATCAACAACCCCGCCAATAGTTGTGTACAGAGAAACTGTGAGGGCCAGAAGCGAAGTCTTTGAGGGTAAGAGCCCCAACAAGCACAACAAGTTCTACCTCAGCGTCGAGCCACTGGACGAGGAGACAATTAAGCTTATCCAGGATGGCTATATAACTGAAGACCAAGAACCGAGAGAAAGAGCAAAGATACTTAAGGAGAAAGCTGGCTGGGATATGGACGAGGCCAGGAGAATATGGACCATTGATGAGAACATAAACATATTTGTTGATAGAACAACTGGTCAGCAGTACCTAAGAGAAGTTAGGGACACAGTACTACAGGCGTTCAGGTTAGCTATGAAGGAAGGGCCATTAGCCATGGAGCCAGTAAGAGGGGTTAAAGTAATACTGCATGATGCAGTTATCCACGAGGATCCAGCTCATAGAGGACCAGCGCAGATATACCCTGCCGTCAGAAACGCTATATATGCAGGCATGTTAACGGCTAAGCCAACGATACTTGAGCCAATACAAAAGCTCGATATCAGGATACCAATTAACTACCTAAGCGCAGTTACAGCGGTAATAACAAAGAAGAGAGGCAAGATATTAGAAGTCAGCCAAGTGGGAGACCTATCAAGAGTAATAGCTGAGATACCAGTAGCTGAAAGCTTTGACTTAGCCCCTGAGCTTAGAGGAGCCAGCGCGGGCAGAGCTTTTTGGGGAACAGAGTTCAGCAGATGGGCACCTGTCCCTGACTCATTATTAATGGATATCGTAGCTCAGATAAGGAAGAGAAAAGGACTGCCACCCCAGATACCAAGCCCAAAGGACTTCCTGGGTCCATAACCATATTTTTAATACGCTATTCACATCTTATTTTTCAACTAGCATTAGCAACACTGGTTTCTCAAGGTGTATCTATTGGAAAAAAAGATCAAATCCATTGATGATTTAATGAGCATTGCTGATTTAGACCCTAGACACCATACAGGCGAGATAATTGGCTCCATGACAACTAGTATTCATCCAAGGGTCTTCGATGTTATTGCTAAGTTCATTGAGAAAAACCAAAATGACCATGTACTCTTTCCATCCTTATCTGTAATAGAAGAAGAGCTTATATCCGAAACAAAACGTATTCTTGGGTTAAGTGAAGATATTAGTGGAGTAATTACTAGTGGGGGAACGGAATCTAATATTCTAGCTCTTTATGCTTTCAAGAAAACGTTTAGCTCAAGGACGGTCATTTCGCTAGAATCAGCTCATCAAAGCATAAGTAAAGCTGCAGCTTTGCTTGAGCTTAATATCGTAAAGGTAAAAACCAATGATGATGGTTACTACAATCCTGATGAGCTACAGGGGATCCTAGCTCGCTACCCCAACTCAGTACTAGTTCTTACTATGGGAACAACGGAGATAGGAAGAGTAGACCCTATAACTCCTATAATTGATTCTATAAGGAAGTATCATATCCATGTCCACATCGATGGAGCAATGGGTGGATTTACTTATCCATTCACAAATCCCAAGGAGTTTGGCAAATATGTCGAGCTGGTTAACGAAGGCCTGGCATCATTCTCAACTGATTATCACAAGTTCCCCGGCGCGCCAATTCCATCATCTGTTTTGTTTCTCAATAGTATGCTGGAGGATAAGCTTAAATGGAATTCGCATTACATGCCTGCAGGTTATCAGAAAGGCCTTCTCGGCACTAGGCCGGGGTACTCGGCAGCAGGTGCTCTAGCCACACTGCTTCTCAAAGGAAGGGATGGACTAGCTTACTCCGCAATAAGGTCTTACAACCTTGCTCTCGAAACTATGAATACCCTCCAATCAAATTGGAACCTTTCTATCCCAAGGCCTGATGTTCCTTTGTTATGCGTGGGACTAGGCGAAGAAGAATTAGTATCCAGGGCTTGGAGCTTTCTGTGGAGCTATGGAATTAAAACATACTTCTGCTCTAAGCCTCCAGGCCTCAGAATAGTTTTCATGCCTCATATTAAGAAAAAACACATTGACAGGTTTATCAATAAGCTATTGGAGTTCTTCGAGCAAGGCTCAAGGGAATATCATGAACGATAGAAAAGCGTTTTTCATTAGTTATGATGGAACTTTATTCCGCGGATTTCAAGTTCAGGACGACCTTAGGACGGTTCAGAAAGAAGTTCTTGAATGCATGGTTGAAAGCGCCGTTGAAATTAATGAAGCACGGTTGACATATTCTGGCAGAACAGATGCTGGAGTAAGTGCTCTATGGCAGACAATTAGTTTTTTTCTTCGCGACGAGGCTTTACATGGCTTTACTAGGTGCTTGAACTCGAGGAAAGGAATACTTGTATGGGGCTTAAGAGAAAGGTTGCCTTACGAGTTTCATGCATCGAGATCGGCTATCTATAGAGACTACTTATACATTGATACTACAGATAAGTATACTTGTCCCGATATATCTTTTCTACAGGCCTTGTCGAATATTATGGCTAGGTTGAATAATTATCAGTTCTTATACAAAGACTGGAGAACTCCTCCATATGGTTCTGATTGGAGAATGCTCTATTTTATTAGGGTTTTACCGGTGGAGCAACAAATAATCATTCATGTAAGAGGAGAAGGCTTTGCATGGAATATGGTTAGGAGAATAGTTGATTTTCTAAGAAAGGCAAAATGCAGATGTGAATTGAATGAGTGTATTGATAAATGGGTTCCGGGAGCAGCCGAGCCTCAGAATCTATTCTTGGTTGGAGTTAGATACCCTATCGCACCTAAGCTAATTGTTGAAACCAGCAAAATAATCAATAGTACGTTTCTCCACACTAGAATAAAGTCCTCTGTCTTGAGTGCTTTGAAGAGCTTTCTCTCGATTGACCGGCTGGTTTATAGCCCTTACTCTCTGGCTTAGATGTTTTCTCAATTTTCTCCTGTTTCTTCGCTAAGGCTGCTAGTTCGCTTAGTTTCTTCTCTAATAGCTGACGTGCTTCTTGCTCCCCCGTTATTACCACCGCTTCATCTGGGGATATGTTAAGCGACTTCATTATGTATGCAGCCTTGTTTCTATCGAGCCTGTATATCACTCTTATCAATGGTATAAACTCAGCTAGTGCAGTTCTCCTAGATACATGTACGTTTCTCGCTATCTTCTCGGCAGCGCTAAGCAGTTTTTCTCTCGATGCTTTTGTTTCAGCTAGCATCTTTATCATCGCTGGAAAGCTGTACTTAATCCATTTCAGCTTCTCTTTCTTTGCTACCAGCGATACGCCTGCGGTGCTTAGGTCGTTAGCGTAACTAAGAAGATCCCATGAACCGCTTTTTATTATTCTGCCTTTATGCACATCGGCTCTTGATAAGGCTTCGTATGCTTGATAAATGTTTTCTGGCTCGGTGAGCTGTACAGGTATGTTTTCGTTTATCCATTGTAGAAGAGTATCAAAGTCCAGTTGGCTATGCATAGCTGCGCTTTTGGCTTGCCAAGTGTATTTAGCGAAGAAAATGCTTCTCAGAGTCTCAAATGGGTCCAGCTCCCTGTCTCTGTATGGCAAGAGCTTTTCAACTAAATCAAGAGTCACTTTACCATAGGTTCTCCCTATGCTCTCCAGGTCGTTGATGCATGACCTTAGGTCTCCTTTGTTTCTTTCATGTATTGTCTTAAGTGCTTTATCATCGCAGAATATTTTTTCTGCTTCACATATTCTTTTCAGTACTTCGAGAACATCTTTTTGGCGAAGTTCTTTAAGCTCTATTAGTACTACCTCGTTCATGGTTCTAATTGTTCTGAGCTGATTTGCATATGCATTGTTAGCGGTCATTATTATCGGGTTCTTGGTGTTCTTTATTACGTCAATTATTGCTTCAACTCCGCCTAGGTCCTCCTTCCCACTCAGGCCATCAACTTCGTCTAGAAGAACTATTTTTGGTTTTCCATCAAAGCTTCTGGCCTTACTGGCTATCATGGCGACTTTTTCTATATCGCTTTTTCTTCTGAAGTCGCTGGCATTCATTTCCACTATTTGTAAACCGAACTCTCCAGCTAACGCTTCAGCTAAGGCGGTTTTCCCTACTCCGGGAGGACCGTGCAGTAGCACGGCCTTCTTGGAGGGTGTGCCTCCCCTAAGCCACTCCTTTATCCATGCTGATAAAAACGCCTTGGCTTCTTCTTGGTTTACATATTGGGAAAGGTTCTTAGGCCTATACTTGATTATCCATGGAACAGCTATGCTCATTTCCACCACTTATATATATGTATCTATCTGGTCGCTTGGGCCTGAATGGACATCTTCTTGCCAAGAAGCGTTAGCCACGCTAGGAATGCATTAAGCTGTATTTCATCATCTCCTCCCTCCACAAGCCTAAACTGTATCTCACCTGCATAATCAGCTATCAGTACCTTGGCCTCCTCAGACAAGTCCATATCGGACTTGAATATCTCACTGTGAACTTGCTTTATCACATCTAGGCCACTCAAGCCATAGTCAATCATGAGTTTACGTAGTTTGTCTCTTGCTTTGAGGAAATCACCATTCAGAGCTAGCTTTATCATCTCTCTTATCTCTCTTGGATGGGCTAGGCCCACGACCTTATATACCTGCTCAACGGTAACCTCTCCGCCCGCCGCGGCTGCCTGCAAGATGTTTATAGCTTTCCTCATATCTCCCTCGGAAATATCGAATATTGCTTCCAGCGCTTTCTCATCGTACTCTACTCCTTCATTTTTCGCTATATACTTCAGCCTGTTTATAACGTCTTCTTTTTTAAGTGGGGTAAACCTGAACACAGCGGTTCTGGATTGAATAGGCTCAATGATTTTGCTGGGGTAATTTGCTATTAGTATAAACCTGCTGGTTGGCGTGAAAAGCTCCATCATTCTTCTCAAAGCTTGTTGCGCATCGGCTGTCAGGTTATCTGCTTCGTCAAGAATTATAAGCTTGAACGGTACTTTGCCAACGATCATTGTTCTAGCGAATTCCTTGACCTTGGTTCTAATTACATCTATTCCTCTTTCATCAGAGGCGTTAAGCTCAAGCATGTATCTTTGGTAATCCGGCCCGTATAGGTCGTGTGCAAACGCCAGCGCAACTGTTGTTTTACCAGTTCCAGGCGGGCCTGCAAAGAGCATATGCGGAATATTTCCGTCCTGTATGAACTTCTTTAATCGCTGAACAGTTTCTGTCTGATTAACGACCTCGTCTAGACTTTTCGGCCTATACTTCTCGGCCCACAACACGTATTCAAGCTCAGTGCTCATGTGGCTTCACCTTTACTTACACATTATCTATTAGGGAGAAATAGAATTAAATCTGTTGTCAATCTTAATACTTAGATGTGGTTATCGGAAAATGAGTGTTCTTAATCAAGTAAAGAACTTGTTGTTCAGTGTTGAGGAGAAAAACACTTCAGCCATCGTTGTCGCAGACAAGGTTGTTCTTAACTTGCCTAGCGGGAACAAGATAGTCACCATGAGAGGTGAGAGGCTCGAGGCGCCTTTTTGGATAATCAGTATTCTTGAGAGCAAGGGCTTGGTTAAACAGGAGGAGCCAATGCTTACGATCAACGATATTCTTAAGGTGCATCATGACGAGACCCATAAGAAATCAAGCAGAGAGCTATCAAGCTTACCGGATAACTTTTACTTTAGAACAAGGAAGTTCTTTGAGGACTTGGAGAAGAAGATTAGCGAGAAGCCTACGCCAGAGGCGATTAGTCAGCTTAAGCAATCTGAAAGGCTCGTCAACGAGATTATCGAAAAAAGATTAACCACTATTCTCTACATAGCTATTAGTGGTAGGGGAGAAGAGCAGATTCTAGGCAAAATGAGCCCTGAGGAGGAAGCCCTGTACAGATGGGTACGTTTAACAATTAACTCCTGGAGGGAAATTCTCCTTGGCAGAAGAATTGGGTAACAGTTTGTTAACGATAGATATTGAGGCCGAGTTCTTAAAGTTTCTACGAAATTTTACTTTACAAGATGGAAAGCTGAAGTATCTTGATAGAGTAAAGGAGATGATTGATACAGGAAAAAACAGCTTAGAGGTTGATTATCCAGACCTTTACCTCTATAATCCACAGTTAGCTAAGGAGCTTGAGGAGAAACCGGATGATTTCCTGAAATACGCGAACTCGGCCTTGAAGCGGCTCGTAGAACAAATAAACCCTGATTATGCCCTGGAGAAAGGGGAATTCTACGTCAGGCCAACAAAGCTTCTCAGAACAATAAGGATAAGGGAGCTTGGAAGCCAGTACCTAAACAAGCTAGTAGCTATAGAAGGAATAATGGTTAGGGCTACACCAGTTAAGCAAAAAATGGTTAAAGCCAAGTTCATTCACTATAAATCAGCCTCAGAGAAGTGTGAGTTTTACTGGCCTGAGGAAGGAGAGCTGGGAGACATTCTCGAGATCCCCCCGAGATGCCCACTCAATGTTCATATAAGAACAGAGGACGTGAAGCCCGAGAAGAGCTTCTATGTTGATTGGCAGAAAGTGGTTATTCAGGAGCGTCCGGAGGAAATTCCACCAGGGCAGATTCCCAGGAGCGTGGAGGCTGTATTAACTAGGGATATAGTTGACAAGGCTAGACCGGGGGACCGCGTGGTTGTTACTGGTATACTAAGGGTTGACGTTCAGGGGAAGAAAGCAAGGCCTGTTTATGGCATGTACGTGGATGTTCTCAGTGTTGAGGTAAGCCAGAAAACCCTCGAGGAAATAGTAATCACGAGTGATGATGAGAAGAAAATACTTGAGCTTGCCCGTGACCCATGGGTTAGGAAAAAGATTATTTTGAGCATAGCGCCCGGTCTCTATGGATTATGGGATATAAAGGAGGCGATAGCGCTAGCTCTTTTTGGAGGGAACCCCAAGGAAACAAAGGATGGCATGAGAATAAGAGGGGATATCCACATTCTACTCGTCGGTGACCCGGGCACAGCTAAAAGTGTTCCAGGAAGCACTCTGGTTAAAATAAGGAGAAAAGGAGATAGCGAGGAGAAGTTGGTTGAGATAGGTAGGCTTATCGATTACTACATGAATGAGTATCGAGAAAAAGTTGTTTTCGACAAGGAATCCGAGATACTTGATTTATCTGTTACAAAGCTTGAACTAGAAACCCTAACATACAACACTGCTCAAGGAAGAAGCGAGTGGAGAAAGATAAGAGCTTTTTCCAGGCACCCTAGTAGCGGTGTTTTGCTTAGAGTAAAGCTTGATAACGGTCACGAAGTAGAGGCTACCCTGGGTCACAGCTTCATTGTTAAGAGAGAAGAGAAGATACTAACAATAGATGGCGCGGACATAGAGGAAGGGGACCTTATCCCTATTGCAACCGAGGCCGTGAATATCGAGTGGAGAAAAGTCATAGCAACAGAGTACATCGCTGGCCACGAGGGATACGTCTATGACTTCGACGTTGATGTTACACAGAACTTCGCTGTGGAGCCCTCCGGCGCGTTTTTGCATAACAGCCAGCTATTGCAATACGTAGCAAGAATAGCTCCAAGAGCAATATACACCACTGGTAAGGGAAGCAGCGCGGCTGGACTAACTGCCAGCGTGATAAGGGAGAAGTCGACTGGGG
>WYEQ01000015.1 GCA_009904015.1 Desulfurococcales archaeon | reverse complement strand
GCTGAAAGGCTACAGGGCCATTGCCCCCGAAGACCTGTGGAGCATCGAAGCCCTGCCCAAGGAGTACCACAAGTGGAGGGTACGGAGAGCCCAACACCTCATCCAACACCTCACACGCTCACTACGATTACTACGACAAGCACCCAAACCATTCAGGAAAGTATTGCTAATTGAAGCATGGCTCCACCTAGCCAACCCATGGCTACTAGCGGTAGCCACAATCCTGCTCCTCGCCGGCGTCGTAAGTGGATCACTCCTTGCACTTGCCCTACTCACACTCGGCGCCCTGCTCCTCGCCTACAAACCATACAGGACATGGGTCACAATGCAACTCTACCTCATGGTCGCCGCAGTCAGGAACCTCAAAACGAAGGACATAGCGTGGGAGAAAGAGGCGAAGTAACACGAAGATAATCCTCGTTTCGCCCAGCTACCACCCTCACATAGGCGGAGTCGAGTACGTCGTCAAGTCCATCGCTGAGAGGCTCGCCAAGGCTCATGAGGTGACTGTTCTCGCGGGCGAGCCTGACGCGGAGAAACCTCGCGAGGAGGAAATCAACGGAGTGAGGTTTGTGAGGTGGCCCACCTGGAGCCCCGGTGGCGCCTACCACGCGCCCAGGAGGCAGCGCGAGCTCCAGAAGTTGCTGAAGGAGCTGGCGAGTAGCGCGGACGTGGTCCACGCCCACAGTGCGCACACCGTACTCACCGTGATCTCCGCGCTATACGCGAAAAAGGCGGCGCCAGACACAAAGCTCGTCGTCACCCTGCATTACCACGGCACCGGTCACACCGCAGTCCGAAAACTCCTGTGGATACCCTGGAGGAGAGTTGTCACGGAATTCGTGGAAGCCGCGGACAAGGTGCACGCCGTAAGCTTCAAAGAAGCGGAGCTCGTGCAAAGCCACTACCCTAGCGGAGCTGGAAAGCTTGTTGTGATCCCCCACGGCGTAGAAGAGGATGTGGTGGAGCGTAGGTGGAAAGGCCAGGAAAGCGACTACATGATGTACGCCGGGAGAATAGAGAGGTACAAGAGGCTGGAGCTCGCCGTAGAGCTTGCTAAAAAAATGGGGCTAAAGTTGCTGATCATCGGCGAAGGCCCCCACAAGGAGAAGCTGAGGAAGTACGCCGAGAGATACGGGAACACAGAGCTCCTGTCACCGCAGCCCAGGCATAAGTACCTCGACCTCCTCGCCCAAGCAAGGTACGCGGTAAACCCCAGCGCACACGAAGCATTCAGCATCTTCACAGCGGAGGCGCTGGTTATGGGCGTGCCGACGATTGCCTCAGCAACGATAAAAGAGACACTAGTAGCACTAGGGGAAGAGATCGGGAACGGGCTCTGGCTACTAAAAGAAGCAAAAATCTCGACGTGGAACGAAACAGTCGCGCAGTACGTGGACAAACTCTACAGGAAGTAGTCGATGAGACGCGGAACCCGGAAGCAAGGGCCAATGCTCCCAAATCCGAGGTGCATTCTTCGAGAACGTGGCAGCCTCCTTCAACCTCCTCGAGTCACGCGTTTCTATATGGAGCATTACACAAAGCTTCATGTAAGAAATCTCGAATTTAACAATGCCATTTGTTAATTTTTTCAATATTATTATAGATATGATGCAAAAATATGCAGACCTATTCGCAATGATAATTTTTGTTCTTGCTATAGAATTTTCTAACTTGATTATTTTGCTTACAAGAAGGATGAAACAAATTAAGGATTACCCTCGTATTATTAAAGGCCGTGCCAAATTGCATGAAATTGCAATTTTTCCTGTGTTTCTAGTTCTTAGTTTTATGCTGATCCTGATAAAACATTTCATATTATTAGCTTCCTATGGCATATCAATAACTTTCGTGGGTTTTGAGCCTTTATTATCATTTATTGTTATTGTGTTAATTGTGAACTTAATACTATTAGCTCTTAAAAGCGAAGTAAAAGTAAATATAATATTATTTCTTTCAATAATCTTTGGTATAGCATATGTTCTCAATGTTGATCCATTCTCGCAAAGATTCTTGATAGATAGAGTCATTGCTGCAACCTACGTAGTGGAAAAAGGTATATACCCGCCAGGTCTTCTTGATAATGCATATAATCCGCTCCCTTTTGATGTGGCTATTTATAGTTTTCTCGCATTGATCTTCGGAATAGAACCGGTGAGAACTTTAGTATTTCTAATATATCCAACGCTTAGCTTGACCGTTACATATGCTGTAGCATGGCTATTAATGGTACGATCCTTTAGAGGGGTTGAGGAGGAAAGAGGTGAAGGAGATCGTGTTCGCCTCGTCCAGTAGCGTATACGGTGAACCCGAGGAGATACCTGTCGGCGAGGACGCGCCCGTGAAGCCTGTCTCGGTGTACGGCGCGAGCAAGGCGGCATGCGAGAACCTAATACACGCCTACACCAAACTCTACGGGATAAGGGCGGTCGTGCTCAGGTACGCCAACGTCGTTGGGCCAAGGCTCAGGCACGGCGTGACATGGGACTTTATAAACAAGCTACTGAAGAACCCAACAGAGCTAGAGATCCTGGGAGACGGAAAGCAGACCAGGAGCTACGTATACATAGACGACGCAATAGAAGCAACGATAACTGCGTGGAGAAAAACGGAGTCAAGCTACGAGGTATACAACATAGCCTCAGGTGACTGGATAACAGTGGACGAGGTAGCAGAAGAAGTAATCAAAGCACTGAGCCTAAACAACGTGAAGAAAAAATACAAACCAGCGCTCCACGGAATTGGGTGGCCAGGAGACGTAAAGAGAATAGCCCTAAAAATAGACAAGATAAAGAAACTGGGATCCAAACCAGCAATGAACTCGAGAGAAGCAGTAAGAACAACAGCAAAGAGATTGTTAGAAGAGAAATTCAAAGAAGTTAAGACTCCAAACTTCAGAGCACAATAGCACAATTATGGTTATAAAGAAAATATCTAAGCATAAATAACACCGGTATGACCATTAACTTCAAGCGAAGAAATGGAGAACCTAAGAGCATGAGCAAAGCTCTTCACAAAAGATTTAATCATAGCAGGAAAAGTACAGATAAAAAAATGAGCGAGGTCGGAGCAAAAGTACCTAAGCATGCTGTATTGGTGAGGTGGTAGAAGTATGAGGATAGCATTGATTAGGAGGGAGTTCATAACCCATTTGGATGGCGTCAACAGGTTTATTGCTCTCTTAGGAGAGGGCTTAAGGATACTTGGTCACGAAGTCGAGATTATTAGCTGGTGTTACAGGGGAGTTGATAGGGAGAGGTTAGAGAAGTGGTTCAAGGAGATTCACGGACTAGACATTTCGATACCCATTCACGTGCTTCGTAAAGAACCTTGTGAGGGAGATTCCTGGGTTAGGATAGCTATTGACTGGCTCTTCAAGGGATCGAGAATAATTAAGAACAATGATTTTGATGTTGCGTTGGTGAATGGAGTTATTCCTCTTAGGTTTAAACCCAAAATAGCAATAAATCATGGAATAACACTTGAACCAACGAAGCTTTACTTATTAGCTGCAAAAGAACTTTACAAGCACTACGACAAAGTTATTTGCGTAAGCTATAAGTGCAGGGAAGATTTTAGAAATTTTCTCGGTATAAATTGCGAGGTCATTCCTTTGCCCATGAAGCTTGACTTTTACAGGCCCAGTAACATCGACGAAAGAGAGGATCTAGTAGTTCACATCGGTACAAGACCTGTTAAAAACCCCCACATAAGTATTGAAGCCATAAAGACACTGAGAGTGAAGGGCAACAATGTTAAGTTAATAGTTATTGGATCTCCACTAGATGCGCCAAAAATTGAAGGCATCGAATATCAATATGGCTTGACAGAAAATCAAAAGAACGAGCTTCTATGCAAGGCCAAAGCATTAATCCTTCCATCAAGTTATGAAGCTTTCTCATATGCTGTTTTAGAGGCTATGGCCTGTGGAACCCCAGTAGTAGTCTCAAATGCTGTACCAGAAGAGGTTGTCATCAACAACTTCAACGGCATCAGGGTGGATAGTTTTAACCCTGAGGACTATTCAAATGCTATGGAAAAGCTGTTAACAGACGAAGAGATGTGGCTAAAACTGTCCAAAAATGGTCTCGAATTTGTTAAGCAGTTTAACTATATAGAAATAGCCAAAAAGTATGCTAATCTTGTTAGTAAACATTTATGAACACAAGGGAAGCTTTACTAAGTGTTAAAGAGATTATTGAGAGATTTGGCGATTCGAAGGCTGTTCACAGCTATTATGTTGAGTTTAGCAGGAGGTTAGAAGTTCTGAAACTTATTGAAGAGTACTGTAAGCAGGGCTCAACGGTCTTAGATCTCGGTGCACAACCGTTCATAATCTCCTGTGCTCTCAGGAAGCGAGGGTACAATGTTGTCGCTTTCGATATCAATCCCGGGGCATATATGAGGATTGCCGAGGCATGTGATGTCGATGTTGTTAGGTGCGATCTTGAGAGAGATGAGCTAGGCGTTGACAACGCTGACTGCGCCGTGTTTACAGAGGTCTTGGAGCACCTACACTACTACTACGTGCCTCTAGTCCTGAGCAAGATAAGCAGGGCTTTGAAGCCTGGAGGGATACTAATACTAACAACTCCGAACATAGCATCTCTATTCAGAAGACTAAGACTATTACTAGGTGAACAGCCCATATACCGGTACCACGTAAGGGAGTACACAATGAGGGAAGTGGTATCACTACTTAGAGAAGCAGAATTCGAGGTGATAAAGGCTTATTACTCGACGGTAAACGACTTAACATTAATTGATGCCGATCCAGAGGAGTACCTAGGGATCTCAAGCTTCAAAGACCTGGTGAGAATTGCTTTAAAGAAGCATACAAAACTAAACACCTTAAGGCTCTTAGCTACCACCATAGTAAAGCTAAGACCAGGTCTAAGACAATTGATCGTTGTCGTAGCGATGAAAGCACGAGAACCAACAACACAAATACAAGAAAGATGGGGATGAAAGTATCAATTGTGATTCCAAGCAAGGGATGTGTATACCTTAAGTACTTGCTTAGTGGCCTCAGGAACCAATCATACAAATCCTTCGAGGTCATTATTATCCTCAAAGATTGTGATCTTCGGCTAGTGGAAGATTTATGCCACAATTACTCCCATAATTGTACTATTATTGAGCAAAAAGAGGGCTACTTCACTCGTGCCCTCAACTTGGGAAAAAAGGAAGCGAAAGGAGACATAACAATATTTACTGACGACGATGTCATACCTCCGAAGAAGTGGATAGAGAGATACATTATACTACATTCTCTCTACAAGCACGTAGCTGGAGTGTGCAGTAGGGATATCTACATAGATTTACAAACTGTGAGACTCATACCTATACCTGATGACAGGCCTGTAACAAGGCTTTACAGATTGCTTATTAGGTCTTGGCATGAGCCACCTCTTCCAATAATGAGGAAGTATAGGCTAGGAGTGTACATAACGCGAAAGCTGAACATCGCTCACGGCTTCCACATACCAAACAGAACTTGCTACTCTCTACCATTTAGAGGAGCCAACATGAGCTTCAAAACAAGTGACATACATGATACTTGGTTCCCAGAACATGAGCTATTGAAGAGAGCACCAGGAAACGAACAATACTTCGCTCTGCAACTCATCCTTAAAGGCTTGGACATCATATATACACCAAGCAACCCAGTTCTTCACATCGAAAGAAGCGAAAGCCTATCAAGGACAAGACATAGAGAGGAACTTAAGACAGAAATAGAGATAATGAAAGTTTTCTATAAGGAACTACTACAGAGGCACGGCGTAACGGTTTGAGGGTAGCGCTGGTATCCTCGGGTCTCGTACCTGTACTACCAGTTAAAGGCGGCGCTGTAGAGGAGCACGTCTATCAGCTCTCAAGGCACCTAATAATACAAGGTATTTCGGGCTGTCCTAGTCCTCAAAATCTAGATTATAAACTTATCTGCGTGTATCCTATAGATAGTACATGGAAATCTCAAAGAACAACTAACAACTTCAATAATAAGAAAGAAACAATTAAGTTTTTAATATAAAATGATAACCGATAGGAAAGAATAATGAATGTGGGACTTATACATCCCTATTACTTACCTGTTCTTGGTGGTGTGGAGAAAAATCTATACGAGATAGCATTATTTTTATCAGAAATGGGTCATAATGTCACAATAATTACAAATCAAATAAATGAAATTACGATTAACACACTAGGATCTGAAGACGTAAAGCCAGTACCAAATTTACCCCTAGTAGAGAAAGAGACCATCAACATTACAATAATTCGTTATAACCTGCCTTTTATCTTACCATATTTTTCGTTTATAAAGAAATTTATCAGACAACCTATCCCTTATTCATTTTATGCCTCTAAAATAATATCGAAAATCGCTAAGCTCCGAAATATAGAGGTTTTATATGCAGCAGAACCACCATCTTATATTGCTCTTTACCTAACAAGATATTTACCAAATTCAAAATATTTGATTGACACCAGAAAGATTGCAGGTATACGATCTAACACGTACATAACTGGGTACCTAAGGAGAAAAATTGCCCAAGAAATTTACAAATCATTTGATGCTGTTGTGATCTCAAATATAAATACTCTCTTGTATGAGCATATAAAAACAATTTCTCCTAGGAATACTTTATTTATTCCCAACTGGGTTGATACTGAACGTTTCAAACCATATAATAAGTATGAGGCGCAACGTATCCTTGGCATAGATGGATACGATAAAGTATTGCTTTCTGTAAGTAGATTTGTATCTGAAAAAGGAACCATGCGCGTAGTCAAGGCTTTTGAAAAAGCCTTAAAGTTAGCCAGCAACAAGAAAATTCTGTTGGTACTTGTGGGTAAAGGTCCATTGGAAAATCAAATAAGAGCCTATATTATTAGTAAAGGTCTCAATAACCATATAAAACTTATGAGTCCATTTTTATATACGGATCCTCGGTATCCACTACTTTATTCATCTTGCGATATTTTTATTCATCTTCCATTTCATCACGGCCTTAGCAATGTTGTAACAGAAGCTATGGCTGCAGGGGTACCACAAATTATACACTCGGATGTA
Source organism: Desulfurococcales archaeon (assembly GCA_009904015.1). GTDB lineage: Archaea > Thermoproteota > Thermoprotei_A > Sulfolobales > Fervidicoccaceae > WYEQ01. Next base: position 6,267 of record WYEQ01000015.1, on the reverse strand, counting down.
CCAGGTATTCCTAGTGTTGTTGCAAGGTATTTGCGTAAAGTGAGTTTCTCTATTAGTGAAATAGCTGAAGCTATTGTTGAGAGTATTGAATGCTATGATACTAAAAAAGGCTTTGAAGTACGAAATATAGTAGAGAAATACTTTGCAAAGAAGAAACTGCTTCCTTTATTTACAAAAATATTGCTTGGATACTAAAATTAATTATATTTACTAGAATTCATAACCAAAATGCCCTTTCTATTAGTTTTAGGTAAAATAGATTTAATTAATAGGATTATACATACGCAAAAGTTGGTTAATATCTTATCAAAGATTTATCCGAACCTTATCGTTCTTGTGGAGGATATTAGTCCTGCTTGGAAGAGCTATTTTTATGAGCAAGTCATTAAATATTCGCAAACTAGCTGCATCTATATAGAGATGAATAAATCCTTTTTACAAAAAATTCGTTTATCACTAATCCGTGATGTTTTCACTTCATTAGTTATTGCAATTACACTTAAAAAAATTGTTAGAAGTCGTTTAAATAATGATAGAATTATATTCGTTAAGGGATTCAATGCTCCTTTGGTTCTATTACTTAAGTTACTTGGATACAGAGTTGTACAGTTTGCTGGAGGTTTTGGATCTGTTATACTAAAAGGTGCAAGAAAATATTGGTTATTACTTAAAGAACTCCTCCTGCTTAAAATAATTGACTTGCTTATCTTAGAAACTTCAATTGCTTCTACTTACTATACCTTTCTTCAGAGATTTAAACAAAAGATTTTTCCTTATGGAGCCCTTTATGTCGATGATGAATTCAAAGTTATAAAGCCGCTCGAAAAACGTGAACCAATTATCGGCTATGTTGGTGCACTAACCTATCAAAAAGGAGTTATACAGTTGCTTTTGGCTATGAATATTTTAAAAAGCAATAATGTAAGGTTATTAATTATTGGCGATGGACCCTTGATGAACCAGCTTAGCATAATGGTCAAGAAACTTTCTTTAGAGGATAAGGTTCTCTTTCTTGGTGCTATATCTCATCGTGATCTACCTTATTACCTTAATGAAATAAAGCTCTTGGTCTTGCCTAGTTTGCATGGCGAAGGATTGCCTAATGTAATTATTGAAGCAATGGCCTGTGGAACACCTGTGTTGGCTACTCCTGTAGGAGGTATACCTGATGTTATAAAGGATAATAAGACAGGTTTTATTTTAACTTCCGCAGAACCTTCCAAAATAGCTACAAAAATTAATGAAGTATTAGCTAAAGATCTTAAAGAGTTGCAAAAAATAGTTAATAACGCTTTAAATTACATTGACAGAAATTATAGATTACAAGCTGCAATTAAGAGATATAAATTAATTTCAAAATATCTAAAGGTATTATGATGAAAAATAGTGATTTGATGCAGTACCCTAATAATTGATTTAACGTTTTCCGTAGCGCGCGCTAACCTGAAACTTAATGGCCTAAAAAATGTCTTAGTGGTGAATAAGGCGGCTTGGGATAAGCGAGAAAAACTGCTGATCAATATTCCGAAGGGATTCTACGGGTATGCTTCAGTCTACAAAAGGTACTTTTCCCAGACAATTAAAATGATGGTCGAGGTTTTCCCTCTAGACGATATACTTAGGGGCTTATCATGCAACATAAAGCTAATAAAGATTGATATAGAGGGTGCTGAGTATAGGGTCATTAAAGGAATGGGGAAGAGTCTACTTGATACTAACCTTGATACTAACTAACTATGTATGTAGTAATATCACCTCATTATGAGGAGGACTCCTTAAGCTGGCGTAAAATCCTAGACTTCAACTCAGAAAGGGTTCTCAATCGAGTGGCGACAGGGTTATATGATTTGTCGGAAAAAGACCCTACTATCGGTTTGAAATTATGTTTTTGAATAAGTCTTTGTTTTTAATAACAGCATTAATAATGAGCTTTTTGGAAAGTTTACTCAGTATATGTATATATAATTTTGCCCTTATTTTACTCTTCCTATTTTTCTTTTCTTTATGTTCTTCCGTCATGTTAACGGAGAAGAAATTACATGGAGGAATTATGACGTTCACTACAATTGTGTTGGCGCTTCTATTATACCCAACTTCATACCATATAGCTCTAGGCCCTACCCCCACCCTTGTATGGGATGGAAAAGATATGGAGAACGTTGCCTTGAAGATCATCGAAACTGGGCATGTGCCTTTCGCCGCCGCTGGCAACCCACAGTTCCGCGAGAACTACGTACTTTATCCTATATCTTTCATTTTACTCGCTATATTATCGGAAGTTAGTTCACTAAATACATATCTTCTCATGTTCCTTCCAATAATAACCTTAGCTTATAGCCTTGTTATCATTATTGTCACGTATGAAATAGCACGCACGTTACCATCTCACTCCAGCGGATTCATATTGGTATTCTTAACTATGAACTTTATTTGTATCACAATGCTAGGTCGCTTTACGTATTCATTTATCTCAAGAGCGTTTATTATTATGTTCTTATACGTAATTTTGACAAAGTCTCGCTCGTTATCCACATCTGTTTTATTGGTACTGTTAGCAATAGCAATACCTCTTTCCCATTCTTCTGAATCAATATCTTTGTTGGTTGCACTACTGCTACTAACCATAGGATATGGAGTTATTTCCAGCAGTGAGAATGAAAAAGGATTTTGGCGATTGGGAGTTGTTTCACTTATTTATGTAATAGTGTTTCTTGCACATAACTTTTTCCAAGCAGAGCTCTTCGCTGAAAGTTTTATCGAAATGCTTAAGAAAACTCTAACTTACTTTATATCGGCAAGGCCGGAAGAATCTTTAGCAAGGTTTACTCCGTATGATTTTACTCTTGTTGAGCTAGGTTTAATTCTCACTGGAATCATATCGTTTATGCTTATAGTTTCAGTTTATTTCTTTATTGGACTAAACTTTTTAATCAAAAAATGGAGTGTAAGCATGGGTTTCCTTCCGTATATTTTTAGCATAGTTGGTTTAGGGCTGGTAAATATTGTAATGTTCTTTAAAATGCCATTCAAATCTGATATTTTTTGGCGTTTTGTATACGTTTCCATTATTTTATTGGCTATGTTCATCAGAGAAGTTGAACATAGCTTAGGTAAGTTGCATACTAGTACGTATGTATTTACAAGATTGTTAAAAAACAAGATGATCACGGTGTTGCTTCTAACATTATTTATAAACTCTATGTTTATATATGACAGATACCAACACATAGGTTCAGAAGTTAACATCTATGTCGAAACTATTCATAAGAGAATAGATTTAAGTGGAATAATTAATAGGATCGACTTAAATTCACCGAATAGCATCATATTTATGGATTCTCCTCAATTGCCATATTATGCACTACGCGATTATGTTGTCACCAGAATACCTATAAAATTTTACCAAATCTACATATATGCTCCTGAAACTCCAGTTTATAACCATACTCTTCTAAATGGATTATACCAGCCTAGGTTCATATTGTTGAGTCAGAACACCCGAAACGTTACATTGAAAGAAGGCGCTCTACTTTTCGGGTCTTTAAATGATGTAATGCGTGCTGATTATTTGATATGTTGCATAACCTTAATTTACAATGATGGCGAGTTGTTTATAGCGCGCGTATGGCGTTAGCACGCGCTCGAGGAGGTGCCTAGGGGAGTTTCGTCATCTTCCCGGGCGCGGACGTCTCCGGCAAGACGACGGTCGCCCGTCTTCTAGCCCCCTCCTCTCGCTCCGCGGCCCCACCTGCACCCGCTGGCTGAGGGGCTCTTACCTACTGGCTTCGCTTCTCGCCCGCTCCTTCTCGCGCTTTAAACTTTAACCTCTTCCGCGGCGGTTGCAACTCCTACTACGGCGTCTGCGTCCCGGGGAGGCTCAGGGGCGTTTGGGTTCTTTGCGCCTTCCTCGTGTGCGATAGGGGCTCCCTTGACTTCCTCGTGTGGCTCGTGTCCACGCTCGGCTCCGCCTCGCTCCTCCGCGGCGTCTGCGGCGGGTTCCTGCTTAGGCTGGTCCGCCGGGAGGGCCTCGTGTACCTCTACGCGGACCTGCGCGCGCTTGCGGGGAGGGCGGACGTGTCCCTCCATTTCCTCGCGCGCGAGCTCGCCGCCTACAATGCGCTGGCTGGGTGCGTGGCGCGGTGCAGCATCGACACGGGCGCTAACGGTCCGCTGGACGTCGCAAGGGGTGTTCTGGAGTGCCTGAGTCGGAGTCGCTGAAGTTGCTGAGGGTGCTCGGAGGCTCGTACAGGCCCGGCAGCGCCATCGAAGCCGCGCGGCTGGCCGAGAGGACCCGCTTGAACAAGCTCTACCTGGCCTTCCTCAGGGCGCTGGGGGTCCAAAGGAAGAGCTGGCGCGGGAGGAGGCCCGGTATCGCTGGTTCCTGAGGAACGCGGTCGAGGTTGTTAATGCTTTGCGGGGGCTCGAGTACGCGCTATACAAGTTCAGGAGGCCGGTGGAGCACGTCTCTGTGGACCTGGACATCCTAGTCGGGAGGGGCTGTGTGGCGGGGGATGTGCGCGCGTTGCGTGATCGGGGCTTCCGGATCGCCGTGGCCGAGCCGTATACGCTTACGATGGAGAGGAGGGGTTTTATCGTGGACTTGTACACGGAGCCCGCGTTTGCTTGGGTTGTGTACATGGATGGTGGGAGGTTGCTCCGCGAGTGCTCAGAGGACGTGGAGCTGGCGGGCGTGCCGGCTCGCGGCTTGTCGGGGGGGGCGGAGGTTGCGGTTGCGGCGGCTCACGCGGTGTACAAGGAGCACTTGGTACTGCTTATGGATTGTCTGGTGGCTTGGAGCTGGCTGGACGGCGAGGCTTGGAGCGTAGCTGTGGAGAGTGGTGTAGAGGCTGGGCTGGTGGAGATGTTTAGGGTGTGTAGCTTGGTGAGGGGCGGGCTTGCTGAGGCTCCTTTTAGGCTGGAGCCTTATGTGCTGGCTGGGCTTTATGTGGGGAAAGTGGTGCGTGATCCTGTTTTTCGTGCAACGTTGCCTAACGTGGTGAAGTATCTGGTGTCGCGGAGGGACGCGGGGGCGAGGGTGCTTGCTAGGATTATGAGGAAGAGCTACTAGTCTTTGCGTGGAGGGGTTATGGAGAGGCTGGGAGGGCAAGATGGTGAGGCAGGTAGGTAGTCTTATTATCTGCAGTAGCGGCTTTTGGTGTTTCATTTATTTTGTTTTTCTTCTGTTTTCCTTGTTGGGGCGCATTTTTTTCTTCAGGGTAAAGTTGCCTGAGGACTGTGCGAGATATGTTGCTGGAAAAGGTTAAGGGGGGCGTTTAAATGTGAATGTGGGTGGTAGATTGTGATAAGGCGTTTTCTTTGTCGGGACGGTTATCTTCCTGGTTTCCTGTATAGGATGGTGTCTAGGTGTCTGCCTATTGTGAGTGTTGAGGGTATGATTGTGAGGGATGGGAGGGAGTTGTTGCTTCGGCGCCGGTTTAGCCCTGCTCGTGGCGAGTGGTGGTTTCCGGGTGGGCGTGTGAGGTGGGGTGAGGGGTTTTTGGATGCTTTGCGTCGGGAGGTGTTGGAGGAGACTGGGCTTGGGGTTAGGGGTTGCAGGTTTGTTGGGGTTTATTCTAGGGTTTTTCCTGAGAGGCACGATGTGTCGGTTGTGTATCTTTGTGGGGGGGTGGGGGAGGTTAGGCTGAACGAGGAGCACTCTGAGTATGGGTTTTTTGATGTTTTGCCTGGGGGTCTTCACCGGTACCTTTTGGAGGTTATAAGGGGCTCTGGCTGGGGGCCGGGCGGTGGGGTGGGGGTGTAGCTCTTTTTAGTGGTTGTGTGTTTTTAGTGTTTTTGTTGCTTCTTCTAGTTCTTTTAGTGTGTTTACTGGTAGCCATGCGTCCCGTGGGACTATGAATGCGTGTAGCTTTGCTTTTTCTGCTAGCCTTGGTAGGAGTACGTTTTCGAACTCTATTAGCTCTTCGGTGTTCATGTCTACTGTTTCTTGTAGGAGTCTTAGTGCCTGTGGCTCGAATATGTATAGGCCTGTGCTCGCGTGTATCGGTAATATTGGCTTCTCCTTGAAGCTCGTAGCCAAGCTCAGAGAGTCTATCTCCACGTAGCCGTAGGGCAGCTGTAGGCCAGCCGTTACTGCTACGCTTCCCCACACCCCTAGCCTGTTTACTGCCTCGAGGTGGCTTGAGAGGAACCTTAGTGGCAGAGACTCGTCTAGGAACAAGTCGTCTGGGAACACGATGAATACCCTCCTGCTTGGATCTAGTGTGCCTGTCTCCAGTGCGTGCCTCAGCGCCTTGCCCTTCCCGACCC
>WYEQ01000006.1 GCA_009904015.1 Desulfurococcales archaeon | reverse complement strand
ACCCACTCCTCCTCATAACAGGCACCGCCGCCCTACTACTCATACCCGGACTAGCCATCGCCGCCTGGGTCGCCTACCGCTACCTCTTCCTAGGCATAACACACTTCGTATGGGGAATAATAGCAATAGTCCTAACAGCAGTAGGATTCATAGCACTACTCCTAGCAATGCTCACAGTCTACCTCAAACACATGGAACACAGAATAATACGAACAATACAAACACTCAAAGAACAACCACCCAGCCAAAACCCGACCCACACACAAAGCCACACCCCTCAACCAACCACCAATATCCCATAAAAATCACGACCAAACCCGCCCAAAATGCTGACAACAGCGGCACTAGCACTAGCCCTAATCCACTTCGCCACACCACTAGCCTACTACACCTACCTCAAAATAACATGGCTCAACAAGCCCTGGAACATAAACCGAGACCCCAACTACAAGCCAAAAGTCACAGTCATCGTACCCACATACAACGAGGCAAAATTCATAGAGAAAAAACTCGAAGACATCGCCAGACAAAACTACCCCAAAGAACTCCTAGAAATAATAGTCATAGACTCCGCCAGCACAGACGCCACACCGCAAACCGCCAAAAACTGGGCCCAAAAAACCAGCCTCAACGTGATGGTTTTAGAGGAGCCACAACGCAGAGGCAAAGCCCACGCCCTCAACACCGCCTTCAAACACGCAACCGGCGAAATCATCCTCATCACAGACGCAGACGCAACCTGGGCAACACAAGACACCCTACAAAAAGCCGTCACCTGGCTAGCAAACCCCAAAGTCGGAGCCGTAACCTGCCTCAAAAAGCCAGCCAGAAAAGGGGCCGCGGCCGTCGAGCAAGGCTACAGGGACTACTACAACACGCTGAGAATCGCGGAAAGCAAGATGTGGGCAACACCAATCTTCCACGGCGAGCTCGCAGCCTTCCGCAGAAACCTCCTCCAAGCCATCGACGGCTTCCCAACCGACCTAGGAGCAGACGACAGCCACACCGCCACCCTCATCGCGCTGAAAGGCTACAGGGCCATTGCCCCCGAAGACCTGTGGAGCATCGAAGCCCTGCCCAAGGAGTACCACAAGTGGAGGGTACGGAGAGCCCAACACCTCATCCAACACTTCACACGTTCACTACGATTACTACGACAAGCACCCAAACCATTCAGGAAAGTATTGCTAATTGAAGCATGGCTCCACCTAGCCAACCCGTGGTTGCTAGTTTTGGCGGCTTTCTTGCTCCTCGCCACCACCCTAAGTGGATCACTCATCGCACTTGCCCTACTCACACTCGGCGCCCTACTCCTCGCCTACAAACCATACAGAACATGGGTCACAATGCAGCTCTACCTAATGGCCGCCGCAGTCAGGAACCTCAAAACGAAGGAGATAGCGTGGGAGAAAGAGGCGAAGTAGCGTGAAGGTATTGTTCGTGGCGCCCAGCTACCACCCTCACATAGGCGGAGTCGAGTACGTCGTCAAGTCCATCGCTGAGAGACTGGCTAAGGCGCACGAGGTAACAGTTGTTGCTGGTGAGCCATACACTGACAACCCCAAAGAGGAGATCATTAATGGTGTCAAGGTCGTTAGGTGGCCTGTTTGGAGCCCTGGAAACGCTTATCACATCCCCAGAAGGAGAAGCGATTTAGAGAAGCTCTTGAGGGAGCAAGCTATACAAGCAGACGTTACCCACATCCACAGCGTTCATTGCATCTTCACAGTTCATGCAGGCTTAATCATAGCGAGTAGCACTGCCTCTCCCAAGATCGTCGTCACTCCGCATTATCATGGAACCGGACACACGGTCCTAAGAAAAGTTCTATGGCTTCCATGGAGACAAAGAGTAGCAGAATTATTAAAAAAAGCAGTCTATGTACAGGCTGTCAGCAATAGAGAAGCATCTCTACTTGCAATCCACTATCCAAGGATTAGAGGCAAAATAGTCGTTATACCCAACGGCATAGACGAGGACGTATTGAACTACACATGGCAGGGACAAACGAGCGACTACATGATCTATGCAGGGAGAATAGAGAGGTACAAGAGACTACAACTAGCGATAAACATAGCCAAAGAGCTCAAGCTAAAGCTCCTAGTAGTTGGAAATGGCCCATACAGAGACAAGCTGGCGAAGTACGCAAACAGCGTATACAATGGGCGGGTAGAGTTCCTCGAGCCACAGCCACGAGAAAAATACCTAGACCTAGTATCCAAAGCTACGTACGCAGTAAACCCAAGCAAACACGAAGCATACAGCATATTCACGGCAGAAGCACTGGCAATAGGGACACCGGCAATAACAACAAGAGAAATAGCCGAGAACCTAGAAGCGCGGACAAAACCTTTCATTAAAGACCTTGTAAGGGTAGAGACGGCGCCGATAAAGACGTGGAGTGAGGTATTGCTCACTTATGCTGAAGAGCTCTACAAATCAAAGAGGCGACGGTAAAGACTGTGAGTGATGGAAAATGCTAACCCAGAGTCTACTCGGCAGGCTTAGATCTTATACGAAGGCTGATGCTCTAGTTATGACTTCGAAGTTTCACTATACTATTGCTCTATTGAGAGTTACTGCTTTCGCGCGCTATTGAAGTTTCAAAGATAAAAGCATGTAAATATTGAGCCAGAGCTACACATGAAAATTGCTAAGTTTTCCTAAGTCCGTGAGCAGATCCAAGATTCTCGTCGTAACGGAGAGGTACTGGCCTGAGGGGAGTGGTGGGGAGCTTGCCACGCATTTGGTGATGGATATGCTGAGGAGCAAGTTCGAGGTCACGGTTATCACGGGCACGGCAAACCCAACCAGGGCACCCGGTGTAGAGTACGTCTACGAACCCCTACTTACGAAGAGGGAGAAGCCCATACTCTGGCTAAACACGCTGAGGCTTATTGAAACCGATAGGTTCCGCAGACAGCTCAGCGAAAGCGACATAGTTTACATACCACGCTTCGCCTTCCCAATAATACCATACGCAAAAAAGGCAGGTAAGAAAGTGGTAGTCCACCTCCACGACTATATACCCATTTCTTATACAGCTGTCATACTGGCACCGTATGAGGAGCACAGGCATAGGATCGCCCTAGACGATATTGGGATGGAGTGTGCCAAGGGCTTCAGGTATTGTGTAGGAGCAAGGGCGCTGTGGTGGCTAACGAAGCTAGCAAAAAAGATGGTTTCGCAAGCAGATAAAGTCATATGCGTCTCAAAAAGGCAGGCGGAGATAATCGCTGACCAAATACCAGAGTTGGAAAGTAAAATAGAAGTGATATACAATCCAATCCCACTACATCTATTGAATCTTGAGCATAGGAAAGAGTTAGATGGCATGCCCACATTTTTATATGTCGGAGGGGACAGTTATGTAAAAGGCTTTTATGTCCTTTTGCAAACCCTTAACATGCTAGATCGCATAGGTATCAAGGCAAATATTATATTTGCAAATAAATATTCATCTATAAGCCTAGAGATTTTGAATAAAATGAAAGAAAAGCTGAAAAATGTAAACCTACAAATAGCTGGAAGAATAAAATACAGCGAATTATTAAGATTACATCAAAAAGCACAGGCATTAATATTTCCGTCAATGTGGGAGGAAACGTTCGGATATTCTGTAATTGAAGCGTTATTCCTTAATACCATCCCCATATGTTCTAAAGCAGGAGCTCTGTGTGAGATACTTGCAGAAACACCAGCCACCACTTACATGTTCACCCCGGGTGATGCCAAGCAATTGGCTAACAAAATAGTAGATTTTCTGGCAGTCTCGGAAAGCTCGATTAAGAAAATTGCAAGCATGATTAGAATAAGAGTAACAGAACGCCTCTCCTCTAAGAGCCCGGAAATACTTATCCCTCAAATCATGAGAGGTTAATAGCGTGAGTGAAAATACAATTAACTCTGAGATTGTGTTATTAACTCACGAATACCCGCCCTATGTCTTCGGAGGAGTCGCTACCTATATGGAAAATATAGCTGAATGGTTTTCTAAGCGCGGGTGGAAAGTTCTTGTAATTGCAGGTAGAGCGGATCCACAAAATAGATTGGTAGTTAAGAGAAAGGGCAATCTCACTATTGTAAGAACGTATTTCCCTGAGATACCTCCAAGGTGGTTTATTTACAGCTTGGTCGTCAGAAACTATTTAAAGAAGATGTTAACGAACATTACAACCTCTAAGGTGATCCTAACCAATGGGTTAAGTGCATGGTTAATACTTAGAAAATTAAACATAAACTCCTCACATTTTCTTATTACGGTATTTCATGGCTCTATGTATGCCCCTATAAGTATGTTCAAATCAATCTTAAACTATAGGAACATGGGCAAAATACCTCCCGAAGAGTTTTTATATTTCATGGAAGCTCCTTTACACGATTTTCTAGTAAAGAAAGACCTGGATATCAGTGATTATTACATATTTGTTGCGCAACACGTAAGCAAGGAATTTGAGCGACTGTATCAAGAGAAAGGCACTAAGATCCGTGAACGTGGAAAAATAGTATATCCAGGCATAGAATTCGAATATCTTACCAAGCTCAGTCAAAATGTGAAAACTCGAGAAAAAAACAGGAATATCATTGCTTTTGTTGGCAGGTTATTTTATAGTAAGGGGGTGTTTTATGCGGTAAAATCAATTGATTATCTGGTGAATGAGCTCCGAGAAAAGGATTTCGAATTATGGGTATTTGGAAAAGGTCCCCTAGAACCATGGCTAGAAAACTATATAAAGAGAAGAAACTTGTCACGTTTTGTTAAAAAACTTGGTTTTCTCCCAAGAGACAAACTACTATTTAATCTCGCGAAACACGTAAATGTGCTTCTACATCCAAGTCTATACGAGGCCGCACCATTAACTATCATGGAATCCCAATCACTTGGCATTCCGGTGGTAACGTTTGATTTGCCTTGGTCACAAGAATTTGTATTAGAAGGAATAAACGGATATAAAGCACAATACCCAGATCTTACACAGCTATCCAAATATCTCATTAAAGCCACCGAAATAGAACAGAAAAAAGTCATACGCACAGCCAAACGATACGATAGAGAAATCTCATTCTCCACCCTTGAAAACATAATCATAGAAACGCTTGCTTAATTAATTCGAAATTAATTAAGACAGCCATAATGCATTAGGGTTTATAAGGTCTTTGCGCTTTGAATAATATCGATGTATTGTTCATTTGTAATTATCTAGGAGAATCTGAGGCGGGTTATAGGAGAATCAAGTATTTCTTAGAATATCTTCGATTAAGAGGTTTGAGAACTAGGTGTATTGGTGTTATTCATTTAACTAGTTATGGAATCATAAAGCCTTCGAAAGAATGTTACTCAGTCCCTCTAAGTGTTTCATCATCTCGTTTAGTGTTTCTCCCAATAAATTTTGTATTATCTTTCTCGATTATCCAATTGATTTTAATTCTCAAGCCTAGAATAGTAGTTGTTAGTATTCCAGACTCCCATCTTCTCTTAGCATCTTATATTGGCGGCTTATTAGTGAGGTCGAAAATTATTATAGATATCAGGGATCCTCAGGAGAAGCTTATGTTAATTTCATATAAAAAAGGTCTCTCGAGTTTTGTTGCTAAAGCGTATAAATTAATTAACTATAGTCTCTATAGAAGAGCGAGCGCCATTACAGGAACAACTAGGACGCTTGTTGAGTGGATAGCCAAGGATATAGGTAAGCACGTATATTTGATCCCTAACGGAGCTGACTTGTATCTCTTTAAAGGAATTGATAAAAGAGAGGCTAAAACGAAGCTTGGATTTAATCAAGGCACTTTATTAATTGGGTATATAGGTTTTTTATCTTCTCGCGGGTATTATAATATTTTTCCAGTATTTACAGCTATCCAAAAGGTCAAAAGAAAACTAGGCATTGATGTCAAGTTTATCGCGGCTGGTCCTATTTATGATGATGGTGTGAAGCGTTTCATCCATTACTTTAAGGAAGAGTTCATTTATTTGGGGGTTCTAAACACAAGTGGTATTCTGACGTTGTTGTCAGCCTGCGATGTAGGCGTTATACCATGTGTAGGGAATCCCATATATGATTATGCTATTCCAGCTAAGTTTTATGAGTATGTTGCCATGGAACTACCCATAATTTCTATCGCGAGTAAACGAAGTGAATTAGCAGATCTCATTGAGAAGAATAGACTAGGCATCGTATGTGAACCCCAGGATCATATGTGTTTAGAGAAAGCAATTGAAACATTAGCGATAAATAAGGGTTTAATAGGTGAATTTAGGAAAAATGTTCTCACTTTTAGAAAATACATTGATCGGAGAATTGGAGCTGAGAGATTGTTTAAGCTTATAGTAGAGTTGATGCAAAATGACAGGTTTGATGCTTGAAGATAGAGGAACTCTCCCTGTTTTATCAATAACCATTGTCCTCGCACTATACCTGGTATTTTTGGTCATGAATTCGACTTCATTTATAGACGTGTGGCCCCTGGAGGGGATTTTCTGGGAAACTATTGCAGTGATTGTTGTGATTAATTTACTTTCATGTTTACTCTTCGACAACAAGGCTTCTGTAAGCATTCCCTTGGTAACAGAAGCATTCCTAATAGTAGTTATACCTGTTTTAAAGTACCCCAACGTGTTAAACATTATAGGTCCTTGGGATAGTACAGCTCATTACTCGTTTGCTAAGTGGATTATTGTCAATGGACGCGTCGACACAACTGGAATCTTATTTTATTCCGACCAGTATGGCTATCATCCTGGTAACGGTATTATACCAGCATCGCTAAGTCTATTGTCTTCGATCACCCTTGGATGGAGTATGAATATAGTGCTTATAGTGATATATACTGGGTACATTTTGTTTATTTTAGCAACGTTAAAAAGTTTTGGATTGCTAACATCGGAAAGTATAGATATGCATAGGAGCCTGTTGCTGATAGCTATCCTTACATTATCAATATCGTTGTCGGTTTATTATGGTGGCGCTGAGATCGGCTACATATATGTTGGGGGAATTCTATATGCTCTTATAAGATTAATGAAACGAAAAGATCAGATATGGGGGAGCATAATACTAATGCTTGTAATATTTTGTGGTCTGTTAATGACTCACTTCTCAACAGCTGTCATATTGTTTGCCTACATGCTAATCATAGTCTCTATATTGATTATTGCAAAATTATTCAATAAAACAGGTATTGCTGGGATTACTCCAAAAGTAGCGATACCTGCTTTCATAATGTTATCCGCTTTTGTGATATATGAAATTTATACTGACGTATCCTTGTTTACTGGTGTTGCTCGAGGAGCTATCCGCATTTTATATTCACTGTACATACGGGAACTTCTAGTAGCAAAAACAGCTATGGAAACTAGGGGCCTAGCTTTTTCAGATCTTGTACGATACCTAGTGAGTTATTATTCGAAGACTATTATTGTTCTCACCTTGATCTTTACTCATACAATTGGGCTATCAATAAGATGGCGTTCTTTAAACCATGATGAAAAAATGCTCGCGTTGCTTTTATTTGCTTCCTATCCAACTTGGATCATTGGCTGGGCTGGAGTTGGATCCTTCCTATCCGGAGCCAGGGCTTTTAGCATAATCTGTTTCTTGCTCTCAGCGAGTCTCGCCATTACGTATACAAAACTATATGGATTCCTAGCTAAAAGTAGCAGGTTTGCTTTCTCACTGTTTCTAATTGTTTTAGGTTTCGTAGCAAACTTCGGGCTTCCCCTAATGCCAATTATAAGAGCTGACGGTGACACTTATACTTATACGGTATTTTCTCAGGGTGGATTTAGTGACTATGTTTTACACCCGGTTACATATGTATCTTCATATAATGGCGCTTCATCGTTTCTTTGTCTATCACCGTATATCACTTTTGGACTCTGCGACACAATGTGGCAAACTCCAAGAATACCAAGACATGGTTCTATATCACCTTCCGGGGTGCTCAGCTCTGGAGCTATCATGGATGTTATGAGAAATTATTTGGGTAGAGAAGTTATGGTTCCACAGCCTCTAAGGGATAGACTTATACCGTCTCCCATTGGATATTATGGCTTATATAGAAAAACATTCTACTTCATACTAGGGAGCGGGAAAGGCTTGATCTACAATAATGGCGTCTATACATTGTTTTTAGTGTAGGTGATGTTTGCATGTACATTAAAGCTTTAGATGGTACTGTACTTTCCTTTCCTACCTCCCACTATATAAGTGGTTGGAGACTTGTTACCAAAACTATTCACCTTATAATATTCCTGTTAACAGATTCTGGTCTCATTGGCGTAGGAGAGGGTACACCATATAGCACGAGTATTGCGGATGATTACACTAAAATATTGTCTTTAGCTAGGGAAATTCGTGGATTATCCCTCGAGGATGCATTAAATACTCTGAGATCTAGTGAGTATAGCGAGTTTAGAAGGGAAAAACAAGTGAATTATGGGGCTTATCTTGCACTTGAGTCAGCTATAATACATGCTCTCGCACACTCTGGAAAAGCTAAGTGTGAGGCTGAAGTACTGGGAGGCGTATACAGGACGGAAATACCAGTAGCCTTCACTATATTCCTAGGTCATCCCGTTATCATGTCACGTAGACTGGAGGAAGCCATTAATTCAGGCTACAAGCATGTTAAGTTCAAGATACCGTGTAATCTTGAGGAGCTTAGAAGAGTAGTTGAGGCTCTACACTCCATGAGAAAACAATATGCTGGAGAAGAAACTGTTCTAAGAGCCGACGCCAACGAGTGTTTTCCCACCTTCGAGAAGGCGGAAAAAGCGCTCTCGATCATGGAAAGATATAGCGTTAACATAGTCGAGCAACCCATGCCACGGGACAGGCTCGGAGACACCGCTAAGTTGAGAAAAAGATTCCACCCAGCCATAGAGATAATGCTTGATGAAAGCCTACGGAAACCATCAGACGTAGAGTTATTCGCCCAAATGGAAGTTGCAGACATAGTCAACTTCCATCCATCTAAGCTAGGTTGTTTGTCAATAACGCGAGAAGCAATATTAAAAACTCAAGAGCTTGGT
This sequence comes from Desulfurococcales archaeon, assembly GCA_009904015.1. GTDB lineage: Archaea > Thermoproteota > Thermoprotei_A > Sulfolobales > Fervidicoccaceae > WYEQ01. The sequence goes on along the minus strand of WYEQ01000006.1, from coordinate 4,453 downwards.
ATGAAGGCTAACATAGGCTCAGCATTCATGACAGACATAGGCTTCTTTCACTATTTAAGTCTGGCGTCATCAATACCAAGACTAGATTATCCATTAGAGGAAGTAGGATTAAGTAACTTTTATGGGTATAGTATCGTATCGAATCCTCCTAAAATAACAGAAGGATACGTCTCCCTCCAGGATATTAATGTTGCAAGTTTAGACTTCTACTTAGCAGAAAAGTTTAAAATTAATAAAATAGTTTTCTTCAAAGAGCAAGTTGCACATGCAGTCAAAAAGCTGTTAGACACAGTAATGTAGTGTAAGGAGGTACAATGAATTTGCCATTTCAATTAAGTGAATAGCGAATCCTATGCGATATAAAAGTTCGTGCAATGAAGTATGGAATTCTTGGTAAACCTCAGTACATTATCACAAATTAAGTTATCCATGCTTCGGTCTTAAAGTTCATAATGAAACTTCATTCTTTCTTAGTAATGGCTGTAACACCATATCCCAGAACATTAGTCATAAGACCAAAACTTAAGCCACCATTTATCTTTTATGGAAAATCTCTTGAAGCTTGATACGATAATCCTTCGATTTTATTCTCAAATGATGGTATCCACTGGACTGAAAAAACTCAAAATCCCATATTTCCTCCCCCAATAGATGCTGTAAGAGGTAGAGGTCCCCATAACTATGACCCTAATCTGATATGGAATCCCAGAGAAGAGAAAGCCTAACTGTTCTTTGATAATTGGGGAAACGGGTTCAAGAATGTTAGATTGATGACAAGTAAGAATTTCATCAATTGGCTGGACATGGGCCAAACAAACTAGAAGTAGTGAAAGCCGATAAAATGCGAGCCTCGCCTACTGTTACATATAATGAGGATGAAAAGAAATATTATATGCTACTTGTGCATGCTGATTTAAATGGATTAGAAAATCCCTTCTTCGAATTATAGCGCGCGCTAAAGGGTAAATTATTAAAAACCTCATGCAGGGAACTTCGAAGCAGTAATTACATATCTGAGGCAGATTATGAAGAGTTTCGAAAAGCCAGAATCTCCTAGAGGGCTAGCATTTATGAAACAACTTCGAATACTAATTATCGGAGATTTCTTACCCGATATAGGTGGAGTATCACAATATGTAGTCAACATGAGTATTGCTCTATCTAAAGGTGGGCACAAGGTAACGATTCTACATACAAAATCAGGCGTAGACACCGTCTACAGAAGCATTCACGTGTATAGGTTGCCACTGCGTATTTACCGTAAAATAGAGGTTATTTTACACGGTTTAAAATATGCCTATAAGTTATTCAGACTATTGCCTTCTATAATAATGAAACCAAGGCTATTTCTATCAGCATTAATTATTGCAGGTAAAATAGATCATATACTTAAGAAAGAAAAAATCAATATCATACACTCTAATCATTTATCTTTAAGAAGCTTAATCGCGTGTCTCGAGGCAAAAGAAAAAGGAATACCATGCATTATTACGGCTCACGGATACGATACCGAAATTCCTCCAAACATTATGGAATATCTCATGAGAAAAAAATGTACAGATATGGCTAACAAGGTAATTGTGCCAACACGATTAAAGGCTTTGAGATTAGTAAAACTTTATAACGCAAAAAACATCATAGTAATTCCGAACTTTATATTATGTAGCCCACTAGACGCATCGGAGGCTCTCAATTTGAAACTAGATGCAAAAAGACTTCTAGGATATGACAACAAATATGTGATTAGTTTTGTTGGGCGACTCGTTAAAGATAAAGGAATTTTCGACATTGTTCAAGTAGCCGAAGTTCTAAAAAAGAAGTACCCTGCTATCAAGGACAAGGTAGTCTTTGTAATAGCTGGTGATGGACCCGATAAACTGAGATTAAAAGAATTAATAATTGCCAATGGATTAACAGATCTAGTAATTTATATTGGAAAAGTGAATGAGACTCTAAAGTCGCAACTATATTCTGGCACTGATATATTTATACTACCTACATACTATTCAGATACTTTTCCGATTGCTATAATAGAAGCTATGAGCCACGGCGCTATACCTATAGTATATCGTTTTCCAGGAGTCGAAGATATCTATAGACATGGAAGTGAGGGGTTTATTCTGCCTAGAGGTGACCTTCACGCTCTTTCTAGTACAATTGAGAACATTATTCTTGGAAAAATTGATGCTCATCAAATGCGACTTAAAGCACTGACTCGCGGAAGAAAATATTGTTCAGAACATTTAATACCCTGCATTATCGAAATCTACATGAGGATGATCCATGAGAAACGTGGCTAAGTGCCTGGGGTATCTGCTGGGCTCTTTCAAAACGGGAATATCATGGTTTTTGAAGAAAGATCCTCCATTTTACGAAGTTGTAAAGAATTATGAGGAGTATCACGAAAGCACACACATTAATTTAAACACTTAGATACGACTTGCACTAATTGAGGACTGGATAGAACCTTACTCAACAATTTTGGAGGTCGGATGCGGCGAGGGATTTAATATGTTATACCTAAAGGAGAGACGACATGTTGATGCTGTTGGGGTAGATATCTCTGAAAAAGCCGTGGAAAAAGTATTGAGATTAGGGCTGAAAGCTTATGTTATGGATGTAGATCAACAAAGCCTTTTAGCTCTTGGACAAAGCTTTGATTACGTATTGTTTATAGAGAATATAGAACACTTGAAATACCCTCAAAAAGCATTGATAGAAGCGGCAAAAATATCGAGAAAAGGAGTTGTTGTAACATTGCCTAACAGTGGTTGGATTGGATGGCGCATGCAAATGCTTAGAGGTTATTTTCCCAGGCAATCATTTACACATCTGCATTTCTTTACCATAAGAGATTTTGAGCTCTTTCTCAAAGTGCTTGATTTAAAACCACTTGATATGAAAACGGAGCTTAATTACCACGGCATCAACGTATCTCCCTGTAATAAGCTGAAGAATTTAATAGCATACCAGCAGGTTTGGTTTATAGTGCCTCTTAAATCGGATTATCGGTGAGGTAAAAAGAATACAGAGAAAGCATAAAATTTTTCTTACCATTGTTATTCGGATTTGTGAGAGAATGCGGGGTTTAAATAAGATCGGCGTGATTGGGCTGGGGTATGTTGGTCTTCCAACGGCTGTGGTTTTTGCTAGTAATGGGTATGAAGTTGTCGGTGTTGATGTTGACGCTAGGAAGGTTGAGGCTGTGAATGGTGGTAGGTGTTATTTGAGGGAGCCAGGCTTAGACGTTCTGCTCAGGGATGCTGTTTCCAAGGGGTTTTTGAGGGCTACTGGTGATGCTGTGGAAGCTGTTAAGAGGTGTGATGCTGTGGTAGTTGCTGTGCCTACTCCTGTGAGGGCTGGGGTTGTTGATTTGAGCTTTTTGCGGGATGCCTTGGAGACTGTGAGGGAGGGTCTGCATAGGGGTCAGCTGGTCGTGGTGGAGTCTACTATTCCGCCGGGTACGACAGTTGGGTTTGTTAGGCCTTTTTTGGAGGGTTCTGGGCTGAGGGCTGAGGAGGATTTCTTTCTTGCTCATGTCCCTGAGAGGATTGCTCCGGGTAGGGCTGTTGAGGAGTTGGTTAATGCTCCTAGGCTTGTTGGTGGTGTTGGGCCTAGGTCGACGCAGAAGGCTTTGGAGCTTTATGGTAGGGTTAATTCTAGGCTCTTGGCGACTGATGCTACGACTGCTGAGTTTGTTAAGCTTGTGGAGAACACCTATCGGGACGTGAATATTGCTTTTGCTAATCTTTTGGCTTTGATGGCTGAGCGGTTGAGCGTGGACGTGTATGAGGCTGTTCGGCTTGCAAATACTCATCCGCGTGTGAACGTGCATTTGCCGGGTGCGGGTGTTGGTGGCCCGTGTTTGACTAAGGATCCGTATATGCTTGCTTCTCTTTTGCCTGATTTCTGGGGTATGGAGCTTGTGCGGCTGGCTAGGAGGATAAACGAGTATATGCCGAGCCACGTTGTTGAGATTGTTGAGAGGGCTTTGGCGGAGGAGGGTGTTGGTCTTGGAGGTGCGAGGGTAGCCGTTTTGGGTGCTAGCTATAAGGGTGGGGTTGACGATACACGTGAGAGCCCCTCTGGGTATATTGTTAAGGGGTTGCGGGATAGGGGTGCTAGTGTTGTGGTTTTTGATCCTTATACCTCTGAGAGCTTTGGCGCTGAGAGGGCTTCTTCTCTGGAGGAGGCTGTTGAGGGAGCGGACGCGGTGGTGATTGTTACTGATCACCCGGAGTTTAGGGGGCTGGATCTCGGGAGGCTTGGTGGCTTCGTGAGGCGTAGGATAATTGTGGATGGTAGGAGGGTTGTTGAGCCGCATGTTGCTGTGGAGCATGGGTTTAGGTATTATGGAGTTGGGTATGGGAGGGCCTTCAAGGTATGAGTGTTGTTGTGGTTGTTGGGACTAGGCCCGAGATTATAAAGATGGCTCCCGTTGTTAGGGAGCTTG
>WYEQ01000023.1 GCA_009904015.1 Desulfurococcales archaeon | reverse complement strand
AAACGTCAAGGGGCCGGTGAAGATAGGCGACATAATCATTCTTAGAGAAACGGAGAGGGAGGCCAGAAGATTAACAGGCAAGAGGTAATCAACTCACATTTATATACTCGTATTTATTCATTAAACCCGAGATGCAGAACCCCGATCAAAATGAGGGCGTGATGATAAGATGGGTAAGCCCTTTTACGTAAAATTCGAGGTACCACCAGACCTGGCTGAGAAAGCTTATAAAGCAGTAAGCATCGCTGCTCAGACAGGCAAGATAAAAAAAGGAACAAACGAGACAACAAAAGCTGTTGATAGAGGCGTTGCTAAGCTAGTTGTCATAGCGGAGAACGTGGATCCGCCCGAAATAGTTGCTCATTTGCCGCTTCTATGCGATGAGAAGAAAATACCATACGTATATGTTCCCGACAAGAAGAAGCTCGGCGAGGCTGCTGGAATAGAGGTTCAGGCGGCAAGCGTCGCTATAATTGAGCCTGGCGAGGCTAGCAACCTGGTGAACGAGATTATTTCGCAGGTTAATGCTATTAGAGGAAAAGCCTAATAGCACTAGAAATTAAGTTATTTTTTAACAACATCGTTTTTCGTTTTTTCTTACTGTTCTTTATTCATGTATATAAATGAAGGTTGTAACTGGGCTAATTGACTCTAGCTTGGCGAAGCCGTATCTTAAGAACTGGAACGTGTCATGCTTTCCTATCTTATCGATAAATTTCTTTTCCAGCAGCCCTTTCACCAGGATTAGCTCGTCTCCCTCCGGCTTGTACAAGACTGCTTCCTCGGACTCGGCTGTCTTGACCCAGTGAATAATCGGTGCTCCCAGCTCCTTGGCTTTTTCGAGACCATGGGAATGGAACTCCAAGTAATCTTTACTCAGCAGGAAATTAGCTGTCTCCATGAGCCTGATTATTTTTCCATTGAACAACTTGTAGTCCTCCATGGTTATAGCTACCTCATCGTTCTCGCATAGCTCGTAGCTTCTGCTTCCAAGCGCTGGGTTGTCGGGATGGAAAGGTAAAGTCGCCTTAATGCAGCTCGGTAGATTCTTTATCTTCAGCCTAACGGGGCTCCAGACGAAAGAAACCCTTGGAGATATAGGCTCAATTATCTTTCTGTTCTCAGCTGCAAGGTTAGCGTAGCTAATACTAGCGTCAGTTGATTTTATGCCTACATTAATCATTATTCTCCTAATGGCTTCAGGTCTTATGCCTCTCTTTCTCAGAGCAGCTATTGTTCCGAACCTGGGGTCCTCTGGGCCTTGGTAGTGGAAAGGCTTATCCATAAGTATTTTCTTTATGACTGATTTACTCATTATAAAGCCCTCAAGCTTCAGCCTCCCAACGTGTATTGTCTCTGGCATTGTCCACCCAAAGTAGTCATAAATGTATCTCTGCTTGTACGTGTTTGATAAATGCTCTTTTCCTCTAATGATATGTGTGATTCCAAGTAAATGGTCATCAACAGCTACGGCAAAGTTATATGTGGGCCAAGCGACGTATCTTGACCCTGTGATTGGATGCGGATGAACATCTGTATCTATTATTCTGAAGGCAACCCAATCAACCAAGCTTTTATCAGGTAAATCCAATCTTGTCTTGACGCGGAGGACAGCCTCCCCTTCGCCGAAATCACCGTTAATCATTTTCTCGAAGAGCTCGAGATTAACGGATGGGCCAGCTTCCCTTGTGGGCGGGGGAATAAATGCTTTTGTTTGCTCTTCCTCATCCTCATCTGTTTTCGCTCCCTTTATGTTAACTGTATCTACATATGCTCCTCCAAGCTCGATTAATTTCTTCGCGACCTCGTAGTATATAGGCATTCTCAGGCTTTGTATGTACTCCTCATCCCATTTGATGCCTAGCCATCTCAAGTCCTCTTTAATCAGGTTGTACGCTTCAATCATTGGTTTCTTAGTTCTTGGGTCAGTGTCCTCGAAGCGAAGAATCATTTTTCCCTTATACATACGCGCGTACTCGTGGCTAAGAATAGCAACTCTGCTGTTGCCGATATGGATAACAAAGTCCGGGTTAGGAGCGAACCTTGTAACTACTTTCCCCTCAATAGCGTTTGGGAGGGGTGGAAGAGTTTTCTCCTCCTCTTTTCTTCTTTCTTCGGATAGGAGTTCCGGGTACTTCCCCTCCAAGAATGCTCTTTGTTCCTGTGTGCTCATCTTGTTGGCGTCTTCAACGGCTTTTTGTATAATGGACATTAGTGTCTTAAGTGAATTACGTATAGATGGTAGCTCAGCGATTACTTTGCCCACTACTGCTTTTAAATCTGCTTTTCCCTCGTGCTTGTATGCGTTTAGTACAGCGTGTTTAAGTGCTATTTCATATACTTTTTCCTCAATATTCTCTCCCATGCTCTTCTACCTCTAGGGTTTTTAGCAAAACACATGTTTTCTCTGGCCTTGTGAACGGTGATTGTATAATAGCTATGACTATTCCATTGTCTTGAGCTTTAATTTTTCTAACCACTCTTTTTCCAGAATAGATAAAACCGATGGTTTCTCCAACAGATATCTTTTCTCCAGGCTTAAGCAAGAAGAAGACTTTATGGCCCTCCCTGCATATGGTTTTTATTTCTTCTTCTTTTTTCGAGAAGAAACATTCATGGTTACTCACAATCAGTATGTTCTCCTTTACCTTTAAGCGTGATTCATCTATTAGTTCAGAGTACTTTGTTAAGATTTCCTCACATGGTATCTGCTGAAGTCCTTCCTTGGAGCTCTCTTCCTGGTTTATATAACAATCTATGGTTTCCACGCTCCTCGCTAGATAGCATTTTGTAACCAAGACTATTTTTCCCTCTTGACAATGAAGATGGCAAGTTCCTTGAGTATCTCTATGTATTCGTTATTAAGTGTATTCTTCAATGACGATATAGCTTCTATGGCCTCACCCATCAGTTTCTCCATGTAATCTTCAGCCTCTTTTTTTATGCCTGCGGACTCCATTTTCATTGCTAGCTTCTCAAGTTCTTCTCTGGGAGCGCTTTGATTGCCTAGAAGTTTGTCGAGTAAAGCCTTAAGCTCGTCATCCCCTATCTGGTAAGCTAGAGAGACAAAGAATGTCTTTTTGCCTCTCCTTATATCATTAAAGACAGCTTTTCCTATTACTTCTTCCCTGCCGTATAGGCCGAGATAATCATCTCTTATTTGAAAAGCAATTCCTATCTTACTTGCGTACTCTCCGAGTAATCTCACGTTTTCTGGGCTGGCACCAGCTATTATTCCCCCAATTTTCGCTGATGCCTCGAGAAGAGCGCCTGTCTTCATGTACACCATTCTTAAGTATTCATTGAGAGTTACCCATTTTCTCTTCTCAAAGCTCATATCAAGCGCTTGTCCCTCAGCGACTGTTGCTGTTGCTTTAGAGAGCTCGTGGGCAGCCCAGGCCAGCCTCGAAGCATCTATTCTTTTTCTCACATCATCGTTGGTGATTATCTCAAAAGCCTTAGCGAAGAGGAGGTCACCGGCAGTTATAGCTATGGGTTCTCCCCATATTGTGTGCACTGTTTTTACGCCTCTCCTGTACTCGTCTTTATCCATTATGTCATCATGAATCAATGTGAAGGTATGTATTAGCTCGACGGACGCTGCGAAGGGTATTAGGTCTTCTTCGTTGTTGGTGAAAATCAGGCCTGATGCCATTAGGATTGCTGGTCTTACTCGTTTTCCGCCTGACCTTATTATGTGTAGTGAGGCCTCGTACAGCTCCTCAGGCTGTCCCTTGATATTACTGAATATGTAGTCGTCTACTTTTTTCGCTACTGTAGATAGAAATTCGCTTAGCTTACTGTTCATGTGCCTTGTCCCCCGGGTATTTTAGGTTTCTCTGGTTAATCCAAGTTGTTATTCTTGGTCCTAGAACAGGCTTCTTGGTCCTCAGATCCTTTATGTTTCTAGAGCCTGTTAGGAACAAGGCGACCTTTAGCTCGTAGATAATTTTATCAATCAGCTCTTGCAGAGCACTCTTTCCCTTAACAGCGGCTTTGAGAAATGGAAGAGCCATACCAGAGTAATCAGCCCCAAGTGCTATGCACCTAGCTATATCCAGGCCTGTTCTAACTCCACCGCTACATATAACTGTTGCTTCTGGATAAGCTGTCTTTACCTCTAGAACACTAAGCGCGGTTGGTATACCCCAGTTAACGAAGGACTTTGATGCTATAGCTCTGAGTGTATCTCTATTTCTCTTTGCCCTGTACATTTCTACCTTAACCCAGCTTGTCCCCCCAAGACCACCAACATCGATGATTTTTACCCCAGACTTTTTAAGCAATAAGGCTGTCTCCATGGATATCCCGTTTCCCGTTTCTTTAACGATGATCGGGACACCCAGCTTCTCAACAAGGATGGATAACCTGTTAAAAATGCCCTTGTAGTGAGGGTCTCCCTCAGGCTGGAAGACTTCCTGGGCAGGGTTTAGATGAATAGCTAGGGCATCAGCCTCAATCATCTCAACGGCCTTCTCGGCCAGCTCAATAAAATCATCTTGGAGAAGCTGTTGCGCGCCGAGGTTTCCTATGACCGGCACGCTTGGAGCTCTGTCCCTGACAACTCTGTATGTCCAGCTAAGAGAAGAATTCAGTAGACCAGCTCTCTGGCTTCCAACCCCTATAGCTATTTTCTTCTCCTCTGCGACCTCGGCTAGAATAGCGTTGATCTCCCCACCTAAAGGGTGGCCGCCCGTCATGCCTGTTACTATGAGAGGCGCTGATAGCTTCTTGCCTAGTAACAGGGATTCTGTTGATACCTCAGTGAAATCCAGCTCTGGTAATGACTGATGAATAAGTGCTACCTCGTCTAGGAGGCTTTCTCCCTCCTCTACTCTTTTTGATAATGTTATGAAGATGTGGTCTAGTTTCCTGAGTTTAATGTCGTGTTCATTCATGATGACCAGCTTTAATGTCTCGTGTAGTTCTGTATGGAAAAGATTTGCACGGAAATAATTATTTATGTATTGTTGATAAATCCTTTTTTGTCATTCATACTTGATTGCTCTTTCCTCTCTTAAAAAGGACAGGATTTCAATTGTTGGTTAATTAATTAGTTAAGTTTAAGTTAATCTTTATTGTAGCGTATATTGTTTTTGATTGAGGAAGTCTTACGTATTGCTTTGCAATAATTATTGTTTATTATCTTCCTTTCATAAACAAAAACTCAAAAAAGGCATGGAGAGATGAGCATGAACGTCTGGGTACTTGCGCTATTAGTGTATGTTTCGCTATTCATCATCAGTTTGTCTATAGCATTCATGATTGATACTCTAAGACTTTTAATTGGAAGAGTTGTAGCTAAGAGGTAGGTGTTAACGATGGAGTTCTCGCAGGTCATTCCTCTCCTGGGTTTACCCCTAGGCGAGCTGTTGTTAAGGCTGTTTTTAATTGTGGGCGGCATACTCGTCATTTATGGCGGCATAAAGGAGGTTCTGGAGCCACTCATAATGGTGCCATTCGGCCTGGGGTTAGCGGTGTCTAACGCTTCATACCTGGCTCTGAGCGTTAATGGAGTTATAATCAATAATCCACATCTCTCCTGGAACCTCACTGGCTATGAATGGATACAGTACTTCTGGCTTCAGCCTTTCTACAACTTCACTTTTATGACAGGCCTTATAGCCGCATTAGTGTTCATGGGCATAGGTGTGCTAACAGATATATCTTTCCTGTTAGCGAGGCCGTACGTTAGCTTCATTATAGCAGCCTTCGCTGAGCTCGGCACGGTTTTTACTTTGCCTATAGCTACTCATCTTGGATTAAACCTCAAGGAGGCGGCATCAGTAGCTCTCATAGGCGGTGCTGATGGACCCATCGTCCTTTTCTCATCAGTTACTCTAGCGCCTCATCTATTTATCCCGATAACAGTTGTTGGCTATCTTTACCTAAGCTTGCTATACATATACCACGAGAGGCTTGCCAGAGTCGTTATTCCTAAATCTCTGGCTTCAAAGCCTATGCCTAGCACTGGTGTAGAGGTCAGCAGAAGCGAGAAGATAGCCTTCGCAATACTGATGCCCATTATTCTCAGCGCTATTTTCCCATCAGCTTCACCGTTGCTGCTATCGTTCTTCATCGGTGTTTTAATAAGGGAGGTCATGATTGATAGGTACGTAAAGCTGCTCGACGAGGTTATTCTCAGCGTCTCAACGTTCTTTTTGGCCCTTGTTCTCGGCGCCTCAACAACAAGCGATGTTGTGCTTAACCCGGTTGTAGGCAAGATTCTGTTGCTCGGCATAACAGCGCTTGTGCTGTCAAGCCTCGGCGGGATGTTGGGCGGTATACTGTTGAGCGTGGTGACGAAAGGAAAATACAACCCGTTGCTGGGAGTCGCGGGAGTATCATGTGTGCCTACCACAGCCAAGCTAGCTCAGAAGCTAGCTCTCAAGTACAACCCTGAGAATTACATGATAACGGAGCTTATGGGGCCAAATGTCGCTGGCGTCGTGACCACAGCCATAGTCGCTGCTCTATACTTATCGCTGTTTATTGGAACATGATTTTTTTAGCTCCAAAAAGAAACATCTTTTTAAACGCCTGAAACTTTTAACTCTCTGGAAGGTGGTTATACCCTTAATTAAAATAATGGGTGGATAGCTCGTGAGTGAGGAAACAGGATACAGACACGTGGTTAGGCTAGCGAACACAGACCTAGATGGCTCCCTGCCACTCGTTTACGGATTAGCAGGCATCAAGGGAGTGGGCTTCAATACGGCTCTAGCCATTCTACGCGTAGCGGGGATCAACCCATGGAAGCTAACAGGAGAGTTAAGTGATGAGGAAATCAGAAAGATCGAATCGATCCTCGTTGACCCATTATCCAACGGTATTCCTGGATGGATGCTTAACAGGAGGAAAGACTATGAAACAGGCCTTGACCTCCACCTAATAGGCTCTGATTTGATATTCAAGGCCAGACAGGACATTGAGAGGGAAATAAAGATTAAAAGCTGGAGAGGAATAAGGCATAGTCTAGGCTTAAAGGTCAGGGGGCAGAGGACAGCTACTACCGGAAGATTCGGCCCAACCGTGGGTGTAACCAAGAAGAAGCCCACACAGAAGTAGGTGATGAAGAAATGGGTGATCCTAGGAAATCAAGGAAAAAGTGGATTGGCCCTAATCATCCTTGGAGGAAGGAGAGGCTACAACAGGAAATCGTTCTTCTAGGTAAGTATGGATTGAGGAACAAGAAAGAGCTTTGGCTAGCTAACACTATTGCTAGGGAGTTCAGGCACAGAGCCCGTAAGTTGCTAGGTCTGAGCGAGGAGCTTAGGAGGAAGGATGAAGAGCTTCTTCTCAAAAGGCTAGTAAGCATGGGCTACTTACCCGAGGGAGCCACTCTTGATGATGTTTTGTCGCTCACCGCCGAGAACATTCTTGAGAGGAGGCTGCAGACAATCGTCTACAAGAAGGGTCTTGCTAGGAGCATTTATCAAGCTAGACAGCTAATTGTTCATGGACACATAGTTGTTAAGGGAAGACGCGTGTACTCGCCTGGATATTTGGTAAGCAGGGAGGAAGAGCCATTCGTTGATTTAGCTCCCAATAGTCCATTTAGAAAAGCTCAGGAGGAACAAGCTGCTTGAGGTGAGCTTGGTTGTCGTTGAGCAGGGAGCTGAGATGGGGTATAGCGCATATATACAGTAGCTTGAACAACACGATTGTCCATATAACCGATATTAGCGGGGCAGAGACCTTTTCGCGTGTTTCAGGTGGTATGGTGGTTAAGGCTGATAGGGAGAAGCCATCACCCTATGCAGCCATGGTTGCTGCCGCAAGAGCTGCCTCGCAGGCAATGGAGAGAGGCATAACGGCCATTCATATTAAGGTAAGGGCTCCTGGAGGCTATGGACCAAAAACTCCTGGTCCCGGGGCTCAGGCGGCTATAAGGGCTCTCGCTAGAGCAGGCTTCGTGATTGGTAGGATAGAGGACGTTACTCCGCTGCCTCATGATAGCATAAGAAAGCCTGGAGGAAGGAGAGGTAGGAGAGTCTAGGGGGATTACTTTTTGGTCAAAGCTGAAGTATTGAGAAGCGATTCTTTTATCTTGACTCTGAGATTCACTGACGCTCCACACCACGTTCTGAACGCTATTAGAAGAGCAATAATAGAGGAGGTACCAACACTAGCTATAGACACGGTTATTTTTGTCGAGAACAACAGTGTTCTTCACGACGAGGCTCTTGCACACAGGCTTGGTTTAATTCCGTTTGTAAGCTCCGATGCGGTTAACAAGTATAGAAAGCCCGAGGAGTGCATGGAGAGGCCTGAGGAGACGGGGTGCTCGACGAAAGCTTACCTTGAGGTAAAAAACGATAACACTGAGGAGATGGTTGTTCTAGCTAGCCACCTGCGCGTGGAGGATCCCGACGTCAAGCCCGTTTACCCCGATATACCTGTAATTATTCTATCCAAGGGCCAGAGGGTTGTGCTCGAGGCTACTCTAAGGCTCGGTAAGGGAAAAGAGCATATCAAGTGGAGCCCTGTCTCGGTCTCAACACTAACCTATCAGCCAATAGTAAAGTATGACTTAACCGCTCTAAGTGAAGCTAGCCTGAGGGAATGCATATCATGCATATCTAACTATGACTCAAAAGTAGCCGAGAAAATGGCTGGAACTCTCAAGGGAGAGCTTAAGCTGGATCCCCTAAAGCCAACTTCTCTGCTTAGGTATTGTGCAGCTAACGTCTGCGGTAACAATGTTATGGTTGAGTACCTGGAGGACGAGCTTATACTGAAGTTTGAGTCGATAGGGTCTTTAACTCCAAAAGAGATTGTTTTTTTAGCCATTAAGGAGCTAAAGGAAAAGCTGGATGCTTTCATGAATGAGCTAAAGCCAATCGTACAAACAGGAGTGAAGGGTGTATCTCAATGAGCAGAAACGTGATATCGACTAATATACATAAAAGAAAGCTCATACGACAACTGGAAAAATTATCCGATAAAACGGATAAAGCTATTTGGGAAAAGGTATCAGAGATTCTGAGTAGACCTAGGAGAAAAAGAGTAGCCGTGAATATTGGAAAGATAAACAGGTTAGCCAACGATGGAGAAATAATCATTGTACCCGGCAGGGTTCTAGGAGGAGGGCTTCTGGAGAAGAAGCTGGTTGTAATAGCCGAGAGCTTCAGCAAGACGGCTTGGCAAAAAATACTTGATAATGGCGGAAAACCGTATACTCTCTATGATGTTGTTTCAAACCCAAGCCTGGTTGAGGGGAAGAAAGGGCTAAAACTAATAGTATAGAGGTGACCGGGATGAGCATGCAGGAAAAAGGCGTTGGTGAGAACATAGTCATCGTTGACGCCACATCACAGGTTCTAGGCAGATTGGCGAGCAGGGTGGCGAAGCTCCTGCTCGAGGGGAAGAAGGTGATAGTCGTCAACGTTGAGAAGGCAGTCGTGTCCGGAGACCCTGTGATGGTTATAGAGGCATACAAGAAACTATTCAACGTATCTAACTTCAGGGACCTGGAGAAACAGGGTATAAGGAGACCAAGAAACCCAATTAATTTATTCAAGAGGACTGTAAGGGGCATGCTTCCGTACAAGAAGCCAAAGGGGAGAGAGGCCTTGAGAAGGCTAACGGTACATCTGGGCGTTCCTGAGGGACTTGATAAAGCAAGCTTTATAAGATTCGAAGACTCCGATGCATCAAAACTCCCGAGAAAATACATAACTCTTGGTGAGCTGGCTAAACAAATGGGCTGGAAGGGTGATTCTCTATGAAAATCGTCGTAGCCACTGGTAAAAGAAAAACAGCTATAGCTAAGGCCCTTGTTAAGCCCGGTAAGGGCAGAGTATTCATAAACGGTATACCGCTGGAGATATATCCAAACGAGCTCTTCAAGCAGAAGGTTATGGAGCCGTTATTGCTGGCTGGCAGAGAGATATGGTCCAACATAGACATCTATGTTAACGTTAGGGGAGGAGGAGTTATTGGGCAGGCCGATGCAGTTAGGTTCGCGATTGCGAGGGCGCTAGTGGCTTTCTTCCCAGAGACAAATCTTAAGAAAGTATACAAGGAGTATGACAGAACGCTTCTGGCTGGTGACCCAAGGCAAACCGAGCCTGAAAAATATATGCACTACAGCGCAAGGAGAGCTTGGCAGAAGTCTTATAGGTGAAATCACATGATTATCCCTGTGAGATGCTTCACGTGTGGGAAGGTTATCGCGCATTACTGGGATGAGTTCAGCAGGAGGGTTCAGAGTGGGGAGGACCCCGAAAAGGTGCTCAACGACCTGGGACTCGATAGGTATTGCTGCAGGAGAACCCTTATTGCGCATGTTCCGCTTATAAAACAAGTGCTTAAGTTTAAGCCTATGAGGTGATTAGTGCATGAGCTTCGATGAAAAGGAAGTTGAGCAGATAACAGAAATTAAGAAAACTCAGGTAGAGCTCCTAGTCCCAATAGAGCAGTACCTAGCAGCAGGTGTTCACATAGGAACATCTGTGTGCACAAAGGGCATGAGGCCATTTATCTATAGGATAAGGCCTGATGGGCTATACGTGCTGGATGTTAGGAAAATAGATGAGAGGCTCAGAATAGCTAGCAGAATGATAGCTTCTTACCCGCTGGAAAAGGTAGTTGCTGTAAGCGTTAGGCAGTACGGATTCACCCCTGTTCTCAAGTTCGCTCAGTACACCAAATCCAAGGCAATTACGGGAAGGATCACCCCAGGTATACTAACAAACCCGCATCTAGAGCACTATATTGAGCCTGAGCTCATAATTGTGACTGACCCCAGAGCTGACCAGCAGATAATAAACGAGGCACTCAAGGCCGGTGTGCCGATAGTCGCGTTCTCCGATACCGATAATAGAACGGAGGGAATAGACCTCATAATACCTGCTAATAATAAGGGGAGGAAAAGCCTAGCGTTATTGTATTGGCTGTTGGCGAGGGAAGTCAGCAGGGAGGCGGGGCTAATACCAAGGGATAAGGACTTGCCGGAGCCCCCCTCAGCCTTCGAAACCAAGCTTGGTGTGCAAGGCTAATGGAGGGATTAGTAAGAAAACCCGTAGTCTCAGGTCTTTTTTATAGCGATAACCCATCTTCTCTTATTAAGGAGATTGAATGGAGTTTTCATCACCACGTTGGCCCCGGTGTTCTCCCCTCAACTAGTGAGGGCCTGCAGCGTTTATCATTGGGTTATGTTTCCCCTCACGCTGGCTACGCTTACAGTGGCCCTGTCGCTGCTCATGTTTACTATCGTTTGTCGCTTGAGAAAACCCCTGATACAATAGTGATTATAGGCACAAATCACTCGGGCCTGGGAGAGGAGGTCTCTCTGGCTCCCTGGAAAGAGTGGGAAACGCCGCTGGGGAAACTAGCCGTTGATGTCGAGGCCAGGGATTACCTAATTAGAAACGCTTCTATAATAAAGCCTGATTACCTAGCTCACATAGAGGAGCATAGCGTGGAGGTCCAGCTGCCATTTATCCAGTACATATACATGAGGAGAGATAAGAAACCAAGGATACTCCCAATAGTAGTTATGGACCATAGACCTAAAACTATGCGTGGGATGGCTAGGGAGATTATTGAGACCATGAAAGAGCTGGGAAGAGACTTCGTTATAATTGCTAGTACAGATTTGAATCACTATGATTCTCACGAAGTCACAATTCGCAAGGATGAAAAAGTAATTAACGCTATATTAAATCTAGATGAGGAAAAGCTATACGAGGCTGTGTTCAGGGAAGGAGTTAGTATGTGTGGACCGGGAGGAGTCATTGCTTTGATTGTTATCGCGAAAGACCTGAATACCGGCAGACCAATTGTGCTTAAACACGCTACATCAGGAGACACCAGCGGGGATAAAGCGCATACGGTTGGGTATCTAGCAGCGATGTTCCCCCGATAAATAATCACGTTTAAGTTGAGTAGCAAATGCTGTTATCCAGTACATATAGGTTGCCCATCGTCATTTCTCATCAGATATGGGGAAGGGATCCCCCCTCGTTATGTTTGATAAGTAATGATACAATCACCATCAACGTTTTCATGGAGGAACACGACGAATATGCTTTATCAATAAACCTTGATATAGAGATTAATGCGCGCCAAAAGGAAAGGCTAAGAAAACTTTTGATTGACCTGCTCAGGGATATATCGCCTATACCCATAAAGGCATCAATATCCCTCAGGACGAGCACTAGGCCTAGCGGGTTATCATTACTATCCACAAGCGTCCATGCGTTGCTGGAGAGCTTACAGGCCTTCTACAAAGAAAAAATAGAGCCCGCAGACTACGTTGATGTTCTTGCGGGAGCACTAATCAAGGCCGGGTTAACCCTTAATCAATCTAGAAGTATAGCTAACTGTATGCTGAACAACAAATCAGTGATTTACTCTGAATCTTACGGTGTATTGTTCCTAGAGTCACTATTGATTAATAAGTGGATGGTAGCAGGAGAAGTAGAATTTCCTATCGCTTGGTCTGAGCCAGAGCTCTCCGAGCAGTATCTGGATTTGCTGGCCAAGCTATCCTCCCTTGTTATATCAGATATAGCTAGTTACCTAAGCGGAGATGCAAGTAAGAGTTATTTATTGAGATTGTTCAATGGAATTTGGTATATCATGGGTTTTCATCCATGGAGCAATGGGGACCATACTGAAGATGAACGCTATATAATCTCAATATCTATCCCGGGATGGCTGGTGAAGTATAGATTTGACTAGCGACAATTTAGTAATTCTTAAGCTTGGAGGAAGCTTTTTAACGTTTAAGGATAAGCCCTTTAAAGCTAGGAGGAGAGCTATTAGAAGCCTTGCCCTTTTCCTTGCGGGAAGAGTAATTGGTTCCGGGGTTAATCTTGTCCTGATACATGGAGGAGGCTCGTTTGGTCACTACGAAGCATTGATGGATATACGGAAACACGGTCATCTAAGCTATGAAGGGTACCCTCGCATAGCATCTTCTATGATAACTTTGAATCAAATAGTCCTCCAAGAGCTAGTGAAGGCCGGTGTACCAGCAGTTAGTTTGCCTCCAAGGGCATTCTGCATTTATGACTGTGAATCAAATACTCATGCGTGTAGCTACGATATGGTCCGCGCAGTAATAGAGAAGAGGCTTATACCACTTTTATTCGGTGACGTCATAGTTGGTAAGGGTACTTGTAACCCAAACATAATTAGTGGTGATGATATCGCTGTTGATATAGCCAGCATTTATCGCAACGCCAGGATAGTATTCACTATGGATGTTGAAGGTATTTACATGCCTACGAGAGAGGGGGGCCTGGGCAGTTTGATAAAGGAAATGAACGCTAGAGAAGCCCATAATCTTCTTATGGAGCTTGAAAGGGTTGGCAGGCTTAGGGGCTATGACGTGACGGGAGGAATAATAGGTAAGCTTAGAAAATCACTGTTATGCATCGAGAAGGGTTTCTGCTCCGAGGTCGCTTTTGTTTCCGGGGAAAAGAAGGATTCTCTTTACAAAGCTATCTTTGGTTTTCCGGGAGAATATACTGTTATAAAAAACAAAGTTTAGTTGCATTTCTCATCCACTACTAGAAGCCTCGCCTTTCAAGGCGGGGGACCCGTCAGAAGTGGAAGTCAGGTTTTTTATAAGAAATTGCTGGTCTAGATATCGAAAATAAATAATTCTTTATGTATTAAAAAAATATGAAGTGAAAAACGCTATGTCGTCGAAGGATTATCTTATAGCAAGGTACGAGACAGGCGGTAAAGTTTTCGAGATTCTGGTTAAGCCGGAGCTGGCTTTTCAGTACAAGGAGACGGGGAAGCCCGATATAAG
>WYEQ01000011.1 GCA_009904015.1 Desulfurococcales archaeon | reverse complement strand
ACTGGGGAGTTCTATCTTGAGGCTGGCGCCCTGGTTCTCGCTGATGGTGGTTTTGCGCTGATAGATGAGATAGACAAAATGAAGGATGAAGACAGAGTAGCTATTCACGAAGCAATGGAGCAACAGAGTTTCCATCCAGATACCATGATTGAGCTACCGGGAAAGGGATTGGTTAAAATAGGAGAGATTGTTGAGAAGTTAGGAGCACAATACGGCTTTGATCGAACAGGCGACACGGAGTACTTGAGGGTTATTCCTGATGACCTGACGATATATACTACTGATTTCGAGAAGACATTCTTGGTTAAGCCTTCGCTTGTTAGTAGGCACGTATCAAGCGGGGAGTTCATAGAGGTCGAGTTTTCCAATGGGTACAAAGTCATCGTTACGCCTGAGCACCCGTTCTTCGTTTTAACAAAGAAGGGCTTAGAAACTATCGAGGCCTTCAGGCTTCAGCCAGGCGTATTTGTTCCAGCAGCGCCCGGAACAAAGGGCACAACAGAGAAATACTTCGATTTGCTTTTAGAGTATATCAACGAGGAGCTTCCAAAGCTTGGTTGCGGGGTGCCTGACTGGGTATCAAGGGAAGGATTAATCCTTTTCATAGACTCATGCCTGATAAACTATCCTGAAGAACATGTATCTAAAGTTGAGAAGGAGCTCAGGAGAATAAAGGCAATAGTGAATCTTGATTGGCACGAGGTCAAGAGTGTTCGTAGATTCAGGGATGATAGTGTTAAATGGGTTTATGACCTAACCGTTACGCCTACACGAGTGTTCGTAAGCAACGGTGTTGTTTTACACAACACCGTTAGTATAGCTAAAGCGGGAATTGTCGCGAGGCTAAACGCTAGGTCCACGGTCATAGCGGCAGGCAACCCTAAGTACGGGAGATACATGGAGGATAAGTTGATAACCGAGAACATAAACCTGCCCGTAACTATTCTCAGCAGGTTTGATTTAATCTATATACTCAAGGATAAGCCATCCCCCGAAGTAGATGGGCAGTTTGCTGAGCATGTACTCAATGTTCATATAAGAACAGAGGACGTGAAGCCCGAGATACCTCTTGATTTGCTGAAGAAATATATAAGCTACGCGAGGAAGAACATAAGGCCCATCATCACTGATAAAGCCAAGGATATGCTTAAATCATTTTATGTCGAGATGAGAAAGCTGGGAAGCGAGGCTGGAGGAATCGTAGCTATAACTCCTAGGCAACTCGAGGCTTTAATTAGGCTTGCCGAGGCTCATGCGAAGATGGCTCTAAAACAATACGCTACCGAGGAAGACGCAGCCGAGGCTATACGCTTAATGAGGGAGTACCTATACCAGTTCGGCGTAACGGAGGGAGGAGTTCCAGACATCGACATCATTACTGCTGGGAAACCTAAGAGCATAAGAGACAAGATGTTGCTAATAGAGGAAATCATAGAGGAACTAGTGAAAGAAACGACATATGAGTGTGCTCCTATAAGGCAAGTAGCCGAGAAAGCTAAGCAGAAAGGGCTGGACCCACAGGAGATAAGCGAGCTTATCAACAGGATGCATAGGGAAGGAATGCTTATAGAGAAGAAGACGGGCTGCTACTCCAAACCTCCAGTTTAAAAAGGGTATAGCCAAATGGATGTAAATGAACTACCGATAAGCGATTCTTTAAAGACTCTTGTTTCGACTGAGAAGGGAATAAAGAAGCTTTTTCCCCCGCAGGAAGAAGCAATTAAAAAAGGTTTTTTTGATTTACAGAAAAACTTCCTTTTGGTTACCCAGACGGCTTCTGGAAAGACCTTGCTCGCCGAGCTATTACTCGTGGAGAATTCTCTTAGGAAGAAGGGGCTAAGCGTATACCTATCACCTCTAAAAGCTTTAGCATCAGAGAAGTACCGTGACTTCCTGTTATATGAGAAGCTCGGAGTAAAAACAGCTTTATCCCTAGGCGACTACGATAAGGCAGATGCTTACTTGGAGCAGTATGATGTTATTGTTACTACCTACGAAAAAATGGATAGCTTGCTTAGACACAAGCCCAAATGGCTGTCCAAGATAAACCTCGTTGTTATTGATGAAATACACTTTGTTGATGATGAGGAGAGAGGACCAGTGCTAGAAAGCTTAATAGCTAAGCTTAAGCTTCTAGTGCCAAGCGTTAAGCTCGTAGGGATGAGCGCTACTATCGGTAATCCACGTGATCTTGCCAAGTGGCTTGACGCAGAGTTGATAATCAGTAGTTGGAGGCCGGTTCCACTAAAGCAAGGCGTTTTTTACAAGCACAAAATAATTTTTGATAATGGCGAGGAGTTACAAGTAAAAAAGGTATTTGACCACCCCATCTTCGATTTGGTTTTTGACACTATATCCGATAATGGGCAAGCATTAGTTTTTGTTCATAGCAGGAAAAGAGCCGTTGATTTGGCCAACGCAACCGCCGCTAAACTTGGTATTAAAGAAAGCGCTGAAGCAAGATACTACTCGCAGCTTTTATTGGAGTCGAGCGATGTCCCCCTCTTGAATAACCTATTATCAAGCCTGGTGAGGAAGGGTGTATGTTTTCATCACGCTGGGCTAACTCATGAGCAAAGAACAATTATTGAGGAGGCATTTAGGAAAGGAGCAATAAAGGTGATATATGCTACACCGACGCTTGCCGCTGGCGTTAATCTTCCAGCAAGAAGAGTGGTTGTAGAAGACTACAGGAGATACAGCGGCATAGTAGGGTATGAGGAGATAAAGGTTATTGAGTATAAGCAGTTCGCCGGTAGAGCCGGTAGGCCTGGCTACGACGAGTTTGGCGAAGCAGTTCTTATAGCTAGAAGTCAAACAGATGTTAAATTACTGATGGAAAGATTCATTCAGGGCGAGCCGGAGAAAATAGAGTCTAAGCTAATGAGTATAAAAGCGCTTAGAAGCCATCTTTTAGCGCTCATCGCGACTCTTGGTCCTCTTGGAATGGATGGAGTCAAGGAGTTCTTCAAAAATACTTTTCACGGAAAAACATCATCCTTGATAGGTTTTAAATCAACATATGAAAAAGTGCTTGATTTTCTCAGTAACAATGATTTTATTGAGGATAGGAACGGTAGATACACCGCAACCAAGCTTGGAAAAATCGTTTCAGAAGTATATCTCGACCCAATGACTGTAGTTGTGTTCAGAAACCTTATTAAGAAGGTCACGCGGAGACTAAGTGACTTCGGGATGCTTTATATAATAGCTGTATCTCCGGATATGCCATCACTTTTAGTTAGGAGAAGAGAGGAGGAACAGTTAGAGTCTCTGCTCGATGTTTATTACAACGAGATTCCAGGCACCATGGATGATGCCTATATTCCTAGCTGGGAGGAGTATTTATCCCGATTAAAGACTGCTCTATTCCTATACGATTGGATTAACGAAAAGCCTGAACAAGAGATAGTCGAGAAATACGATCTGGGCCCCGGTGATATAAGGTCGCTTGCGGAGACGGCTGAGTGGATAGCGCATGGATTAAAGAAAGTCTCCTTGATGCTGGAAGGTATAGATAGTTACTTAGCCCAGAAACTCGAGACCATTGAAATAAGACTGAGATATGGAGTTAAGGAGGACATAATAGAGTTGCTGGCTATACCGGGGGTAGGAAGAGTCAGGGCTCGTAGGCTCTATCTAGCGGGGTTTAGAACCATTGAAGATATTGCGAAGGCAACCCCGTCTCAGCTGAAAAAAATAGAGGGGATAGGAGATGCTTTATCGGTAAGGCTGATAGAGGAGGCTAGAAGGCTCGTTGGTTTATCTTAAACTAAATGCTTAGCCTGCCTTAGAGCAATGTGTCACCGGCTCGCCAATAACGCTTCTGCCCTTGTGTCGTAATACACGTATGTCCAGTATGCATGGTTTTTCTATTTTCTTGGGAATCTCTATTGTTATGGGATAGCTTCCCATTTGTCTCGCATATGTCAGATTATCCTCAGTTTTCTCCATATATACATTTCTCAGTATTGTTCCTTTTGGAGCTACAATGCTTAGAAAGAAGGGGTCATAATCATGTCTTACTTTCCATGTAAACCACTTAGCGTATTCATCGTGCTTGATGAGAATATTCTCATTCCATATCAAGCTTAGCTTCGTGAATGGGAGAACAAGGACCTTTCTTATGTTTATTCTCCTAACCATCAGCTTCTTCTTTTTCAGCATCTCGAGGAACTCGATATTTTTATAATAAGTTTCTTTTGTTTCTCCTGGTAGCCCTAAAACAAAGTTTATTCCTGGAAGAAGCCTTGGTAGCCCATTCTCCCCCCTCTCCCCCCCTACTCTATTTATTATCTCTATAGCTAAGAGAGATTCTTCTGGGGTGGTGTTGAGGTTATTTGTTCTTATTACTTTTTCATCGGCGCTTTCAAGGCCTAGTGCAGCAACGTTTCCCGGTGAAAGGTAGTATGCAGTCATTTGTAATACTTTCGTGGACTCCTCTTGATTCTTAGCAATAGTAGCCGGGTTAACGTTATCTATGTGTATAATTGCGTCGGGGGCAATTTGTCTTGCATGTTTTAGGAAATGCTCCATGAAAGTAACGTTGGGCTTTGGGTATTCATCTCCCTTCTCTAGGTTAGCTCCATATACTAAAAAGTCTGCCTGCCTACCGAACCTGAAGCCCCTAGCACCAAGCATGTAGAGCTCTCTGAGCTCCAGCAATACGTTCTCTGGATTTCTCGAAATCGGCTTTCCGTATAATGGCTCAACACAGAAGCTGCATCCACCTGTAAACCATCGGCTACATCCTCGGTAAGTCTCCAACTCAACCATCAAGTTGTATCCATAGTTTGGGTGTTGCGTAATTATTTTTGCTCCAAGAACAGCGAACTTATCAGTCATATCGTAGCTTCTCCTTCTCTCTAAGGGATTAGCGTGCTCCTCGCCAAGGCTCAGCATGTTGTGCAGGAAAACATCTATGTCCCCTTTCACCACGAAGTCATAGTGTTTTCCGAGGTCTTTTGGATGATAGGCTACGCTTCCACCTTCTATACCCATGCCGAACATTGCGGCTGGGCCTGCCAAAATGCTTTTTGTAGGAAGTGATGCTAGCGTTAAGCCTACATTAATTATTTCTCTCGGGGATATAGGGGTTCCGCCGAGATACTTCCCAGGAACGACGACCCCGGCTATGATTAATGTTAACTGTGATTCGCTTGCACTTCGGTAAAACTCTGCCCATTTGCTCCTCGCCTCATCAATAGTGAAATACCTAATCACGGCTTGCTTATCATGATACCAAATTGCCCCAGCAGCGTACCTGGGGTAAACATCTATATAGGGAGGAACCCCTAGGCCAGCAGGCTCATCGGTGTATCCATCAAGAATAGTTACTCTGAGGACCATTCCGGCTCATCAGTAATCTGTGCTCTAGACTTTTCTTTTGCTTCCTCCATCTTCTTAATGACTTTTGGAGGCATTCTCAGGTCCTGAGAACGCATTTCGGTCGGAGAAACAAGAACTAGTCCTTGCCCGGGGAGGATCCTTATCTCATGGGCTCTTAAGTCATGGTTTGTTTGCCTCATCTTTTCAATTAGGACAAATCTCCTTAGCTCTCCCCTCATAATTACTTTCTTGAACCTTATTATTCCATCCGCTACGTGCTCAAGCCCGAAGCCGTATGATAAATCGCTGGTGACAGCGTATTGCGAAACTAGCAGAGCAGTTACGTCCCACTTATGGAGCACTCTTTTCACAAAGTAGCTCATTCTTCTAGCCATAGCTGGCTTATCGAGCCAGAAGGCACTCATGCTGTCAACAATAAGCCTTGTCCTCCCATACCCAAGCTCCTTTTTAGCTTCTATTACTTTTTTTACAAGCTCTTCAACCGTTAGCTCAAATAAGCTCCACTCATCCAGTTTTTCCTTCATCAAAGCATCGATTATTATCATTTTTTTGTCTTGAATGGCTTTCTCGAAATCAAAGTTGAACTGGCTTGCTTGATTAATTATTGATTCTCTGCTTTCCTCGGTTGTAACATATATTACGCGGTCTCCATCGATTATTCCTTGGTTAGCATAGTGAATGCAGAAGATCGTTTTTCCTGTTCCGGGCTCACCTACAACTGAGACAAAGAAGCCTCTTGGTATGCCTCCCTCAATAAGTTCATCGAATTTTCTGATACCGGTGGACAGCCTCTCAATACCTTTGCTTATGCTCATTGCTTAACCCTCGAAGGTTAGGAGGATATCTTTCAGTACAAGAACCTGGGGGCTTTTATAGTTAATAGAGTATAGCTTTACTCTTCCATAGCTTCTTTCGTTTACAAGCCCTATTTTTACCAGAAATTCTAGGTGATTCTTCACGGTTCTGTGGTTCAGGCCGCTTTCTCTAACGATTTTTGTTATGTTCGTTTCTCCATACTTGAGTATTGTTTTTATCACCTTTACTCTTCCCCGGCTTGAGAGTAGGTCTTCTACTTTTACCTTGAGGCTCACGTCTCAGTCCCTTACAGCCTTGTTTTTATTGTCTCCTCGAGCCTTGCCTCCAGTATATCGAGGGGAGCTGAGCTTATGCCTACTAGGGTGCTTTTTCCTCTGAAGCCTTTTCCACTAGTTTTTGTGTGAATAATTCTCATTTTCTTCATATCCATGATGTATGTGTATATTTGTGTGTGTCTTCTAGGCTTTTCCCCGTATGATTCGCATAACACCCTGTACGTCTCCTCTACATCTCCTATTCTTACAAAAGAGGATTCTTGTTTCTTCAAGGTTTTCACTATTGCTAGGAGAAGTATTAAATAATGAGTGCTGAGAGCTTCGAGCGTGTCTTGGAGCATGGCTAGCTCGGGCTTAACAACAATATGTGCTTTGCGGACATCATCTATCGATACTCTTTGTCGACCTGAAGAATCAGCGCTTTCCCCAGCTCTCATGAGTATCTCGATAGCTGTTCTAGCGCTTCCGCTTCCATCCTTGTCGTATCCTTCGAGGTGAGCGATGTAGTTGATGACTTCTTCGCTCACTGTGCCATCATAGAAGGCTAGCTCCACCCTATCTTTAAGGATGCTTGATAGTTCTCTCGAGGAGTATGGTGGGAAGTAAATTACGTTATGCATGAAGAAAGTGCTTATGGACTTATCTAGTGAATGGATAAGGGAGGTATTCCTGGTTATGAATATGAAATGCACTCTCTTTTTTCCCAGGAAATCATCGTCATACATCCTTACAAGAAAGTAAACGGAGTTTACAGGATTTGACTGTACAAAGTAATCAAACTCATCGAGAGCTACGATAGCGTAGGAATCCGTGTCCTCCAACTCATCTATTATACCCTTCATCATTTCCTGAGAACTCAAGCCTCTGTGTGGAATGGATATTTGAAGCGCATTAGAAATGGCTATGAGCACTTGTGGGAGGGTTCTTGCTTTGTAGCAGTTTATGTGTATATACTTCAAGCTTAATCCATGCTTCTGTGCTATAGTTGCTATTGTTTTTCCAAACATTCTCGATGTAGCGGTTTTGCCTGTTCCGTACCCACCAGTCAGTATTACCCTGTGTATGCCTTCGCTTTTCGATGTTAGTAATGGCTTGAAGACCTGGGCTAAGCTTTTCAGCTGGGGCTCCCTGTGGGGTAGCCTATCTGGGAGATACTCTGGATATAGCTTGGTTTTGTCCTTGAAAACACTGTAGGTATGAATCACTTGACCGAGGATGCTCTCAGCCCACTCCTGTTCTGGTTCCCCCATTACTACTGGTACCCAGACTACCTCATTATTCTATGTTCTTTTTATAGAGGAATCGTGATATAAATCTATAGTTGACCGAAAGTATTCTTTCAACAGTCACGGTCTATTGTTGGCGCGGGAAAAAGCTAATCAGTATATTATCCTCAATCTTCATTAGTATAGCTGAGATACGGAATTAGAGTATAAAAGGTATACCAGTGGATAAGATGTCTGTGAAGAACGCTAACCTAAGGGACTTCATTGAATCTCTGCTCTCCGAGTCTATGTCTTCTGTGAGGAAAGCTAACAATTGTGATTATGACAAAGCTAAGCTTGTTTTATCGGATTTAATTATGGTAGCTGCCAGTGGCACCATTCTTGATGATGACGCTAGAGCCTTCGCAAAGAAGATGATTAATGAACAGAGGCAAGCAACTATTCTTGGTCTTTGGAAAAAGACAAGCTTGCTTAATTCTATGATGGCCAATGCCTTCTCAGCTCACTCTTTAGAGCTTGATGATTGGATGCCTTACGGCTTTTTCCATGCTTCCGCTGCTATCATTCCGCCTTTACTTGCTTATGGCGAGATTTACTCATACACTCTAGAGGAAGTTATAGATTCCGTGTTCTTTGGATACGAGGTTGGCGCTAGGCTCGGAGGCTTTCTTGGAAGACAGCATTTCCGATACTGGCACCCCACATCAACAGTCGGCGGGGTCGCATCAGCCTCCTCTCTTGCTTACCTAGCGAGCGATGGCTCTCTGGATGAGGTTGAGAAAGCATTTACGCTAAGTCTGGGATACTCATCGGGGATATGGAAAGTAATAATGTCAGATGTGTATCTCAAGCCTTTCAGCACGGTTCACGCGGTTTTCCTGGCTTACTTATCCAATGAGTCAAGAGAAGTGATTAAGAAGCCTTCCAGCGATTTCTTCTCGTCTGACAAAACTCTGTGCAAGCTACTAAACGGCGAATGCAACTACGAGAAGGCATTGAATGTTCCATGGAGATTAGCTATAGAGAAAACCTCAATTAAGCTCTACCCAATAGCTAGGAACATCCAGACGGTTGTGCAGGCATGCAGCAAGATAAAACAGAATGTTAAACCTAATGAAATAGAAAGCGTAACAGTAGAAGTGTTTGAGGAGGCATACCAAGTAGCTGATATAGAGAATCCTCAATCCATAGACGAAGCGAAGTTCAGCTTAAAATTCGTGGCTAGCTTATCATTGGTGGATGAAGTGAACGGAATAAGAAGCATAAGTGCAGGACTGAGGAACCCGCTTGTAAGAGAACTAGAGAAGAAAATCGAAGTAAAAACCAGAGAGGACTTCAGTTTGCTTTACCCATCCAAGCAGCCAGTAAGAGTCATTGTAAAAACAAAGCGTGGAGAAACGATAGAGGTATACGAGGACGAGCCAATAGGCGATATATCATCACGTAACATCGAGGCTATTATTAACAAAAAAGCAGAGATGTTATCAAAAGACACGGGCGACCTAAGGTTACTGGCTATTCCAAATGCAATAAAGAACATTAAGCTTAACGAGAGCATCGGCTCTGTTCTCGAGAAGCTTCTTTGAACGCATCGCTTAATAAGTAACGAAGTGTCAGGCTCTCATATAGGTTTATATGGCCTATAGTTTTTCATTGCTTAATGCTTTTGGTGTCGGCGTATTTAAATTCAAATATGCCTGGTGCTTAGCGATAAAACCAAGGCCGCGAATAACGTTTCCCTACTTGCTGGCGAAGCATTTCGAGAAGGTAGAGTGGCTACATGGCAAATGAGTATAAACAGTAATAATGGTAGAAGATTAACAACAAACTGTACAACCTATATAAAGCTCGAAACATCTTTGCGACAGCTTTTCAAGACGGCTTTTCCATCGTTATTCCTCAATTCGAAGAACGGGTTTTTTAAGTACCCCTTTTTATCAACATAATCCTTTAGTCTGATAATATCATCTTCGCTGATTGAGTATACTTTGTACAACATGTATGTGCATTTATTTGTCAAAACACCATTTATGAATCCACCATTCAGAATAAATTCAACAAAGCTTCTCCAATCATTATCGGAGAAGAAGCATTCACCCGCTGGATGTGTATGAAAGAAAACGAATGAAGAAAAAGATGGCAGAGAAATCCTCTCTTCTTCTCCCTCCACGACGATGATTTCATCTACATTGTAGGGCAATATTAGTGCATATTCATGCTGGTCGCAACAGACTTTTTCGTAGAAAATCTCTTTGACAATATTAAGGCCTTTATACGCTTGAAACTCGTTGAATTTCTCCAGAATATAGACTTTGCCTAAGCATCTCTCCGTTGATATCTCTATTATTTCTCCATACTCTTCATTCGCATATCTCAATAGGTCGCTTGGAATGTTCTCTAGGCACAGGATTCCATCTTCGTAGTTATAGATAAACTGATTGAAGGACTCAGGTGCCTCTAGTTGAATATCTTCTATGAGCAGGGAAGCATAAAAAGCCTTCCATAACCGGCTTGTTTCACTGTTTCTGAGAATTTCCTGTTTCTTCATTTTTTTCTTCACTTTGCATTATTTTTTCAACGACCAGTACGTGAGAGCCATTATCAGTGTCTATAACCACAAAGTCCACGTCCTCGGGAACATCTATTATTCCTTCATACACGTAGATTTCTTCTCCTTTTTTTGGTTTAAACCAAGAGAGTTTTCCTTTTTGGTAGACGCCTATCTTTATGAGTTTTGATGGAGCTGGGAAAAGCAGTTTTTCTTCGCCTGTATCCTCTATTTTACCGCCATGCTTATAGGCGAAGCCTTTACCGCTTACCTCTATTAGTATTAGGCTATTGCTTTTTGCTTTCTTGCTTATTTCCTTCTTGGTTTTGATTACTTCTTTTGATATTGTTTCAAAGAGGTTTTCCTTCACGGATAGGGTTTTTTCATAAATTTTTTCTAGCTCGGGTTTGTTGACGTAGCATTTCAGCACTACTGGGCCGATACTGATTAGTTTTGGCTCAAGCACTCTTATGCTCCAAACCATTATTAATTGGCGTTGTTCCTCATTCATATCTTATAACCAAGGATATTGTGTTATGCATGGACTAATAATTATTAATACTTTTTTCCAAGATAATGATAAACAGCTATTCATACTACATGGTGCACGATATGTTCTCCATTAATCCTTTATTAAACGAACTTATAGGGGAACAGGCATTTGCCTTAATAGCAAAAGCCAGGGAAGTTCAGAAAAGGAAGGGCATAAAAGTAATAAGCTTCGGTGTAGGTCAACCGGATTTCGATACGTTTCCACACATTAAGGAGGCAGCTAAAAAAGCTCTCGATGAAGGATTTACCGGGTATACCGAGGCAGCCGGCATACCTGAATTGAGAAAAGCAATAGCTGATTACCTCAACGAATCGTATAACGCCAGGGTTACTGAGAGAAACATAGTGGTAACTACAGGCGCTAAGACAGCGATCCTCCTAGCTATAGGAGCAGTGGCCAGCAGGGAAAGCGAAATAATCATACCTGAGCCAACGTACTATGCTTATTCACAGGCAGCAAAGATTTTCGGGGCTCAACCGGTCTTCGTGCCTATGGAATGGTCGAGGGAGAGAGGCTTCAAGATAAACATAGATAAGCTAATAGAGAAGGTCACGCCCAAAACAAGAGCCATCGTGATAAACAATCCAAATAACCCGACAGGTACCGTCTATGACAAGAGAGATATTGAGAGATTACTCGAAGTAGCGCGTGAAAACAACATTGCGTTAATATCCGATGAGGTCTACGAGAGATTCGTATATAATGGTAGCTTTACTAGTATAGCGTCTTTTGATGATTGGCTAGAGAATGGTATACTCATTAATTCGTTCAGCAAGACCTTCAGTATGACTGGATGGAGGCTAGGCTACGTGGTAGCTCACGAGAGAATCACTGAACGCTTGGTAAGCCTAGCCGTTAACACTTATAGCTGTGCTCCAAGCTTTGTGCAAAAAGCCGGTATAGCAGCCCTAAAGGGAGACTGGACGCCCGTGTATGAAATGATTAAGGAATTCAAGGAAAGAAGAGATCTTCTCTACAAGTTACTAAGCGAGATTCCCGGCTTCGAGCCAAACCTGCCTGAGGGAGCGTTTTACATGTTCCCAAGAATACAGGGTATACTACGGAAAGCATCGCTGAGCGAAGAAGAGTTTAGTGATAAGCTGCTAGAGGAAGCAGGAGTGGTCGTTGTTCCTGGAACAGCGTTTCCAGATAAAGCTGGAAAAGGATACGTAAGGTTTAGCTATGCTACTTCAAAGCAAAACATCATTGAGGGCGTCAATAGAATAAAAGAGTTCTTGGAAAAAAACAACTATATATGAAAAATCAGGCTCTCTTGTAACCGATTTTTCTTAGAAACTCTACTCTCTCCTTCTTATCTTCCTCTCCTTCAACCCCCAGCGGCGTGTAGCCGTCCACCACACCTAGTATAGCTCGTCCTTGATCAGTCTCAGCTATGATAACTTGGACTGGATTAGCTGTAGCTGCTAGTATGCTCGTGACCTCCTGAGTGTGCTTTAGAGCATTAAGTATATTGATTGGCCAGGCATTTCTTATGAAAAGTACGAATGAATGTCCTGCACCTATGTCTTGAGCTGCCTTTATCGCGGCTTTTACCAGTTCCTCATCGTTACCATCGTACCTAATTAGCCTTTTACCGCTTGCCTCGTTAAATGCTAGGCCGAACTTCACCGTTGGGCAAGAAGTAACTACAGCTTCAGATATATCCTCAACTGATTTTATGAAGTGTGTTAAGCCAATTATGATGTTTGAGTTTTGCGGAAGTTCTATTTTAACAACGCTTATTTTCACGCTCATTATGAGCTCTCCAATTAACAATCAAGTAATCTCTCGTTATAAAAGTTCAATTAGGTCAGCCATCGCCTCGTTTTCTTTGATAGATATTATCCTTATTTTTGCTCTATCTCCTACTGTTCCTCCGCCGTTTATCCTTATAGTGTAGGGACCATAAGTGGATACTCCTCTGCCTGTTTCATCGATATCCTTTACGTCAACAACTATTACTTGACCTACATGCAGTTTTCTCGCCTGGTATTCTTCGGGCTTCTTTATCGATGGATATATACTGTACTTCGATAAATCTCTAGTATAGATTTCCCTGTGTTCTCTGTATCTTGTCATTTAATTGCACCGAGAAGTAGTTTTGTACACAAAGCTCTGATTACTATGGATTCGTTACCATGCAACTTGAGACAAACCTGAGTTAACAAAGTTTTTTCTCGTTAATAAAGATTATTCCTATAGGCCTAGGATAAATAGGTTATCAGTATCCTTCATTGATTTTTATATCTATAATTTTTGCTTCGCTACTTTCCGTGCTTTTCTTTATTATGCTTAGTGTTTTATCCTTTAGTTCTTGAAATCTTTCTTTAGTCTTAGCTTCGAGATAGAACCTTATTTTTGGCTCTGTTCCGCTTGCTCGAAGCAGAACCCATGAGTCATCGTTGAAGTTGACTCTAACGCCATCAATTCTAACAATGTCTCTGACATCGCTTCCAAGTTCACTTATTTTAGTTATAGCAATTGAATACACGTTGTTTTTTTCTTGATGAGAAGAGTAAGCTACGTCTCCTCTTGCCCAGTAGTATCTTGGTATAAGTTCAACAAGGTTATCTAAGTTCATCTTGTTTTTATAGAGGATACTTACAAGGTACGCCGATTGATATACTCCGTCTACCCATGGTCCCCATTGCGGGTCAATTAGTTTCCAGGGCTCAGCAATAAGGATTGCATCAGGGTGCTCAACAAGCTTTTCATGTAGTTTCCCGAGCTTCCATATAATTACTTCTGCGCTGAACCTCTCCGCTATCTCGTATACACTATTGCCCACGTCTGGAGAAACAATGATTTTTCCTCTTCTTTTCTCGCTTAGCTTATCCAGAGCATATATTGCTATAAGGTAATCCTGCTTAAGGAAACCGTGTCTAGGTGTCATCACGCTTAATCTATCAGCATCCCCATCATGGGCTAAGTACATTTGTGCGTTAAGAGAAGACAACAGTGAGTGGAAAGGCATTAGTACATCGGGCCTTGGCTCAGGGTATCTGCCGGGGAAAAACCCATCGGGATTACAGTTGAGTGAATATACCTTTACTCCTAGTTTTCTTAGAATAACTGGTGTAGCGTAGCTGCCTGAGCCATTAGCGCAATCCACTATAACATTTAGTTGTAGTGATGGAGTTATGTTTGAGAAGCGATGGTATATGTCATCCAGAAACTCTTGCAGCATCCCATCATGTATAGCGAAACTTCCTACTTTGTTCCAGGGTAATTTTAAATTATCGGATTTTTCTATTAGCTCCTCGATCTTTTCTTCTTTAGACTCAGTGTACTCCATTCCTTTTTCATCGAAAATCTTGAGACCGTTATCCTTAGGTGGGTTATGGCTAGCTGTTATAATTACG
>WYEQ01000021.1 GCA_009904015.1 Desulfurococcales archaeon | reverse complement strand
GATAAAATACTTATACTAGGATTTAGCTTATCAAGCTTTGATAGAAGAGAGGAGCCTCCGGAAGTAAAAAGAACGGAGGGAATGACAACGGTGTGGGGGGTCAGAACTGCTATAGCCAAGAACAACTCGAGGGTGCCAGACGCTATCATTGACTACGGGGAACACGGGAAAGAGCCATTGATATTTATTGTTGGAAAGGATGCGGTTGATGTAGCGAACAAGCTAGTTAAAATAGCCAGCTCATAGATAAGCTAATGTCACTTATCGAAGGCCTCCTCATCGCTGATGCTCAGTGCAGGCTACATCGATCATCCAATAGTAGTGATTTAGGTTTGCTAGCTTAAAGTTTTTGCTATTGGTAATAGAAAATCTTCGTTAAATAAGCTATCATAGTAACTTTGTTAACTCTTGTTAGGGAATGGAACCTAAGTTCTGGGTTCTAGGGAACAATGTGGTGTTTTCTGCATCTTGCCTCGTATGATTCGGCTCCTCCTATCAATATTCTGGGACTATCACGCGGAGCAGGTTTTCCATTTACTAATCTCTGGCTTCTCGTGGCTGGTCTACCGCATACCTTGCATACAGCTGTTAGCGATATTACCTTATCGGCGTAAGCCATTATTTTCATTGTTGTCTCGAACGGGACACCCTTGAAGTCAAGGTTTAACCCCGCAGCTATCACTATTTTTTCATTGGCTAACTCATTAAGTATCTCAGCTAAGCTAGGCACGAAGAACTGGACCTCATCGATAGCTAATACCTTGTACTTCTCAGCAAGCCTCGGTATCTCGTCAACCTTATCTATCGGTATCTGAACAGCCTCCCATGACCAACCGCTGTGGCTCATGACCTTTGATGAGTGGTATCTATCATCAATACTGGGCTTTATAACGATAGCTTTTCTCCCAGCTATCACCTGCCTCTCAACAAGCCTTATAAGCTCGGTTGTCTTGCCAGAGAACATGGGGCCAACAATAACGATTAGAACCATGACTTACCTCCTTGAAACATCTACGCTGGAATTAAAATATAACTTTAATTTTACCAAGAAGCATGTTAGCCTTAAACATCTTACAGAGACTTAAGCCAAAAAATTGATATTTGTAAACCACCGCGTCTTTATGGGTGAAAACTCGTGACTACCATGCTTTTCTTATAAAGCTAAGTTTACAACTAAAAGCCTCGCTATTTATGGAGGAAATGAACATTGCTATTCTTCGTTCTCGTTTACAAGCTCTTTCTCCAACAGGAACTCCGCGTCGACAACCCTGAAGCCAAGGTTTTCTAGCTCTTTTATAATCATCGTCTTCGAGGAGTCCACGTATATCCGTATCAAGTTAATATTCTTCGCTGATCCAATTTCAGCTAACTTACACACCAATATTCTTAATGTCTCTGTATCCAGGTAGGATGAAATAGCGATGTTGTCGACGTCAACAATGCTGTCTAGGCTATATTCAGCGAATCCCTTTATTCGCTTCTTTTTCAGTACAACCACTGCTTCTCCTTTTTTATACATCTTCCTATAAATGAGCCTGTCCACAGGCTCAATAAGAGTGCTCCACCACGTTGCTCTTCTAAGCGTGTTCCTCCTTATTCTCGCAGGGCTTGTTACCCTAACAGTATATTCGCTTGAAAGCCCATGACAGGGAAGCATGCTCGCTTTTGCTTCCAAAACAAGTACAACCTTTGATATATAGTAATCCTTACGAAGATAGAAGTCAAGGGCTTTTGTGTTTTCTTTTTTCACGCTTAGACTCACGGTTTTAACGCCTTTTTCCCTGAGCTTTTCCTCAGCTTTATCCAGAAGCAAGCTACCTACGCCTTTGCCTCTGTAATCCTTGCTTATCGCTATGACATCGATGTATGCTGTGTCTCTGTACTTATAAGCGCTTAGAAAACCAACAGTTATGCCCTCAGGCATCTTCTCGGCTACCAACACAAGTCTTCTTCTCGATTTAATCTTAATGAAGGCTAATAGCCAATCCTTATCTTCTTTGTCTACCCACAATGACTCCTGCTGTATCCTGAAGATATGCTCGATATCGCTAAGCCTAGCCTCTCTAATTCTAAGGTGATCAGTCAACTCATCATTACTCATAATATGACCACAAAGTATTCCTTGTAAACTTCACTTTTTCTTGATAAAAGAGTTAGGATTATTTAGTTTTTGCCGAAAAGGGGCAATCAAGATGCTGAGACCTAAACAACATTTTCAGGAGCGCTTATCGCTTTTTCTACCGGCTCTATGACTTTCTATTAATGCTTGCTCCTTTAGTTTTATATATTCACTGAATTTTTCTGGGCCATAGACTCCGTTTGTCCCTAGATGCTTATTCTCATTGATTTATTTTTGTTAGTTGCATCTAGGGACTTCCACCTCGCCCACAGAGACCTTGATATCTCTGTGGGTTCATAAGTGGCTGTTGAGCCCAACGGCACGGGGCTCCCATCTACTTTCAACCCGCCCAGGCTTGGAGCATTGCTCCCATTGCCTAGGCGGGCTCTGAGGAGCAGGTTATAGCATGCAACTACGTCTCTATGCCATAGCTCTCCGCCCCTGGAGCACCTGCCAACTCTGCTATCATTCTCGTAAACAATTAAAGAGCTATGAATTGGACACATCCTAGACGTATTCCTTGGGTCTGCGTAAACTACTGGAACTCCATGCTCTCTGGCCTTCTCCTCGACAGCCCTCTGAACACCCTTGAATGATGCCTGGTATATCCTGTACCTGAGCTGGTCGTCTCTGAAATGATTGACCATCTCCTTAGCTGGATTTTTACCAAGTCTCTCTAAGACTATAGTGTATTGCTTATCCACTGCGATCCTGACAACAATGTTCGCCAGCTTCCACTTCAAGTTGCTCTTCCTCTCCCTCTCTTTAAGCCCCTCAAGGACTTTCTTCTTAACCCTGCAGCTGGCACCATAGAACTTATCGTACTTCTCCTGAATTCTCTTCCTACGATAGTAGTAGCCTAAGATTATGTCTCTAAAGTCGGTCTTGAAGAGGTACGCCTTGCCATCAACCAGTACAGCCGCGTGATTCTCATTAACATCGACACTAATGAAGCCTCTAGGTCTATATGCCTCAACAATCTTCTTGAATACCAAGTAGATGACTAGTCGCCTTTCCCACTTATTTAGCTTAATCTTAGCCTCTGAGGCTACTCTCCACTCACTATTCATATACTTCCAGAATAGCTTGTGAAGCTCTAACTCAATAACAACCCAGCCCTTGTGAGTAGCAATTTCAATGCTTGTTAAGCTTTTCATTCTCCACAGATGGTCGTCCAGCCATATTGAGACCCTATTAACTTCCGGATAACCCCTTTTCGCCAGACCCTCTTTCTTCACCCTCAGAAAGCTCTTGGCTCTCGTAGATGCATCCTGGCACGTGGTGTATGCGTAATGCGATGGTAACTGTGGGTACTGAGACCTTAACTCCCTGTACTTCAGCGCTTTAAGCCTCGTAAAGCTGATTACTCCAGTCCTCACCGCATATAGTACTAGCTGCTCAACCATATTCCTGTACATCCCCTCAAGCTCCACGAAGACCCTGAATAGTTTTCTAGGCAGAGGAGTAGACCTAACAATAACCGTCCTAGCGACTTCGTTCACTCTCTGCGACCTCTTTTAGTAGTTTTTTGAACCCGTCGACGAGCTTTTTCTTCTTGTTGCTTCTCAGCCCGTAGAGTTTTCCAGCGAAAAACGTCACGGTCTCTATCAAGTCCTCTACAAGCTCTTGATAAGAGTCTTTGGGCTCCTCTCCAAAGACAACCTCGATTCTAACGCCATATTGTTTGAAGAAGTATTCTAGGTACTCGAAGCCAAATCTCGTCAATCTATCTCTATATGTTGCCACGACCACATCCACCTGTCTATTGATAACATAGTTGAAGAGCTTTAGTAAGCCATTTCTATCAGTCCTCAGCCCGCTTGCTACATCACTTAACACATCAACAACTTTGTATCCTTTAGATGAGCAGTGCTGCGTCAAGTACTCTATCTGTCTCTCCAAGTCGCTCTTTTGATCGGCTGAGCTTACACGAGCATATATGATTGCCCTAACCTCCCTGCTTATTGGGAGTCCCTCAGCAATTCTCCTAACCTCGCTCTCAGGAACTCTATACTTGCCGCCGGCAGTTCTAATAGCCCTGATCCTTCCTTCTCTAACCCATCTAGATAAAGTAGAATAGCTAATGCCAAGCCTCTGACAAACCTCCTTAGGTCTCAACAACCTCTCTGAAAACACTGAAATAACTAACACCAACAATAATAAACAAAATCAAAACTTATAAATCTAACCCCTAATCATCAACTAAGTAACTGCCCCTTTCGGAGTACAGCTTTGGGATATATTCTATTTGTTTAAGCATTGGCTGTGGAGGATACACCGGGGGGCCTGGGTATCCTGGTATATAGCCCATTAGTCCTAAAATCGCTATGTCGAGGGCTGATGCATCGGAGATTCTGACCTCCTCACCGCCCTGAAGAGCGAGGGTTCCCTCTAGGGGTTTCATTGGTTCCCCGCATCTATTCGGGTTTACATCTGTAATAGACCCATAGACCCAAAGGCGATAATAAGCTCCGGAGTACACGACGAAGCATTAAAGAGACATAGACTAGACAACCAAACAGCCTCAGCATACCTGATAGCTATGAGGGGACCTAAACAACTCTAATCTACCTTATTTACGGAAAAAAGCCCGTGTTGTTGGGCTCCATTGCCAGCAATGAACTTTTTTCGGTCACTAGAGCCCTGTGGGCAAGATGGGAATCCATGATGCATCAATTAAACACATGAACAAATGAGAATGAGCATCCTGGAACAAATGGTGCATCTACCTTATCTGCTCAATGAACCAATGTTTATTTATCACTTTGATTTACAACTGAAAGCCTCGCCCTTCAGGGCGGGGAGGAGGTCAGATGGCTTTAGTTGCGAGTAAAGCTTTATGATATTAACGTATGTTTATTTTTTATTATTATCAAAATTTATTTTTAATTAAATTATTTAATATATAGATTTATTTAAAGTAAATATATTTTGCAAAAATGTTTAAATATTTAGATTAAAGAATAATTATTTGATGCAAAGAATAAACGATAGGTGAACTAAATGGGGGAGGTCCGTGTTTCGCGCAGAGGCTTCGCTATAGCTGGTCTTAGTGCCTTTCTAGGCGGTGTTGTCGGGGCAGCCATAGGGAGAGTCGCGTTGCCACCGGTAGAAAAAACAGTCACTGAGGTCAAAACCATCACGAGCCCCGTGTTAACCACGCAGACACAGTTACAGACAGTAACTGTGACGAGCCCAGTTGTAACGACCCAGGTGCAGACAGTAACGCTGGAGAAACCTATAGTTGTCTCTGGAACCCAGATCGTCCTCGAGAATCTACCACTAATCCAGACTATACCATCCACGTTTCGGTTTGACTACAAATACGTTGCGGAGAGAGCGTTCTCTGCGTATAAAGCCGTATGTTGTGGCTTCGGTGTTGGAGACGCGTTGTTGGGCACACTGATTGACCAGCTAAACAACACTCCGTGGAGCAGCCTACCGGGCAGAGGGGCTTATGACCCAACACAGCCCCTAGGAGCATCCAGGTACAAGCCTCCTCTCTACGACCCAGACAAGAAAGACTACAAAGGATTCACGGGCTTCTTCAGGTATGGATGCGCTGGAGAGAACATGTGGGGCATGACCTGCGGTGCAGCTTTGATTACAAGCATGATAATGCACATGCTGTTCGACAAGGCTACCGCGACTGCTGCCGCTAACCAGCTATTATGGTCATACGCAGAGGAGCCATTACCAAAGGGCGAATTAGTTGATTATCTGGTTAGCAAACTCAACTTCACGGAAAATGTCGATTATGTGAGGCTAGAGGCTCCTGGCACAACCATGTGCCACGCTGTAGCGTCAAACATTATGGCAAAAGCATTTAAATCAGGAATAACCGATAATACCAAGCTATTAACGATTCGATCTAACACGTGTGCATTGATCGTCGCGGACATGGCTGTTAGAGCCGCACAAATAGTTAACAACTATCTTGAGACAAACCAGATACCGCAGAAGTACAGCCAGCCAGCCATTGCTAAGACATGCTTGACATGCCATGGTGCCAACGTCCCGTCTCCATATAGAATATTCTTCAACATGAATTCCTACTGCGATACCTGCCATAAGCAGGGATGGACTCATCCCTAACTCTTTTTTGTTCTAATAATTCGTTTTTTATATCTCTGTATCCATAACTTGTTTTAGATACAGCCAAGAGTAGATAGAGATGATAACCGGATTTGATAAAATACGGTTTTTCAAGAAGACGATTATAGCTATTTATTTGCTAGTGCTTATCATTGTGATAATCACTCATGGAGAAACGGCTGGGCAGACCCCATTTGTATTGAATATTAAGGATTACAGCGTAATGCTCTACCCGAACAGCAGTAGCTCCGAGCCCCCTGGCATATATGTGGAAATATTAAGAAATAATGAAGCGCTAGCTAGAGACTTTATGTACACATCTATGAACAGCTTCGTAGTTGTATACAATGATTTCTTGGTTTCGCAAGACCAGCTTGTTCTTAGTGCTCTATTAAAAAGCATCGCACAAGTATACCGATTACATGATTGCCAGGGTAACCTATCTGTGCGCTTAGCGTTAAGCCTTTCCAGCGATGGCTCGTATTATATTTTCTACATTGAGTGCAACCATGATTTGTATAAAACACTAGTTACGCCGAACGAGGTTGTAGTTGATAAGGCTGGAGAGAATGAACCAGACATGATTATGCAGCTGTACCAAGAAATATGGGGGGTAGAATTACAAAGCATGAAATCAAATGACACGATGAGTTCTTCAGCCTCGATAAATAGCGCGGGTATATTTCATAAATATACCTCAGCTACTCAGCCCGAGATGAGAGCTCAAAGCATAACAAATGAAGCTGTAGAAAAACAGGAAGCCAGCAGAAAAATTATTCTAACTATCATTTTGCCGCTTGTAGCTGGACTAGCCACTTATTTTCTGCTTAGGAGATTTTTGATTTAAGCCTCTCTGTCTCCTTTGTGAGCTTCTCGATGAACTCGTAAAGGTCTCCGATAATGGCGTAATCACTTATATTCACTATGGGGGCGTTCGGGTCCTTGTTGACCGATACTATTATTTCGGAATCCTTCATCCCGATTACGTGCATTGGGCTTCCCGATACGCCTAGCCCAATATATATTCTTGGCTTAACTATGTTGCCGCTGTAGCCTACTTGGTTTTCCTTAGGCATCCAGCCCATATCTACGAGAGGCCTCGTGGCTCCTACCGATGCTCCTATTATTCTCGCTAGCTTTTTCACCAGCTCTATGTCCTCTTTTCTCCTTAGGCCCCTCCCCACAGTGATTATAACTTTTGCCTCAGTTATTGATGCTATCTCACGGTGTGTCTTACTTATGGTTCTCAATGCTCCTCGAGGACACAGTGTCTTCGGCATAACTACGGCTTCCCCTGTTCTCCCAGGAATCCTTTGAATAGGCTTGAATACACCGGGCCTAACCGTGCTCATAGCCGGCTTTGTCCTGGAGAGTATATGGGCATATATGTTACCTGCATAGGCAGGCCTAACCTGTATGAAGTTTCCTTTTTCATCGAAGTACAGGTCAGTGCAGTCAGCTGTAAGGCCCGTGGCTAGATGGGCAGCTATTCTCGGGGCAATGCTTCTTCCCCTGTGAGTGGCGCTTATCAGTATTACCTCCGGCTTTGCCTCTTTAATTATAGATATATAGGCTTCTTTGTAAGTTGCAGGGTCAAAGGTCCCTAGCTCCTCACAGTCCATGATGTAAACCCTGTCGGCCCCGTGCTCGAACAGGACCTGTTTGAGCTCACCCACGTTGTTGCCAGCCAAAGCGACGGAAACAGAAGTTTTCCTCGAATCAGCAAGCTCCCTTGCCTTGCCTAGGAGCTCGAGAGTTGACCTATGCAAAGTCCCATTCTC
Organism: Desulfurococcales archaeon; assembly: GCA_009904015.1. Taxonomy (GTDB): domain Archaea; phylum Thermoproteota; class Thermoprotei_A; order Sulfolobales; family Fervidicoccaceae; genus WYEQ01. Next base: position 46,333 of record WYEQ01000021.1, on the reverse strand, counting down.
AATATCGGCTATAACCATTATTCCCTCTCTTGTCTCCACATCCATATTGTCTCCGGTTCCCGCTTTTGATAGAGAGATGCTCATAGCAACCCCTCCTTCATTAGCAGGTCAACCACTGCTTTTACTCCCTGCTCAGTATCCAGGATGATTCTTTTTCTCTCCTTCTCCTTGGGGATAACCACTCTGTAAACCATTGTGGGGGATCCCTTGATTCCGAACCTGTTTATATCAGCGATATCAGCCAGTGCATCAGCACTCCACTTCTCCACGATTGCTTTTCTAGCTTGTAGCTTTCCCTTAATGGTTGGTATTCTAGGCTTAGCTACATTAAGTGTTACCTGCAGGACGCATGGCAATGGGGCTTCATAGGTAACTACCTCGCTCTCCAGGTCTGACTCAACAATGGCTCTTGAGTAATCAATATCGATTAGCCTTGATACATAGCTAACGTGAGGTAAGCCCAGCATCTCGGCTACCTCTCCTGGAACCTGCGCTGTATCTCCATCAATACTTTTCTCGCCTCCTATGACCAGGTTAACATTGCCTAGCTTCCTTATAGCGCTTGCCAAGGCGTACGATGTAGCCAGGGTATCAGCACCGGCGAACCTCCTATCCGTCAGCAATATCGCCCTATCAGCGCCTCTCGCGATAGCGTCTCTGAGAGCTTCCTCTCCTTGAGGCGGAGCCATGCTTATGACAATCACTTCTCCTCCGAGCTTCTCCTTTACCTGAACGGCAAGCTCTATTGCGGGGAGGTCATATGGGTTTATTATGAGCTCGACGCCCTCTCTGATTATTGTGCCCTTCTCAGCATCGAACCTAACCTTGTCAGGGTCGGGCGTGGGCTTCATGAGCACAACTATCCTGAAGTTCACGTAATCACACCCAGCTGCTACTTGGTTTTTTTGCATTAACAATAAAATATAATTGTGGTTAACAGTTGAACGCCTAATCGAGGGCCTTTTTGATGTTCCTGAATATAACTAGTCTCTGAATCTCCGATGTGCCCTCAGCTATCGTTAATATACGGACATCCCGGTATAGCCTCTCGATTACCTGGTCCCTCGTGTAGCCTATACCACCATGTATTTGCATAGACTTGTCAACGATTAGCTTTGCCGCCTCAGTCGCGAACAGTTTAGCAACTGCTGCCTCAAGCGTTACATCGGCTTTTCTGTCAGCCAGCCACGCCGCCTTGTAGGTAAGCTCCTCTGATGCCCTAAGCATAGTAAGCATGTCCGAGAGCATGAACTGTATTGCCTGTTGATTAATTATTGGTTGACCGAACTGCATTCTGTTCTCAGCATAGTTAATGGCTAGCTGCAAAGCCAGCCTCGATATACCGATAGCCTGTGCAGCCATGCCTATTCTCCCCCTCGTTAAAGCCTGCATAGCTATTTTGAACCCCTCGTCAACCTTGCCTATGACATTCTCTGCCGGGACCTCAACGTTATCTAGGAAAACCTGGTTGGTAGGAGATGCCCTTACGCCAAGCTTCTCCTCCTTCTTACCGATGAGAAGTCCTGGCGTGCCTCTCTCAACAACAAATGCAGTTATCCCGCGAGCCCCTTTCTCTGGACTGGTCTTAGCGAAGACAACGAAGACGTCAGCTATGCTGCCGTTTGTTATGAAGTGCTTCTCTCCCCTAAGCACATAGTAACCGTTTTTCTTCTCAGCCCTAGTCACAATGGAAGCCGCATCAGAGCCGGCATTAGGCTCCGTGAGAGCGAAAGCCCCTACCGAATCTTTAGCTAGTCTGGGAAGAAACTTTTGCTTAAGAGCTTCATCCCCACCTATCAAAATGGAATCAACAGCTAAGTAGTGGCCCCCAAGCGAGAAGGCTGTAGCCGCGCAACCCCTTGATATTTCCTCGAGGCTGAGCACAACGCTTCTCTCATCAAGCCCTTGCCCGCCATACTGCTCGGGGACATTGATTCCGAGGAAGCCGAGCTCGGCAAGCATCTTGAGGTTTTCTCTCATTATCTCCTCGCTGCCTTTTTCATCAGCCTCGCGCGCCCTCTTCTCCAATTCCTGCGATACGTTTTTAGCTAAGCTTTTTATATCCTCGTGAAAATCCTCGAAGTAAGGGTAGTAATCCCTTAGCTTCATATTAGCACCTGTTCTACTTATTTTTGATAAGCTTTATAGAAGCATGAGTTAACAGTGAACAGCTTGATGAATCGCGTCTGCGTTAATTAGTTAATGGAAACTAATTTATTGACATACACATTATTTTTGATTGGTGAGCCATTGTCAACTAACAGTGTATCCTTCGACGCGATAGTTGTTGGGGGAGGGCCGGCTGGTCTATCCGCAGCTTACTTCCTAGCTAAGATGGGGTTCTCGACGCTGGTGCTGGAGAGAGGAAAAAGCCTTAGCTCAAAGAACGTTTATGGTGGAAAAATTTATTCTCACTACATAAGGAGCTTGTTTCCCGACTTCGAGAAGGAGGCTCCCATTCACAGGTGGGTCGCTAGAGAAAAGTTCTCGATCGTCAGCGGTGATGATGTCGTTACTCTTGAGTATGCTTCGCCTCGCTCATCGAGTTTCACTACCACCCTAACCGAGTTTACCAGGTGGCTTGGTAAAAAAGCAGAGAACGCGGGGGCAACGGTGCTAACCGAGGCAAGAGTTGATGGCCTGCTGAGAGAAAATGGCCGAGTGAAAGGAGTGATAGTGGGTGAGGAAAGGATTGGGTCTGACCTCGTCGTGATAGCTGAGGGAGCAAACAGGCTTTTACTGGAGAAGGAGAAACTGGTCCCTGAGACTAACCCCGAGCAACTGGCTGTTGGCTTGAAGGAGGTTCTAAGCATACCCGAGGAGAAAATTAACGATAGATTTGGTCTCAGCGAGGGGGAGGGGTTATCATGGCTGTTCCTAGGCTCAATAACTAACGGGTTGCCGGATGGAGGGTTTCTCTATACGTTCAAAAACCATGTCTCAATAGGAGCTGTTGTGTGGCTTGGCTCAAGAAAACATGTTGAAACAGCCATATACGAGTTCGCCGAGAACATTCGGCTACACCCAAAGCTCAGACATCTGTTCAGGGACGCCGTTATAACTGAGTATTCCAGTCACCTAACAATAGTTGATCCCCTTGGCTACATGCCCTCAAGGCTGTCGGGGCCGGGATACATTATTGTTGGTGACGCGGGAGGGCTCATAGGGAACCTTGGCTACACTTTCCGTGGGGTTGATTTCGCCGCTTACTCGGGGTACCTAGCGAGCATTGCCTACGAGAAAATAAGAGGAGGGGAGGACTGGCTTACTTACGATGAGCTCGCTAAGAAATCAAGCATGTACAGAGAGATAGCGAGGTACTCCAAGACACACGAGATTATGAGGAGCCCGAGGCTTCTCAGGGAGTATCCGGTATTGATTAATGACATAGCGAGGCTTAAGCTAGAAATAAGCGAGGAGACCCCGAAGCTATGGGACGCCGTGAAGAAAAAGGTTGGCTACAGGAAAGCTCTTAGCATTCTCCTGGAGTTAATCTCCTTGGTGAGGAAGATATGAGCAAAGGCAAACTCGACTTATCTCAAATCATGACGAACAACAAGTGGGTTGTTGATGAGGAGCCCCACATAATCGTTGATTACGAGAAATGCGAGAAATGCGATACGAAGGCATGCATATACATGTGCCCAGCCGGGTGCTACGAGCTGGATGAGCATGGAAAGCTCAGGTTTAATTACGAAGGGTGCCTCGAGTGCGGTACATGCAGGCTTGTCTGCGACAAGAAAGCCATAAAATGGAGCTACCCAAGAAGCGGGTACGGAATACAGTATAGATATGGCTGACTTCCTCCCCGCCCTAAAGAGCAAGGCTTTCGGTTGTAACGCTTTTCGTCTTTCTCTTTTTATAGCCAGCGCTTTAAGGATTAAAATTGGTGTGAAAATGAGCACTGAGATTGTCAAGACCATCGATGATTCACTGATAATCTATGAGGGCAAAGAGCACAAGCACGTGTTAACTTACTACTTGCCGGGAGAGCCTTCTTACGTGGAGTTCGGTCTTGATTACGCAGAAAAACGTTTAGCCATAAAGCTTATCGGGATTGGCCCTGGCAATGAGGAAACAGAAGACGAAGTGGAGTTTACGCTTGGATTCCCCCAATTAGAGAAGCTGAAATCAATTATCGACGAAGTACTTGATGGGAAAAAAAGCATAGCTGAGCTTTTATCTTTGGTTTACAACATGAAGAAGCTGAAGGAGGATTACGGCTTTGATGATGCAAAAGCCTTTGAGCTAAGCCTAGCAATCAACTACATTGAGAAGGGGCTTTCACCCGAGAAAGCCTTCATGATTACTGAGCCAACGATAATAAGTCCTAAAGACATAATCGATTGCCCATTGTACATGTACACGGTTGTGAAAGCGAGGAGTAAAAAGAACGCTAACGTTTTTTCTTATTAAGGTTCTAGCTTTTTTCCAACCTGCAGTTTTCAGTTATTCATAATTTAAGTTGCAATTATATTAATAAGCTTTATAATGTATAGATATGTAAATATTATTACCAGGATGTAGCTGTGGTTTTAAATTTGAATAGGAAAGGACAGTCAAGCATAATAGCTCTAGTTATACTCGTAGGAGTAGCCCTAGCTCTGGGTATTGGTTTTCTATCGTACTTTAACTCCCTGTCCAGGGAGAGTACTAGGGAGATGCAGAGGGACTCTCTACTAGCTTATGAGCTGACTAGCCAGCTTGTCAGGACCATCGCCGTAGATGACTCGAGGGGAGATATATGGCTATTATTCAGGAGACTGGATAACAGCAACGGGACATTCTTTGTTGCAACCGAGGTCTTTGATGAAACGGGGGCCTCCTCTTTTCTACAGTGCTCCAACGTGAGGGTCTACATGGAGAACATGGAGAACGGCGACAATCTATTATGCTACAAAAGCGATGGAAGCCTCGATGAGAACGAGTGTCCTGGAGCCCATCTGTATTCCACCATGAGCCCAGAAAAGATTTTGTTAAGGCCTCAAGGCACGGCGAGCTGGGTAAACCTAAACTACTATAAGGCACAGAGAAACGAGCTTCTACCTCAGCAGGCGGTTCCCATATGTAGATTAGATTACCGAGCTGGAGAGAACGAGATAGTTCTTGTCTCGCCCGGAGAAAGCGCTTTTAAAGTAAGGTTGTACATAGGGGTTCCTTTCCAGGACTCCCTCTACATTATAAAAACATATGACGTGAGCCTGAGATAAATGAAGATAAAGAAGGCCCAGGCAGGAGCTATATCCTTTGTGCTATTAGCCTTTATTCTCCTGGTCATCGTTGTCCCAGCCTACATAGTTTTTCATGGACGCTCAGCGCAACTATACTCGAGCTCAGCCAGCACTCTTCAGGAGAACCTGTACTCGTCGGGCCTCGAGGCGACCGGCGATGTAAGGCTCACTGGGGTCGTTGATAGCAACAACACGGCTCAGATAATCCTGAACAACAGGGGACTAGTCCCGAAGAAAATAGAGTATATCCTCGTTATACTTGGTGAAGAGCAGAGGGTAATCAGGAGCACGAAGGTAAACATAGAACTTAATCCTAACACGTGGATAAGCAACGCGCTGGACCTAAGAGACCTTTGCCAGCAAAACGGGTGCAACAACATAGTGGTTCTAGCAATCACTAGCGACGGAGAGATAATCAAGAGCAGAGTATACACGCAGGAAGAGCTAACCAATATATATGGAGAACAAAGCCAAACAGCATACCTCACAGCTATTCAGGTCTTCCCACTGCAGGGCGTAACTGGAAGCACCCTTAGCCAGCAACTCTCAAGCGGTGGGCTAATACACGATGAAACACAGGTAGCGCTTCCAACGCTTGAACTGGTCCAAAACGGCACATTCGGTGGCCTCGGCGTTTACAAGTACATAAGCAAAGATGAACCAAAAAGTAATACTACTAATAAAGATGCTTACGTCTTAAATCTATTCTTTTCTAGTGTAAACATTACTTTGAACAATATAGTGGCCGGCAACATTTTCTTCGGATATCATCCATCAAGAAACGATAGTTTCAACATCATGATTACTGGCGATGAGGTAAGTGGAAGCATAACGATTAATAACAATAACCCGCCTAACGGCTGGTGCGACTCCAGCTCGAAGAGTTTCAGAATAAAAATACTTGGGTTCAAAACTTTTTCCCCTAGCTACGTATTCTCTCTTACCCTGCCAAATGGAGTAAAAGCTAATTATACATATCCACCGGACGACCCATCTACTCTTCTCTATCTATCAAAATCTGGCGAAGCCAAGCTTTCATTGAATGGTACTGCTGAAGCCGTGTACATATACTGTGAAACTCAGTCTAATTATCCTTCAAGCTACGAGCCATACATAATGTTATATAGAACGAGCAACACGACCAGTGGCTTATCAATTCTGTTCACGACCGAGGATGTATATTATGGTGGTGTCAATGATATAAATGACCTGAGAACACGCGATGCACCGAACAGCGATGTTTCTGTTAGTCCCTTGGTTTTATACTTCAAGCCTAGAAACATAATCATCACTAACCAGGCATTCAGCGGGTTGCTAATAAACGTGAAATTCAGGTATCACGACAACGAGCTGGATTACACAAACTATGATACGGCTCTTGATAGCGAGATCTTTAGCATATCAGTTGTAGACTCCGATGGAAACACTGTTGGTGGCAGAAGCTTTACTCTGCGAGAGCTAGCTACAACTAAAATAACTAGCCCACCGCTTACTCTTCCCCAAACCGCGAGCATTTATGTTCCTCTCCCCTCGCCACAGGTAGTCGGCGTAAAGGAGTATTACTTAGCAATAAAAATCTGGGATCCCTTCCTCCTAAACAAAAAAGGCGGCAATTATGTGAATGACCTTGACTTGACTCTGCTCATAGAGTCTCTGGTTATTATCCCTATATCGTAGGTGCATTGGGTTGGAGAATGAGCTGGCTGAGATAATCTCCCTGGTTATTGTTGGTGTAGCTATCATAGGTGTTTTTTCATATTTTTCTCAACTAGGGGTCGTTGCGCCCATAAGCAACATGCCAGCTGTGATTGAGGCTAACGAGCACCTGCTTAGCCCAGGTGCATATGGTTTTTATAGCTCTAATAGTAAGGAGCTATTAATTATAAACAAGGGTAACCAGCCAATCGTTATTGATAAAGTCGTGGTGAAATCACCAATCAGCAACGCATTGCTTGTTCAGAGCGCTAAACCTAGCTCTTGGCCCTGCCTTTTCAATACTACCGTTGTGCCCCCTGGCTCATCAGTAAGCGCTGATTGCGGTGATTACGTTCCATTAGTGATAATTGGTAGCAGAGGAGAGCATATAAGCGTGAGTTACATGGTGGGAAGCGAGGTTATAACTAGAAGCCTGAACGAGACCAACCTACTGGAGAATAGGATAAGCTATTACGAGAATCAAACCGGACTATATATCGATCAGTCACTAAGGTATCCCACAAAAGAGGTGCTCCAAACAATCAAGGAGGGACCCACCGTCTTTAGGGTTCTTCAGTGCAGGTTGAACACTACCTTTGAGGCAAAGCTTAAAGGCAATAATATCATTTTAACGAAAGACCCTTCAAGCTCTGGAGTATGGAATATCCTTATTGCTGGTGGAGATAGCAATACCACTGATTCTTATGTGACTATAGGGGGGAACACGATTTATCTAAAAGACAATGATTTTTATAAAAGATACAGGGTTGTTCTGTGGAGCTTCAGCGGAGCTATTTACAACATTACTCAGCCATCTTCTCCTAATGCTATCGCTTCTCCCGGAATATACACTAACTTGACTTTGCTTCTGAACGGAACAGCTGATTACGCAGCGCTATACACCACTCAGAGCGGAAACCCAAGCGTAAACTGCCCATTGTATGGAAACACGAACTATCTTGGCTACGACCCATACTTCATTGTCGGAGACCTGTTTGGTAGGGGGTATCAGAGCTTTATTCTAACAACTATTGACTACTCCACACAAGGCGATGGGAATAGCTATAATGACTACTTAAATAGCGTTAGGGCTCTTGACTATTCACAATACCCGCTGAGAGTCATCATAAATGGCTACCCGATAAACTCGACCCAAGCTGACTACGTAAGAGTTACGGTTAAGCTCTGGTTCTGGGATAACTCCTTAGTAAACATAGGTGAAACAACGAAGAATGGTGAGGTGTTCTGGATCGGCCTCTACGACCCCTCAATAAACGATTATGTGTACAGGTACCCGACAACTTACTATGAAATCCAGAGGTATGAGGGCTACGGATACGTGAAGGAGTACTTAATCCCCATACCAAAAATCCCCGATAAAGCTTACTACGTTGCCTTCGACATTGTTGATCCCTATGACCCGGGGCTTGGCGACTCGTGGGATGATGTTGATTTCACCTTGGTTGTTGATTATATAGGCATTGTTCTAGGTGCCTCGTGAATGAGCCTGAAGATTAGGAGAGGCTTATCGGTTCTTGTTCTTGGATTCATAGTACTGGCTGGACTAGCACTAGCGCTTTTTTCCTATAGAGCACTCGTTTTAAGAGAAACCAAGGATATCCTTGAGGCAAGCTCCTACTACTCGCAGTACATAGAGAAGTCGGCCTCAACGCAGTTATCCATAAGGGTTAGCGGAGCAACAACTATTATTACTAATCAAGGAAGTGGCACGTTGAGCTTGAAGTACGTTTTCTACGTGATTGGCGATAAGCTGTACCCTCTGTACCTCAGCGACGCTAACAGCAACTGCACTCATGTAATGACCCCCCTGCAGAACTGCGTCATTAACCAGGCCTTAACTGATATAGAGGCGATAGTAACAAGCGATGGAGTAGTAATAAAGCCTGATAAAAAAGAAGTCATCGTTGAGAGCGCTTACCTAGTGAAGATGAGCCATCTCCCAATCAACATCAGCACCACGGATGACCTGAGCGATTACTTTGGTGTACCGGGGGACCAGATAAGCATTCCACTACGAGGCCAGAACATATCAAACAGCGTTGTTGGTAACATTACTTACGTGGTCGAGGCAAACGAGATTTACAGAAACGCAAACATAATGGGCGGGAACGCTGTCTTCGGCGCATTGCTTGTTGGCCAGTCACCCAGGGACCCGAGCAAATACAACTTGCTGGTCGTCATGCTGAACAACAACTCGCCTGGAAACAGGACAAACATCACAATAAACAATAATCCACTGCTCTTTAACACAACTAATTACATTGCTGAGGTAATCAGGCTAAGAATAGATGGTTTCAGCGGCACAATAAGCATTGTCAACACGAGTAGCCCGGGCACAATTATTGCTAGCAACACTGGTACCCCGAGAGATGTTGTGGGGCCATGGTACTACGGAGCATTAACGGGGCTGGCTCTTAACATCAGCGGCACGGCTGAGGGCGTTGTTGTCATAAGAGGAGTTAATAGCAGCATTGCAACAAGCATCGGCCTTAACAGAACATACAATAACTATTACCCATACCTATTCGTCGGGGACATAGATAGAAACGGGTTAATAGACATTGTTTTGCTGACCGAGGACGCGAGCTACGGGAACGCCACCAACACTGATGATAGAAACCCGGCTAACCAGGCAAAAAAACTGGTTGATTACTCAAACACTCCTCTCCATTTATACTTAAACCTGAGCAGCCTAACTGGGGATCCCTCAGGCTACATAGATGGAGCCGAGTACCAGGGCATTGTTCTCTACACAAACATGTTGTTCCACGACAACGTTTACCCAGATAACCAGACCATCCCCATACCGGGCAAGCAGGGGTCCTACGATATAACTGAACCGAGAGATATTGTGAGGATCCTCCTGGTAGATGAGAGCGGCAACGCTTACATCGCCAGGACAGTGAGCATATCGGAGCTATACTTATACCACAGAACGGTTATAAGCAACTACACAACTGACAGCTACGCCTGGAAGACACAGATAACAAGCTACATACTGCTTCCGCCGACAGGGAAATACAGAGTAGCGATAGAGATACAAGACCCATACCTGCTAGATGGAACAATAAACGACGCAGACATAACAATAGGACTAGACCTATTCACCATACTGCCAGTAAAGAGAGAGTAAAAAACTAGCTATAAAAAATAAAAACAATAAAACAAAAAACATTTAGTTTTCCTAAAATTTTAATTAACTTAAATGTTTCTCACTGTGATCCTTGAACAGCCTGCACAATGAATGGATACTGATTACCAGCCATAGTGATAACTATTACCAATTAGTTCACTACAGAGCCATTCCGGAACAAACTAACTGCAGGACAACAATGACGCAAAAGCAATGATGAAAATAATATTGATGGGCTATCAAGGCGGAACAACAACAAGAGAACTAGACCACCGGGAACTATGTAGTTATCACCAAACACCTATAAGCAAACCACAAACAGACAAGTACTTCGCCAAGATACCGATAAGTCTATTCATCCGGTTTCAAAGAACAGCCAGGCCCGAATAAGCATCGGAATAAACGCTCCCTATTGTACAGGAAGCACGAATGACTAGGACTTCACAATAGGATTCAAGATAATAGGAATGCCGCTAATAATAAAAACTTAAGCAACATTTTGAACAGTAATTAAAAAAGATTTTTATTTAAAAAAGATAAAAGACAATACCGTTTACTCAGCTCTTACCTGTGTCTGGTATATGTTACCACTGCTTGTTATTACCTTAACCGTGTACACAACGCCAGCGACTGCTCCTTGGGTTCCACTTATAGTGCACGTAATAGTCGTTGAATTTCCTGGCTGAATAACATTAGTTGGAGATATATTATCACACGCACCCAAGCCTTCGACAGTGATATTTTTAATCGTCGCTGTTATTTGTCCTTGGTTAATTATAAGAAGCTCAAGAGTATCGTTACTAAGTTTTATGGGTGTTACGCTGAGCATTTCAGTTCTTCCCATGCTTCCCCATATTCCCATTACCCATCCTATTACTCCCACGGCTATTACTAGGGTCACTGCTATTAGTATGACTGTCGCGAGTATTGGGGATATTCCCTTCTTTGTCTTCATGTTTTTACCTCCATTATTACTGATCTTTATTTTTAATGGGGATTGGTATTTAAATGTTATAGCTGGTTTTTGTTTTTGTTTTGTATATTTGTTTTACTGTGTTTCATGTGTACTGTTTTATTGCTAGTAGCGTTGCTATTGTTGTTATGACTACCATTAGGGCCGCGTGCTTGAATCCAGCCGCTACGCTTAGTTCTCCTGTCTTGCCCGCTATTAGGCCCATTATGTATGAGTTCACCAGGCTTCCAAGCCCCAGAACAGCCATCAGGGGCCCGAGGGACTCAGTTGATATTCCCCCCGCCGTTGCGAGCAACCCTATTATTATTATGGGTGAGGCGGCCAGCATAACCGCGCCGAAGTAGGGCAGGAGCACGTAGCTCCTCATCCTCCTCCTCAGCTCGCTCTCCATCTCGCTCAGCGTCTGGGTGAAGCGCGCGAGCATATCTATGACCTCGGGGGATCCTCCTCCAACGACAATGGTGTCCGTGAGGAACCTGAATATAGCTATTACGAACCACTCCCTTATTCTCCTCAGAACCCTCCTCATGGCGTCCTCTATGCTTAGTCCAAGGCTTATCGCCACGCCTATCTTGCTGACTATCGGTGTCAGGTTCCTGAAGTCCTTGGTTGACAGCTGAACAAAGCACTTCTCCGGCGATAAGCCTGTTTTCCTAATCTCGCTCATCTCCCTCAGGAAATCAGCTGTAGCTGAGACCAGCCCTCTGTGACCCCTCATCAAGGCTCTATAGGATAGCCATGGAGGAACAGATAAAACAAGCGCAGCCACTGTTGCGCTTATCATCAGTGACTGAACCTCCCTAACCCCAATGCTTCCGTATAGAGCGTTTGTCCCCCCAGTCAGGCTTAGAGTGGCTAAGAAGGAGAGGGCTGCTAGGGGGGCCATGCCGAGCAACACGTAGTAGGGAATCGTTAGGGGGATAGGCGTCTTTGGCTGGGAGGCGTGAATCATGAACAAGACAACCAAGCCCAGGATGGGCAGGATGACGAAGTTGTAGAGAGAAGGCATGAACAAGCTTGCTTGAACCTGACCAACAGGCCTACCGGCAGTAGCTGCTGATAGGGTGCCCGACACAGCGAAGAACACGAATATCGTTATGCTCATGATGACGCCGATAACGATGTACAGCTCGAGGAAGCTGCTGAGCCTCTCAGTTATACGCTTAATCTCGTTCATCCTAGCCTCGAATATCTCCTGTGTACGTATCTCCATGTAGTGAACAACGTCTCCTCCCGTTCTAAGCGTGATTGTGTAGCCAAGCATCAAGTCCCTGAAAACAGTGCATGGGTGATGATGAACAACGTTCTCAATAGCGGTCATTGGGTCCTGACCGAAAATCCTAATATTAGTAAGTATTCTCTGCGCCTCCTCTCTCATAGCCTTGAAGACCCTTAGGTTAGCGATTCTTTCAATGATTTTCTCTATGCTTAGGCCTCCCCTCATCATTGCTGATGCGTATGCCATGAAGAATGGGAGCTCCGTCTCCACACCGCTCTTCCTATCACCAGCCCTGAAAGATGGCAGTGCTAGATAAATAGCGAATGTGACTATTGGCGCTGTGATTACTATCAACACCATGATTATCTTGGTTAAAAGAGTGGTTGAAGCTAGAAGTAAAGAAATAGTAGTGGGTACTAGGACTGCTAAGAAAACAACAAAAGTGTTGAGGAGAGCCTTGGATAAGTAAAGCACGGGGTGAACATTCATGCCGGCCCTATCAATAGCCTTGTCAATCTCAAAGGACTTAACAAGCCTTTTAGCCAAGCCCTCAAACAAGATAAGAGCTGTTAACGCGTAGATTTCGCCCAGAGAAGCCCGGAGCTCACCTGGCTTTCTCTGAGGAGTTTTCTTCTTGTTTTTATCTCTGAATCTAAGCTTAGGAAGTGTAAGCTTCATATAGTGGGCCCTCTCTGAGCGTTCTGACAGGGTCAATGTAGTATCTATGAATCCACGTTGCTACTTCCTTGTACTCAGTTTTACCCGTCTTGACGAGCCACTCGATCAGGGCTCTCCTGTTCTTCAGCTCCTCGAGGAGGCTGTCCCTGCTCTTTCCACTCAAAGCCATTATCCTCTCGAGAACAATGCTCTTGGCTAAATCAATACTGAAGGTATTGGTGGCTGGGTCCCAGCGGGCTATCTCTACGTAATCCTCATAGTCCTTTATCTCCCATATACTAACTATTTTTCTCGCAGGCCTCAGGTTCCCTTTTTCATCCCTTATGGTTATTCTCCTTATGAGCAAAGCTATGTTTATTAATGGTATGTATGATGGGGGAATATTCATTGGTGGGGATGTTAGCCTCTTAACAGCGGCATCAATGCCCTCAGCATGAAGAGTTGTTAGGCCGGAGTGCCCCGTTGCTATGCTCTGAAACAACACGTACGCTTCTTCACCTCTTATTTCCCCCACTATTATGACGTCGGGCCTGTATCTAAGACTCATCTTCACTAGGTGGAACAGGGTTACCTCGCCTACTCCTCCCAGGTATGAAGGCCTCGAAACAAGCTGAACCCAGTTCTCGAGCGGTAGCCTGAGCTCAGGTGTATCCTCTATAGTTACAACCTTGTACGTGGGCCTGAGAAGAGTGGCTATAGCGTTAAGCGTCGATGTCTTGCCGGCACCCGTTACTCCAAGTATTAGTGTGGTTAGCTTGTAATCCATGGCAAGCCATAAATAAGCTGCCATATCAGGGTCAATTGTGCCGAACTTAATCATATCCGCGATTGTTATTGGTGACTCGCTGAACTTCCTGATAGTGAAGGTGGATCCTCCTGTGGATACCTCCCTGCTGAACGTGGCCGCTAACCTGTGCCCCCCAGGCAGAATTGCGTCGAGTGTTGGGTAAGCAACGGATAAGTGCTTTCCAGCCTTGTGAGCCAGCTTCAGTAAATATGAGTCTAGCTCCTCTTCTGTTCTGAAAACAATGTTTGTCGGGAGTGACTCGTATCTCCTGTGCCACACGTAGACAGGCTTCCCAACACCATTGCAGGAGATATCCTCCACGTGTCTATCCCTGAAGATCGGGTCAAGCACCCCGTAGCCGAAGATATCCCTCTCTATGTAGTAGTTAATCTTGTTCCATGAGAGAGCGGGCGTTCTGGTGAACCTTAATTGGAAGAGCCTCATAACCCTAGCCGCTGTTCTTCTGAGAACCTCTACTGAGTCCGTGCGTAGTGCCTCCGAAGGCTTCAGCTCCCACATCAGGTGCTCGTATATCTGGTTATAAATTCTTCTCTCTTCTTCTGTGAGCGATATTTCGTATACCTCGTAGTAGAGTAAACCAGTATCTATCTCCTCAACAATATTTATCCAGGCGAAGGGCTCGTTAACAGGGTAGGACTCAACAACCCTGAAGTTAGGCTTAGCGCTGAGAAGCTCGTGGGAGTAAACCTTCGTTATCTCCTCAAGCTTGATTACTGGCTCCTCCTCTTCCTTTCTTCTCTTGGGAAGAATCTTTTGTAGAAAACCAGCACTTATTTTCCTAGACAACTGATAATCAACCCTTCATAAATATGTGTGATTCACAATAAGATATATTTCTTGGTTGATGAATATAAATTGATAGTTTTTGGTGAATAAAGTGGACAAAAAAATCTTCTATAAAACCTTGATTTTCACTGTCTTGATAACTATTGTAGCTATTGGAATATATGCTAGTGCAGAGGCTCAGAATGAAAGACCAACCCTTATCTATGGTTACAAGCTCTCAGTGCATCTTCCTGGAAACCTCAGCTTAACGGAAATATACAGTGTTTCCCCAACAACAGTGATGGGGATAGCTACAAGCAGTGGTAATTACTACATTGTTGTGCTAGAGTTAGAGAACCCATACGAGGAGCCACGGTTAACTCAACTTTATCCTGTTCTAGGGGAAATCACGGCTATAGCAACGAATGGGTGGCCTGTCAAAAGAATAGCGGTAGGCACATCCATGGGAGAGCTATTGATATTCAATATAGAGGGGGGCAGAATATACCAGCTTGTAGATAGGGTTCTAGGAGCGGACTTTTATGTTAAAAAGATACTTGTTCTGAGAAACTCTACTAGTGATAACTTTGTGTATGCAGTGATGGTTGACGAGGCGGGGAGCGGTAACGTCTGTGCCCAGTGCTCTATATATATAGTCAGTGAGACTCAGCCCGGGTACATAAGAATCGGCTCTCCGATGAGCGATACAAGTTTGTATGTACCCCACAAGCTGATATCAGATATGACCGCTCGTGTTGTTTACGCGGAGAACTCGTACTACTACGATGCATCATACCTCGTTGTTTCCAGCATCGATAAGCCAAACCTCATCAGAATAGATGTAAACGTCACATACTACGATTACCAAGGAAACCAGACGAAGCCTGCCTCCGGCGCCTTAATTGATGTATATGCGTATAACCAGGCAAAGTCTTATAGATACAGCGTTAACGCCGATCAGAGCGGTATAGCAACGATATTCGTCGAGAGAGGCATGATAGCTGAAATCACTGCTTGGGATATAATATACAGAAACTACACCATTGTTATAAACACCTCTAATATACCTTCGTATCAAAGCTTTGCTTCACAAACTATAACTCTATACTACCCGCCCCTCGCGGTGCCAGCTGAAACGAAGACTCCTCCCTACCTGTTGTGTTCACTGGATGTATATGATGTGACGCAGGCGCCTAACAAGCTTATCAGCAGGGGAAAAATAGCTAATACAACAAACCCTGCTTTTCCCTTTGATTTAAGTGTTTCATTCTTCAGTAAGGGACTAAGTTTAATCTACTTAAGGCAAACAGGAGAACACGCATTAACTTATTATGATGTTGATACACAAAGCCTGATTTTGTGGAGAGTAAAAGAAAGGGATGGGAAACTGCAAGCTTACTATTACAACAAGGATTACGTAGGAAAGCAGGCATTTTTAGTAAATACCTTTACTACTCCGACAGGCAGTTACTTATACGCCGTCCTCTCGGACGCGAGAATCAGGATATACAGGATACCAACAAGCATTGATGAAGGCTACAGGATACTTGACATATACAGAGCCGGCTCAACCCTTATCAGCTCGAAACTAGTACTGGCAGCCAACAAGTACATCTTGGCTGCTGAAACGCCCGAGGGAACACAGATACTCGAGCTAAGCGAAGAATTGGTCATACCTGTATTGAGAAAAGACCTGACTCTTAACTACAGATTGCCTGACCAGTTCGATTCGGATATAAGCGATGATTTAAGTAGCTTTTTTATACTTGCTAGTAACAACCAAATTATTGTTTACAGGAACCTGAATTTGCACATTGGTGACCAGCTTTTTGACCCTAACCAATACATGACTGGCTCTTTAACACTGTTCATAAAGGTTAACCCCGAGGATATGGACAGCTTAACAGTTTATTTCCGGCATCCATGGGGCGAGACGAAGATAAAGCCGAATATAAACGGAACAGTGATTATACCTAACATTATCCCAAACGTAACCTACACTATTTACATTGAGTCCAGCAAGCCGTACATAATTCCTCTCTCGACAACTCTTAGTTTCAGCGATTACCAGGACCACGTAGTTGTGCTGAAGCCCGAGTACAAGTCATACACACTTAAATTGCGACTTGCGGATGATAAATCCATGGTACTCATAGCCCCAATAGATATTTTAATCGATGATGAGCTGTTAGTTTCAAACAACACGATAAATGAAATTGAACTAAGGGTTTACTATGGAAACCACACGTTAACCATCAAGCCCTCGACTGGTTACGAAAATGTCTACGAGATTCTCGAGGCACCACTTTATATAACACAGGACACAGAGCAAAGCTATACGCTTCAGAGAAGAACCTACATGCTACAAGCAACAATGATTGATAGTGAGGAGCAAAAACTCCTAGGTCCGGTTAAAGTGCGAATCACAGATGAAGCTGGAAGCTACATCGAGACAATAATAACTCCTCTAAATCCATCACTGCTGGTCTCCTTGCCCTACGGGCAATACACTATTAACATCAACCCAACTGACGAGACACAAGGGATATACAAGGAAATATCAACAACAATAAAACATGATAGAGACCAATCAACAACGTTGATAATACCCCGGCGAACATATCTCTTAAACATAATTATTAGTGACATAACTTTTGGTGCACTGCGAGGAAGCTTCGTTGTATATGTCAATGACAAGCCCGTTTCCAGTCCATTTAGCACCAACACTACGTTAACATTGCCTTATGGTAAATACATAATTCGTGCCCAACCAACTGAGCAGTACGCAAAGGTGTACAACCCATCCCAGAACATATCTTTGATGCTAACCAGGGATACCGAGCTAGTCGTTAACATGACAAGGAAAACATATAAACTAGGTATACTCGTCATGGAGAAGAACAGGCCAGTGCAGGGAGCCGAGATAAAGTTTATAAGTATTGATGGGAGAAGGCTCGTGACTATCCTAACTACAAACCAGGACGGCTATGTAGAAACAAGCTTGCCTTATGGCGACTACACTATTGAGGCCAGTTTGAAGGGGTATAACCCGACAACCATTACCTACACACTTGAGAGCTCATCATCGCTTACAATCCAGTTAAAGCCGACAGTAACGACGCTTGTAATTAGGGCTATCAAGTTCACGCTTCCCTACGTCGGTGTAGCTGTAGCTATAGTTGCTTCTATTTACGGCCTGATGAGGCTCAGGGAGGTCATAAGAAGAAGAATGGCTAGAAAAGAAGCTCCTTTCTAAAGAATCAACAAAGTAAGATGAAGTGCATTAATGCCTAATGCTCATTGAAAAGCGATATATTGTTTCACGAAATCTTCATGCTCAATAAGATATGTGTATTCTTCTAGGTATCCCGTCAAAATAGTATACCACGATTCTTAACGAAGACTTATACTGAGATAGAACCTCCAGCTCCTTCCTTATTGATAGCAATATGTTTAGTTTACGGTTCATTAAATCTAGAACCCCCTCTAGAGCCTCGATTTCCTGCTCAATTGTAGGTCCGATGACTAGCTGGGCCTCCCTCAGCTCTATGGCATTTCTAGGCTCAGTAGCCTTGTACTGTGGGAAAATCTTCTGTAACGTTTGCTTAATTAGTTTCTGCTGATCAACTCTTCTCCTCATATCCTCCAGTTTTCTGAGGTTCTCTGCGAGGAGCTTCCGCAGCTCGTTGATATCCTCGTCCAAAGCAACCAGGAGCTCATCGGGGCTTTTGTATTCCCTTATCTCCGTGGACCTCATTTATGTCTCCTCTGTATCCTCAATAATTATTTGTTTAAAGCCTACTAATAAAAACTGAGTGGTTATAACGGTGTTCAAGCTTACTCCGTCATAGAAAAGACTCATGATGTGAAAACCGCTATGCTTCTAAGCTCATCAGCCACGTCCTCGGTTTTGTCGGCTGAGTTCTCAAGGTACTCAAGTATGTCTTTTAGTAGCAAGCAATTGGGGATGCCTGTTTCGTTGCATCGTGCGAGAATTATTGATAAGCCCTTGTGCCTTAGGTCATCGACCTCTTCTTCCAGTCTCTCGATTTTATCGCTTATCTCAAGCGTCTTTTTCTTATCAATGCTCAAGTAGCTGACAGCCTCTCTTATTAGCATTACAGACTCATTTATCCTGGTTATTATATCCAGGGAGTACCTGGGCTACATCAAGTGGTGGTTTACCATTGTATAGCAAAGCCATTCTGCTGGCCTCCTTGGCGAACGTAGCTATATCATCCGTGGCTAGTATCAATCTTATTAGCTCTTCGCGGTCAATAGAGTGAACAAACTCCTCGGACAGCTCTCTTATTATTCTCCTCTTTATATCATCAGCTTTTCTCTCCGCTTCAAATATGATTCTCCATTCATTCTCCATTAAGGATATATCTCCTTCACGAAAGGCCGTTAGCAGGTTATAAACTGAATTGGTTACCTTGGTTATCTCATCTATGTGCTGGTCGTATAGCTTGAGTACCTCCTTCTCCCTACGCGAGGCAAGCCACTCCCAGAAGCCCATTCTAAACACCTACTACTGACCTAATCAATAAGTAAAAGGTAATACTTAATGTTATCGTGACCGGCAACGTAATAACCCAAGCCAACGTGATGAAAAGAACTGTTCTGGCGCTCACTCCTTTAAGGCTCCTGCTCCTCGCCATGCCAGCGCCAATTATTGAGCCAGCGCAAGCGTAAGTAGTGGATATGGGTAACCCATAGCCAAAAAGAACATATGGGATAGTTGTGAAAATCCACACGACCAGGAAGTTTGCTAGTCCCGAGGCCAGCCCTGTCTGTAAATCAAGCTTTGTTATCTTGTAAGCCATTGTCCTCAGGACTCTCCCACCAAAGATGTATCCACCCAGGAATATAAAGAAAGAAGCATAAAGAGATAACAATCTCATAGTTTCCATGTCAGGGGTCCCGACGGCGCTTCCGGCAATTGTTACGTATACGCCCGTGGCGTTAGCGACGTCGTTAGCTCCAAACGAATAAGCAGACATAAAAGTAACAAAAGAAATTAGGAACAATAATACCCTTCTACTCTTCAGCCTTGAAGCTATTCTCCTATGCGTTAGCAATACGTGCAGAACAAAAGATAAGGCAATAGCAACCAATGGTGATACAACCCAGCTCAGTATTATTTTGTAAACTACGCTTAAGTTCACCAGTAACTCTTTTGTGAGGATCCAGTCAGTTATACCCACGCCTATAATTGCTCCTGGAATGCTCTGGGAAGTAGATATGGGAGCACCAAGGTAGGAAGCTACTATTATCCACACAAAAGCGGCCAGCAAGGAAGCTACTGCTTTCTCGATAGTAACGTTCTGGATAACTCCTTTACCAAGGGTCCTCATAACCATGAAGCCCTGGAGAAAAGCGCCCATGAATAATCCAACAAGGAATACTACTAACGTCTTTCTGTAGCTTAGAGCGCGCCTGAACCTACAGCTATGCTGGCTGAGTTAGCCAGGTCGTTAGCACCTATGGACCAAGCAATCATCGCTGATAGCGCTAAGCCTATTGCTAATAGCCCAGCATCCATGTAATCATCACTAACGATTATCTCTTGGGGCTTGTCGGATTAAATTATTTATGACTAACAATGCTAAACATAATAAAATAGGTGTGAGCATGGTTAAGGTCGCCGTAGGGTCAGATGATGTTTATCCCGCCGTTGAGTTTATTGTTAAGTACCTTAGCGAAAAAGGATACGAGGTGATAAAGTACGGCGCTGCCTCATCGAGAAAACTTGAGCCATGGCCAATAGTGGCAAGAGACGTTGCTAGAGCTGTTGCTAAGAAACAGGTTGATTGGGGAATAGTTATTTGCTATACCGGCACAGGTGTAAGTATTGTTGCAAACAAGATACGGGGAGTAAGAGCAGCGCTATGCAATGACGCTGAAACAGCAAGAGGGGCTAGGCTATGGAACGACGCGAACGTACTTGCCCTCAGCGGCAGGCTGGTGACACCCTATCTAGCCAGAGAAATTATTGATGCATGGCTATCTGTTAGTCAGCCTGACCAGAGCGAAATTGAGAACATCAAGTTAGTAGCCATAATAGAAGAGGAAGAGCTAAAATCCCAGCACACATAAGTGCTTTATAGGATAAACCTAAGGCTCTTTAACCGCAATGAAACCTAGGCTCTTCTCGCTGAACTTCAGCACTCTAAAACCAGCTTTCTTCAGTCTACTACCTATATTACCAACAATATTTGCTCTACCGTGGATTCCTGGCTGCCCAGTATAGTGATATAGAACTCCGCCTGGCTTGAGAACCCGGTTAAGCTGCACGTAGAAATCAATTGAGTATAAATCCCCATAATCTTTTGTTAGCCTTGGGGGGTCATGAATAATCTTGTCGAAATAGTTTGCTGGAAGGTCTCTTATCTCATCAACTACGTCTGCATGATTAATGACTATTCTTTCATCCATGAGCATTCTGCTCCAAGGATTCATTCCTGCTATTTCTATTACGTTTTCGTCTACCTCGTACGTGAAAACACGTTGAGCGCCTCGAATAAGAGATATTATTGATGTATATCCAAGACCCATGCATGTATCAAGCACAATATCTCCTTCCTTGACCCTGGCATCAAATACTTTATACAGCGAGTCTGTCCATGGATCAATATCAACAATTCTGTGCATGTGGATACCATTAATTTCTATCGTGGGTGCTTTATCTATTCCCGTAGCTTTCAACTTGTAGAATCCTTTGTCACTACTAATAATGGCTTCAAGCACGCCGAGCTGCTTATCAATAACGACTACTCTGTCATCTCTGGATGGCTTAACCTCATCTATTAATACTGGGGACGATAATCTTTTTGTGTAAAGCCTGCCTTCCTCAACGCAGACTTCCTCCCAGGACAAACCTATGTCGAGCGTGGATGTGAAGCAGCCCTTCCTTTCTGATAAAATCTTGTGAAGCCACGACGTAATCCATACATCACCTATTAATTTGGGCTTCAAAAGTGACACGTCGGTCAAGTTTCTTACTAATAAATAATGTTAAAGAAGCGAATTAGGCTTACTTTTTCTTGGTTATAGCCAACAGTAATACAAGAGAAATCATTATAGCTGGTATAGGTAAGTAGATAAAAGCCGTAATTTTCCCGAAGGTCTGGTACAAATAGGATATTATCATGCTACCGGCAAACCACGAAGTCCCCTGGATTAGACCGAAAACACCGTAGACGTAAGCGAGCTTTTCTTTCACAACAAACAATGGTATAGCAGACCTAAGTATAGTTTCAAAAGCTGACATCACGAGCCCAAAGAGAATAGCTGATAAAACACGGAACAAGGTAGATATAGCGAGCACCAGGAAAACGGGCAGAAACAACGCGAGAGACGGAACTATTAGCAGAGTTTTCAGCCCCATTTTATCGAATAAAACCCCTATAGGTATAGCTATAAGTGCATCCGCGAGCATCGCTATGCTATACAAATAAGCTATTTCCGAGGCGTTTTTCCCAAGCTCATAGCTCATATAATACGATATAATTGACCAGTGAATAAACCCTATAGATAATAAAGCTACAAACAAGAAGTACAACAATGCGTTTCTATCAGATATGGTTATATCTGAAGCACTGCCACCATACTTTTGTGTATCCTCAACAATAGCTGGCTTGAGCAGATAGTATTTCTTCATTAGGTAAAACAGGGTAAGCAGGTTCAATGCTCCCGGAACAGCGAGTATTAAGAAAGCTGGCCTATATCCACCATAGCTATAAGTTAGCCCTACTAGTAATGGTCCCGTTATTGCCCCGAGCTGGTCGAGAACCTCGTGAATCCCAAAGCCAAGCCCCCTCCCAACACTTTTACTTACCTCTGCTAGCAAGGCATCCCTAGCAGGTGTTCTAAGGCCTTTTCCCACTCTCTCTAAAAGATAAAGTATAACAGCTATTCCCCAGCTACCAGTAAATGCTAGTAGAGGAATAAATACAGCCTGTATAGCGTATCCAACAAATACAATAGCCCACAGGAATTTCTCGCTTCTAAACTTAAGTGAAAAAACACCGCTAACAAACCTAAAGCCATACCCCAAAAGCTCTCCTGCCCCTATTAATCCAGCGGCTATAGCTGGGCCCTTCAAATAATTAATGTAATCACCGGATATCGATCTAGCCCCCTCGTAAACAATATCGGCTAGAAGAGAGACTACGCCGAAAAGAATAATTAAAGTATAAAAATCTTTTTTATTGTTTCTCATAGTGATTCTCCTTTCAGGTTAAAATCAATTCTCTGTTACAACGTGAAGGTGAGTAATTAATTTTGTGTTCATAGCGGCTCTAATAAATAACTTATAGCTTTAGCTTACTTATAGATATCCGTAACAATGGATGGGCAAACCCTTTTGACTCCGGGAAGGCTGGATATATAATTATGTATTTTCTCTAGTAATTCCTTGTTCTCAGCGATTATCTCCGCGATTATAACGTGGTCGCCAGTTGTTAGGTATAGCTGGACTACTTCGTCTTTTTGTCTCAGCTCATTTATAACACGCCATAAATGCTCCGGCTCCACGTCTATGCCCGTTAAGCTCGAAGTCAGACCTGCCTTGACGTAATTAATTTTAGCCTTGTACCCAACTATTACCCCGGAGTCCTCGAGCTTTCTTACCCTGTATCTAATTGTTGATTCATTTACTCCCAGCTCCTTTGCAAGCGTTGTCCAGCTAGCTCTTGCATCCACTATCAACTTGTTCAGTATCATTTTATCGATTTCGTCAATCAATTCGCGAATCACCATACATAAATTTATATATTCGTGGAATATTATATGTTTTTGGTGAGAAAATTGATACTACTCGGAGAAAAATTCCCCGAGATAACGGTAAAAACAACGCATGGAGTAATAAAACTACCCGACCACTTCAAGGGTAAATGGTGGGTTCTGTTCGCACATCCAGCTGACTTCACGCCAGTATGTACAACTGAGTTTGTAGCTTTCCAGAAGAGATACGATAAATTCAGAGAGTTAAACGCAGAGCTTATTGGCCTTAGCATTGACCAGGTATTCTCTCACATAAAGTGGGTAGAGTGGATAAAGGAGAAGCTAGGCGTTAATATAGAGTTCCCAATAATAGCTGATGATACAGGGGAGGTCTCAAAGACTCTTGGACTAATACATCCTGGCAAAGGAACAAACACTGTTAGAGCAGTATTCATCATTGACCCCAACGGCGTGGTTAGGCTGATAATCTATTACCCACAGGAAATAGGCAGGAACATGGATGAAATTCTGAGAGCACTGAAAGCGCTTCAAATAAGTGATGAATACAAGGTAGCCGTGCCCGCTAACTGGCCGAACAACGAGTTGATAGGAGACAAGGTAATAATACCGCCAGCAGCAACAGCCGAGGAGGCATTCAGTAGACTTGAGAAAATAAAGAAGGGCGAGCTTGAAGGATACGACTGGTGGTTCGCCTTTAAAAAATTGTAATTTTTTTTCAGTTAGCCTGGTCTCATCATTAATCAGTCCTTACTAGGCTCTTCATCTTTTTCTTATTTCAGCTCTGTTTAACCATCATGTTCTCGAACTTGGTTCTATGCTCCGTTTCATCAGCAAGCAGGTGCCTAGCAATCTCCTCGGTTACCGGGTCCACTCCATGAACATAATCATAAAGCTCCTTGTAAGCCTTTATAGCGCACTCCTCAGCTAGCACACCCGCTTTCAGCAGACCTTGAGTGTTGTATGGGTCTGATGGGATTTCGGAGAACTTGCATGGAGATAAGTCCCATAGAGACTTGAAATCTGATGGGGGATCCTCGCCTAGCTGTTGTAACCTATCTGCCAACATCTTGGTGTGTTCCTCTAGCTCTTCCTTCGCTACTTCATTGAACAGCTCTTCTATGTCTTCGCTGAAGGGCCCTTTAACGAAGTACCCTATATACAAGTAGTAGTAGCCGGCAATCCATTCATCGGCGTATGCCTTTTTAAGCATATCTACTAGTTTTTTATTATCTATTTGTCTCTTATGCTCCATTACGCGCACCTGTTATTATATTGTTGCGGGTTAGAAATTAACTTATCTATATGCAAATATTTTATTATTTAAGCTAGCAAACAATTTTGGGATGCTACTATGAAAGTAGTGATTATTGGTGGAGGGGCTGCTGGGTCTAGTGCTGCTTCAAGAGCGAAGAAAACAATGCCTAACAGCGAGGTCTATCTTTTAGAGGAGACAAACATCATTACTCATGCTCCATGTGGTATTCCATACGCCATAGGCGGGTTATCCCCAATTGACAAACTGTTTGTCTATAGCCCCGAGAAGTTCGAAAAGGAAAGAGGCATACGCGTTCTTACAAACACGAAGGTAGAGGAGATAGATATAGATAAACAAGCTGTTACCATAAGTAGAAATGGCCGTGTGGATAAAATCGTGTTCGACAAGCTCATTATAGCTACGGGCGCCAAGCCAATAAAGCCAATAATAAATGGCGTTGAGCTGGAAGGAGTGGAGACCATCAGGCACCCTGCATTTACGGAGAAGCTTAGAGAGAAGATAAACAGAGCCCATAGAATCATTGTGGTTGGAGGAAGCTATATAGGAATAGAGATAACGGAGAACCTGCTAAGATTAGGTAAAAAAGTCTTAGTAATAGAGAAGCTTTCATTACTGATGGAAAAGGTGCTCGACAAGGAAATCGCGTTATTGCTGACTGAAGAGGTAAAGAGAGAGGGGGCTGAGCTTCACCTGGAGGAATCATTAGTTGAAATCAACAGGAAAGACGATAAACTAGTTGTGGCTACCGATAAAAACGAGTACGTGGGAGACATGGTTATTCTTGCTCTAGGCGTGACTCCTAACAATGATTTAGCAAAAAAAGCTGGGATCCCCCTCGGAGTAAGCGACGCCATTGTAGTAAACAAGCACATGGAGACGTTAATTACTAACATATATGCTGCTGGAGATGTAGCTGAGAAAACAAACAAAATCACTGGAGAGAAAACTTGGGTTCCCCTCGCTCCGGCAGCGAACAAGGAGGGATACGTGGCAGGCAATAACGCTGCTTTAGGCAATACCATGGTTTTCCCGGGGATAATTGGAACCTCCATAACTAAGTTTAACGAACTATATATTGGTCGTACTGGCTTAACGGAAAAGGAAGCCACAAGCAAGGGGATAAGTGTCAAGGCAAAGCTAATAAAGCATCACTCAAAAGCCCACTACTACCCTGGTGGAAGCGAAGTATACGTAAAGCTAGTAGTCAGGAATAGCGATGATGTTATAATTGGAGCACAAGTGGCTGGCTATACGGAAGCTGTGGCCGGTTATCTAGATGCCTTATCCATAGCTATAGATAAATCAATGAGCATTGAAGAGCTGTTCTTCGCCGACCTTGGCTACATGCCTGCCGTGGCTCCCGTTTGGCACCCGCTGGTTACAGCTGCCAGAGTTCTACTAAAGGAATAGAGGGATTAAAATGAAGATAAGAGTAGTTAGGACTGATGACGCTGTCGGTAAGATAATCGCTTATGATACCACGGCCTCCACCCCAAGCTTTAAGGGAGCTATCATTAAAAAAGGGAAGAGGCTAACACCCGAGGACATTGAGATACTGAAGGATAATGGCCATTACTACGTGTACGTATATGATGAAGGTGAGGAAACGATAAACGAGGTTCACGAAGATGAAGCTGTGCTTAGGTTAGCCCAATCTCTCAGTGGCAGAAACATCACTGCATCAAACGCTGATGAAGGCAAAGCCGTCATGAAATCAGTCGCTAGGGGTTTGCTATTAGTAAACACAAAGCTATTATACGATATAAATAAGTACGGAGTCTTCGTCGTAATAACAAGGAGAACCGGAACACTCGTTGATAAAGATGAGAAAGTCGGAATCGTGGACCTTATACCCTTCTCCATCCCCGTTGACGTTATGAATCATTTTCTCTCTCTAGCAAGCATTGAGGGGCCATTGATAGAGGTCAGAGAAATTGTTACAACCCGGATAGGCCTTGTAGCCACAGGTACCGAGCTATACGAGGGTAGAAAGAAGGACCTTTCAGAAGAAATTCTCAAGAAAAAAGCACAGGTATACGGCTTTGAGTTAACGGAGAAAATTATTGTTCCTGATGACCCAGAGATGATTAGAAAAGCGATCTTGAACTTACTTATGAAAAACGATGCCGTGGTGATTACTGGAGGGATGAGCGTTGACCCCAACGATTATACACCCAAGGTAATAGCTTCAATTGCCGATGAAGTGGTCGCTTACGGTATCCCAGTCAAGCCTAGCACTATGACGATGGTGGCTTATCTCGAGGGCAAGCCTATAATCGGGGTTTCAGGAGGCATTATTCACTACCCAGATTACAACATTTTAGATATACTTTTGCCCTGGGTTTTATCAAGAACAAGAATAACGAGAGAATATCTTCTAAGCTTAGCTCACGGTGGACTAAGTGATTATTACCTGTCAAAACACAAAGATTAGTGAAGAACCACTGAACAAATGATTAGATATGTCCCTAAGCTACTATGACCCAATAAAACTTGGGGAAGCCGTATCCAAGGTTGTTACGAGGGGCCAAGGCCCCAACCAGGAAAGAAAATACTACAGGTTCAGGGGAGGAAGATGGTACGGAGGAATAGCAACAGCTGATTGCGTAGGCTGTAACCTCAGATGCAAGTTCTGCTGGAGTTGGAGAGTAAGAGATAACGCTGTGCATGTAGGAGAATGGAAAAATCCTGATGAGGTTTCAACAAGACTAGTTGAGATTGCAAGAAAAAATGGTTACAGGTATGTAAGGATAAGCGGTGGGGAGCCTACACTTTCACTTGACCATACCTTGGAAGTAATCAAGCAGGTTGGCATTAAAGCCCCCGAAATACTATTCATTCTTGAAACAAACGGTATTCTTATTGGCTACAGTGAAGAAAACGCTAAAAAACTAGTGGGACTGGATAATTTGCATGTGAGAGTATCTATTAAGGGATGCACTGCACAGGATTTCTCGTTACTAACAGGAGCATACCCGTGGGGATTTGAGCTTCAGTTAAAAGCACTTGAATATTTATCTAAGTATGAAGTAAGCGCTCACCCAGCTGTTATGATGAGCTTTAGCGAAGAAAAGGATTGCCTTAACCTTAAGGAAAGGCTGAGAGATATAAACAAGAAATATGAGGAAGAGTATGAGGAAGAATACGTGTTTTTGTATCCACATGTTAAAGAATTATTAAGAAAACACAAATTATTCCCTAAAGTGTTCTTCGAGCCCGATAATATACCGGAGAAATATATATGACCAAAACTGGCTTCATAGAAATAGTGAATGATAAAAAATTTAATCTCGACAAAACGATTTACCCCTCTTTTAATTACTCGTTGATAAAAAAGATAAACAATAAGTACATCGTTATTCATGGGAAACTAAAAAACGCAGTAATTGTAGTAAGTAAAAATAATATATTATTCAGTGGGTTAACACTCAATCAAGCCAGAGAGATAACAGGATTATGGATAGACATCGAGAATGAATCGAGAAAACTAACCAAGAAGAATAGAAGATTAATTGATGAGCTAATCAACTACTACGCTGATGTTGGATTATCCATCAATACGGTGGACAAAGACATAATGTTTTTATCATCTTTTTTATCAAGAAACACGGATTTCCACAAAAATGTTTCTCGATGGATTAACTACTTATGTGACTGTGGATTAAGCCTTAACTGCTTTGAAAAAGCATACCTCAGGTTTAGAAGCTATCAACTAAAAGACCTCACCAACGCTTACCTGGCATTTAAGAAGATCGAGAGAAAGGTTGTTGATGCTCCTCTTCTGCTAAAGACAAAGAACATTGGGCCTAAAATAATTATTGCTTATCTATTATTCTCATCTAGGGTCGGAAAATACTATACTCCGCCGGACAGAAACTATCAAAAAATGGTTAAGAAACTCGGTCTTATTGAGCACTACGTCCTCCCCAACAAGAATTTATGCCTAACTCATTTAAGTAGGAAATGCTATGGCTGCGTGCTATATGACAAATGCATTGTAGGCCAATCCATAAGGGAATTCAGAGGTCTTAGTGGTTGGCTACAGACTATATTGTACATTCACTCCAAGACATACTGTAGAAAGAAGCTGTGCCAATCATGCTTTCTAAGAGATATGTGTACCTCACGATAGCGAAAAATTCAGAGGGCATCCTCTATCCTCACATCGAACCGTTTTCTTTCATAGTTCCATTCTCTCTTGCTGTACTTGGTTTCGTATAGATAATCCGCTAACACATATTCTTTCTCGCTTGGTAGGTCTATAACTGGCTTCTCTCCCAAAAGCTTTGAGTATGCTTCTATAAGTTTTTCTATTAGCACTTGAAGCTCTATTTCTCGGCCAAGGAGCTCGTAGAGGTTAGCAACTCTGTACTTGACATCTGTTACTCCCTTATCCTGAAGTTTAATCTTCGGAACTCTTAGTAATTGCGACATTAATTGAAGATTTGTTTTTAGCAACAAAGTGCCGTGTAATAAATACGCTCCTTTTCTATTGAAAGTCGCTGCTGTTCCCGAGACCTTTCTGTTATAAATCACTATGTCATTGACGTTCTCTACCCTTACATCTGCATAGTTTCTAAGAAAATTTATGAATCCGCGAAGCAGATATCCATAAACGTAGTTGATCCCTCCATCCACTGGCCCCCTAGTTATTATTGACCAAAGTAGGCAACCATAATCATGGTATACTGCTCCCCCACCAGTCAGTCTTCTTACAACTCTAACGTTTAGTTGTTGTGCTTTGTCAAGGTCGACCTCCTCCTCTGCTCTCTGGAAATAGCCTAGTATAATGGCGTTACGATGACGCCATATCCTTAGTATAGGGGGGCTACCGAGCCTGGCTACTGAGTGGTAAAGAGCTTCTTCCAGGGCCAAGCTGTACTCGGGATTTTCCGGATGCTCTGCTATCAGTACTCTAAGCATACTCTTGATGCCTCACTGAAGGCTTTTTGGAAAGAGGATACAAAATCGTCTACTGTGCACCCAAAGAGCTCT
This sequence comes from Desulfurococcales archaeon, assembly GCA_009904015.1. Lineage (GTDB taxonomy): Archaea > Thermoproteota > Thermoprotei_A > Sulfolobales > Fervidicoccaceae > WYEQ01. Next base: position 16,791 of record WYEQ01000021.1, on the reverse strand, counting down.
GCTTTCGATAATATTGTTTGTATTTTTAAAATATAGTAATCAAGGGTCATGGGGCTACCACCCAGCTCTTCTTCCAACTGGAAAACAATTTCCTCAGGGTAAACCATGAAGTCCCCTGTAAACTCTATTCTCCATTCTTTATTCATGCATGCAATCTTTGTTCTTATTACGCCTTTTTGGGCCTTTACTTCGCCAACTACCACTTTCATTTTTTCCCCTCTCTACGTATACAGCACGCATCTAACTTTATGTTTATCATTAACATCGATTAGCTCCGGCTTTCCTTTTTCACATTTAGGCGTTTTCAACGGACATCTATCTATGTATCTGCATTTATCATCAAAATATTTAACTGTGAGTTCATTCGGTATAGCTGGGGTCCACTTCACGGTTGGGTCAGGCGGCGGGTAAGCGCTAATCAAGCTCTTGGTGTATGGATGGAGAGGATTTTCAAAAAGCTCTTTCTTATTGCCTATTTCTACTATTTGACCAGCGAACATGACAGCAATGGTATCAGATATGTATCTAGCCACGGCCAAATTGTGCGTTATAAATACGTATGTGATTTGTTTTTCCATCTTGATGCGCTTAAGCAACATTAACACCTGAGCTTGTGTCGAGACATCAAGCATTGATGTTGGCTCATCAAGTATTACTAAGAGTGGGTCTGTGACCAATGCTCTAGCTATCAATACCCTTTGTTTTTGCCCACCGCTGAGCATGTGTGGATAAAAGTTTAGATGCTCTTTTTTTAGTCCTACCAGCTCTAAGTATTCAACAGCTTTATTTATTGCTTTATCTTCTTCGTATCCAAGTGCTAGCAGAGGCTCTATCAAGCTGTCCTTTATCTTTAATCTAGGGTTAAGCGAAGAGTAGGGGTCTTGGAAGACAACTCTAATTTTTCCTTTCAAGGAGCTTGGCATCTCCATCGTTATATCCATACCGTTAAATAAGTATTTTCCATCGGTTGGTTGTATTAGTTTCCCTAGGACCATCCCCAAAGTAGTTTTTCCTGACCCGCTTTCTCCAACTATGCCTAGGGTTTCACCCATCCTTATTTCTAGGCTCACACCATCTACGGCCTTGACTACACCTATGGTCTTTCTAAGCAACTTGCTTTTTATCGCGTAGTACTTCTTAAGATTTATTGTTCTCACAAGAACATCGTTGCTACTCATACAAGAAACACCTAACCACCGCTTTATTGAAAATCACTAAACCTGGCTCAATTTGTTTACATTTATCCATCATGAAGGGGCATCTGGGATGAAACCTGCAACCAGTAGGGAAGTTCCCCGGCACTGGTGGTTCTCCCTCAATAACAAATAGCTCCTCGATATCCCTATCCACTCTCGGCACGGAGTTAAGCAAAGCCTTTGTGTACGGATGCCTTGGATTCTCGAACAACTCATTCTTATCTGCAATCTCTATTATCTGCCCGGCATACATAACAGCTATTCTATCAGCAACCTGGCTAGCTAAAGCTAAATCATGCGTTATGTATATCATTGGTATCTTCCTGCTCTTCACAACGCTCATTAGAGTTTGCAGAACCTTTGCCTGAACAGTGACGTCAAGAGCCGTCGTTGGCTCATCGGCTATGATCAGGTCTGGCTCCATAGCTAAAGCCATAGCTATCAGAACTCTCTGTCTCTGGCCACCGCTTAGTTGATGTGGATACTTATCAACGGTGTTGTCAGGTAATCCTACTTCTACGAGCACCTTCTTCGTAATTTCCAAAGCATCTTTTTTCTGCATATTTTTGTGATAAATATAAATCTCAGCTATTTGTTCCCCAATAGTTAGTACTGGGTTCAAAGCAGCAAGTGCATCCTGGAAGATAACCGCGATTTTCCTTGAGTAAGGGTTCTGAACAACATCTTGGCCTTTAACAAGAACTTCGCCTGTGACTCTTGAGTTGGGTGGTAGCAAACCAGATACAGCTAAACCCAAAGTTGATTTTCCGCATCCAGACTCTCCTACCAAGCCTAGAATCTCGTCATTAGTGTTTATTTTCAGGTTAACGTTATCAACGACCCTAACCCATCCCCTAAGCGTCCTGAAATCTACATTAAGATTCCTTATATCCAGAGGAATCATGGCTAATCAGCTCCTCAGCTTTCTTTTTGGGTCAAGATAATCTCTTATTCCATCACCAATGAGATTAAAGGCAAGAATAGTCAGGAACATATGTATGCCTGGAAAAACGGGGTACCACCATGCCTCTCTGATGTATTTTCTCCCTACACTCATCATTAATCCCCACTCAGGTGTGGGCTCCTGTGCTCCAAGACCAATAAAGCTTAATCCAGCTACGTAGAGAATAGCGTTGCTTAGCTCCATGGATGCCTGAGTGATGAATATAGGCATTACGTGAGGCAAAATGTGTTTTATCATTATCCTAAATGATGAGACTCCTGCCTCATAAGCGGCTGTAACAAATAGGTTCTCCTTTACTGATAAAACCATGCCTCGCACAAGCCTAGCATATATAGGTATTGATACTATCGCTACCGCGATAATCGCGTTCCAAAGGCTACTCCCAAGTGCAGCGGCTATTGCGATAGCCAGTATAAAGCCGGGTATGCTAATTAATATATCCATTATTCTCATTAGGACGCTATCTAGTATGCCTCCAATAAATCCTGAGATAAGCCCGAGAGATAAACCAATCAAACCAGATATAGCAATTATTACTAGACCCACACCAACGTCGAGATAAAACGCATATGAAAGTCTTGTAAGCAGGTCTCTACCCAAGCTATCAGTTCCAAGTATAAAGGGCCATCCTCTACTACTGGTACTAAGAGGCTTAGCTAAAGAGTAATATGATGTCTCGGTCGGATCAAATGGCGAGAACAACAACACTAGTAAGCTAATTAAGGCTAACGCTGATAATAATAATAATCCGTACTTTATCCTCCTTATTGCTAGGAAATTGCTGATTTTATCCACTCTAAGCATTAGCTATCAACCTCTTATTCTAGGGTCTAGATATAGATACACCAAATCGACTACTAGGTTCACGAATATGTATATCACTGAGATAACGAGAACTGTGCCTTGAATAACCATATAATCTCTAAGCATCACGGCCTCGTAGATTAGCCTCCCTAAGCCGGGCCAAGCGAAAATCGTCTCTACAATTATATCTCCCGTAACAACAACCGCAAAGTAAAGGCCCATAACCGTTATTATTGGTATCATAGCATTCCTCAGCACATGCCTGTACAAAACAACTCTTTCAGGCAGTCTCTTCATCTTAGCCGTTTTGACGAAATCGAGGCTACTTACCTCCAATATACTGTTTCTTGTTAGTCTAAGTAATAACCCTGACAATGGAATAGCTAGCGCCAGCGCGGGCGGTAGCAATCTTTTCAGCGAATCTAGAAACGCATTAATGTTACCGTTAAGCAATGTATCAATTAGCATAAATCCGGTATATGTATTGATGCTATACCGGGGATCCACTCTCCCGCCTATTGGGAATCCCAAATACAAACCGAACAACAGCAAAAGCAGTATCCCTACAAGCATTGTTGGGAAAGACAGACCGAAAATAGCTAAGGATGAGAGGGTCAGGTCTGTTTTTGAATCAGGTCTTCTTGACGTTATTATGCCCAACGGTAATCCTATCAGTGTTGCTAAAATAAAGGCGAATATGACTAGCTCGAAGGAAGCTGGTAGCCTCTCACTTATTAATCGATTCACACTGTACCCCATCACATACGCTTCGCCAAGCTCGCCGTGAAACAATTTTGATAAATAAATAATGAATTGCTCCGCGAGAGGCTTATCCAGCCCCCACTCACTCATTACTTTCTGTATATTTTCTGGGGTGGCTTTAGGACCCAGAATTGCTAGCGCGGGATTTCCGGGAAGTACTCTTGACAGAACAAATATAATTATTATTACTCCTAGAATCGCGATGAAGGATTGTATTAACCTGAAAAAAAGAGTTGTAATTAGACCTCTCTCCATGTAACCTTCACTTTAGCCAGTCTTGTATACAGGACTGAAGTCAATGTAGTAAGCCGGGTACAACACAAAGCCTTCAACGTTCTTGTTCATGAAGACATATAGCTTCGGAACATACAGGAAAGCCCAAGGGGCATCCTCAACGATTGTTTTCTGCAGTTGCTTGTATAGCTCAAGCCTCTGAGCAGGGTCAGTTATCTGTCTTGCCTGTAAAGCTAGTTGGTCAACCAGGGGGTTCTTGTATCCATCAATACCCATCCCCTCAGAGCTAAAGAGAGGAGTGATCCAATCGTCAGGGTCCACATAGTCAGGGAACCAGTCAACCATGTACATATCGAAATCATGGTTGTAAAATCTATCGAGGAATGTTGACCAGTCTAAATCCACAATTTTCACGTTTATTCCTATTGCCTTTAGGTTACTTTGAATTAATGTTGCTACCTCTCCTCTCTCTGGCCTCTCCTCCGTGCTTATAATTAACTCTAACTCCCTTAGCCCCTGACCGTTGGGGTATCCTGCTTGAGCTAATAGTTGCTTAGCTAGCTCTGGGTTGTACTTGTAGCCGTATTTTTCTACCTCTTGGTCGTAGCCAAACACGCCTGGAGGCAATGGTCCGTATAGCCTACTGGCTGTTCCCCTTAAGATGTTGTTTAGTATATAGTCATAATCAATAGCGTAGTTTATAGCTTTTCTTACTAGCGGGTTGCTCAGTGGCTCTTTTCTAAGATTCATACCTAGATACTCTATAACAAGGCCATCGATGGAGGCAACCTTTATGTTCGGGTTATTAGCTAGAGCTTGGTAGTCAGAGGGCTGTATCCCAATAGCTAAATCAACCTCTCCCTTCTCCAACGCAACCCTCAATGAGGTAGGGTCAGGATATATTTTTATGATGACTTTATCTGTCTTAGGAGCGCCGCGCCAATAATCCTTATTCGCAACCAACACTACCTGCTGTCCCTTTATCCATGACTCAAGCTTGAATGGGCCTGTGCCGATTGGCTTAGTATCCAGGTCTGTCGCATTAGGAGGTACCGGTGAAAATATCGTGAAGGCTGCTAACGCCGGGAACGGGGAGAATGGGTATTTCAGTACGAACTTAACGGTGTATTTATCTATTACCTCAATTCTATCGATAACATCCAGCAAGAATGAAGGAGGACCCTGCAAAGCCTTTGCTCTCTCAATGCTTTGCTTAACTATATCCGCTGTTAACTCAGTTCCATCGTGGAACTTCACGTTTTTCCTTAGGTAGAAAATCCACACAGTGCCATCAGCATTTGACTCCCACTTCTCAGCCAGCTTTGGCTCAAGCTCAGTGGTCCCTGGCTTATAACCTACTAAAGAGTCATAAACGTTCTGAATAACCATAGCTGAGGCAATATCATAAGCTAATGCCGGGTCAAGCGTTTTGGGGTCATATGTTGTCCCGACTACCAGGATTTTTTCTTGCTGAACTCTCTGTTTCGGGAGTAGGGCTAAGAGCACACCTATTAAAACGACAGCTATGACTACTATTGCTAGCACAAGCTTCTGGTTCATTATTCCCACCTTAATATTTAAATTAATGTGTGATACATTATAGAAAAAATATCATGGATTATAAATTAAACGCTACATGCGTGAGGAGGATTGCCTTGAAGGTTTTATCAACATTTTCGATCGTGGGATTCGACAAGGAAACAGGTGACCTTGGAGTAGCTGTTGCATCGAAATTTATAGCTGTCGGCGCCATTGTACCATGGGTAAAAGCTAACGTGGGAGCCATAGCTACCCAAGCCTACGCTAATCCACTGTATGGTTCAATGGGACTCACCCTTCTTGAGAGGGGATACAGCGCCAAAAAGGTTGTAGAGCTACTGACAAGCCAAGACCCATTAAAAGAGCAAAGACAGGTGGGCGTTGTTGATGCAAAGGGAGAATCGGCTTCATTCACCGGCAGGGAGTGCTATCCTTACGCTGGCCACATTGTTGGTGATGGATACGCTGTTCAGGGAAATATTCTTGTTGGCCCTGAAGTACTTGAGGCTATGGCAAGCGCGTTCGAGAACACGCGTGGCGAGCTAGTAGATAAACTAATCAAGGCTCTAGAAGCGGGGGACAAGGCTGGTGGTGATAGAAGAGGAAAACAGTCAGCAGCAATAATAGTGGTTAGAGAAAAAGGAGGTTACGGAGGCCTAAGTGACAAATACGTTGATATAAGAGTGGATGACCATCAGGAACCTGTTAAAGAGTTGATAAGAATATTCGAGATATGGGACCTTACCCTTTTAAATAGGGAGGATCCAAGCGATTTTGTTAAGAAAAGCGAAGTTGTGCTCATCGTTCAGGAAGCTCTCTATAGGCTAGGTTATCTAAAGAAGAAACCCACGGGAATATGGGATAATGATACTGAGAAAGCATTTATTGATTGGGTAAACATCAATAACTTTGAAAACAAGCTGAGAAATGACGAGTATATTTGGGGCAGAGTATATAGGTTCCTGTTAAACCAGGCGGGTATTAAGTAAAGTTTCTGCTTTGTTATCACAGTTTACCTCTATGTTCTTTTTCTTAATAAATAAAATTAATGCATGGTGTTAAGAGTGAGTGTAGGCATTATAGGAGCATATAGCTTGAAATACGAGAGCAGGTCACAGCTAGAAGCTTGGGATATAATGAGGGAGTCAATAAAAGGTGTATTAAACAGTGTTGATAAGGGGATAGACCCCAGGGATATTGAACTAGTCATCGTCTCTAACTTCTCTGATGGCTATGGTAACCTACTGCATTCAGGACCTTTGGCTGTTGATTATCTGGGTAACCCGAGCGCTAAGGCCTTCAGAGTGGAGAACGCTTGTGTGAGTAGCTCTACTGCTTTATATATAGCTTATATTTTTCTAAAGGCTGGATTAGCTAGAAATGCCTTGATCGTTGGATTTGAGAAAATGAGCACTCAGCCAAGCGGGTCGGCTGCTAACGAGATTCTAGCTAAAGCCGCTCACCCACTCGAAATAGTTGCTTGAGCATCCTTTGCTGGCCTATATGCACTTATTGCTTGGTTAACCCCGTCAGCAGCATCAACATACTTGGGAGCCAGAACAAGAATACCGTTTTCGGCGAACATCGTTGCAAGGCTCCTCACGTCATCGGGCATCTGGTTAAACGCGTGAAGCAATACCAAGGCGAACTTTCTCTCGCTTCCACTTATTATAATTAGACCTGAGATATCACTGCTCCTCTCGATTTTCACGCTCATGCTTCATCTCCGAACATATAATTATTTTTTCTATTTAAATAAATCATATAGTTCCAGTTTTAACGGAGATATTTATGAGCGATTATAGGCTAAGAATAGCTATTCTTACCAGCAGGAGAGCCTACCCTATAATCAAGGAGGAGGCCGAGAAAACCGCCATATCTCTCAAAGAAGCCGTCGCGATAGACGTCTATGCTCTACCCATAGATATCGCTGGATTTTTAAGTGCTGATGGCATTGCGAAGATTATTCTAAGCAACAAGGCCTTATTGGAAAAACTCAGGTCATACGATTACATCCTTATTCCCGGAAACGTAAAGGGGGATGTCGAGGCAATAACAAAAATTACTGGGGCAAAGTGCTTCAAGGCTTCAAGTGAGCCTGGGCTTTTATTACCAGTTATTGAAGAGCTTTTAAGAGGCGGAGAACTTAGCACTGTTTTACCAGCAGAAGAGATAATTAGGGAAAACTTGCTTGAAAATGCCTATAGATACCTAGAGGAGTCTTGGAGAAAAACAAAAATAGCATTTACAATAGATGGCTTGAAGATACCCCTTAGGAGCCCTCCCTTTGTCCTAGCAGCAGAGATTCCCTACAGCTTAGATGTTGAGGACGCAATCGAATACGGACTGAGGTTTGAGGAAGAGGGTGCCGACATAGTTGTCGTAGGAGGTTCATCGCCTTTAGATGAAGAAAGGTTTTTATCAAAGATAAGAAGACTTGGAGACGAGCTTAGACAAGCTATAATTGGCGTGGATGTTGATTCCCCGAAATTAATAATTAAATCTGTAAAGGAGGGAGCAAGACTCGTCCTAACAATGACTCCGCAGAACTACATAGCTCTCAGCGAGATTAAAAAAGAAGCTGCTTTCGTTGCATCTGTATTTCCATCTAATACTATCGATGAAATAGAAGCTTACACGTCTTTTTTAAGTAAAGCGAAAAATACGGGTTTCGAAAACATTATTGTTGACCCCCTCTTAAGTACACCTAGCCACGGAATTATTAATACAATGAACAAGTACTCTGCTCTTATGGAGAGGTTGCCTGACTACCCATTCTTCGCTTGTTACGGAAATTACACTGAGCTAGCTGACGTCGACCCGCATGGAGTCATAGCGCTTCTATCTTTCATGAGCGCTGAGTTAGGAATAAGCGTCATAATGGTTACAGCGGATTCGTGGAAAACCCACGAAAGCGTTGGCGAAGCATGGATAGCACTACAAATGGCTAGCTTGTCTATACCAAGAAAATCCAACCCCCACAACATAGGCCTAGACCTACTATTATACAGAAGCAAAAAACCGTCACCAAGACCCATAATTGATGAGTCTATTCGAATACTTAAAATACCTGACGAGAAACAAAGCCCTCAATTAGATAAGTGGGGCTACATTACAGTTTGGGTCGATAATAACAATGAAGAAATCACTGTTTGTCTTCACCATTACGATGACAAGAGCAGGGACTTGTGTTATCGCGGAAAAAACGCCGAGAATCTTTACAAAACCATTCTCAGAAACCACAGCTACTTTTCACTGGAGCATGCCGCGTACCTGGGCTATGAGCTGGCCAAGGCGAATATTTCTCTCATAACCGGGAAAAGCTATGTTCAGGACAGGGAGCTTTTCGAGGACATAAGAACAAAAATTCGGAGCTACGAAAAACTTAGAATCATTAAAGAAAAATGGGCCCGCGGGGATTCGAACCCCGGACCTCCCGGTTATCAGCCGGGCGCTCCACCAAGCTGAGCTACGGGCCCAACTCATCGCTATGGCTAAATATTTTCCTAATTTCCTTATAAAATTGATTTTGCTTTAACCAAAGCTAGCCTTCGTTTCCCCAAAACGAACTTTTATCTGTGAACAAAAAAGGTCAACCAAACAATGCTCACCAATAACTGAAGCGTCGTGACGACGAATGCTTTTTTAACCCAATAAGAAAACGAAATTTTCTTTTTGTTCTGCTCCAGTATACCCAAAGCAACTATGTTGGCCGTTGAGCCAATAGGAGTGTAGTTACCTGCCATCGTGCCGCTGAAAAGCAATGCCCAGTAGAAAACAAATGGATCCCACCCAGTTACATGAGCTATACCCTTCGTTATTTCGATAAGGGTGGCTACAGCCACCACGTTATCGAGAAAAGCTGTCATTGATGATTAAATCAATATTAAAGACAACATTGTTGATAATTCAGGGTTGTATATTGCATTGGAGATTATGCTTCCTAATCGAACAGCGTATTCTCCTATCTTTATGTTGGAACCTGTGTATTCAAGCGTTCCTATCGAGGCGAAGAGTAGCATGAAAAATGTAAGCGTCCACCAGTCCACTCTTGTAGATACTATCTCTTTTGCTCTATGTCTTTCTATAAGTAAGCCTATTGATGCCCATAGGAGGGGTGCTCCTAGCAGCATAGCGTTGTGCATTGAACCTTTGGGGAGTGATAATATTTCCTCAAGAAATATTTCTAATTGATGATGCAGAATCAGCATGGTTATTGTCCCGAGGAATATAACAAAGTTTACTATTTGCTTTTTATCTACTGCAACTTTCTCTAGAGACGCCAGATTTCGTTTGTACCTAGCATCAAGCTCAGATACGTAAGGTCTCCATACAATCAAGGATAGGGCGACCGTGAGCATCAATACGATGACGCTGTTAGGGGTTGCCCACCTAATAAAATCACTGAAAGAGAACCCAGCATTAAAGGCTATCATTACCCCTATAGGGTTGCCCACAACAGTCGCGCTGCTACCCACGTTCGTAGCAATAACAGCCCCAATAACGAATGGGTAAGCAGATATCCCTAGGCGCCTCGTTATTTTCAGTATAAACGACGTTATAAACAGAATAGATGTAACCTCGTCTACCAAAGCCGCCATCAGCGCCGACAACAATAGGACGACAATGAACAGCTTCTTTCCATCATTTATATAAGAAGTAATCTTTGCAAGCAAGAAATCAAAAAAAACCCTCTTTCCTCCAGTATACCTATAACAATCATCATACCTATAAGGAAAGCTATGACATCAAGCTGAGAAAACTCGATAAAGTGCTTTATATCAAGCAGACCAAGAGCAAGTAAGAAAAATACTCCTAATAACGCGAAGGCAAGCCTATAGGACCAAAATAACAAGCTAGCGGATATGAATAATGAAAGAACTGCTATCGATACTCTCTGCTCAAAGGTAAAACCGCCAATCCCGGCTAACGTATAGATGAAGAGTGGAACAATGATTGGAGTAGCTATCTTAGCGGTATTGCTCTTCATCATAGCTAGTCATGAACAATAAACAAACCTATGTCTTAAAAATTTTTGGTATTATTCATGTTGTTAGAGTAACTTTATTTTATAGTAAATGAAAAACCAAAAGTAGAGCTTAAAGAGGTGATAATGATGAGTAGCAAGGCAGATAATGAGGCTAAGATAAAATCAGCAATAACCATGCTTATGAGAATAATAAATGATGCAAGCGTTCCGAGGAACATAAGAAGAGTCGCGACAGAGGCGGTAAACCAGTTAAGAGCGGAGAACCTCAGCCCGGGAGTTAGGGCTGCGAATGCCATACATGTTCTGGACGAAATCAGCCAGGACCCCAACATGCCTGTTCATACAAGAATAGCCATATGGAATGTTCTAAGCATACTCGAGACAGTTAAAGATTAATGTATTACTTATTTATGTAAATAGATAAAAACTTCCCTGTTTTTTGTTTTGCTCACAGTATTCTCAGCTAGTCGTTAATAAGAACACATGGAGGACCAGGAGCGGTCATGGAGACAAATAGTATCACGGTTAGAATTAGAGGACCTTACGCAACTGCGTTAACAAAGATACTCATTGATGAAGGATACGAAATTGTACAGGCATCCGAGCCCATACAAAAGAGATTCTCAGTCGCCTTTAATCCTAAACCAGCCGATGTCACTGTAAAGAGCGATGAAGAACGACCTAATACATTGTTGCTTATTGGTTCACACACAAAAACAAGTCTATTATCATCAACAATAAAGAAAAAAACAGGATTAATTTACTCTGAGGAAAGCTTAGTTGACCAATACTCAACTATTGCGTTAACAATTATCGAGAAAGGGTCTAATGGCTGCATAGGTACTTTCAGTAACTTAAAGGTTCAAGTAGAAACGGAAGAGTGTGTAGCTGGGAAGGTCTTACCAGCAGTAGTTATCACGCCGGTATTCAGACAGCAGGAAACTGTGAAAGCAAAGAAAGGGCTCGCTTTGTATACACCGCTTTACACTTTGTTCTCATGGAGACAGACGAGCATAAGCGAGCACATAAGAGACAGAAGAATCATCGATGAACTGCTTGGACTATCTCAGCAAGTCCTGAACGAGGGCCTCGGTATTAAGTGGAGTAGCAACTCCGCGTACGTCTCGTTATCTGAGCTCAAAGAAATGTTAGCAAACGATATCGATAAACTAAGAAAAATAATGAAGCAAAACGTCTTTGAGCCGGACAAAGTGATTTCTGAGGGGAGAAGAATCGTTAAGCTATACTCAAACACCCAATCTGACCTGGTAATGGATTGCGCTAGAAGCGCCGTTACTCCTACAGCCCCTGCTCATCACACATTAAAGACATTGTCGAAGGACCTTGACTTGATTATCGATTTCGCTGAGAAAACAATGGAGATTTATCCCGAGTCCTCTCAACTAATTAGGAGCGCTTTCAGAAAATTCATTAATGAGAAGCTGGTTGGAGCAAAGAAAATTTTTATTAGGCATAGAAAGCTGAACGGCAACGAGTTTCTCATAGGGCCGTTCCAAATAAGAGAGGCTGAAGAAGATATAATTATGCTTCAACGATACATCAAATCACCTGGCTACTATGATGGAATAAATGTAAAAAAGGAGCCAGGCGACATTAGTTTAACTATTACTTCTTATCAATCAAACATCGTTATGCATATATACTTTTCCATCAACGGTGAGCTAAAAGGAGTCTACGTGAACGTAAATACGCCTGTTATTTTTGGCTGGGACAGCATTATTTACGATGACCTGGAAGTAGACGTCGTTTACTCTCCTATTATGGGAGTTAAGGTTCAAGAAGAAGAGCTGCTTCGCCAGGTTTTAATGGAAGGCGGCATAAGCGATGATATACAAAACATGATACTGAGCTACGCGTACGAAATCAAAAAAAGAGTTGAAAACAACATACAATTGCTGCCTGAGCCTATTAGTTTCTATGAGAAAATAGCTCTACAGAAAGCGCAGCCAGAACTGTTAACTCAATACTTAAAACAGGAATGACACAGTTATTTAAATCCTCGTATCCTGTATAAACCGATAATGTGTCCGGGATGAGAAAGTTTATTCCAAGAACAATGGCTACGCAGCATCCAGATAACGCCGTTGTTCCTAAATGGTCAAAATGGGAGATTATCCAAGGAGACGACGAGGTATACGAGGCTTATTATAACTATTCAAAGCTTGATATAAAAGAGGTGATGTGGGACTCTGAGGGCAAAGACGTTGATTTACATGTAACGAGGAAGCTACTTGAGAGGTTCCCTGATTTCTTCAGTAAGAGTAAGTTAGGGGAGGACTATTACTTAACATACAGGCTTCCGAACCCATTAATCGAGGGAGCTGATAGAAAAGTCTTCATGGAGACCATAGAAAGCATAACAACAGCCTGTGATGTAAGCAAAGCTTTCTACGGCGATGATTCGCCCTGCCCTATCTTTGAGGTAATAATACCGATGACAACAAGTCATAAGCTTCCCGTCGCTGTCTCCCTTTACTACGAGAAAGCTGTCAAGAACAGGCAAGACATAGAACTAATAAATGGATTAAGAGTAAAAGACCTTGTAGGGCATATTTACCCAGAGAAGATAGAGGTCATACCACTAATCGAGGATATGGAATCAATTTTGAATATTAGAGAAATTGTGGGGAAAACCATTGATATGCTAAATTTAGATTACATAAGGGTCTTCATAGCCAGGTCTGACCCAGCTATGAACTATGGGTTAATACCAGCTGTTCTTCTCGCGAAGATAGCTATCAGCGAGCTTTTCGCACTATCATGCGAAGAGGGAAAGGATATCTATCCAATCATAGGTGTTGGGTCCCTTCCATTCAGAGGCGGGTTAACCCCCCTAAGTGTCGAAGACAACTTAAGGGAGTACTCCGGCTTCTACACCTTCACTATTCAGTCAGCTTTTCGATATGATTATAGCGAGGACACGGTTATCCAGGCCGTTAGAAAAATAAATCAGAGCACTCCCGGTAAACCAAAAGTTATTGATAAATCGGATATTGAGGTACTACTGAGAATAATAAACAAGCTTGTCCCTGAGTATCAACTCAGAATCGAGGCTTTATCATACCAATTATCTCTGGTGGCTGAGCTAATTCCGAGAAGAAGAGCCAGAAAGCTACATGTAGGTTTATTTGGTTACCCACGCTCCATGGGAAAAATCAGGCTTCCCAGAGCCATCCCCTTCGTGGGAAGCATGTACTCAATTGGGCTGCCACCAGAGATAATTGGTATAAGCGCGCTGGACAGGCTCAGTGAAGAGGAATACTCACTACTAAAGGAACTATACGTAAACCTCGAGCAAGACTTGGCTAGAGCTTTTCAGTACTACTCACCGAACACTCTTCAATACATAACCAAAATCATACAGTTGCCGGATGATGTATACAGAAAGATTCTTATAGACTACAAATACGTAGAAGAAAAAATAAAGCTAAAAGAAAATGAAGGATTCGAGGAAAAAAAGCACACCGTCTTAAGCGAGCTATTACTATTGTGCCTAAAGGAAAAAAGAATAGAGGAAGCAAAAAAATACATAGAAGAAATGGCAATTCTGCGAAAAAGCCTTGGATAACAAATCAATGGCAGAGCATTAATTACAGCTTATAACTCGATTTTTAGATAGGAATCTTTTCTAAAAAAGGAATAATTCCTATTTTATGTTTATACTGAGTACCAGTATACATGGTACAAACAGGCTTGTTGAAAACGCTATTGTTGATTGCATAGTCTTCAGAGAAATAGCTAGTAGAAACGCGGCTAGAAGAATATAACTAGCCCCATATATAATTTTTAAATCCCAATTTATTCATCTCTTAGCAAAACGGGTCTTAGTTCTGATATTCATAATTAACAAACTGTTTTTAAGCTCTGACTGGCGATTTTTATATAGCTGTGCGGGGGTGCCCGAGCATGGTCAAAGGGGCGGGACTTAGGCTCCCGTGGCGGAGGCCTGCGTGGGTTCAAATCCCACCCCCCGCACCACAAAATTAGATGAAAGAGTTATTGTTCCACTGTAGATGCTTTATTTATAACGAATAACGCGCACGGATTTCGTGGAAAGCTGCTTCCTTGTTGTTGCATAGTTATGGTTTTTGTCTTTGCAACAACAATAATTATCATAGATAAGCAGGAGAATGGTGAGAATGATTTTATGCTAACAAGAGTTGCTAAGGTAAACCCTATACAGCCAGAGAGAACCCTAATTGCTGAGGCAGCCGAGGTTATAGTTAAGGGTGGTTTAGTCGCATTCCCAACAGAGACTGTTTATGGTCTGGGGGCAAATGCATTCAACGATGATGCTGTTAGGAAAATTTTCGCTGTTAAGAACAGGCCGCCGGATAACCCATTGATTGTTCATATATCAGATTTAGAGATGATTCATCGAGTTGCTTTGGATGTGCCAGAGAAAGCTTGGAAACTGATAGAAAAAGCTTGGCCTGGCCCTCTTACGGTTATATTAAAAAAGAGGCGAGAGGTCCCCAAAGCTGTTACAGGCGGGCTCGATACAGTTGCCGTCAGGCTGCCTGGACACCCCGTGGCTATTGAGCTCATAGAAACTGCTGGTACCCCCATCGCTGCTCCGAGCGCCAATCTGTCCGGCAGGCCATCGCCAATTACAGCTGAACACGTGATAAAGGACCTGTGGGGAAAAATAGACATGATAATAGACGGTGGGGAGACATTTTTTGGCGTGGAATCAACCGTTGTTAACGTTCTCCATGACCCACCTGTTCTTTTGAGGCCCGGACCTGTCGGTGTTGAGGAAATAGAGGCTATAATTGGAGAAAAAATAGTAGTTCCAGAATGGGCTAGAGGCTACGCAGAGCAAACAGTCCCGGAAAGCCCAGGAATGAAGTATAGGCACTACTCACCGGTAACCCCAATCATACTTGTTGAGGCTTATCCCGGCAATCGTGAAGGAATGATTAGAAAAATCAAAGAAATAGCTAGAGAAGAGAAGAAAAAGAAAAGAAAAATAGTTGTAATCACCAGTAGCGAGAATAATAGGTTATATGAGGAGGAAGGCATAAGAACAGTTGTTATTGGCTCTTCAAAAAATCTGTATGAAGTAGCCAGAAACCTGTACAGAGTACTACGAGAAATAGATGAGCTTGAGGTTGATATCGCTATAAGCGAGAGCTTTGATGAGAAAGGAATAGGACTCGCGATAATGAACAGATTAAGAAAAGCCTCAACATTGATACTGAAGGTTTAACGATATTCTTTAGAAATAAACATGCTATTTAATACCGTTTGTCCCTAACACATTACTGCTTAATAACCAATCTTCTTCTCGTAGATGTTTTCACCAAGCTCACGACGTGTTTAAGTAAAGGACTACTTGTTTTTACATATAGTCTTTGCTCATCAGTTAGGAAAGCCTCTTTTACCTTAACGCCAATAATTTCGAAAAGCTCTTTTTCATCTTCTATCTCCGGCAGATTAGACGTGTTGCCACATGGGCCATAATCACACATATAGCATGATTGACTGTGAGATGCTACGTTAGCAGCACACGCCGCTGGGTAAACCACGAATCCAAGGGACTCCGCGGCTCTTTTCATAGCTTGTTTAAGGTCGCTGGCATAAATTGGACTCAACCTCGACCTATCCATTGACTTCGCTCTGCTTTTAATCTCATTGCTTAGAACTGGTAGGCCAAGCTTGTCTATCTTGCTCATAATCCAGGTATTAATCATCAACGAGCCTAGAACCAGCTCTTTTATGCCAAATCTGAGTGACTCTCTCAAAAGAATCTCGTTTTCTTTATCTGTTACTCCCGGGAGAATAGGCCTTATGAAAACCGAGGTCCTCAATCCAATGGAATTCAAGTAATGGGCATTGTTTAGCCGCTCTATTGGGGGCGGAGCGCGTGGCTCGAGTAGGTTAGCCATGTTAATTGAGGTAATAGAAATAAGCACGCTTAGGTAGGGATCCCCCATTGACAATATTTTTTCGGATATCTCCGGCCTTATTATCATCTTTGTGGACACTTGTTGTGGGTTGCCCAGCTCTTTGTTAATCCAGTACATATATTCAATTGTTTTCGCTGTGACCTCCTCGTTTAGAAAGCACTCCGTTATGCTGCCTAGAGCTATGAATGTCCCCCATTTACCTGGGAGGAAATGAGGGTTTAAGGATAAAGCCGTGACTAGCTCAGGCCCGCCTAGTTTATTGACTTCAATGCCCTTTTTGGTGTTGGGCTTAACATAACAGTATATACAACCAAGCGTGCATCCATAAGCAGGATGAATAGTCATTCCGCAAGGCCTGGGCTAGTCACG
>WYEQ01000003.1 GCA_009904015.1 Desulfurococcales archaeon | reverse complement strand
TTTATATACATGAATAAAGAACAACAAGAAAGTTGTTAAAAAATAACTTAATTTCTAATGCTATTAGGCTTTTCCTCTAATAGCATTAACCTGCGAAATAATCTCGTTCACCAGGTTGCTAGCCTCGCCAGGCTCAATTATAGCGACGCTTGCCGCCTGAACCTCTATTCCAGCAGCCTCGCCGAGCTTCTTCTTGTCGGGAACATATACGTATGGTATTTTCTTCTCATCGCATAGAAGCGGCAAATGAGCAACTATTTCAGGCGGATCCACGTTCTCCGCTATGACAACTAGCTTAGCAACGCCTCTATCAACAGCTTTTGTTGTCTCGTTTGTTCCTTTTTTTATCTTGCCTGTCTGAGCAGCGATGCTTACTGCTTTATAAGCTTTCTCAGCCAGGTCTGGTGGTACCTCGAATTTTACGTAGAAAGGCTTACCCATCTTATCATCACGCCCTCATTTTGATCGGGGTTCTGCATCTCGGGTTTAATGAATAAATACGAGTATATAAATGTGAGTTGATTACCTCTTGCCTGTTAGTCTTCTGGCTTCCCTCTCCGTTTCTCTAAGAATGATTATGTCGCCTATCTTCACCGGCCCCTTGACGTTTCTCGTCAGTATTCTGCCTTTATCTCTGCCCTCAAGAACTCTTACTCTGACCTGCGTTATTTCGCCGGTCACGCCTGTTCTGCCTATAATCTGTATTACCTCTGCTGGAAAACCGAACTCCTCTATAACGTTAACCTCCTTGCTCTTCTCTTCTCCTGACAAGATGCCTACCTCCTTTATGGCTAAACCAACACTTGTTTTGTCAAGCAGAGATTAATTAAACTAACACTTCGGTTTCCGTTTAGCCAATCAGAATTGAGCGACCGTGATTTTAGGCAAAAATAACAAAAATGCTTTTTAACTAACCAAACAACTCTTAAACAGAAAGAAAACGGTGAACAACAATGCCCGGTAGACCTAGGAAATGCAGTTTCTGTGGAGCGGAGATACCATACGGGACGGGAATGCTTTTCGTGAAAAACGATGGAACAATGCTTTGGTTCTGCAGCAGTAAGTGTAGGAAGAACTATCTAAAGCTAGGTAGAAACCCTGCTAAGCTTAAGTGGACCAAGGCTTATAGAGCAAGCTAGCGAGAAGTGCTAAGCCATGGCTGAGAGAACATTCGTAATGATAAAGCCAGATGCCGTTAGAAGAGGCTTGATCGGAGAAATAATCTCAAGGTTCGAGAAGAAAGGGTTCAGGATTATTGCTTTGAAAATGATAAAAATGACGACTGAGCAGGCCGAGGAGCTATACTCTCCCCACAAAGACAAGCCGTTCTTCAGGAGCCTCGTTGAGTTTGCTACAAGCGGACCCGTTGTAGTCATGGTTCTCGAGGGAAACAACGCCATAGATGTCGTAAGGCTAATGATAGGCTCGACCGACGCTAGAAAAGCCGCTCCTGGAACTATAAGAGGAGATTATGGCCTGGATATACAAGAAAACGTTATTCACGCAAGCGATTCCAATGATAGCTATGAGAGAGAATACAAGATTTTCTTTACACAAGAAGAACTGCTTCACTGACTCCTTATTTTTGGATGTCGAGTATCTAGTCACCTAAATTCTCTTGAGCATTGCATTGAACTAAGTTTTTATAATCGATTAATCTCAACTATCGATAGAGAGTGTTAATTTTGAGCACAGCATCTCTAGAAAAAATCGTTAGATGCTCAGCGCTTCTCGAAAAAATTGTTAGTGACTTCTATATTGAATTATCCAGAAAGGTGGATAAAGCGGAGGCAAGAGCGAAGCTCCTATACATCGGTTATGATAGCTACAAGCATTACCAGTTACTAGTCAATTATGCAGTTGATAAGCAATTACCATCAATAGATGAATGCAGAGAGTCTTATGGCTACTTCTTCGATAAGTTATCTAACCTCAACGTATTGTCCATGAAGGATAAAATAAGTAGCGATGAGCTCAGGTCATGGATATCCTCGATGGAGAATTTTGAAAACTCCGTTGGAGAAGAGCTATTCCACAAGATGATTTTCACCATGGCATCAAAGCTGGATTTCAAAGGAAAAGAAGAGCTAATACTAATACTTAAGCTTCTAGCTGATGACGAGGAAAAACATGCGAATTTGCTTAAGGAAATTCTATCCGCTTAAGAAGTTTCGTTAAGACTAACGCGTTGGCTAGTGGTTAGATACCGTTATTTTCCGGCGATAACTAATTCTTCATGGGAGTAACCTGTATGAGCAGTTCTGAGAGAAAACCAGGTGTTCTGAGACAACCAATAGTGGTTGTACTCGGCCACGTGGACCACGGTAAAACATCCTTGCTAGACAAGATTAGAGGCACGACTGTTGCTAAGAGAGAGCCAGGAGAAATAACCCAGCATGTTGGAGCCAGCATTGTCCCGGCTAGGGTCATCGAGGAGATAGCTGAGCCCTTAAAGAAGCTTATACCAATAAAGCTCAAGATACCTGGCCTTCTCTTCATTGATACACCTGGGCATGAGCTGTTCGCTAACATGAGGAGGAGGGGTGGCTCGGTAGCTGACTGCGCGATTCTCGTTGTCGATATTATTGAGGGCGTCAAGGAGCAGACTGTTGAGGCTATCAACCTGCTTAAGGAGAGAAGGGTTCCCTTCCTGGTTGCCGCTAATAAGATAGACAAGATTCCTGGCTGGAGACCTAATCCAGATACACCCTTCATAATCTCGATTAAGAAGCAGGATAAGAGAGTGGCCGATGAGCTTGACAAAAGAATCTACATGCTTGTCGGTCAGCTCGGAGAGCACGGCTTCATGAGCGATAGGTTTGATAGGATAAAAGACTTCACGAGAACAGTGGCTATAGTCCCAGTCTCAGCTAAAACAGGGGAGGGCATAGCTGAGCTACTAGCTGTGATAGCTGGGCTAGCACAGCAATACCTCGAGAAGAGATTGATCTTCGCGGAGGGGCCCGGAAAAGGCGTTGTGCTAGAGGTAAAGGAGGAGCCAGGCCTTGGTCACACAATCGATGTTATCCTATACGATGGAGTGATTAGAAGAGGAGACACGATTGTGCTGGGAAGCCTGAGCGGTCCAATAGTCACCAAGGTCAGGGCGCTCCTGATGCCAAAGCCGCTAGACGAGATGAGGTCCCCTGAAGACAAGTTCAACAGGGTCGAGGAGGTGTACGCCGCAAGCGGCGTTAAGATAGCTGCGCCTGGACTCGAAAACGCTGTGGCCGGCTCCCCCATATTCGTTGTTGAGAAGGAAGAGGAAATAGCTGAGGTATCAAGAAAGGTAATAGAGGAAATAGAGAGAGCGAGGATAAGAACCGACAACATAGGCGTGGTCGTAAAGGCAGACACCCTCGGCACGCTCGAGGCCCTCATAGAGGCGCTGAGAAGAGAGAACATTCCAATAAGGTTGGCTGACGTAGGGCCGATATCAAAAAGAGATGTGCTGGAAGCAAGCATAAGCAGGGAGAAGGATGAAACCCTCGGCGTTATCCTCGGGTTCAACGTTAAGGTTCTGAAGGAAGCCGAGGAGGAGGCGAGAATAAATAACGTCAAGATAATGCTTAACAACATCATCTACAGGCTTGTGGAGGAGTACATTCAGTGGAGGAAAATGATGAAGGAAACAGAGAGGAAAAGGCTTCTTGACTCACTTGTTAGGCCAGCCAAGATAAAGGTATTAAGAGGGTACGTCTTTAGGAGAAGCGACCCAGCCATTGTAGGCGTGGAGGTGCTGGGAGGAGTGCTGAAGCCAAACACCCCACTCATGAGGGAGGACGGTAGAAAAGTCGGCCTGGTAATGCAGATACAGGATAGAGGAAAGACGCTCCAGGAAGCTAGAAAAGGCCAGCAAGTAGCCATATCAATAAAAGGCAACGTTATGGTGGGGAGACACTTCGATGAGGATGACATCCTTTACAGCGATATTCCAAGCCAGCACGCAGTACTACTCCAAAAGGAGTTCAAGAACGACCTGAGTGAGGATGAGCTGGAGGTCCTCAACGAGATAATAAAGTTGAAGAGAAAAGAAGACCCGTTCTACGGCTTCGCTCCGAGCACCCAGCCTGCTTCTCAGCCTGGCTAGAACCTGGCTAGAAGGAGAGATATTAATTTTATATTCTTCTTTTAATTCAAGAAACATGAGCTCCGGTTATGAAACACGGTGAGCTGGAGCAAGAGGTGTTTTGAATAATGGTTGAGGTTAAATTAGTAGTAGCTAATCCATACTCAAATGCAAAAACGGAAAAAGTGAAAGTAAAACCAGATGAAAGCCTCAAGCTGGATGGAGAGATGAAGGCTAACAGGGCATTGCCGGTAGCAAAGGTTCCGCAAGGCTTGGCTGAGAGGCTAGGATTAAAGGACAGCGTTGTGACGCTGAGGTTCAATTTGGAGGGAAAAAAGATAAAGCTTCACCTAAGAACTCTTGTGGATGCTAGCCTCGAGGACAATGTCGTTAGGGTTCCGGCTGACCTGTTAATGGAGAAGGTGGGCGAGCTGGAAGCTGAAGCCGAAGCATTCCAAGCTAAGGCCTGGCAGCTCGTCCTTGATGAAGCAAAGGCGAGAACCTTCATTGGGTTAAAAATAGGTGATAAAGTCGATGCAAGTATAATTGGTTTGAAGGGAGAACTGGTAATAACTGGCGGCAGCGACAGCTCGGGCTTCCCAATGAGGCCCGATATCCATGGGGGAGTTAAGGTAAAAGTTCTTCTATCAGGGCCGCCCGGCTTCAAGCCAAGAAAGAAGGGAGAGAGAAGAAGAAAAACAGTTAGAGGAAACACCATAACGCCGGACATCGTGCAGATAAATGTTAAATGGATAAGAGAGCAAAAACAGTAAACAATTGAGGTAACACAAAATATGAGGCCACAGCCGGAAGTAAACATAGGCATGGTTGGCCACGTTGACCACGGAAAAACAACGCTAGTTAAAGCGCTTACTGGTGTGTGGACATCTCGTCACAGCGAGGAGCTAAAAAGAGGGATGACAATAAAGCTTGGATACGCTGATGGGGACATTTATTTCTGCGAGTCATGTGAGCCCCCGGCCCAGTACTCCCCTTTTCCACAGTGTGATTTTTGCCCCGACTCAACACCCAAGCTGGTAAGAAGAGTTTCGTACGTGGATGCCCCTGGGCATGAGGTATTAATGGCCACAATGCTCTCTGGAGCAGCGTTGATGAATGGTGCGATCCTCGTAATAGCAGCTAACGAGCCGTGCCCACAGCCTCAGACAGCTGAGCACTTCACTGCCTTACAGATAATCGGCATAAGAAACGTGATTATTGTCCAAAACAAGGTTGACGTCGTAACAAAAGAGAGAGCGCTTAAGAACTACGAGGAAATCAAAAAGATGGTTGAGGGAACATTCGCTGAGGACGCTCCAATAATACCTGTCAGCGCTCTGAAAGGAGCGAATATCGATGCTCTCCTGACAGCCATACAAGAGAGAATACCGACCCCCGAGAGGGATCCAAGCAAACCAGCGTTAATGTATGTAGCGAGAAGCTTTGATGTTAATAAGCCTGGCACCCCTCCCGACAAGTTAGTGGGAGGAGTTGTGGGCGGCTCGCTGATACAGGGAGTATTGAAAGTAGGAGAAGAAATCATTATTCTTCCAGGAGCCAAGATTAAGTCTCCAACAGGCAAGATTACGTATGAGCCTCTGAGAACAAAAATCGTTAGTCTACGATTCTCAGATATACAGGTGGAGGAGGCCAGGCCCGGTGGCCTACTAGCCATAGGAACCGAGCTGGACCCGAGCATCACAAAGGCTGATAACCTGGTGGGCAACGTTGTCACCAAGGATGAGAAGCAGGTAGAGGTAGTAAGCAACCTGAGAATAAGGTACTCGCTTCTCGAAAGAGTTGTAGGCGTGAAGGAGCTACTGAAGGTTGAGCCAATCAGAATTAGGGAGCAGATAGTCCTGACAATCGGAACAGCCATAACGCTGGGCGTCGTAACAAGCATATCTAAAGACACAATGGAAGTTGAGCTGAAAAGCCCGGTGGCCATAATCGGTAAAGACAGAGTAGCTATCAGCAGACAGGTACTGGGTAGGTGGAGGCTTATAGGTTGGGGAATAGTAGACTAACCTCTCTCTGCCCAAAAGAGCAGAGGCCTCTTCACTGTGTATCTCAATAATTCCTTTTATCCTATACAGCAGCTATACAAAAACAAATAAGCCCTTTCTACTCATCCATGTCTAAAAGGGTGAGGCTTTTAGTCGTAAAGGTCTTGCTCGACACGAATATGATTTTGTTGATAGCTGATGGAGTAAACGTAAAGGAGAACATTGAATCCATCATTGAATCAAAAGCAGATTTTCTATGCCCTGAAAGCGTAATAAAAGAGCTGGAAGAAATCACTAAGAGTAAGAAGGAAGGGTGGAGAAAGGCCCAGTGGGCATTAATCAATCTCCATAAGATATGTGAAAAAACAAAATCAATAGAAGAAACAGCTGATAGCGATATCTTGCTTCTCGCGGACGAAATAAGAGAGCAGGGATACGAAGTAATTGTTGCTACCAACGACAAAGAGCTGCGTAAGAAGCTAAGACAAAAAGGTTTTCCTACAGCGTATCTCGTCGAAAGCGAGATGAGAGTAGAAAGCGACTATGACTAGCATTTTTCGATAACATAATCTTAACGAGCCACTCCAAGCTGAGAGTTAAAAAAACCTGAAGCAACTCTCCCCTCATTGCTATGAGGTTAGAGAAACTTTTAATTACCTTACAATCACCTCTTTTATCAACGGAAAGATTTTTCTAAGGGAAATAGAAATGTATATGCTTTCAAGAGTAAAAGACGTTGTACGCGTACCGCCAGACAAGCTAAATGAGCCTATAGACGAGATAGCTCTCCAGATTCTGAACGAGGAGTACTCGGGACTATACGATAAAGAGCTAGGAATAATCATAGGAGTATACGATGTAAAGGTCGAACCATTCGGCAAGATATACCCAACCGATGGAAGCGTTTACTACGAGGTAGAGATGAGCGTGCTTAGCTACAAGCCGTTTAACAACGAGGTTGTCGAAGGACCTGTGGTTGATATCAAGAACTTCGGGATCTTCGTGAGAATAGGAGCTATAGATGGTTTTGTCCATAAATCCCAGCTAACAGATGAATATGTTGAGTATGACCCCACGAGACCGGCTTTTATTCTGAAGGACTCGAGGAAGTTAATCGAGATTGGAGACAAGGTTAGAGCCAGGATAATTGGTATAAGCGTTGCTAGCGAGAGGGAGGGCCCGAGAATTCAGCTAACGATGCGCCAGCCTTATCTAGGAAAAATTGCTTAGGGGAGCGTGAATGTCTGCTGCAAAAAAGGACCTCAAGGCATGCTTGAACTGTAGATATCTAGTGCCAAACGATGTTGAGGTATGCCCCAACTGCGGTTCAAAGAGATTTACTGATGAGTGGGAAGGATTCGTGATTATAATCGACCCTGAGAAGTCAAGCGTGGCTAAGTCTCTGGGCATAAGCAAGCCTGGGAAATACGCTATTAAAATTAGGTAGAAATCATGATTATTCCACAGGAAGACCTCCGAGTTTTTCTCTCAAAACCCTTTGGTTTTCTCTTTGTTGGAAACAAGTTCTGGGAGACAAGCATCCCGGAAAAATACAACGTAATAACGGTGGGAGATTATGTTACTAAAAGCTACATCGAGTTCCTTGGTGAAGCACCTCCACTCGCGTTTATCGATTTAAAAACAAAACGCACGTCAATAAGAAGTGAGGATGTTTCCGGTTACTTTGATTATATAGTAAACATTAGGAACCCCCAGGGAACAGTTTTTCTCGAGGGCATGATAACGAGCTTGCTTGAGGCAACCATCGGTTTCCCCCAGGACAAGGTGCTGGTCATAGTTGAAGGTGAGGAGGACTTAGTGCCCTTAGCTTTAACTTACCTAAACCTGCCTGAGGACACATTGATTGTGTATGGCCAACCAAACATCGGCGTTGTTGCGTACAGAATAGAACAACTAACCATAATTAAGACGGCGGGCGTAAACACGGTAGCTACAGGCTTCTTCTTTTTGCCCGGGAGAAATCACTAAAAGCACTAAGTCTAAATTCTGTTTTTTATTTAATTATA
Organism: Desulfurococcales archaeon; assembly: GCA_009904015.1. GTDB lineage: Archaea > Thermoproteota > Thermoprotei_A > Sulfolobales > Fervidicoccaceae > WYEQ01. Next base: position 47,374 of record WYEQ01000003.1, on the reverse strand, counting down.
AACGGAGAAAAAATTGGTAGAGATAGATATAGAGGAGCTTCGGAAAAGGTACCCTAACCTCTACAAGGAGCTCATGGGGTCAAGAGGAATTAAACTACGCTTCAAGGACCCTCTTAGGGGCTTTCAGCCCGGCGCCATAGACTTTATACGTAGAGCTGAGACTAAGGAGCAGGCACTCGAGGTTATTGATTACATGGAGAAGAAGGGTGAGATACCTCATGACTACGCTGAGGAGCTGAGGGATATAATAAATAAGCATGGGCCAAGGTTTTTCGGGGAGAAAAAAGAGGACGGCTACTACCTTAAGAAGTACTGGATGAACTACCAGGTAGAAGAGAAGGAGCTAAGCAACGATGAACTTGACTACTAGTCCATGCTGAACAGGGGAATCACCGGATATTCTCAGCTTTGTCTTAGCGTTTATAGCCCCAACAAGATTCCTCGCGAAGTCGCTATGAATAAGATATGCTACATCCCTAATCGTGGCTCTCCTATCAACGAGGAAGACGTCAGGCAAGACGTTGCCCTTCTTGTCAGTTAGCCTGACGGGGTCCTCAACCGTGTACACAGGCACTCTGCCTAAAACTTGGTAAACAGCTGTCTCTATTGCTTGCTGAACGCCGGTTGAGCCGTACTTTTGCATAACTTTTTCCTCTATGTATCTAAGCGCTTTTCTCTGAGCATCGCTAAGCTTCTCGGGCTTTTTGATTGCAAAAGAGCTGTCCCCCGGCATATATTCGATTATTCCTGCCTTAGCGGCTTTTTTCAGAGCTAGCTCAGCTTCAGCTGACGCAGGTATAACGGGTGTATCCTTGAACTCCTCCCTCAGCCTTTTTATATTATCAAGTGAGGCTGGGATATCAGCCTTGTTAGCCACAATGACGAGTGGCTTAGAGTTTCTACGTAGCGTGAACGCGAACATCTCCAACTCCTCCTTGGTCCAACTTGACAGCTTTTTTCTTGACAAGCCTGTTTCCTCCAGAGTCTTCATTATATTTGCTCTTGATACTTGTATTCCGGATAACTTATCAGTCAACGCGTCAACAGGGTCTTTCCCACTCGTGTCCACGCTGACGGCTAGTTTATCCCAGTTGCTTGAAACGATTCGTAGGAACCATAGGTCTATTTCTCTAAGAATGTTTTTGACCTCCTCAACAGGGTCGAACGTGCCTGGCTTAACCGGCACTCCCTCAGGGCTAGTGGACCCGCTAGCATCAACTACGAGGAGGAACACATCCGCTTTTCTAAGGTCATCCATAAACTTGTTTCCCAGCCCTCTTCCCATGTGAGCGCCTGGTATTAACCCCGCCACGTCCATGAGCTCAATGGGAATAAACCTTGTCCCGTTCTTACAGAAGCCTGTTCTAGGGTTGCAGCCCTGGAGGCCAAACTCGACGTGTGGACATTTATCTCTAACATAAGCAATGCCATTGTTAGGGTTAATCGTTGTGAAGGGCCTATTGGATATATCAACGTCCACCTCTGTGGCAGCTGAGAAAAAGGTTGATTTACCTACATTTGTTTTACCCACAATACCAACGAGTGGTAGAGCGTAGTTAACCAATCTCCTCTAGTCCTCCCTTACTGATTACTTCTCTTGCCTTGCTTATCCCATCTATAGATATATCCGCTAAGCCTAGAATATATTTCCAAGCTTCTTTACCTAGCATGTTTATCTCGTACTGCATCCTGGATAGCTTGGGTGGATAGGACTCGATCCTGGCGTAAACCCTTAATCTCTCTTTGAGGAACCTCTCTCTTTTCCTAAGCTCCTTGAGGCTAAGCATCTTTTCTCTCCACAACAAGGTCATAGGCTTGGGGGTGAAAGGAACAATTGATACGCGCACGCTTTCTCTGCTTCCCATAATATCGCGGACAGCGCGTACCTGGCTGACAATAAGCTCTAGGTCCTCCTCATCCTCGTTTGGTAAGCCATACATGTAGTATAGCTTAATGAACAGGTTGTTCTTCCTGCACCACTTAGCCACATCCATAACGGTATCCCAACTAATCATCTTGTTTATCAGCGCTTGGAGCTTGTCGCTGGGCGTCTCCGGAGCTATAGTGATTACCCTCTGGCCAATCCTCTTTATGAGCTCAACCTTATGTTCATCAAGAGAGTCAGCCCTAACACTTGGCACGCTTCCCTCAAGGTTTTTTTCCACTAGATACTCAAGTAAACGCTCGCCTGTCGGTGAGTCAAAGAAGCTTAGTGTATAGAAAGCTACCTTGCTAACATTGTTCACCTCAACGCCCTCATCGATATAGCTTATAAGTTTACCAAGGCTTCTCTCCCTCCTCGCCCCTAGAACAGCTGATTCCATGCAGAACCTGCACCCCCTAGCGCATCCCCGCGATGGCTCTAGAATAAAGGCTCTCCCCAAGAATGGCTCTATATCCAGGCTTTGTATTTGCCTTAATGGAAAGAAGGCATCATCAAGATTGCTGACTCTTCCAATAATACCTTCCTCCTTGATGCCTGGAATCCAAGCCTCATCAACACTGCTTAGGCTGTTCAAGAACTGCTTCTTCTCCGTAGCTGAGAGCATATGCTCGATGAGAGAGTCGAGAAAAGCCTCCGCCTCACCCCTAAGCACAGCATCAGCAAAGCGGTGGAGAGCCAATGGGTTAGCTGTAGGGGAGGATCCTCCCCAAATAACTATTGGCTTATCCCTGTTTTCCCTCATTGGACTTATGCCTGCTTTTTGCATCATGTTGATGGCTACGGGGTAGTCGAGCTCGTATGATGACAAGACTAGAACGTAATCGAACTTGGCCAGGCTTTTCCCGGTCTCTATGCTCCTAATTCCATCATTGATATCACTAACTATTCTCTCAGCGAACAGCTCTTCGTGTTGGTTCAAGTAGAAATAGAGTATTTGGAGAGCTAGACTTGATAGGCTTGCTTGGTATGTTGATGGAAAGAGAAGAGCGATGCTTACATTGTACTTCTTTTTTCTGACCACGTTTAGCTCTCTAATCCTCATTATCTGCCTCACGTTTCTCAATTTCTATTTCCTGCCTACACTTTACTAGAGAGTAATCGGGGACGTCGCGGTCAACGATGCAGCCACTACCTATCCATGCTCTGTAGCCAATCTTGACTCCGGGGAGGAGAGATGCGTTGATGCCTATTCTAGCTTCATCCCCTATTATTGAGCCAAGCTTCTTCATGCCTGTCGATACAAGCTTTCCCTTAAGCATTGATTTAATATGCTTCTCGTCATGCCTGAGGTTAGCTGTTATCGCTCCAGCCCCCAAGTTCACCTTGCTTCCAACAACGCTATCCCCAACGTAATTCAGATGAGGGAGCTTCGCGCCCTCGAGAACAACGGAGCTCTTCAGCTGGGTTGAAAAACCAACCTTGTTGTTACCGCACAGAACATTATCTCCTCTGAGGTGGGCGAAAGGCCCTATCTCCACCGGGCCTCCAATATAAGCTCTGCCTTCAATGCAGTTGCTCCCCCTCTGCTCAAGGAAACCCTCATTGATAATGCACTCTTCCTTATCGCCACACATTCTTCCGAGAACTCGCCTATTAATCTCCAGGTACCCCCAAGGAGTACCAATATCACTCCAGTCATCCTCGCCTATCATAACGACATTTATATCGAGCTTATCCGCAAGCATGGTTAATGCGTCTGTAAGCTCATATTCGCCCCGAGGAGACAACCTTATCCTGGACAAAGCATCGCTTAGCTCATCGCTTGGCAGAACCATCAAGCCACCATTAACTACCCCGGGCCTGGTCTCACCCGTTTTCTCCCTAACACCGAGTAGCCTGTCATCGTTGCTAACCAAGAGCTCTCCAAGCTGTGATACATCACTAACTCTAACCCCAAGAATAGATGGCCTCTTGCTGACAAGCTTCTCTATCACCCCCCGTATAAGCTGAGGATAAATAAAAACATCAGAGTAGTATAGAAAGACGTATTCATCCTGAACCCCTGTTTTCAGAAGCGCTTTTCTAACAGCATCGCCCGTCCCCATAGGGGGATCCTGAACAACTAGTTCATACCTGTTTACTCTAAGCTCTCTAAGCCTGCTCTCGATCATTTCTCCTTTATAGCCAATAACGAGTGTTAGGTCGCTTTCACCCAGGCTTTCCCTGATGGCATCTAGGTGCCAGTCCAGAAGAGGCTTGCATAGTATGGGGATTAGGGGCTTTGGCTTACTACTAGTTAATGGCCAGAGCCTCTCCCCTCTACCCGCCGCCAGCAGAATAATCCTCATTCCTATCACCCATGAGTATTGATGCTATGCCCCCCAGAGCTACTGGGAGAGCGAACTCTGTGGATAGGGTTATACCAGGCATGACATCCACGACGAGGGTGGAGAACCTGAAAAGACCGCTTGGCACACCCTCCCTCGAGCCCAGCAGTAGCACGGGCCTTTTATTGCTGCTGAATATCTCGACAATCCTGTCGCTGACCCTGCTTAGAACCTCCCCCTCAGGCTCGAGTATAATAATGGGGTGATCCCTCAGCATTGCAACGAGGTTATGCATCTCGTATACGTGAACTCTTGTTTTCACTGGCTTTCTACCGTAACTCTTTTCCTCCACCCTGAATCTAGACTCGATGCCCTCTATTAATCCATCAATGAACCTCTTTAACGGAAGCGCTTCGACAGGCTTTATTAACGCAACGTAGTAATCGCCTATCTCGAAGTTCTGGAGCCCTCTCCCTATCCTGACACCCATCTTGTATGATGCCTCGGGATCCTCGCTTATATATGGCTCCTGAGCAACTATGAGCTTGTTGAAGTACCTGTAAAAAGACGGCTTTCTCTTAAGCTCCTTGCCTCTAAGCTTCTCCCCCTCAATTATGCTTATGTAGGCACACTCATCAATAATGTTTGTGAAAACCACGTAGTCAGGTGTCTCTAGGTCCACTTCCAGATTTAGCTCAGAGACTATGGCTGAGCCGACAGCTATGTTTACATCTATGCTCGTGAAGCTATGCTTGCCTCTCCTGACAGTTCTAGCCGCGAAGCTTGAGCCCCGGGGCAAACTCTCTCTTGCTATCCTCAAGGCCTCCCGCGCTATCAAGTCTGGCTCAGCAAGGCAGGAGGCCTTCACGACGAAGGCTTTCTCAACATAAGATGATGTTTCGAGAAGGCTTCTCGCGAGCTCCTCAGGGCTGGATGAAACAACCCCGACAAGTCCCTTATAACCCCTGGGCGAAACAGTTACCTTTGCTCCCGGCTCTATGGTCTCCACAGCTGTCCTGACGAGCTGCTCGAAGCCAAGCTGAGTTGTTAACAACAAGTTGAAGGGGCAGTTAACCTCCATGACTATCCACGCGGATTATTGATAAGCAACCTGGTCATCACTATTCTGGATAACACAGAGAACTATTTATTATCCACTTATGAATTGGTTAATAAAGGAACGTGGTTTCATAAGTATAAAGAAAAGGTGCTCTGCATGTCCACAAGCAAAGGCGCGGTAAGAGACAAATGGAAACTAAAGAAGTGGTACCAGGTACTAGCTCCACCAGTGTTCGGCGAAGTACCGATCGCCACTACACCTGCCCATGACCCGAACCTGCTGATCGGGAGAACAATAGAGACAACGCTCTACGACATAACGGGCGACTACTCCCAAGTTCACGTCAAGCTTAAGTTCCAGATAATAAGCGTGGATAAAACAACAGCGAAGACAAGGTTCAAGGGCCACGAGCTAGCGAGGGATTACATGAAGGTCCTGACAAGGAGAAAAAGCAGCAAGATACAGGGAATCTTCAAGGTAACTACAAAGGACGGTTACATACTGAGGGTATCAGCTGCGGCTTTCACCTCGTATAGGTGCAGGACAAGCCAGAAAAAAGCCATCAGGAAAATAATGAAAGAGATAATAGAGAAGAGAGCGGCTGAGCAGACATTCGATGAGTTCGTGCAGAGCATGGTGTTCGAGAAGATATCCAACGAGATATTCCAGGAGGCAAAGAAAATCTACCCACTAAGAAAGGTTGAGATATTCAAGTCAAAGCTCCTCTTCATACCTGGCCCCTACGGTCCGGAAAAAGCCATTGTTCTTCCGCCGCTAAAGACCACTTAGAAGAGAAACCTCTTTTTATAATATCTACCCATGGTTGATAGCTTAAGGAACTCCTTTATTACCTCATCGCTTTGATTAACTCTGCTTCTATAACTCTGTAGAAACAGCGGGAAGAATAACTCGAAAACTCCTGGGTGAGAACTTATAACCGCTCTTTCCAGCACCCTGATATCGCTTGCCTTGTCAGTAGGCCTAGCACTGAAGTAGGCTAAGCCAAAATCTAAAAGGTATACATCGTTGCCTCTTAGAATCACGTTTGATGTCGTTAGGTCACCATGCACTATGCCTTTATTGTGAAGGGCAGCCACGTATGTGCCGAGCTTCTCCGCGATTCCGGCTAGCTCCTCTCTGCTAAGCCTCGTGATTATGTCCCGAAGGAGAACTCCCTCGATGAACTCCATTACCAGTAATCCTTTATCGATATCCACATATAGCGGGAGGGGAGCTCTAACCCCCGCTTCGTTGGCTGAGAGAAGTATTCTTGCCTCAGCCAGCGTTCTCTCTTTTATTAATCGGCCTGCGAGCTCCTCCCTCATGTAGGGCTTTCTGAACCTATGCTTGACAACTACTTTGCGCTCGAGGTAAGTTGATAGGTAGAGGTTTGATTCCGCTCCCCACGAGAGGGGCTTTAGCTCGAACGGCCAGCTTGGTTTCTCCACGGTATATCCACCTCATCGACTCTCCATCTCTGCTCGATCCTAGCATCTAGGGGATTGATGGTTACGCCGTGCTTATATGCTAGTAGGCCCGTCCACGATATCATAGCTCCATTATCCCCAGCGTACTCTCGTGGAACGTTATGGAAGAGGGCCTCATGGGACTCCGCCATGAGCTTCGCCTTGCTCTCTAGAAGAGGGCTTGCTGAGACCCCTCCCGTCAGGAGGACCTCTTTTTTCCTAGTGTGAGCCAACCCTCTTTCAGCTACCTCAACAATCATTGAATAAGCTGTTTCAATCAGGCTTAGGCACACGTCCTCAAGCCTCTCGCCGTTTCTAACCATGTTTAGAGCCGCTGTAAGCAGGCCTGAGTACGAGACATCCTGTCCCTTCACGCTGTATGGAAGCGAGAGGAGCCTTTCCCCCCTGGAGGCACATAGCTCAACTACGTGTCTTCCATTAACAATGTAGGGTGGGGCAAGCCCCGCTTCCCTAGCGAAAGTATCTATCAGGTTCCCTAGAGATATATCTATTGTTTCCCCGAAAACCCTGTACTTCCCCTCCAGGAAGGCTATTATCGCTGTGTTTCCACCCGACACGTATATAACCAATGGGTCTCTGAAGCCCGAGGTCAACATGCCGATCTCGATGTGAGCAACAGCGTGGTTGACTGGGACAAGGGGCTTACCGTACCTAAGAGCCAGAAACCTGGCTAGAGTCGCGCCGATTCTCAAACAGGGGCCAAGCCCGGGTCCAAGCGCTACTGCGATTGCGTCGATATCCTTTATTGATAAGTTAGCCCTGGCCAACGCCTCGACGAGCACGTCGTAGGCGTTCTCAGCTATGAATCTAGAGCTCTCCCTTGGGTGTATGCCGCCGCTTGAAGGGACGTATCTGCGATAAACATTTGATAACACAAAAGGAGGCTTATCAGAAGCTATGCCTACGCCTATGGTGTGCGCTGTGGATTCAATTCCGAGAACAAGCATGGTTTACTTTTTCTCCAAAAACTCTGTGTATCCACAGCCTCCACAATGCCACCTTGGTACTGGTGATTTATGGTAAGCCATTATCTTGCCGCATCTCGGGCATCTCTTATTCTTAAGCTTTATTGTTCCCTTCGAGTAATCGAACTCATATAGCTTGTGTACGTTGCTCACTTCTTCTCACCCTCCTTTTTCTTTTTCTCCTCCTTCTCCGCTTCCTCGATCTCCTCCGCTAGGGTCTTGTTCTTCTCCTTAACGTGCTTCGGCTCGTACTCATTAGCATCGCTAACTGTCTTGTATATATGTATAAGAATCTTGCTTGTGTTCAGGCCCGTCTCCGTCACAAGCTTTCTGATAAAAAGTAGCTTGAAGTCAACGCCCAGCGCCTTTGCTACGGCTACCCTGAGGTCAGGTATCTTGGGCGTCCCCATGCCCTGGTGATGAAGCCTTCCCTGAATCTCTCTCCTATTTATAAGTGGGTTGTAAAGCTCATTTATAATCTCCAAGGTCATGTTTCCCTCAAGAGGCACTAGCCTCGTTGATTCCTGCCTGCTCATTAACTACGCACCCAGCGGATGTATTTCGTTGATTAATTTTTCTCGATTAACTTGTTTTAATCACCTTATAAGTATTTGCTTTTGGCGATACAACTAATCACGCATTACTGATAGCAGAGTTTATTAATGTTTTTTGTTTCAATTGGTTATAGCTCTTGATTTCAACGAGAGGGAACAAGTAATGGCTAACTCAATGTATGACTACGTAGCTGAGACATGGAGGAAGATGTATAAAGGTGAACTAAAGGAGGAGCTTAGGAAAAAGCTGATTAAGTGGAGAAGAGAGCCAAGCGTGGTCAGGGTTGAGCATCCCAGCAGACCAGATAGAGCTAGAGCGCTTGGCTATAAAGCTAAGCAGGGAATAATAATAGTAAGAGTTAGAGTAAGGAAGGGAGGCAGAAGAAAAGCCAGGCCTGACTCCGGCAGAAGGCCCAAGAGAATGGGTGTAGAGGGATTCGCTCCAGCTAAGAGCCTAAGGTTAATAGCTGAGGAAAGAGCAGCTAGGAAGTACCCCAACATGGAGGTATTGAACAGCTACTACGTAGCTGAGGACGGCATCTACAAATGGTACGAGGTTATACTTGTAGATAGAAACCACCCAGCCATAAAAAGCGATCCTGAGCTAAGCTGGATAACAGAGCCTCAGAACAGGGGAAGAGTCTTCAGGGGACTGACAAGCGCTGGTAAGAAGATGAGGGGGCTGAGAAAGTCAAGAGGCCTTAAGGGAACAATTAAGCACAAGTGGAAGAAGAAGCAGAAGGAAAGAGAAAAGAAAAAGAGGCACGAGGCCAGCAGAGGAGTATCCTGGAAGCTAATCTCCTATATGGAGAAAAAAGATTAGAGTACCTTTTTCTCTCGCTAAAAATAAATTAATTTCTCATGAGGCTTTTATTACATAGTTTCTCTATACTAAAGGTGTACTCTATTGCAGCTTAGATTAGGCGCGAGAACCGTCGAGGTAAACGTGACAAAGCATGCCACGGAGAGCGAGAGCAAAGTTCTAAGCGCAGCTCTCAATGTTTTTCCACCAAACCTTAGAAACAACATCGTATGGGAGAGAAGCGCTGTTCAAGGCCACTACGGTAACCCAATAGTTTTTTACAGAGCCGTCATCGAGGGGGAGCAGGCGGAGATGACAGCTAAGTACATACTCTCATCGCTTGATAAAACCTCCCTTAGATATCTCTTATCAACACTGGAGTCAAGAATCGATAAGCAGGGCAATCTCTACCTCAGACTACATAAGCAGTACCTTGTTGATGGCAGGATAATAGCTTGGGATGGAGATGACGTGGTTAAGGTAATAATAAAAATAGGCAGGAAACAAGAAGAGCTCGAAGACCTCCTTAGAAAAACGCTCACTGATGCCGAACCTGAATAATAGTTATATGTACAACGCGAACGCTCCCTCACCTCCGAGACCTTACACTATAAATTCGTTATCCTCAATAACAGCTAACTGCTTCTAATGAGGCATAGAGCTAGCCCTCAGAGTTTGCCGGGGCTCAACTACGCTTGTTTTATTATAAAGAAAAACCATATTTTAACCAGGCAAACTCTACGGTCTTAAGGGATATTTCAAGCTAAGGTGGCTAGACTTGTGGATGGACAGCTATGTATGCCCCGCTAGCAGAGAAGAACTAGCATCTCTCCTCAAGCTCCAGCGGAGAATGGGGTATAAATACGTTGGGCTTTGCGTTGAGTCAGGGCTATGGAACAAGGACATCGATGCGCTGGCAAGGTCGCTGAGCATTAAGGTAATATTAGCCAGGGTTTTATGCGCTGACAGGCCTGGTGAGGCAAAAAAGTTACTAAGAGAAAGGGGGGAGGCGGAGCTAATCATAGGAAGGCCGGGGAGCATTGAGGCATACAGGTTCATGAGCAGAGACTCAAGGTTCAAGATAATCGAGGTTTCCCCAAGCATGATAAAACACATAGATAGAGGGGAGGCAGGCCTCTTAACCATAGGTGGGGGGTACCTTGGCTTTGATTTAAAACGAATAATTAACTCTCCCAGCAACATATCAGTTCTAAAAGCCTTTTTCTCACGTGTATTCAAGTGGAGCATTCCATTCAAGCTTTACAGCTCCGCTACTAATGTCTTCGAGGTCTGGCATCCAAAGCACGTTTACTTCCTAGCTAAGTCTATGGGCTTCCAAGGAAGAAAAGCTTTGGAGGGGCTATCCCCTGTAGGCATGGTTAATCAGCTATACAGCGGTGGAAGAGATGAATGAAGAGATATTATTAATCATCGTGCTCATATTATTAGCATACTTTATTGCTAGGAGCTTTATGATAGAGGAAAAAATCAGGTTACTACGGGAAAACATAGCTAACATGCATAGAAGCGAGGAAAAAGAGAAGATTCAGCTTAGAAAAAGAAAAAGATACGTCGTCTTCCACGTAATCAGCAACCAGCCCCTAACCCGCGTTGAGGAAATAAACAGCATACTCAGCAACGCTTTGAGAAGCTGTGGGGGGGAGCTATTAATAGGGGAGTGCAGGCCTCAGGTGGTTTACTTTAGCTCCAGGAGAAGCAGGGGGATCCTTAGAACCTATCATGATTGCTACGAGAAGGTTATTGCTTGTTTATCTACTGTTAGGTGCCAGGGGGATAGAAAAATATTGATTATCCCAGTGAAAACAACTGGGACACTCAAGAAAGCTAGATGGTATCTTTTCGACAAAAACTTAGCGAGGTAGAATCATATGCGCAGAATATACTTCGCTACATCGAATAAAAACAAGTTTAACGAGGCATCAAGAATACTTGAGAAGTACGGCTACGAATTGGTTTTGTTTAGCTTCGAGAAAAGGGAGCTACAGTCCACGGACCTGGGGGAGATAGCTCTACAGTCAGCGCTTATTGCTTACACTTATGTGAATGCCCCCGTCGTCGTTGAGGATTCGGGCTTGTTCATAAAAGCTCTTAATGGGTTCCCCGGGCCATTCTCAAGCTATGTTTACAAAACAATAGGTGTTAGAGGGGTTCTCAAGCTAATGGAGGGTGTCACTGATAGGTCTGCTTACTTCGAGGCGGCCGTGGCGATTGTTATGCCTCCGTTTGAGAGAGTTTTCAAGGGAAGCGTTTATGGAAGAATAGCTGATTCTCCCCGGGGGACTGGAGGCTTCGGTTTTGACCCAATATTTATTCCTGAGAATGAGGACAGAACGTTTGCTGAGATGAGCGTCGAGGAGAAAAACAGGTACAGCCACAGAGCAAGGGCATTCGAGAAGCTCGGTATATGGCTGAAGTCCATTGAGCTAAGAGAGAAGCCGATGCAGAAAGAGCTTATTTAGATAGGCCCAGGCTACTGAGAATCGATGAGACCTCATCCTCGCTTAACTTTCTGTAAGTCTTCGTGTCAACGGGTATAATGGCTACATCAATGTTCCTGGGGCCGAGCTTCTCCTCGCTGGTAGAAGCCAAGGCCTTAACCGCCAGCTTCACAGCCTCGTCAAGGCTCATATCATACTTGTACTCCTTCTCGAGGACCTCCTCAATCTTTGTTTCTCCCCGGCCAATAGCCGTCGCGTAGTACCCGAAATACTGTCCAGCAGGGTCTGTCTTCAGAAGCTTAGGCCCTGTCGAGTCAACACCAGCAATGATTAAGCTAACTCCGAAAGGCCTCACACCGCCATGCTGAGTGTACATCTGCTTAATGTCACATATAGATTTTGTTAAGAGCTCTATTGGTATGGGCTCGCCATAAGTAAGCCTGTGCCTAACCGCTATTAGTCTAGCCTGGTCAATCAATATTCTCCCATCGCTTCCAAAACCAGCGAACGTTGCACCCACATGAGTATCGATGGGGACAACCTTCTCTAGCCCGGATAAGTCTAGGAGGGGCTTTATTAAGGCTTTCTCAGCTGCTAGGACGACTCCGTCCTTAACTCTTATTCCAAGAGTACTCCATCCCTGCCTAACAGCTTGAAAAGCATACTCAACCTGGTATAATTTGCCGTCAGGAGAGAAAATCGTTAACGCCCTGTCATAACCCATAACCGTTGGTGAAAAAGCCATGCCTGAACACCGTTTCCCGTTAACCTATTTTTTCTAGACACTTATTAATGTTCCACACAAATTTTTAAACCTACTATGACAATAGAGTCATAGCAATGATGAAGCCGTCCCAGAAAGAGGGAAGTAATGACCTACTCGCGACGAGCTGAGCCTACTATTATTACAGATTGATTACCATTGATTACCAGCGCTTTTCCTTGGCCCTTTCTAGCTAAATTTCGTTACAGCCGAAAGCCTCGCTCTTCAGGGCGGGGATGAAATATAAGAGCTTTTCTTGTTTTAAACGAGAATCTTGGTTCCCCCCAGGCACGTGGATGCGGGGAGCGCAACCACTAAAACAATGTTGAGATGGAGGGGATCTCTGGCCACCCCGACTGCCCCGCAGATGACAGATGTAGACCCGAATAGATGCGGGGAACCGGTGAGCCGCCCAAAGGGAGCCCTCGCCCTTTAGGGCGGGGAGGAGGTCAGAAACATTGAATCTAGGAACTAATCACTGCAACAGGGACTCTGCGTGGAAAGGGGTTTTCTGATTATCAATTACGAGTCAGCTTGCCTTTTGCCTAGCTGGTTGAGAAGCGGCGTCAGAGACAGGATGATGTCTTCAATGGTGTTTTTCACCGTTAATAGCTTTTCGAATGGCCCTTGAACAATTATGACCAAGGTTCCACTTTTTTTCTCTAGGCTTAGCTCCACGTCTTTGGGCAAATCAACGTTGTCTGGGGACAGGCTTTTTATAACCAGGTTAGCGAGCTCCTCTGAGCCAACGTCTAGTTCCAGTCTTAGCGTTATTCTGTTTTTGCTCATCTTAACCACTCATAGAAACCTCGATAACTCCTCGCTCTCAACTTCATAAACACACCACTCCTCCCTCTTCTTGGCTGGTTTTAGCTGTATCCTGCTTGACTGTGCAAGCAAAAAGCAGTTAGCCATTAGCTTTGAGTCCCTTCTAACGAGGATTACCTCATCTTGCTGCAGAACCCCGTGAGTAACGAGGTTATCCTTTATGTATGATAGGGGTAGCGGTAAATCAGCTCCCTCAACCAACAACACCTTGGTGCCCGAGGCAATGATGCTTCTTGACTGTAAGCTGTGCTTTACGCTCTCTCTTAAGGCGGGAGCATACATGTTGAAGGCTGCTTCCATAATCCTCAGGTCGTTATGAACAACTGATGCCAGAATTGCTAGTGGGTTAACCTCAACAAGCACATCGAGTACACCAGCAAGCATTCTCAGGTCGTACTCCCTTTTTGAGACCGTCTCGTAGGCATGAATTGACTGGAAAACCTTCTGGAGCTGAACCGGGAGCTTGGTATGTAGTGCTATCTTCTCTCCAACATACGATATAAGCTCCCTTAGCTTTTGTTCATCAAGGTCGTGTATGCTGGATGCAGGGTCAATGCCTCTTGACCTAAGCTCGCTAGCTATTGCCTCGGGGTTTTCCAGGCTTATGCCAGGCAGGAAAGGCTTAAGCGTTGAGACCAGGGAGTCCGTGACGCTGAAGTTCTTGGCATACGTGAAGGACAGGAACCTGGATGAGCAGTTCTGGACGCCAAGCCCCTTAAGCATCGCTATGAGCTCCGGGTCCTGCGGAACAGCGTCATGTTGTAGGAGGGTAGCGCTGGCGAGTACCCGTAGCTCATCAGTTGGGATTGATACTTCCTCCGACATGAAGAAGAAAAGCGTTTGAGTAGCCTTATTGTAGGGTAGATTGTACTTCTCCGTCTTCCCCTGAGCTTTTATTGAGAGAACAGCTGTTTTAGGCGCTGTCTTGTTGGTTAAGCTGAGCTCCACTACAACCTGATTTCTACCAAAGTGGTTGGCATTAGCCGTGGAAAGAGAAGGAGTAGTCTCAACAATGTATCCCTTCTGGGCCAGAACACCGTGAAGTATGAGAGCCGCCGTCACTAAGGCTCTGCTTGGATGCACCCTTATCTCGACAAGCTCGCTTCCCGTTAAGTAATCGCCGAGAATCCTCGATGCTTTCTGAGAAACGTTCTGTATTATGAGAAATGGGTCTGTTAGCTTCTGGTCAGCCAATAACTGCACCTAAATAGAAAAGGAGTTGAAAGAGTATTTAATGGTATATTCTAGGAGGCAGACGATATGAGTAGCTTCGCCTTCTCCGGGTCGTACGTCCAGTCGGGCGGCAGAACACCCTCTCTCTTGTAGTACTTGACCAGCCTCCTGATTTTTGACTCAACCTCGATTAGGCCCTTCATTGAGTTTGTGTCCTTGGGGTGCTCGCTTAGGTGCCTTCTAATGTTAACTGCTTTCTTGATGAGGTTCATGAGGTCCTCGGGGATCTGTGGAGCAAGCCCCTTCTCCCTAAGTATCTCGAGTATGCTTTTACCCGTCAAGGGCTTAACCAGAGGAATTCCGTACTGGTCCCTCAGTATCACTCCTATCATTGAGGGGCCGTACCCCTTCCTTGCTAGCTCAGCCACCAGCTCCTCGATCTCGCTTGCCTCGAACCTAACCCATCTTGGAGGAGTGATTCTGGCTGGCCTCGTGCTCTGCGACTTGCCCTTCCTCCTCTTCTTGTTCATAATCAACACCTATTCTTGTCTCAGCATTATTTATCAAGCAAAAAAGAGATTTTAAAGATTATTGAGGATAAGCTGTGGCGCCGGGGGCGGGATTTGAACCCGCGCGCCCATATCGGGCACTGGCTTTCCCGTTACCACGAACCCGCTTCTAAGCTAATCTCAAGGCCAGCCCCTTGGTCCGCTCGGGCACCCCGGCCCTAATAATCAATTTTTGTTTAAAGATTAATGATTTTATACCTTAAAAGAGTTAATGATGCGTGAGGTGCATGAGGGTTGAGCATTCAGGATGAACTGTTTCTTCTCCTCAAGAAGCTCTCCGAGCTGAACGGTATCAGCGGGTTTGAGGATGAGGTCAGAGGCTTCGTTGCTGACTACGTCAAGATGTATGCGGATGAAGCATTCATAGATTCTCTTGGAAACGTGGTGGCCATAAAGAAAGGAGGCGACAAAAAATTCATGGTTGCCGCGCACATGGATGAGATAGGGCTCGTCGTCAAGTTCATTGATGATAAGGGCTTCATAAGATTCACGCCTGTTGGCGGATGGAACGAGAAGATCCTCCCGGGCACAAGGGTCAAGATTAAGGGCAGGAATGGCTGGGTTCCCGGCGTCATAGGCGTTAAGCCCCCTCACCTGATGAAGCCCGAGGAGGCTAAGCAGGTTCTCGAGATAAAGGACCTCTACATTGATGTGGGGGCTTCAAGCAGGGATGAGGTGCTGAGCTTAGGGATAGAGAACGGATCACCCATCGTTCTCGATGTAACAACAACTAGGCTTTTTGGCTCGAGGGTTACAGGCAAGGCGTTTGATGATAGGAGCGGCTTAACTGTTGCTCTGAAAAGCTTTGCTGACAGCGAGCCTAGGGATGTCTCCTTCGTATTGGTGGCAACTGTTCAGGAGGAGGTTGGGCTGAAGGGAGCTAAGACAAGTGCTTATGGAGTAAGCCCCGATGTCGCGCTGGCGCTTGACGTGACAACAGCTAATGACGTGCCGGGCGTTGACCCGCAGGACGCTGTCGTGAAGCTCGGCGCAGGCCCAGCTGTCAAGATAATGGATGGCCCGGCTGGGAGAGGCATGATAGCTAACCAGAGAGTTCTGGAGCTTCTAAAGAAGGTTGCAGCTGAGAGGAACATACCGATACAAGCCGAGGTTCTCCCGGGCGGAACAACCGATGCCTCCATTATCCAGCTGAACAAGGAGGGAGTACCCGCGGGAGTGATAAGCATACCTTCAAGATATATACACAGTGGGGTTGAGATGATCGATCTGAAAGACCTTGAGAACGCGTACAAGCTTCTCCTAGGATTCTATGAGTCCCTAACGCCCTCCTGGATTGATAGCGTTAAGCTACAGAAAATAAAGTAGCTTTCTAAAACATAACTAAATCCACGGTTAAAGCTATGAAATAAAAACGTGAACCCTTTTTCTAATACCAACCATCGCTGGTCTTCCCCGACGTTAAGGCTTCCAGTTAGAAAGATTCCACGCTTTTTAGCGAGGTTGAATAAAAACGGTATGTAATTGTTCAAGCATCCCGTTTACTATAAATAATGAATACATGCCTGAACAATTATGTGGAGCATGTAGGACAGGTCTCATGTAGAAACAACTTATTAAGTTGCTTGCTTTATGACTGGTTTTAGCCACTTCTTTCGATATATCCATGCCACGGCTAGAGCACCGCTTATAACGTTGCTCAGGCTCATGCCTATCCATATCCCATTTATGCCTAGCCCTACTGGGCCTGGCCCGAGGAGATACGCCAGTATGTTTCTGAGAGCCCAAAGCCTAGCAAGGCTTATGGCCATCATTGTCTTTGTATGTCCGCTTCCCTGAGCTATGGCTTGCCCTACCTGGAGAAGCGAGAACATGAATATTGCTGGGCCCATGTAGAGCATGAAGCCAGCCGCTGCCTCTATTACCTCCGGGTCATTAATGAAGAAAGATACCACAGGGTACCTGAACACAGCTAGAAGAGAGCCGTAAATAAAGGAAGCGCTTGCAGTCAGCTTCGCTGTTGTTGATGCTACTGACCATGCTCTATCAATACGCTCTGCTCCAAGGGCCTGGCCAACCATAACCGTGCACCCAGCGAGCAGCCCCATTATGAAGAAGTTGATCATGTTGAACGGCCTATCACCTATGCCCCAGGCCGCTAGGGCCACGGACCCGCCTAAGCTGATTATCACCGTTAGTAAGCTGAAGCCTAGCGCCTCGCCTGTGTACTGCGCTGATAGCGGCGCCCCCACCTTCAGTAGCAGTGAGATTATCTTCTTGTCAGGCTTCATGTATTTCTTCTCGAGTTTCAGGTCCCTGTGGCCACGTACAATCATGTATATGCTCGCTATCCCCATGGCTCCACGCGTGAGCACGGTGGCCATAGCCGCCCCCGCTACCTCCAGCCTCGGGAACGGGCCCAGGCCAAATATAAATACGGGGTCAAGAAGAGCGTTAGCTAGTGCTCCTATCAAGTTAATCTTCATAGGCGTGACTGTATCTCCGGAGGCTGATGACACAGCCCTAAACGACTCCCAGTAGATTATGATTATCAATCCAATCATCTCTATCCTAGAGTAGATAACTGCGTACGGGTACACGTCCGGGGGGATCCTCGCCAGCCTCAGTATGTATGGTATAGCGAAGAAGCCGGCAGTGGCTATCAACACCCCGATTATTGTGGCGAACGTGTATACCTGTCCAAGGCTTTTCTTGACTCCCTCCTCGTCATTGGCTCCCTTGTACTGGGCCACGAGGGTCACGCCCGCGCTGAGGAACCCGATGCCCGTGGCCATCAATGCCCATATGAATGGCCATGAGGCCGATGGGGCAGCCACAGCCACTCTGCCAACCTTGCCGAGCCAATATATGTCAGCCAGCTCGTAGAGCGTGTGGGCTAGCTCCCCTATAGCCACTGGGACACCGAGCCTTAGGAGAACTCTTATTACTGGGCCATTGAGAATCACGTCCCTGCTTGGGGGCTCCAGAAACGATGGCCTATTCATTGATAGCACCTTTAATTTTCGCTGGACAACATTTATTTATTGGTGAGCATCTTGGCCTTCTACGCGAAGACCATTAAGCTAAGAACAACTAGTCGATTAGAAGTAATTAATATTACCGACCACGTTGAGAAGGCTGTCGAGGAGTCAGGGGTAAAGAATGGCTTATGCCTAGTACACGTCCCTCACGCCACGGCCGCCCTTGTGTTAAACGAGGATGAGCCAAACCTCAAGCAAGATTTGATGAGGCTTGTGGATGAGCTCACCGGGAATAGCTGGATGCATAACAGGATTGATAACAATGCTGAAGCCCACCTAGCCAGCATTCTCCTTGGCTCAACGCGAATCCTCCCCGTAATCAACGGTAAGCTGGTTAGAGGCACCTGGCAGGAAATCATGCTTGTAGAGCTTGATGGGCCGAGGAGCGAGAGAAGAGTAGTGATAAGCGTGATTGGAGAGTGAGCTATCCTAGCAGGACATCGAGCCATAGCATTACGAGGAAGCCGGTGATGAACCCCAAGCTGGCGAGCCACTCGTGTCCCTTCCTGTGGGTCTCAGGCAAAATCTCGTGGCTGACAACATAAATCATGGCTCCAGCTGCAAGGGCGAGAGTAAGGGGAAGCAGGGAAAAGCTGCGAGATGATATCAAAGCTATTATAACGGCCATTACTGTTTCGCTAAGCCCACTTAAAACACCTATGGCTATTGGCAAACCGATTTTCCTGTTGACCATCACTAGAGGATAAACCACCGCGAAGCCCTCGGGGATGTCCTGTAGCCCTATAGCCAGGGCCATGAGCAGTCCGTTTTCAAGGCCCTGAACAGCTGACGCTCCGACGGCCATTCCTTCAGGTAGATTGTGTATAAGGATAGCGATTACTATTAGCCATATCTTCCTAAGCCTCCTAGCCAGTGTTTCAGGGCCCTCGTATCCCTTTATGAGGTGTTCGTGTGGAAGAATTCTGTCAAGCACTATAATGAGAACTATGCCAGCCAGAAAACCAAGCGTAGCTATTGTTATTCCGCCAATCTCTATTGATGGTAGCAGGAGGCTCGTGAAGGACGCGACGAGCATGACGCCCGCGCTGAATCCAAGGCCAGCATCAAGATGCTTCTCTCTCCCCAGAAGACCAATAGCCCCGAAGAGCCCGCCTATCGAGGTTAAAGTAGCTGGTATGAGTGAGAGCACGAAAGCTCTTGTAGCCAGGCCGTGGCCAGCCAGCCCGTGTAGCATGGACTCAAGCATATCTGTGCTCCTCGCCTCTTGTTCGCTCATGTCTTTACGAATAATTATAAACCCTCTGTATTAATACATTAACCATATCCATGCTTATGGGAGAGCTGCTCGGATTGTCATCGCTCGCATCACCACTAATGGTGCTTTTCCTAGCAGTTGTGGGCTTCCACCTCAGAAAAACCAGGCTGAGAACACACTTGGATACTTTGGGAAAAATCAATATCTACTTCTTCCTGACCGTTGTGCTGAGCAACTCCTTCTACAGGAAAGGAATAGGAATTAGCGATGCCCTAATCTCAGTTTCATACATATTCTTCGCTACAGTGTCGCTGGCCATACTGATACCTTTGCTTAGAGGGCTGGACCCGCCGACAAGGGCATCCATCATAAGCTCCTCTCTTTTTCCAAACGCAGTTAACCTCGCTTTCCCCGTTCTGCAAGCCACGCGTGGCGACTATTCTTATGCAAGCGTTTATGCCGTTACCGCTATTGTTTTTCAATCCATTGTTGTCCCCTTTCTAGGTGGTACCGGGAATGCGTTGTCTTACTCTCTGAGGGGGTTGACGCCTGTTCTGGGGATCCCCTTGGGCCTTCTCCTAAGGGAGCTTGGAATCAACAGCTACTTATCTTTTACTTTTGCTTTGCTGAGCGATATTGGGATACTCATGTTCAGCTTTGTCGCTGGGCTCAGCATACCCGTTGGGAACAAATGGGTTATTGATAAAAGGATAGCTCTTATAGGCACTTGGAGAATTCTCGTGTCACCAGCCATGCATCTCGCCCCGTTTCTTTTGTTGCTTATGCTGGGCTACCCACTTAATCACGAGGCCCTTGCTCAAACTCTGGTTGAGGCCGTGATGCCCCCGGCCCTGGTTAACATTAGCTATGCTATTGTTCTTAAATTCAACGTTGAGTTATCGATAAGCTCCGTCGTTGTGCTGACTCCCTTGGGAGCGGTTGCCGGGGCTATCCTCGGCCTCTCGCTTTAAGTAATAACTAGAAATCGCTATTTCATTATGTATCATTTTTATGGAAAAACTACTTTATGTTAACTATAACTATGTTTGACACTGCTCTCGCCTCTATCTCTCTTTTTGGGGTTGCCTGCCTGACCATTGCTTCAATCATTGCTTTCGCTCCCTCAACAGGTATTTTTGATGATGGCGGTATGGTTATTATTATGCTTAGCTGCCCAGCCGTCACTACGCCTACGTTTTTCTCGCCGAACACCAGGCTTATTGCCCTCGCTAGAACGTGTACGGGGTCCCTGTTCCCTAGGCGCGAGGATATTATGCTCCACAGGGCCTGGCCCAGCGTGCTCCATGCTTCCTGGCTCGATAGGTCCGGGGGACTCAGAGTGAAGCCGAGGGAGAGGAAGCTCCTGAGGAGGGAGTAGTCGAGGGAAGCCTCGAGGGGGTCATCAACCCCTGTTTTCTCGAGCTCCAGGTAAGCCTCTATTATCCTGTTTATCAGGGAGTAGAGGCTGAGCCCCCTCTTGTTAGCCACGTCCTTCAGCGTGTCGGCTAGCCTTGAGTCAACAGCCATCATTCTTCTCTTCGAGCCTCTTGACTCCAAGCGGGGGTTACCTCCTCTGCTTCTTGAACTGGGCCACGAGTAGGCCGCTCGTAACCTCCTTTGACAAGGCCGCGTAGCCCAGGCTCTCAAGGAAGCCCTCTATGAGAGCAGATGATATATCTATGGACTCCTTCGTGCGAGCCATGGCTACAACTGTTAACACGAGGTTCTCGTCATCGCTCTTGATGTTTACCTGTGTTGAGTCGGGGAAAACGGCCTTGATGAACCCGTGTATGTGCTCATCGTCAATTAAGCCTGAGACCCTGTAGAGGGTGCCAACTCCTCTGCCCACCTCGCGCGCGTCCCTGAGCGCGTCCTCTATTGAGGAGCTGTTATGCACAAGCTTGTTCAGGGTTGATACTGGCAACAGAGCGAAGCCTACTCTGCCGAGCTCCTTGAGTGCCTTGTACTCAGCCTCCACCTCTGATAGCCTTCCACCACTAATGAGGGCGAGGGTTGCCCCATCCCTGAACATCCTTGATATAAGTTCCCTTAGCGGAACACCGATAGTGTTAGCTATTTCCCTAAGCCTCTCGAGGTCATCCTCGCTCACCGGCACAAGCTTTGTTCTTCTCTCCGCCAAAAGCCCGGCACCGCTCAGACAGCTATCTTCCTATAGATATAGATTATTGATAGGAGAGCTATAATCACGGCCACTATGCTTATCCCTAGACTTAGTATAGGCAGGGCGTTTCCCTGTTGCTTCTGGGTAATGGTTAAGACAGCTTGCTGTAGAAGCGTTACCTGCTCCTGCAGCTGAGATATCTGCGCTGATAGCTGTGCCTGCACGCTACTTAGGTCATCCCTCGTGGCGTATTCGCTGAGCGATTTCCTAAGCGTGTTGAGGGTCTCGTTTATGGCTCTCAGGTCCAACCCAAGCTGAGTGTTGTTGAGCGTAGCTAGTATTTTCTGCATCTCCGCTATCGTTTTCTCGATGCTGGTAATATCAACGGCGGTTTTGTTCAGGCTTGCCTCAAGCTGCCTGACCTTCTCGTCCAGCACCATTATTTTCTCCTGCAGGTTCATTGTGCTCACGAAGACGTTGAAGCCCGTCTCAACACTCTGCCTGAAGCTACCGTAGCTAGCCTCCACAGTTAGCTTGCATGTCCTGTCCTGCCCAATGATGGGGACCTTGTAGCTAGCAGTATATGCCCCCAGGCTCCTGTCGTAGATGAAGGTTAAGTTAGCCTCATCACCAGACGTACAGCTTATTTTCCCGGTCACCATTGCGTTAACTATTAGCTTACCGGCGAAGTAGACCTGCAGTGAGGCCCTCAGCTCTTCTCCCTCCCTCGCGTAGCCAGCGAAGAGCTTGTTATCAACCATTAACACGTAGTTCTCGATCCATATCCTTGGCTTGCTCATGCTTACAACTATGCTCGCAGTCGTTGGAGCATAGTCAATGGATAAGCTCATCTTCTCCTCATCGTACCCTGGAGCTTTAGCTAAAATTGTATATGTGCCTAGCTCTGACTCCTCGAACATAAATGAGCCATCGCTCTTGGTAACAGATACTCTGGTAGCGTTTGAAGGAGTTATCAGAGTGACCGTGGCGTTCGCGAGCGGTCCGCCATCATAGCCTACAACAACCCCTTTTATCACTATGGCTGCCCTAGCGAACACAACCTTTATTGAGGCCTCCTCGCCTGACGCCACATCCTTGACGGTAATTAGGTAGTCACCGTATGGAAGAGTAGGCGTGGGCTGCGGAGGGAACCTCAGCGGGGTAGACTCGAAGAGGCCGTTATAATCAGCTTTCACCTGGTCCACGGCGACCATGGAGCTGTTCGGGTTATAGACAATAATCGTGACTAGTCCCCCAGGAGTGGCCTTGCCTCTGACCACCAACAGCTCGTTGGGCTGGTAAACGTTTCTTGAGGGCGAAGCTGTGAGTGTCTGAGCCGAAGCGACCAGAGCCATAAGTAGAATTATGATTAAAGCGAACAGTGCTGTTTGCTTAATCAAGAGTTACTCACCACTTTTGCAACTATACTTTGGTTTTACTTAATAAAAAACTATTTCCAAAGCTAACTTCTTACTTAGAAACTAGAGAATTTAAAAGAGACCAAGTATAGTGAAAGAAAGAAACCAAGAAAATTTTTAGGAATATGGTTTAAAAAAAGATTATTGATTTGTGGTTACTTACTAAACTGTGACTGTTAGTAAGAGTGGCTCCTCGCTTAGTGGCAACTTGTTAGCAAGGTCCCAGAAGAACACCTTGGCTGTGAATGTCCCTGCTAGGCTGGGCAGCCATCCAACAATGGCTGTGCCGCTAGCGCCTGCTCCCAGCGTTATCCTGCCGTAGGCTAAGCCTACGGGCACGTTGTTAGCGTCGTAGAACACAATTATGACGTCCGTTGTAACTGACCTTGTTGTGTCAGCGTTGCTCACGGGTATCTGTATTAGTGTTGGTTGACCAACCTTTGGCGCGACCTCGTTACCCATAATGTCAAGGAACTTAACTGCCGCTGGGGCTCCGGGCCTTATCGGGGTTGCCGTCACAAATCCTAGTGGTACTTCTACCTTTGATGTTACCTTGGCTGTTCCATCAGCTGCTAGAGCATCTCTGTACTCAAATATCATCGTGTCGCCTACTCTTAGGAATGGCGGGTAGGTGCTTGTGTCAATCGTGTATGGAGCCTCGAACACGCCTGTGTTGGGGCCGGTCTCCACCAGTGTAATGGTTGTTCCTATCGGGTCGCTGGATGACTTGAATGTTACAGTTACAGTCTCTCTTGTGGCTGGGTCAGTGTTCCTGTCTGGGTCTGTCACTCTTATCACAATGTCATCCTTGTCGTTGTAGAAAGGCTTTGCTGGAAGTATCGCAAGCTGTCCATCCCATGCTCTGACAGCTACATATTTGAGGAACACTGCTGGTGTCCCGTCAGCGCTGCATGGGTCAACTGCCCTTACCATTATTGTATCGGGCACCTTCACCTGTAGCTTTGTATCAGTAGTGTCGGGTGCCGTTGCATACTCAACCTGCACGGTCGCCTTGAATACGTTGCCTGATACCCTTGTCAGTGATGTTACCTGTAGCTCGTCGCCTAGCCCTGTCCTAATGATTATCGGGGTTGATAATGTAAGTGTTGTTTCTACTAGAGCGTAGTCTGGGTCCTCGAAGTATATCGTTATAGACGTGTATGGGCCTATCTGTGTTACCTCCTCCGTCAGTGTTCCTACCCATACTTTGGCTGTTGTTGGCTCAACCCTTATTGTCTGGCTTAGTGAAGCGCTTCTCTTGTACGTTACGCTTGTCGCAGCCGTGTACTCATCAGTGTAGCTTAAAGTGAACGTCTTCGGCAAAGCGTTTGGATTGACCTTGTCAAAGGGTGCATCTGCTCCTATCCTGAATGTTCCAACGAACACTCCTGTGTTGGGGCCGGTCTCCCTCAGAGTTAGTGTCGGTGCAGATTTGCCAGCGAGGTTAAGCGTCACCGTGTCGTTAGCTGCACTGTCAATGTTGGCATCTGGCTCTATAAGCGTGATCGTTACTGTATCATTGACCTTAACGCTTAGTTTTGATACCTGCAGGACAGCTGTGCTGGGCCTTATGTAGGCAGTAAATACTCTGTCCTGACCATCGGAAGCTGTATACTTCACAACCAGCTTTGCTCCAGTAAATATTTGTAGGTCGCTTGTAACTGCAGCTAGGTTGAGGGAGAAGCTTCCCTGGAACGTCCATGCCGTTGTTAATGATAGGGTGGCAGTGCCTGTTAGTGCTGCTGGTCTTGTGCCGTTCCACAGCTCAACATAGTAGTCCACATTAACAGAGGATGATGTCACGTTGGGGTCCGTGACCTTAACGTATACCGTGAACGCGCCACCGTTGGGCAACGGGTACGTGTCCCTGTCAAGGCTCAGGCTAATTGGGACGACGCTAACAACCTCCACATCGAAGGTCGCCGTCTTGCCACTGTAGTAATCGGTTACCTTAAACGTTATCTTGTCTCCAACGCTAAACGTGTACTTAATTAGGCTTAATGGGAAGTCCATGAAGAACTGTCCTGGTGCTTGTTCATCGAAGAGCAGATAGGACGTAGCATTAGCAATAGCTGGCTGGCCGTTAACCAGGACCTCGAATACTACTTGTCCATAGGAGAACCTCAGCAGCTGGTCCTTGAAAACTGGTGCACCAAAGCTATCGCTCAGGCTATCACCGTAGTCGTTGAGATCGTTATCAGTCAGGTTGAGCTTTATAACGGTCGTGCTTATGTTGGCGATCAATGCATAAGTAGCGTTACCGGATAGCACTGGTGGGTAGTCTTGCATAGCTACTACTTTTGCATCGACAACAGCGTTCGTGGAGGGATCCCTGGCCTCAATGACGAATGTAACTGGTCTGTTGAGCCAGAATGTCTTCAGCGTCGCGTTGGCCGCTGGGGTTAGGCTGTAAGTCAAAATAATGGTTTCTGTAGCTCCGGCTCCGAGAGGGAGAGTTATCTCCTTGTTAATCTCAACTGCAATGACTCTTAGGTTAACGGCAGAGCTTCCCGTATTGGTTACCTGCAGTTCTGTTGATAGGTCAACAGGCGTGTTTACGCTAAGTATTTGGGCCCTAGCGAGGTTTCCCGTTAGCGATAATGGGAGTACCAATAGAGCTACGAGTATTAAGCTCAGGATTTTTGTTTTGTTCATACTTTTTCCCTCTAGTCGGGGGTTTCCCCTTGTTTTGTCTATTTTGCTGGGGAGGGTTATAATGTGTTTGACTACAAATGTATACAAAAATCAATCGATGTAGCCATGAAAGATTTGTTATCCAAAGCGTTCTTTGTTCTCAACGAATTTTACGGGTCTACTATTTATTAATCTATATGTGCCTTTCGCGATTATTGAATAATCCTTGCCGGTTTTGTCAGTGCTTCGGTGCGGATAGCTGTGTTGGTTGCTCAGGTTTATTACGTATTTATTCTTCATGTATAGCTAGGCGTGGTGCTCGCTTGTTGGAAGCCGAGGAGAGAGGGCTGAGGAGATTCGTGTCGAGGTGGCTTGGCTGGAGGGATAGGAGCGATATCTATGTTTTCCTGGCTCTTTTTCTTTTCGTTTTCTTATCAGCGAGGGTAGGGATCCTCCTGGAAACTGAGCCCCTTGTGCCTGTGAACAGGGCGAGCGTGCCTCTGCCTGTCTCGTGGAGCCTGCTGTACGACGTGGCCATAATTGCTTTATCGGTGGCTCTCATGCTCGTTGCTCCTCGCTCGCGTCCCCCATGGCCCCCGAGCAAGGCCTACTTAGTACTGCTTGTCCCCCCGATCCTCTCTTTGCTTCAGGTTCGCTTCCTCTTCCTCAGCGTACTCGCGTTGATAGCTCTAGGCCTGGTTCTGGCGTGGAAGATACCATCGACTAAGAGCTTCAGGGCCGCCTCATCAGCCATAGCTATAATCTCCACCTGGCTACTGATTCTCTGCGCATCGCAGCTCCTGCTTGGGGAGAGGTTCTTGAGGCTCAACCTGCCCCTCTACGTATACATGGCTCCGCAGCCAGCATCAGGCTACCTTATCCTGGCATCTCTATCCATAGCGATAGTCGCGTTTGCATCCGCAGCCCTGCTAGGAGAATCGGGGCAAGTTGAGGGGAGGAGCGATAGGCCCCTGTTGCTCCTATCCATCGTAACTGGCCTGCTGGTCTATATGCTGCCCTACACGAGGGTCGCTAACCCTGGAGCACTTGTAGCGACAACCGATATACCGCTCTACGCTCAGCTCCTCGAGAAACTCACGAGTAGCCCAAGCCCCCTCAGGGAGGCCTTCTCGTCGAGCCCGACGAGGCTCGCGGATAGGCCCCTATACATGCTTGTACTGTACGCCCTGCACAGGATAACCGGGTACAGCTCCACGGCAACCGCGACCATCAGTGGCTGGCTGTGGACACCCATACTGATAGCAAGCGTGTGGGCCCTGGCAAGGCAACTCTACGACGGTAGAACAGCTAGCATCGCCGCCTTCCTAACAGCTGTGGGGTACCAGACGCTTGCTTTCGTGTACGGGGGCCTCCAGGCAAACCAGCTTAACCTGGCAGTCCTCTTCCTCGCCATGGCTATCCTGGCCAAGCCAAGCCTGCCTAGAGCGTTGCTAGCATCGCTTCTTCTCCTAGCGTCATCAATGCTTCACCTGTGGAGCTGGGCTCAGATAGCACCAGCAATAATTGCCTGGGTAATCCTAGGCCCAAGGGGAGGGAGCATTAAGAACAGGCTTGTGTGCCTGGCCGTGATAGCTGTCCCGATAATAGTTTCCCTCTACATCTACTCATACATGCTCGGGGACACGCCTTCAGCCATAACACAGTCGGTCATGAGGATCATTGAGAAGAACGATCCCTACACCATCACGGAAAAGATAGGGGGAATAGAGAGAGCGCTGAGCATATACCTGTGGGGAACCCTTTCAAACCCGCTTCTGCTTCTGCTGGGCCTTGTTGGGGCCGTGTTACTGGTTGCTGATAGGAGGGGGGATCCCTCCCTAGCTATCATGTCTCTCTCCCTCCCAATACTCCTCCTCGTTTCTCCGGACATGACTTTTGTTTCGAGGCTCATGGTCAACGTGCCTATACAGATACCGGCAGCTTACGCCCTGTCAAGGCTGGATAAGAGGCTCGCTTACTCACTGATGCTCTACATGCTCGCAGTGGCGCTCTACTTCTCGTTGAACGCTGTCCCTAGATGAAAAAGGCAATTACGAACACTAGTTTTATAAGTAACATGAACACATATATCTGTTATTGAAGGTGCTCTGGATTGAGGAACATACACAAAGCAATCATGTTGTCAGTAGCCCTGGTAGCCCTTGTTCTCATAGGCATGATTACAGTAATGCCAACGGTCGCTAGTTCCACCACTTATTACTACTATGCATTCGTGCCTCCAGCGGAGTGGCAGACAGCGAGGGATACAGCGAAGCAGCTCATACAAGAACTGGGAACAAACCTGCTGACAGGCCTGCCAGCGGGCCAAGTTGGAGTCAAGTACGACCTGAACAACGACACTGTGGTCAACATAGCTGATGTGTACATCATTCTCAAACAGGCTGGATTGATAAACATTGATCCCCCCAAGCTCCCGGGGCCCGTGGCCAGCGCTTTGCTGAGTGTGCTTGAGGCTCTATATGGACCGCAGCTCGTTAATTACCCGACCCTTGATGGTAGGGTTTACCTACTTTACATGCTTGGCTACCTGCCATACCACTAGTTTTTTATAGCCTCGTATAAACAACTTTTTTCCTCTCTAACTGATAGCTGATGCCTTAAGCAACGCGAGCCTCTGCTTCCTGTAGGAAGCCACCATAAGCATAATCAGCGTAAATACAGCTAAGCTAGCCATCACCGGCTCAAGCCTTATGCCCCAGGGAGTGTAGTTGAGCAGGAGGCCTATGAGGGGAACGACCGCTAGGCTTAGGCCGATCGAAAGAGCGAGCCTCTCGAGGGGGGCGAGCTCCCTTTCATCTGGGTAGAGGGCCTCTACTAAAGCGTATCCGGGCAGGAAGAGAACGAAGAGCGAGCCGAAGAAGTATCTTAGAGGCAAGGCATAGGGTATACTCTCTGTGACCTCCACCAACGCTATGGTTATGAGCATGATGCTTAGGGAGGTGTAGAGCCAGAGGGAGTGGTCAATTCTAGCCAAATACCCGGCTAGGCTCCTAGGCGGGCTTGGGTCAACTATATCGAACTCTCCCCTGGCCCACCTCTGGTAAAGCCTCCATGCCTCAGCGTATCTGCTACGGCCCTTTTTACCAACAAGCATTTCCCCCGCGGCTTCTCCAAGCGTTTTTCTCTCTTTAGTCCTCATGGAATCACCCGAGAGGAGCAGTGACATTGAAGTATAGATGCACCCATCTCCCCGTGTAGATAAACGATGAGTTGGTTGGCTCAAGCCTCCACAGCTCAGCGACAAAAGCGTACTGGCCTGGTGGAACGCTCAGCCTCGCCTCGAAGGGCAACGTGCTGTTTCCCTGGTCCGAGAGAACCACTAGTAAGGTATCCACGGGCGTTGTGTTCAGCCAAGTAGTGTTTGATGGGAGTATCCCTCTCTCAACTATGAAAATCTTAACCATGAATAGCTCGGCTTTGCCATCGTGGTTATATACATATATGTTCAGCCTGAGCGTGGAGTTCGCTGGGAGAACGGATGGGTAATCCCCTATGAGCCCCTTCTCGTTCAGCAGACCTATCGCCTCGAAGGGCTCACCGCGCCTAGGAAGCACTGATAAGGATACCCCCAGGGCGCTGGTCACTATGGCTATAGCGATGATGACGGCGAATACCTCCTCATCTATTATCATTCTTTCTCCCTCCTCTCGGTAGTACTACCCACTTAGCTTTCGTCCTGAGCCAGGCGTAGCTAATCAGCCATGGCAGGAGAACATACGTAGCGATGGGGATCGATGCTAGCGCCGCGCCAACGGCTACCTTCCTAGCTACGTATACGTAATAGGTGGATTCGCTACCGGCAATCGCCTTGTCGAGCTCCTCGCTCAGGGCCTGGAGCTTCCCTATCAGTTCTTCATCGCAGCTCTGGCCATCACTCCGAGCACAGACCTGATACTCCCGCGCCGCCTCATCCAGCATACGCACATAATCACTAACGTTGACTTTCCTTGACTCCAGAAGCTGTATCTTGCCCAGCACATCGCTCATGATGCCTAAAGCCTCGTTGCTAAGAGCATGAGGATGCACGACGAGCAGAGCTGAAGCTAGGAAAAATGCAGCCAAAGCAACGAGTAATATGTTCACGCGCAAAACATCAGTCCTCCATCAACTATTCATCTGTTAGTCACGCTTGTTTAGTGTCCACTAAGTTCCGCGAGCACGCGCTTGCTATGCTTTTATGCAGAATAATTTATAGTTAACTATGCATATAATTTTTTTAGTATCACTAGCCTCATCTTTTTGCTTGGTGCTTCACCTCATGAACAATATTAGTAGAGAAGACAACGATTACCCGAGTCTAAGCGACATCAACGTCATTATACCCACACTCAATGAGGAGCAGGGCATAGGCAGGGTTCTAGATGAGCTGGCTGAAGTAGGAGTGCCTCTGAGAAACGTGATAGTCGTTGATGGAAACAGCGTTGATAGGACGAGGGAGATAGCTAGGGAGAAAGGCGCGGTCGTTGTTATACAAGAGGGGAGGGGGAAGGCTGACGCCATCAGAACGGGCATCAGGCACGCTGACAAAGACTACGTATTAGTGATGGATGGGGACTGCACCTACCCTCCAGGCGAGATACCGAGGCTGCTTCACGCATCCGCTGAGAAAAGCTGCGACGAGGTTATAGGGGCGAGGCTAAACGGCAAAGAAAACATTCAGGCTCTGCACAGGCTTGGAAACAAGCTCCTAACAATATTCTTCAATGCTCTTTTCGGGACAGCCCTCAAGGATGTCCTAAGCGGGATGTACCTAGTGAAGAAAGACTCGTTGTTTGGGGCTTTATTCGAGTTCAAGGGATTTAGTGTTGAGAGCGAAATAGCGGCACACATTGCTGGGACAGGCGGGAGTGTATGCGAGGTGCCGATTACTTATAGAAAGAGATGCGGTAAGGCTAAGCTGAGAGCACTTCATGGCTTCAATATAGCGCTGGATATGCTTAGGCTAAGCTGGCGCTACAACCCTGCATCAACAATATTTATTATCGGGGGAGTAATCCTCATACCAGGTCTAATCTTAGGAGCATATACCGGCTACCACTACTTCTTCACGGGAATAAAGTACTACGTGAAGGGGCTAGCCGCGATAATAATGACCTTGACAGGCCTAATGAGCATATCGCTGGGAATACTGTCACTATACCTTAAAAGACTCGAGCTCAGATTAATTGCTTTACAGAAGAGGTTAATAGAGAATAAGGAGAAAGCCGAGTAGTTTGTTTTGATTAAATGTGACAATTAAGTAAATCATCTCCACTTGTTCTCCCATATCCAGAACTGTTTTCGCGTTTCTAAAAACTAAGCTGTGATCTATGTTGAAGAAAGCTTTGGTCATCTTTTGGCATCATTTGATATCTATGCTTCAACCATCATATCCAGCCTCGAGTAGGGCCTTGATTGCACTAAGCGTCTGGTAACCACTCGTGACCAGTATTAGATACAAGCCTTTATTCCTTGAAATATCCGCGAAATCTAGTGGGTAATCGAAATTGACCGTTGGCTAATTGAAGACAGCGCTGAACCCTTCATCTTTATTCCTCATTGCTAACTCAAGTAGCTTTTGGGAAGGATTTTTCTCGTCTTTTGCTCTTGGATGCCTGAAGCTCAAGCGGTGATTCTGGCACCATGGGCAATGAAAGTTGCGACTCCTGGTTAATAAAGTGAGAGCTGTGCTGTTAAGCCAGTAGTGAAATAGAAGTTTTATCTCGATTGGTCTGCTCTCCATAGTGCTAATTTTGCCATCACTAATATGCCTTAGCATGCCATCAATGTTTGCATAAGACACACAGGCGCTCTTTCTGCCTACGGGGATGATGCAATTCTTTTCGTGTACAAGGCACTGTGCGTCATCATTAGTTTTAACCCAAAGCCTGGCTATTGGCCCGACGAATTTTTCGCCGTTAAGTCCAGGAAACGTTCCGGTTTCTTTATTTCTTTAACCATGCATCAAGCTCGTATTGAACTTAACTACTAGTGCACCACATGTTCTCTAAACTTTACCTAGAGGGTGATAACTACGTGTTTTTAATCTATCTTATCTTGTACCTGGAGTTTCGTTTTTTCTGGCAGATTTTTTCTCAAGACATCAATTATAGTTTGGGTTAAGCTGTTCCCGTGCTCATTATCAAGCACTATTTTTACGTTGTGGCCAGCGACCACCATGTTTCCGATTATTGACGCATATATGTTTACTAAAAGGTCTTCTTCATCCTTGTCTCCATGTATGTCCTCGATAAGGGTTATCCCGTATCCCTCCTCCGCTAAATCAATCATCATAGGTAGCTTCTTCTGGAAAAGCGCTCTTGGAGCAACAATGGTCCTCATTGACCTCAGGTCCTGCTTTAACCCGTGTATGTGCTTTACCTCTTCCTTTGAGTAGAGGGCTTCAGTTCCGAGGAACCTTGCTAGCTCATCCAGAGCTGTTTCTGGTGTGCTGGGATAAGCGCTGGCCACCTTCACCCTGGCCTCGTAGTCAGGGTATATTAGTGATGGGGATACGTCGAGGAACTCAACGCTGAGACCAGCGTTGCTAAGTGCTTTGTGCATCTCCTCTATAAGTACTCCGGAGCCGCTCTTGATGTTTCTGCTTGGGTCTATCTCCCTTGGCCTCCCTCCCCACGAGGCATCGCTCTGCGTGTACCTATAGCCACAGGTCGGGCTTAAACCAAGGCCCAAAACCTTCACCTTCTTGAAGCCGACTCTGCTGAAATAGGAAGCATACATCTCCGCTATCCTCCTCGAGAGAAGCCTGAAGCTGAAGGTATCGTACTGCTCCTTAACATGCCACCATCTCCTCATACCGACAACCGCTGCCTCAAGACACGGGTACTGGTGAATCTCTCCATGATAACTAAGAAGCATCCTCATCAGAGGGAGGATCCCTCCACGCCAAGCAGCTATCCCCGGAGCCCTGGTGTTCATGTTGAGAACACAGTGGCCTAGGACGAGGGCTTCTCCGTTGCCTTCACTTGTACCTAGAATCTCGCTGAGGGTTAGCGTGCTCATAGTCTTTCATCAAGTAAACTATTTCTGCAAGGCTATATAAACCCAAGCTAGCTTAAAGAACCTCCTCGGCGAAATAGCTAAAAAAAGCAATAGACTATATAACTAAAAACTACACAGATTATATAACACTGGGAGCACCAACCCTTGAAGCAAGAATAAGAAAAATCACAAACATCAAACTATTTGGGCCAACGAAACTTATCCCGTGATATTGAATTTAACATAGAGCTGTGGGTTCGATTGAGACTGACCTCCTCCCCGCCCCGAAGAGCGAGGCTTTCAGTTGTAATCTAAGTGTCTATACTGATAGGAGAGAGTCGATATAGAACTCCGTTATAATAAGAAAGCCATAAGTAATTAAAAAATAACTAGTGGTTTATCTTAGCTGATGTTTGGCTTATTCCTCTTCTTCCTCCTCAATCTTGGTTATCGGTGTTGCTGATACTCTTTCTCTTATGACATTGATTATTTTTAATGCTTCATCGTAGCTTACGTGCCTGGCTGCCTGCATGACTCTTGAGAGAGCCTCGCTCAGCGCCTCCTCCATTGTTTTCCCCGGCTCTATCTCCAGCTTTACTTTCTCGAATATGGCTGGCGTTGGCTCTAGCACTGCTCCTCTCTTCATCAAGGCAAGGGTCTCATTAACCGGCGTCACTATGGCTGCCCCTACCTCCCTGTCGTTGAGCTTAACTGCGAAGACCACGTCGCCATCTATTGTTTCCCCTATTTTGGCTAAGTTATAAGTCACTACTGCCTGCGCTATTTCTGATGCCCTCGAGACAGCCTTCTTCACGATTTCCTCGACCTGGGCCTGGGGGACTCTGCGGAAAACCTCTATGGCGAGGCTATCCCACTTCCAGGCAATGCTCTTGCCGGCCTCATCGATATCGTACTCGATTCTAATCCTCACCACATCGCTCTTGTCAACCCTCAGCTGCTCAACGAGAATGTTGTACAAAAGCCTGTTCAGCTGAGCAACGGAGAAAGCTATTTTCTGGCCCCACTCCTTATCCCTCTTCACGTAGTCCCTGAGCTGAGCGAACACTGTCTTCCTGACCTTATCAGCGTAGGCCCCCGCAATCACGAAGCCGGAGCTCAGGAGGGGCACGCGTCCCCACCAATTTACCTATTATTAGTTCTTTATAAATAAGCATTATCAAACCGTTACAACCAAAAACCCTTATTCTCGATGATGTGTTAACGAATAGGTGTTTAACTTTTGGTTACAATGGTGTTTTGGGCTAACCGCTTATAACTACATAATCAAAAGTCACCTTTTTCCAGTGAAAAAGCCTGACCTCCCCGCCCTGAAGTGCGAGGCTTCCAGTTGTATTTGGTTGCTGATACATTGGTTTTCCATGGAGGAAATATCGCCAGCACTATGCTGAAGGTAGCAAATGTCAGAAGAAGAGCGAAGATCAGTGGGTCAGGCATGAGTGGCCTGATGAAGTCCGCGACTTTCTCGGAGTACCTCTCAAGAACGGATTTCCTCTCTGAAGAAGACATGTTTTGTTCCCCAATGATTATAAATGAAAAAATTTTGTTATACCTGCTCAATCACATATCTATTTATGTTTATCCATTATTGCCTTGCTAAGCATGTAAACATAGTTGAAGACAAACTTTACATCTAAGCTAAAGCTACTGTTTGAGAATGATGGTGATGATGGAGTCTGGATAAGTGTTTACCAACAGTATGTCCCCGCGCTGTGTGTACCCTGGTACTGGCCTGTAGCCTGGCCATTCTAGTCTCGGTAGGCTGGTGTCGTTGCAACGCACGTCTTCTACCTGTGCTTTCACCTTGAATGTCAGGGTTATTGGCACGGGGTCGAAGTCTAGCTGTTTAGTTGCCCTTACTATATATGATGTCGCGTTTGCTTGTTCTACCCGTATTATTTTCCTCTCTAGCTCGTATCTGTACAGCTCTGATGGCACTGTTATCCACGTCTTATTGTCTTTGACTGCCTTTATCGCCTTGTCAAACGATTTTAGTAGCGAATCGGCGCTTCTCCAGTCGTAGCTCGTGGCATGCGTGTATATTATCATGGTCCCGCCAATCACGTTCTCCATTCTGTGTATGATGTGGAGGAAGAATCCCCATGGTAGCTTATCCGAAATCTTCACCGTTATATGGATCCTGTTCCAGTTCCTTGGCAAGAGGAGCTGTATGGGTGTGCTCAGCATAATTATCCTGACTCCATGCTGGCTCAGGAGCCTTGCCTCGCCGCTACTTGTCTTCCCGTATGGAGGTATGTATGTGTAAACCCTGTACCCAGTTATGTTGCTCTCAATATCCATCAGTGCGCCTATAATGTCATCAATGCTTCTGGGAGGCAAAGAGTGATACTTGGTGTGAGATGCTATCTCCCATCCATACGTTCTCACCAGCATATTCATCTGTTCCCAGAGCTCAGCCTCCTTTGCTCCTGACCCTCCATTTGTTATGAGCCCAACGACCAGCCTTACATCGGGGTATTTGCTTGTAATATGGCTGGTAAGCTCCATTTGATAATTAGCGAAGGAGCTGTTCTTGCTCTTAGCGCTAAACGTTATTGTATATATGTCCTCGGGGCTTACAACAAAATCGTCTACCCTGAAAATACACGCCGACGAGTAACCAGCATAGTACTTAGAGATGCCCAGGAACCTGACGGGCTGGTCATCAGCTCTTACCGTGGAACTGACTGCTAATAATGAAGCTACAATCACTAATAAGACGCATATAGTCGCTATTTTTTCCAACTCCTACCACTTACTCACATTCTTCTTTACTGCAACTTGATACATACTTACGGGGAGGACGATGAGTGTAACCAATGCCTGTATCCAGAGAGTAAATGGTAAGAACACAACGCTCTTCATGGATGTCCTCAGTGCCGCGCGGACAAATTGGTTATCTCTGTACAGCCTTAGGAGCAACAGGCTTAAGGCAATGCCCTCCGCTACTCCTACCACATAGCTTACTGCTAAGTAGCTCACCGGGTATCTATAAATGAAGGCCAGTATAACTGATAGTGGCGTGAACTGGAATAAGCTATAGGCAATGCTTCCTCCTTCATTGTACACGCCCATATGAACTAGAAGCATGGTTAAGACAATGTTCATCAAGACAAAGACGAAGGGGATGCTCCCAAAGCTTGTGTAGAGGCCTGTAAGCATTAAGCTCCATTTTCTCTTCTTAATTATCCTCCTGAAGCGGGTGAAAAACAGCTTCTGCATTCCAAGGGTAATCCTGTACATCTTGGCCAACAGCCTTCTGGGGGATGAGGGATCGACTGTGAATGAGACCGCTCCTGGGAGATACGCTACCTTGTAACCCCTTATCTGGAGCTCCCACGCAATAGCCGTGTCATCAGAGTACGTATCCTCCGGTATACCACCCACCTCAACCAACTTTTCCGCCCTGAAAACGGAGCAACAGCCGCTCAGGCTATTAACGCTTCCAAAAACTGTTTCCGTGAATCTAATTAAGAGCTGATAGCTCAGCGAGCCTATGTTCCTGAACCCTCTCGCGAAGAGCCATGAAGCCTTGCTCCTCCCCTCCGGTCTCCACAAAAGAATCGTGCCGCTTGCGCCAGCAACATCTCTGTTATTCACGAGAAAAGAGACAACCTTTTCCACGTAATCTTTCTCCAGGATAGTATCGGAGTCAAGAACAACTATGTAATCATGCCTTGATGCTACCTCTCTGAGAACAGAGTTAATCATTCTAGGCTTGCCCACATGCGTCTTGAATGAAACCAACACGAGCTGGACCACTCGTTCATCTTTTAAAACAATCTCATAGCGCATAACTGTTCTGTCGTTTAGAGCCTCAACGCTTCTCAGCCTACCTTGCTTGCTCCTGACGATATTTAGAACAATATCAGTAGTTTTATCAGTAGAGGCGTCATCCAGAACATATATGGTTCTTGGAGCCAAGCTCTGGTTCAATACCGAAAGAAGAGAGCCCGCGATGAACCTAGCTGAGTTCTTGGCCGGTATCAGGACAGCCACACTAATCGAGGAGGACTCGCTCCTCGGCAAGCCTTGAACCACTGAGTACCTCTGGTAGTTGGCTCTCCAGGACCTGAAAACCATAACCGCCCTGTATGCAGGGAGAACCCAGATTGAATAAAACAAATATTTGATGTAAGTCAACAGAATTGAGATTCGTACAAAATCGTCAACCTCAATGAACTGCCCTGGATGGACAATCATGCCTTGAAGCCTCGCTCTAACAACTCTCTCTGAAACAAGCACCGTTTAGGTTTTGTCATAAACTTATAATTATCCGTTTAAAATGCTTTTCTAAACTTTCTAAAAGCTCTTCTGACCTCCTCCCCCCGCCCTGAAGAGCTAGTCTTTCAGTTGTAATGAAACATTCGGTTTTGAAGAATTATGCTGTCCTAGACAACCCCCCTAGCTTCCTAATCGTTCTTAAGTCAGGGCCCAATCAGTAACGTGTTGCGCGTATCCTTCTGACTAATCAATTCTTGCCATTCAGAGATTTCTGCTTCATCACTTATCAGTGCTCAGCTAGCTCATCACGAGGAAAGTCACATACCGGCTAATAATCAAGTTGTGTATTTAGGCATTAATCCCAATTAAATTAATTTCTTGTAGATGACATACAAATATATGTAGGGTCAGGCAACGCTACTAACATTTATATTTAGTCTCAAAAACATAACCTTCGGTACGGTGTGCTTTATTGAACACGAGGATTGATAGAATCTATGAATTAACTAGAAAGGCCAGCGAGGTTATCTACAAAGTTCTTCACAGAACGCCTCTTGACTACAGTACCTCGTTTTCTCGCATGACTGGTTGTCATGTCTACTTAAAGCTCGAGAACATGCAGAAAACCGGTAGCTTCAAGTCGAGGGGGGCTTATTTCAAGATACACAGTCATCTCGACGAAGCAAGAAAAATGGGGGTGGTGGCCGCGTCGAGTGGGAATCACTCGCAGGGGGTTGCCTTCGCATCATCCATGCTGGGCGTTAAATCAACCATAGTTATGCCTGAAACCACGCCTATCTACAAGATAAACGCTACGAGGAGCTACGGTGCTGACGTGGTATTGTACGGCAATGTCTATGATGATGCATACAGAAAGGCCCTCGAGATAGCGGAGGCCAGCAAAGCAATGCTTGTTCACCCCTTCAACGACGAGGAGGTAATAGCTGGTCAAGGAACAGTTGGCTTGGAGATAGCGAGCCAGCTACCCGACGTGGACGCTGTGATTGTCCCCATCGGCGGTGGCGGCCTGATATCAGGCATAGGAGTCGCGCTCAAGAAGCTTAAGCCGAGTGTCAAGGTAATAGGAGTTGAGCCGGCCGCCGCACCGAAGTACTATGAGTCAAGAAAAGCAGGAAAAATCACAAGCATATTTCCTTCTCCAAGCCTCGCTGACGGTGTGCTGGCCAAGAGCGTTGGGGATATAACGTACGAGGTAATGAGCCAGGTCGTCGATGACGTCGTCGTAGTTAATGAGGACTCGATAGCCAGGGCGATATACCTGCTAATGGAGAGGGCCAAGATGATTGTTGAGGGAGCTGGTGCTCTTCCACTAGCAGCTATGCTTGAGGGCCTTATAGCTAACACGGGGAAAAAAGTAGCGCTCGTTATAAGCGGTGGAAACATTGATTTAACAACGCTGTACAGGGTAGTCATAAGGGGACTGGCGAACGCGGGGCGGGTAGCTATGGTTAAGCTAACTGTGCCCGATGCTCCGGGACAACTGTACAGAGCGCTCGGAATCCTTTATAGGAATAAATGCAACGTTATTGAGATAAAGCATGATAGGTTCAAGCCAGATTTACCCGTTGGATACGCTATTGTTGATGTGGTGTTTGAGGCTCCCAGTAAAGAGGATGTAGATAAGGTTATAGAGGAATTAAGACAAGCTGGGTTCAGGGTTAACTAAAAAATCACGGACACGATTTTAGCTTAGCTATTACCTCAACCTCTATTTCAACTCCCCTCGGGAGATCGGAGACCTCGATAACACTGCGGGCAGGAGGATCCTCTGAGAAATACTTGGCATAAACCTCGTTGAAAGCGCCGAACTTCTTTATGTCCTTGAGGAAAACCGTTGTCTTAACAACATCTCTGAGCGAGCCTCCCGCCGCCTCGATTATAGCCTTTATGTTCTCGAGAACACGCTCGACCTGCTTCTCGAAGCTTTGATCAACGATGACGCTGGTTGAAGGGTCTAGAGGTATCTGGCCAGAGATGAATAGCCAGCCATCAACACACACAGCTTGGCTGTATGGACCAATAGGTCTTGGGGCTCTCTCCGTGAAAACGGACACCCTCAACTAGTCTCACCAAGTAAATTAAGATAGAAAAAAACATCAATAAATAAGCAACCATAATGCACAACTAGTGCTCGATAACAAAGACGCGTTATAAACACAGAGTTTTTGCATTTTTGCTAAGAATCTGCCTGGAATAGGCTATGTGCCTCACCAAATTTTTAATGTTCCAGTAACGTTGATGGTTCTCCCAATACCGAGGATTGCTGGATTACCTACAACAACGCTTACCTCGTGATGCCCACGCTTCAGCTCGTACTCAAAAGCGACACTTGATGTAAAAGGATCACTGTAAACTTCCTGGCCATCAACTATTACCTTGATGCTCATGAAACCTCCTGTTGAGGACAGATTAATCAGTAGATGTGAGCCTCTGCCATCAATAGCTATGGTTACGGAGGCGCCGGCCTGCAAACTGAAGTTAACTACATGGACTTTTTCTCTCGGGAAATAAAACATAAATAATAACCCAGAGACAATTATAGCAACGTTAACTAAGGCAATTATTGGTAAACTGAGGGGGGATTTTCTGTTTGCTGTCTTGTTGGCTACTGTCTCCATTACTAACTCCTTTTTTGTTAATTTTAGTATACATATTCGAGTAAGTTATTTATAAATTCATAATTTGGTTCTTAAAGACTATAGTTCTTAAGCTATTGCTCAGATGCGTTCTCTCCCTCATTGAGTAGTTTCTAGTTGCATCATCCCGAAGTATTAATACCCTAAGTATTAATATATGTATGTCATTAATTATGATATCGTTGTGAGGTAAGATGGTTAAGTGCCCTTACTGTGGCTACGAGGGGCAATTTAAAGTTCACAAAAAATGGAGATTCAGGTTTTACGATGTTGAGAGGCTTGAGTGCCCCAAGTGCGGGGGTGTATTCAACCATTACTATGGCGTAAGTCCTGGGGGAAAGAGGTCAGAGTATGTAATAAGAGTTAAGCCGCGCGTTGCGTCAGCAGGTCACAAGTAAGTATCCCATGAATACGTCGTATTGACAGTGACTATCGGCTAGGCTATTCAAGGTGCTAGGATTGGTCTGGAGAAAGAACTACGCGTATTCGTGGGGAATATATGTA
Organism: Desulfurococcales archaeon; assembly: GCA_009904015.1. GTDB lineage: Archaea > Thermoproteota > Thermoprotei_A > Sulfolobales > Fervidicoccaceae > WYEQ01. The sequence goes on along the minus strand of WYEQ01000003.1, from coordinate 7,708 downwards.
TCTTTCCTAATTATTGGAACAGTGATAACCATCTCTGTAGCCGGCTTGTCTTTGTACTATGCTTATAAATGCTATCATTTGTGTAGCTTAAACAATTTCAATCCGCCAGCATGCGTGAGGACAACGTGGTGGTGCCGCGCGAGCTATCCACCTTGGAGCATTAACGCGGAGAGCATTGAGGTTAATTATGTATTCGTGGCTATCTTGGTAATCATTGCTGCTTTCATGCTTTTTGGATTACTGAGATTTCTCCTAACCAACACTAGCTACGTAGAGGTAAGCGAAAAAGGCATCCGCGTTATCTATGGCTTCATTAGAGAGCGTGAAGAGTTCATCGATAAGAGCAGCATAGTTGAGGCTGTTTTTCGTCCAGCTAGAAACGCTTGGGCACACTCAATACTAGGTCTATTCGGAGGAGCCTTGATTAACTATGTGGGAGCCGGGGAAGCGATTATCATCATGAAAAGCAATCGTAAACTAAGGATTATTCTTCACGCTGAAGATGTGACAGATTTCTCCAGGGCTTTTGAGAATGAGCTGGGATTAAAGCTGATTAAAAGATAAAGACTAAGGAAAACAAGTCTTATACCTGTGTTTATACAAAAGAGTTTTATGCTAAACTAATAATTTGAATTAGAAAGCTATTGGTAGAGTAACCATTTGGTGGTGGAGCCATGCTGGAGAGATTAAAAGTTTGGCTTGCTGCTCTCAGGGTTAAGTTCTTCCTCGCCGGTATCCCCCCGGTTATTCTTGGCTTCCTCGTTGCTTATTACGAGACGGGGGTTTTTGATGTGTGGTTGTTCATGTTAACCTTGATTGGCATAATCGCGGCTATGGCTGGCTGTTATACGTTTAACGAGTACTATGACTACAGGAGCGGCGTTGATGTCGTTATCAAGCCTGAGCATGTCACGCCGTTTAACGCTGGCAGCAGGGTGCTCCCTTCAGGCCTGCTTAGACCGAGGGACATTCTTCTGGCTGGCTCCATTGCCTGGGTAGTTATGGTTTTGATTGGCCTATACCTAGCAATGCTTAGAGGAGCCTTAATCCTTGTCTTGATGATTCTCGGAACAATAGCTGCTCTTGGCTACACGACACCCCCAATGAAGTGGGCTTACAGAGGCCTGGGCGAGCTGCTTATAGGCATATCGTATGGCCCGATAATAACTCTTGGAAGCTACGCTGTCCAGACGGGTGGCCTAGGCCTGCAACCACTGATAGCCTCGATAATGCCCGGCTTCCTCATAACGAACGTTATATGGATAAACGAGTTCCCTGACTACGAGGCTGACAAGGCGTGCGGTAAGAAAAACATGGTTGTTAGGCTTGGGAGGGAGAGGGCATCCAGGATATATGTCGCTTTGTTCGCGCTTGCTTACATAAGCGTCGTCGCTAGCGTTGCTGCAGGGGCTATGCCTCTGTACTGCATGTTATCCCTCATAACGATCCCCCTCGCGGTTAGGGCGTCGCTTATAGCCTTAAAGAAGCATAGCTCCCCGCGGGAGCTTGTACCAGCTATGAAGGATACCGTGGTGATATTCGTGGCATCAACCATTCTTCTATCAACAGGATACGTTTTAGCGAGGCTGATTTAATACATGGAAAAACGCGATGGCGATGGCGCGCCTAGGGTACAGCCATTCTACGTTCCCCCAAGCCTTGTCTTTAGACAGGTGGCATCCCTCTTCAGATTTAAGAGCCTGACTGGCTGGCCTGGCCTAAGCAGATGGACTCCTGATGTGAAAACCCTTTTCCACGTCGCTGCTGGAGCAGTTGGTATTGGGTGCTTCGGCTTCCCAATACACCCCGTATACGAGGTAACGGCTGCCTGCAACCTTAGATGCAAGCACTGCCACGCCAGGGGTGGTAAACCTCTCCCCGACGAACTTGACACTGAGAAGGCCATGCTGGTTATCAGGAGGATATCCGAGGTACCGGAGTTCAGGATGCTCGTTTTCACTGGTGGAGAGCCCCTCGTCAGGCCCGATATATATGATCTGATGAGCTATGCCAGGAGCCTTGGATTCAGCGTTGTTGTGGCTACGAACGCCACGCTAATAACACAAAGCGTTGCCAAGAGGCTTAGAGACATAGGTGTTGAGGGGATAGCTGCTAGCCTAGACTTCATAGATCCTGCGCAGCACGATGATTATAGAGGAGTTAGGGGGGCCTTCCACGCGGCTCTGAGAGGCATATTGAACGCCGCTGCGGAGGGCATGTACATACAGATAAACATTACTTTGTCAAAAAGAAACCTAGGTCAGCTCGAGGAGTTGCTCAGGCTGTCGGACAAGCTTGGCGCACATGTGGTTCTGCTATACCAGCTAATACCAGTTGGGCGCGGAGCTGAAATTATGAACGAGGCTTTAAGTAGAGATGAGTTCATGAAGGTCCTGGAGAAGCTGAAGAAAATACAAAGTGAGGTCAAACCCGTCGTTGTTCCAGTGGGGCTTCCAGAATACTTCGCTTATCTGCACAATGGCTCGGCTCCCCCCAAGCTAAGCTCAATTCTCTTTAGTGGGTGTATAGCTGGGAGGGGGATGTTTTACGTAAAGCCGAACGGCGATGTATGGCCGTGCGCCTTTATACCGATAAGCGCCGGTAACCTCCTGGTTAAATCAGCACTTGAGATATGGAGGAATAGCCCTATCTTCAGGGCTTTAAGGGATAGAAGCAATCTCAAGGGCTACTGCGCTACCTGCAAGTACCGGGACATATGCGGGGGGTGCAGAGCAAGGGCGCTTGCCTATACGGGAGACCTCTTTGCTCCTGACCCTATGTGCCCACTAGTAAAAGAGGAGCTTAGAGCTGAAAGCAGGGAAAAGCACTAGCCATGTCTTGAAGCTTCTCTCTCAAATAAAAGCAGCTGATACCGGATGTTTTTATTCGTATCTGAGCGCTACCGCAGGGGGAACTTTAGCCGCCATGTATGCTGGTAGAAGGCCGCCGAGTATCCCAACCGATATTGTTAGACCTACAGCCGTCATGAAGAGCTGCGGGGTGAAGAGGGGCTTGGCTGTCAGGACAAATGCTTCTGTGCCTGCTCTAATCGTCATCCCTCCACTACCGAAGAAGAAGGCTCCTCCTATCCCTAGCAGGGTTCCGGTCAAAGCGGCTATGATGCTCATTAGCAAAGACTCAGACAATATCATTATTACTACGTGTATGTTTGTGTATCCAATAGCCTTCAGGACGCCTATCTCCTTTGTTCTCTCGACAACCGATGTAACCATAGTCGCCGTTGTCCCAGCTACCGCGACAGCTATTGCTGAGAGGGCTGCCACTTGATTAACGTAGCCAACAGCTGATGTGACACTCGAGACTATATCAGCTATAGCGCTGAAACTGATAACGGATACCTTCTCTCCGTAGGTATCCCTAACAGTCTGTACGAAGTCCTTGACATGGGATGGGTCCACCGTCCTTACTAAAACGCCGCTCCATTCCTTTAAGCCGAAGATCCTGCTCCCAGCATCAAACTGCATGAATATCGTTTGGTCAGGGCTGAAGAACAGAGCGCCTCCATACTCATCGAGAATTCCTCTTACGACAACGTTTGCTGACTTTACCTCAGGGGACCCCTTCTTTACTGATAAGTAGTACTTAACCGAGACAACATCACCGACGCCATTGACAAGTTGCCCAGAGTCATCATAGGCTACCTTGTAACCTATCAATGCTCCTATTATATCTCCCTCGGGAGGGGGGGATCCCTCCTTTATTTTCAGACCTCCTATGGACTCGAGGATTAGGTCAACATCAATGAAGTATATGTAGACGTTCAGGTCGTCTGCCCCTCTCTTCGCTTTTGCCTGTATCAGGTAGAATGGCTCGGCTTTATCGACGCCTGGGAGAGAGCGGAAGTAGTCAAGGTCGTCCTGGGTTAATGTGTAATCGCTTGACGGAGTAATCATGATGTTGTTCTGGCCTAGGCTTGTCACTTGGTTTATAATGTAGGTTGAGTATCCCCCCACAACGGCTCCTATCGTTATTATAACTGCTGGGCCAATTATGATGCCGAGTATCGTCAGGGAGCTTCTAAGCTTCCTTTGACCGAGCGCTCGAATAGCCATTCTAAGAGCTGTGAGAAGAAACCTCAGGTACCCAGCAACGCTCATTGTGGACTCGCGCTCTCAAGCCTCTTCATGTGGGATTTATAGAGCCTGAATATCAGTATCCCAGCAACCAACACGAATATGCCTATCAACGCGATTAGCGCGTTAATCCCTATCTTACTGACTATCGTCTCAGGCTTGGGAGTCGTTGTAGGAGCTGGCGCTGAGACCTCGACGACGCTTACCTCCACTTCTCTTGAAAGCTTTTCGTTGAACGCGTTGTAGTACGTTACCTTAAGCGTAACAACGCTTGGCCTCGAGCCAGGGGGGACCTGCTGGTCTATTCTGAAAGCGTTTGTTGAGCCTGGATCCACATCACCAACATAAAAGCTCGCGGTCTGGTTTCCCACTAAAGCCTGAACGCTCAGCCTGTAGGCTGTCGAGCTCCCATAATTAATTATCGTCCCTGATATTTTCAGCAATCCTCCCTGAAGCTGTGCCTTAACATCGCTTAGAACAATATCAATGAATGGCTCCACGGCGAGTGCTATTTGGTTTCTGAATGACTTGGAGGAGCCGCTGGGGTCCCTGTAACTAATGGATACATCTAGTGGCACCACCCCGTAGCTCATCATCGTGGATACACCATACATACTCTGCGAGACGAGGGGGTTAAACACTAGCGTTAGGGGGATCCTCAGCTCCTCCCCAGGCCCTATGTAATCAACATAATAAGTTGATGGAGTTACTAACAGGATTGTGGCTTGCTGCCCGCCTAGAGGAGCGCTTGGCGGGGTAATCGTTATATATACGTTATATATACTACTGCTCCCAACGTTCTTTACTATGAGGGTAGCGTTGTTATACCTGCTCTTAACGTTCATCGAGCCCTCTATACTCACGTCCATGTACCTCGAGGAGCCAAGAACAACTATTGGTATCTCCAGGCTTGCCTCCCTCAGGCTACCCCACTGGTCGATGAAGGATAGCTTAGCCCTAGCTACGTAGACCCCTGTCTGGTTAAGCATGAGGTTAAGAGGCAGCGTGAAAGTAATTGTTTCTCCCTTGCCAATGGCCATTCTTGCAGCCTGGGATTGTTGTTGCTGTATATTAGCTATGTACTGGATGAGCTCCTGTGGGCTTGTTATGGCCTGTGGTGGTATAGCTGGCTGCGGGGTTCCCGGAATAACTGCCGCCACGCTTGTGTTTGTGTACGAGAACCTTATTCCATCGGGAAGCTCGACTATGAGCACTGGGCTGCTCATCGAGTCTACCTCGATGTTCCTAAGAGTGATGAGCAGGCTCGCTCCGTATGCATGGACATCGGGGGACCCCTCAGCCCATCTTGTGTTCACCACCTCAACTGGGGATGACATACCGGTTATTGTTAGGTTGACCTCGCCGTAGTCCACCATTCTCTTCCCAGGCCCACCTGTCTGAGCTACGTAGTCAATAATTAATAGTGCCTTGTATCTGCCTGGCTCCACGTTTCCTACATCAATGCTGAAGGACGCCTGCGCTGAGCCATAAGGCTGCAGTGGATTAGCTATGTAATACGTCCATGATTTCTTGCCATCAAAACTGAAGCCCTCTGGGAGAATCATGGTTATATTGACGCCTGTGAGCGTGAAGGGGAGATTATTTGATACCTGCAACGTCAGCACGGCGTTACTAGTGTTTGGATACACCGCGTAGTTGTTCTGCCACGCGGACGTAACAATGCTTACTCCACTGCTATTGCCTTTTGGGTACGGCTCCAATCTTGGGGCAACAACCGCTTCATCCGTCAATACCAGGTAGGCCCCGCTACCAAGCTCTAGAGTGTACCTAGTCTTTACAGTGAAGCTAACGTTATTGCTTAAAACAGAGCTTGTATTTATATTAACGTAGAAAGACAACGAGGTGGACCCCCCAACACCCATCGGAGCAGTTGAGGAGGCCGCTGGAGTCAGGATTTCAGCGCTGCTTGAGGACAGCTGAGCGTACAACGAGCTAATAGTGTACGGCCCTTTGTTACGGAAAGTAATTGATAGCTGAGCGTACAACGAGTCCTGGTAAGCTGGCTGGGGCGAGAGGGGACCCCATATGGCCTGTGCAACCTCGAGTTGCCTAATCCATGTGGGAGGCTCCGTGACGGACATCGTGAATTGCAGAGTCGCGTTAGCGCTGTAGGTCACGCCATCATCCGTCATCATTGACGAGTTAATCGTTATGGAGAAGCCATAGTTGCCTGGAGCAACGTTCTCCGGTATATCAATGGGTGAAAATATGAGGGTTGCTCTCTGACCGGGCTGAAGCCCCGTGAAGGATGCCTCATTGTCCCTGCAAATAAAAGGCTCTGGGCACTCTAGTTTCGCTAACCCGTAGTAAACTGTGGTGTTGCCAGCGTTCTCGAGAGTAACTGTTAGGGATGCCCCATATGTACCGTTGTAGCCAGCGGGGCTCCAACGAGCATCCACGATGCTGATGTTCAATGCTGGGTAATCCGAGACAGTTACCTCGAACCACATATAGTACATCCTGGGCTGCCCACTATCGTCGGTGAAGGATAGCTGGAAGTTGAGTAAATAGTTGCCTGGCTTCACTGTTTTGTCAACGTTAATCCTGTAGACGAAGTGAACGATCTCTCCCTCTCTTACCTTTACTGCATCAGCTCCGTACGCATCCCGCGCGCCGACACTTAGTCCATAGCCATAGCTTGGGCTAAATCCCGGCGGAAGAGCGCTCAGCTTGCCCACAGGCCTCGTGGCATTTGTGAAGAACTTTACCTCAACTCTCAGCTCAGCGTTCTTCGACCCAGGATAAACAGGGGTATTAGCGCTTGATGTGAAGCTAACGGCCTCAATCCTAACATCCCATACCTGAGCACTAGCGAGGTTGCTGTTAATCAGTAAAATCAACAATGCGAGAATCAGTAGAAAAAGACTTGCTTCGCGTCCCAAGCGTAATCACCATGCTAAAAAAACACTCTCTATTTCACGTTTTGTTATCTAGGACTGAGTGTTTAATATGCATTTTGAGAAATCGACTTGCTCCTCGACTTTAATTATTCTACCATCCTTTATGTACAATATTTTCTGGGCACAATGTGCTACCTCCGGGTCATGGGTGACCATCACTATTGTTTGTCCCTGCTTATTGAGACCAACAAAAGTGCTCATAACGATTTTCCCGGATGCCCTATCAAGATTACCCGTGGGCTCGTCCGCCAATATGAATGACGGGTTAGTCACGAGAGCCCTTGCTATCGCTACTCTTTGCTGCTGACCACCGCTAAGCTGGAGAGACTTTTTCCTCAGCCACGATACGTCTCCTCCAACCTTTAATAAAGCTGAAATAACAAGCCTCTCCCTCTCAGCCTTGCTCAATCCCCTAACGAGCAGGGGAAGCTCGATGTTCTCGTACACTGTTAATCTATTGATAAGATTGAAAGACTGGAAAACGAAGCCTATCTTTGTGTTCCTTATCTTCGCCAGCTCAAAGTCGCTGAGCTTTGTTGTATCTAGACCATCTATGAATACTTTACCCGAGGAAGGCCTATCGATAAGGCCCATGATGTTAAGCAATGTTGTCTTACCCGACCCAGAGGGACCCATAACCGCTACGAACTCCCCTTTTTTTACCTCCAGGCTCTGCGTGGCGTAAACCTCGAG
>WYEQ01000036.1 GCA_009904015.1 Desulfurococcales archaeon | reverse complement strand
GGAAAAATTCAAGAAATGGGTCGAGGAGTGGGAGAAGGAGGGGCAAAAAAAGATTGTTCTCCAAGTACCGAGCCTCGAAGAGCTTTTATCTATATATAAAAAAGCCCTCAACAAGGGGTTGCCATCCTGTTTAATAAGAGACGCGGGGTTAACTGAGCTTGAGCCTGGAACCATAACCTGTGTTGGAATAGGTCCCGCTCCTGAAGAACTTGTAGACGAAATTACTGGTCAGCTAAAGCTACTCTAGCTTTATCGTGAAGTACTCGCCCGTGATTAAGTGAAGAAGCTCCTCCAAGCTGTTTTTGTCCATTGGAAAAAGTCTCTCATCGCTTCTAAGTACCCTGACGGAGTAAATCTGAGTCCCGTCGGGAAGCCAAACCATGTTTACCCCCAACACTCTCGCAGGGCTCAGCAACTGTGCAACTATTTTTCTTATATCATTCGTATGCTCGATTACTTTTACTTTGACTTTCAAGCTCTCAGACAGTTCTTTGCTAAGTTTCTTTAACAATGCATCGCTGTTCCTCGGGATTTTCACAACGAGGACAAGCATATCTTTGTAAAGTACACTTTTAACGTAGTGTGCGTCCTTAAGTTCTCTTAACCCACTTTCCTCTAGCTCCAGCAACTCCTTCATCACTGATACTTCATAATCTCTAATCTCCTGTGTATCGATTTTTCTTTGGCACTTTGGGCACAGGACGCCTGTTTTAACGCAAATGGTATCCAGCGGTATCTTGACTATCGCTGAGCACCTCTCTGTTAGCCTAGTAACTCTTTATCTCTACTTTCTCTATATTTTGTTCGAAGATTATAAAATATATTCAGCTCAGGTTTAAGCGAGAACATATTGGTTATAAGTGCAATAATTTAAAACAAGTTAACATTATTAGACCCGAGTAAATAAAAGTCCACTGAAGTTATCAGAAAGTGCCTTTGCCCTCCCCAGCAGGAAGGAGATTAGCCGTGGTTTTAAGGCATGGCTCGCAATCCTGAAACACGCTTCCCTTATCACCGACCAGTTCGCGTAGAAAAACCGTCCCGTAAAAGCCTGGGTTAAGCCTAAAACCAATAACCATTGTCTCTTCCAATCTCTTATGTGATAATATCTCAGCAACGCCTAGAAGTACTCTGTATCTCGTTCTTATTCCCAGCTTCTCAAGTGCTTGTAGCAACCAATCATCTTTTGATAGCCTGTCCTCGATGCAATCCATATGTTTCTTATTAACCCATCCAGGATGCTTCCTGTTGCGAAAATCGTATCCTATGAGAACCCCGCCTTGTATCTCTTTGGCGTGCAAGCGCTCATCTAGTAGTAATTCGGATAAACATTCGTTGAAGTAATAGGATTGCACTGACTGTATGAGTAGTAGCTTTATTGACTCATCAATATAGCCTTTTCTCAGAAACTGCATCTCCCACCACCCATTCTTTCTGGATAAAAGCCCTGTCAATTCATCCCTCTCGCCTAATAGGTACTTGAGATAAGCTAATCCGAGCTCATACGTATACGGTCTTCTCAAGCCGAAACGCTGGTATCCAACGAAGTTGGGGAATACCAGATTCTTGCCAGCTTTTTCCATGAAGCTTCCTAACTCATAAATGTTTTCCATACTTATTCTGACGAAAAAATCGTTGTGTATATTTTCTCCTAGCTTGAGCGGCCTATCAACGTAACCTATTTTCTTAGCGGCGACGTTATCAAGATAAAGACGGTCCGGGCTTTGCTTGCAGTCAATCGGAACTACATGCTGTATTGAGAGAGAGTATTTGTCTTTTAGTCCACAGTAACTAATTTCTCTGCATTTCATGGCTTTTCTTAACGCATGTAATGCGTGAAACGTATCGGTTCTCTCCTTTACTACTAAGTAAAGCGGGTGCCTCATGCCCTTCTCCACATTTATTTTCTCGCTCACAATGAAGTCGCAACATTTAGACATCACTTGTTTACCAGCGGCAGCTATTGGCCCGAAAAGAAAGCCTCTAACCCCGATATCGCTCCAAACCATTACTAATCATTCTTTTTTATGAAAATTTATATTACATGGACTTAATATAGCATAACTAGATAAGCAATGAGCTCGCTGATTCGCGTAAGGCCTATAAAAACTGAGCTTATAAAGCTCAGGAGAAGATTACTTCTTGCATACAAGGTTAAAGATGTTTTAAGCGAGAGACTAACTGTCCTTACAAACGAGCTTTTAGCTAGAATAAATGAAGCAAAGATACTACGTAAGCAGCTATATGATTCTTTACTCTCGTGTGGATACAAATACGCGGTGATAAAGTCGCTACACGCTCAGGGCATCAACAGTGTTGTTGAGGCAGGAGGAGTTTCTCTAGAAACGGATATCTATACAGAGAACATAATGGGAGTAAAAGTCCCCATAACTAAGCTGTTCATAAAGGATTCCGGCTTTCTAGCTAAGCTTGGCCTCAGCGACTATGCTAACGAGCTTTCCAGGCTCTTGGAATACCTAAGCGAGCTTTCCCGGGCTGAAAGCTCGATAAGAGCTCTTCATAACGAAATAAAAAAGACGAAGAGAAAGGTTAACGCTCTTGATTATATTATTATTCCTCAGCTAAAATCAACGATAAAGGCAA
>WYEQ01000035.1 GCA_009904015.1 Desulfurococcales archaeon | reverse complement strand
CCTGGCAGCAATTTTCCTAGCTTTTGCGCCTGGCACGATAGAGAGGACGGTGTCCACCTTTGCCGAGAAGCAGGGCTTAGCTATACCTCTTATGTTTCTATCATTCTACTTCCTCGATAGGACGCTTGAGAAGAAAAGCATAATTGAGAGCATCGTGACGGGAATCATGCTGGGGTTAATAGGATGGAGCTGGGGTGGCTATCAACCCATATACCTGATAACTGGATTTGCCCTAGCCGTCTCACCTGCATTCTACAGGTATAATTACAGACAAGGACTACTAGTTCTGATATCCACAGCCATAGCTTCATTTCTAGCTGTTCTCAACACAACGATTCCATTCACAGAGCTGTTCGAGGGAAGCGTCGGTGTTTTACTCGTCTCGGGCATAGCTGTTTTCCTAGCATCCCTAATCTATGATTCAAAAATAAAGCTCCCATTTATAAATGAGAAAAACGCGATGATTATTTACAGAATATTCATCGTGATTCTAATCGCGGTTGGTCTAGCCTTGTTACTTACAGGCCAACTCACAATCAGTGGCAGAGCATTGCATTTCCTCACAGGCAAAGAAACTGATCCTTTGAGCGCAAGCGTCGCTGAGCATCAGCCTCAGAGCCTGGCAGAGGTGGCTAAGAAGACGGGAGTAATGTTCATCATGGGTTTAATGTTCATCCCTGTTGGTATTTATTACGGTAGAAGAAACACGGTTCTTCTATCCCTAAGCCTAGCCACGATTATTAGTTTAATAGTGATTTTCAATGCCGCGTACTTAACACAGTTCTCATCATCGATTCTCAGCGTTGCGGGCGGCCTGGCCATCACGCCCTTATCGATCAGAGCTACAAGGCACAGCTCATTGAAGCTTAAGGACACGTACATGATAGCGCTTCTCTTGGTTTTCCTTGTAGCAACAGCCTCTTTCTTACCCACAGTTAAGCTTGGCGTAGCTTACGCGAAAGCTGTTGTTCCCTCTCCAAGAACAGGTATGGTTAGCATATCTGTTGAGAACAAGGCGTGGTACTATGCTCTTGACTACATAAAGAACGAATTACCAGGGGATGCAGTGATTATATCGTGGTGGGATTATGGGTACATCATAACAGCCTATACAGGTAAGGCTACCGTTGCTGATGGGTCCACGTGTAACGGTACCCAGATACAACTATTAGCCAAGGCCCTAACAGCCACCGATGAAAATGAGACTATCGATATAATCTTCAACGATTTCAAGGCGCCTAAAAACAAAACTTACTTATTGATATTCGATGTTTTCCAATCAATCAAGCTTGATGAAAACTCAACGGTATGGTACACCGGACCACTGATTAATCCATACACAGGAACCGAGGGTATGGGGGACATACCAAAATCTGTGTGGATGCTCAGAATAGGCGGTAGACTAGGATTAAGGGAGCTTCAACCATACTTCACTATTAAGCAGCTCCAGTTCACAACAGGCCAGCAAGTACCAATACTAGCTCCAGACTGGCTTAACGAAAATGTATCGAGCGTGATGATTTACAGATTATTCATCAATGGAATCTACAGCATTAACCAAACCGCTTACGGCCCGCTAGACCTATCTGGACAACACTACTTCGTGGACCCCATAGACATATATCTAGGCAACCCTATACCAATTAATTATAATGCAACCGAGCACATAGTACCCCTCAAGATATTCGTTGACCCTATCTACGACTCTCCTACAAACAAGGTCTATGTAGCTGTTTTTCTATTTGAAGTTAGATAACTTTTTTATTCCTATCGTCTTAGTGGGCATGTAATCAATTCCTAGCTTAAGAGCTGCTTTTTCCAATGTATAGTCATCCGTGGCTAAGTAGACCTCGAAGCCCTCCTTCTTGAGGTAAAATGCTAGTTTGAGCAGAGATTTATCTGCTCTGGATAGCTTATCGCTTATTTTTCTCGGCAGCTCCACCTTTATGTCAGGAGGCTCCGTAACAATTAGTCTGCTGAGCTCGATGGAGAGAAGGGTTTTATTGTAGCTGGCGCTATCTTTTATTTCATCGTAGACCTCCGGTGTGGTAACCAAGCAGTCCGGCACAAGCATGTGAATTGAGCTGAAAATAGCTGATGCATCCAGAACAAGCACTTTAGTACAGTGTTTTTCTCTCAAAAGTTCTTTCATAGAATCTTACCCACTTAAACCTAGCTACGTGTAATGGCTTTTTATATATTTTAAAGTATAGCGTTTTCCCCCTTTCTACGTAACCTTTATCTATTCCGTCTATAATTAGCCTCGGCATAACGCCGTCTTTTCTTACGAGGACCCGGATTTCTAGTAGAGGGCTTATGACAACAGGCCTGTTGCTCAGTTGAATAGAAGCTAGCGGGGTAATCACGAATGAAGCGAGGCTCGGCTCAATGACGGGCCCACCCGCGCTTAAGCTATAGGCAGTTGAGCCTGTTGATGTGGATATTATTAATCCATCGCCGTAGACATCGTATAGCTTCGTTGTACCTATATAGACCTCCAGTCTAGCCAGCTTTGCTCTATCTCCAACGAGCACGGCCTCGTTTAGGAATGAATATGTCTTCTCATTCTCTATTGATATTGAGCCCAAAAAATACTGTTGAACCAGAAAGTCGTTTTTGAGAAACCTATCAATATATAGTGTTGCCTCTGAGGAGTCGATATCAAAGTAGAAACATCTCCTGCCGGCACCAATAGTCATTATTACTGGGCTTAACTCCTTGCTTGTAAGCTCCTGTATAACCCTGAGAAACGTTCCATCACCACCAATGACAATGACACGGCATGTCTCCTCATCGAAATCCTGTGGCTCCGAGCTTAATCCGAGCTCGTCGGACGGGATTTTGTTGAGTGTGGGGTTAACCGGCTCAAGGCCCTTCTGTTTAAGAAAGCTGACTATCTCCCTAGCAGTGGTTAGAGCTTCTTTGCTGTTGCGCTTAACAACAATGCCGATCCTCTTGCATTCCCAGCGCATTATTGATCAACTTGAATTTATTCCTTAGGAGTTAATTTAATCTTTAGTTTTTAAATAATGTTTGAGGATGCTTTTGATGGATAAAGAACACGTGGTTTCGAGCTGCGTGGCTGTAACCAGGGAGAATGGGCAGAAAGCCATTGAGCTACTTAAGTCGAGGGACCTGATTACCAGGGAACTGAAAGTTAAGAGAGCTGGGAATGAGGTTTTGATTCCGGTCATCAATGTGGAGGAATCCCTGAAGGTTCTAGCCTCTAGCAGCATTGATGCTCGTGAATGCGTGGATGAGTTTCCGCTTGTTGCAAAGTTGACTAGAAGAGAGCTCCTGGAGAAAATCGAGGAGATGAATGGCTTAAAAAGACTTAGCTACCATTTAATCGGCGATATACTTGTGATTAACCTCAAGGGGCCTGAGGAGGCAGAGAAAGCTCGCGTCACAGCCTCTGTTCTAATGAAGCATTTCAAGAACATCAGAAGCGTATATGGCAAAATCGGTACATTCGATGAGTTCAGAATACCGAAGCTCATTCATCTTGGTGGAGAAAAGGACACCTTCACGATTGCAAAGGAGTATGACCTAAGCTTCGCTGTTGATATAGCTAAGGTGTTCTATAACCCCAGGTTAGCGGACGAGCATAGAAGAGTCTCCATGGAGATAAACAATGGCTCTCTTGTACTGGATATGTTCAGCGGGGTGGGGGGCTTCTGCATACACGTAGCCACAAGCATTAAGGGAGAGGTTCACTGCAACGACATAAACCCCCACGCCGTAAGCCTCCTAAACATATCAGTAATAATGAACACCAAGAAGCTTCTATCCCCCGTTTACACGTGGAACCTTGATGCAAGGGGGCTTCCCAGTCGTCTTAAAAGGAAATTTGATGTGATAATAATGAATCACCCAACAGGCAGCCTGGACTTCATAGATATAGCTGACTCCCTCCTGAAGCCTGGAGGAAAAATATATCTATATATCCTCGGAAGTAAATCAGAGGACGTCGTGAAAGAAGATGTCACTGGTAAGCTCATGGAGAAAAACCTGAGCTACATTGTTGAATATAAAAGAGAAGTTCTTGAGCACAGTCCATCCAAATCAGTGCATCTCCTCAACCTATACAAAGAAAAACAAGGCCTCAACAACGATTCATCTAAGGAAGAACGCCAATTAGCAAAACAGTAAGCTTAGCGCCTTTTCTTAAATCATCAATCAGCTCTCTATCAATATCCACTGCCGCCTTATTCGAGTATATCCCAACAGTAGCGTCATTTACATAGCTAGATTTCCTAACGATAATCTTAGTCTGGTCCCCGAGCGTCAACTTAGAGGATCCTCTGGCAATTACGATGTCTTTATGGTTTTCAGTGAACAGCGCTATTACCAGAACTGCCTCGTTGTTCTTGATGATGTCTTTTAACTCGTTGCTTAGCTCTGATGCGCTCTTGGTAGCTTTGACCCCGATTATGCAGTCTCCCCTTGGCGTTAGCTCTTTTTCCTTCGTGATTTCAAATGTTGTTTTGTGAGTAGCGCGTACATTGATGTGCCCCCATGCCTCGATGACATCTATAGCGATTTTCCTCAATACAGGCACCAATATCGTTAAACCCTTATTAATCAATAATATATTTAGTGAGCTGCTCGTTGGAGAGCATTAATTTTGAGGTCGAGAGGAAAAGGCTGGTTGACCAGCTCAAGCTTTATGGATACATAAGAACGAGAGAGGTAGAGAGAGCGTTCTTAAAGGTTCCAAGAGAGGAGTTTGTGCCTCCAGACCTCAGGAAGAAAGCTTATCTCGATACGCCTCTTCCAATAGGACATGGCCAAACAATAAGTGCTCCGCACATGGTTGCTATTATGACCGAGCTTCTCGGGGCAAGAATAGGCGAAAAAGTACTTGAGGTTGGCACTGGCAGCGGTTACCAGGCAGCCATACTAGCTGAAATCGTTAATCCAGACAGGAAAGCCGGGGGGATCGTCTACACCATAGAGAGAATACCGCAATTAGCTGAATTCGCAAAGAAAAACCTAGAGAGAACAAGCTATATCAATAGAGTAGTGGTGATAGTAGGTGACGGAAGCAAGGGATACCCAAAGGAAGCTCCTTATGACAAAATAATCGTGACTGCAGCTGCGCCTCGAGTACCGAGAAGCCTGCTAGAGCAGATGAGATCGCCGGGCAGAATGGTGATACCCGTGGGAACAAGGTACGAGCAGACCCTGCTTGTAGTGGAGAAGGATTTGGAGGGAAAAATCAGAATAACTGAGTCGATACCATGCGTCTTCGTTCCTCTCATCGGGGAGGAAGGATGGAAAGACTAAGGGAATCAGAACACTCTCTCACAGCATCAATTAACTAAGACGGGTAAGTTCTCATCATCTAGATAAGTCTAGAGACTCCCCAGTTTATTTGTTTTAATGATTACGTAGCTACGCTGCTTTATTGATGCTTTAACTTTGTTCTTTATTTTTCAGGCAATCACAGTTAGTTAGTTCCGCGTTTGATTTCTCTGGGTATTTGTTGGTACATTAAACAAAGAAGTTTACGCAAAGAAGTATATATGTTAGCATTCACCAATCAAGTACTGATAAGCAAAGCATAGGTGTTTGAGTTGACTGATCTTATGAGTATCCTCTTTTTTATATTGTTTTTATATATAGTAATGCATCCTCAGATTCAGTTAAAGGCGCTAGCCAACTCCAGGTTAAGATTAATCAAAGAAATCGAGAGGAAAAACGGCTGGCGAGTAATTACTCTAATCCACCGGCAAGAAAAAATAGGGTTTCTAGGCTTCCCTGTGTAGAGGTACATTGACATTGAGGACTCAGAAGAAGTGATTAGAGCGATTAGGAGCACCCGCCTAATCAGCCTATAGCCATGATTCTCCATACGCCTGGCGGCCTGGTCTTAGTAGCTTCGCAAATTGCCATGGCTCTCAAGAAGCACTCCGAAAAGAAAATAGTTATTATACCTCACTACGCCATGAGTGGCGGGACACTGATAGCTTTAGCTGCAGATAAAATATTGATGGATCCTGACGCCGTGCTTGAGCCTCTTGACCCACAAATACTTGTAGGCAACGCTGTTTATCCTGCCCCGAGCGTTGTTAAAATGGTTAGGTTGAAGGGAAATAATGCTAAAGACGAGCTCCTCGTGTTAGCTGATGTTGCTGAAAAAGCCATCACTGAAATACAAAGCCTTATAGTAAAATTAATGGAGGATAAACTTGGTGCTGATAAAGCCCGCGAAGTAAGAGGCTTTTAACCGAAAGGAACTATACACATGATTATCCAATAACCGTCGGAGAAGCTAAAAAAGGTTTAAACGTGAAAACAGATGTTCCACTTGAAGTTTATATGCTGATGAAATTGTATCCTCAAGCCCTACAGCAAATATCGGGGGTTGAGTACCTACCAAGACCGCATGTGCCTTTCTACCAGAAAGAGCAAAAAGAAAGCAGCTGATTTTATGTCTTTTTTAAACTAAATAAATAGTTTTTATGTTACTTATAATTACTAAAACATAGTTGAGATGATGTCTAACCCCCGGAAGCGTGTTATTTGTTATTGGATTTAGCTTAGTTGTATTGTTCTTTCTCTTAGCTCCAAGAAGCCCGCTTAAGCCAGCCTTGATAGAAATAATTGGCAAGGACCCCTGTGTAATACATCTCGGTATTCTCTGGGATACTCGGCACACTGTTAATAGTGCTAGGGTTCTTCATTGAGTCTTCTAGGAGACCATGGCAAACTAGGTTTCTGTTAGGCTTTGTTATCTCGTTGTCCATAGCCACGGTCACAGCCAGCGTTATAGCTTCTTATTCAGCACATTGCCAGGCAAATTACTGATACACGCTGTCATCTTCATATTGGCTCTCACTGGCTTTTACTTCATCATATCTTGGCAAAGCAATACAAGAAAAATTGAGGGAGTAGCAGTTTCAAAGATATTCTTCTATACTAGTGATGGTAGGATTGTTGAGTTTACAACTGAATGCCTCGCCCTTCAGGGCGGGGAGAAGGTCAGTAATGGTTATATCCCCTAATGTTGTACGCCATAATCTTGAATATAACATCGTAAAGTAATTTTTTCTCGGTGTACCGATTAAATGATATTAACCCTTAGTCGATATGTTCTTAGTATTTGAGAAACGATTGTAGTTGAAGGTGTAGTGAAACGAGTTATAGAAGTATTTTGGGTTCTAGGGGCATAAGAGCTGATGAACAGGTGCTAAGTGACCTAAGAATTCGGGAGCTCGTGAGCCTGATTCTTGGTAAAGAAAGAGACGAGTTCTTGTGGAGCCTGTTTCTTGAGCCACTTGACAGTATCGATTCAGTTGTTTATAGGCTCAATGTTTTTCGTGACTTAATGCGGACAGAAGTCTACGTGGTCACGGAGAGGCTTGTTGAAAAGGTTAGAGAAGCCCTCAGCTACCTCGAGACTGAGAAGGAGGCCTACGAGCCACATAAACTAGGCCTTCACCTAGATGCTGCTTTAACCTACATAGACGCGTTGGAGAGGTTTTACAGCGAGATGCTATCGCTCGGTGTGGAATCAGATGGGCTTAAAGGCTTCCTGGATTATGTTAGAAGCATCGTCGAAAGCGAGCACTTCAAGGCCATGAAAGAGAAGGCCATGAAGGCCAAGGAGGCGAGAGTCAGGATGGTTATCAGGGTCAGAATAATGGGTGATAGAGTGGTTGTTTGGAGATTTGATGGAGGCGTGGATATGGAGAAGGTTATCGAGGAGTTGTTTTCAAGGTTTAGAAGCGAGGAATCAAGGAAAGTCAAATACATTCCGACTACCGGTGGCATGAGCCACATACATGCAGCTATTCTTGAAGGCGCTTTCAAGTTCTATGGGAGCGAGTACAAGGCCTTGAAGGAGTTTTATGATGAATTCCCAAAAATAATTGATGATGGCGTGGCTGCTTTCGTTAGGGAGATACCGTTCTATATGTTATACATTAGCTTTATGAAGAAACTAATGAGCAAGGGATACAGCTTCACTATACCTAGGTTTACGAGTGATGGAAGAATAGATGTCAGAGGCTTCTATAATATTATGTTAGCTGAGAAGACAGGAGCAGTACCGAACGATCTATTCACAAGCGGCGAGAAAAGGATATTCGTGATAACCGGAATGAATAGTGGCGGGAAAACAACTTTCGCTACGTCTTTTGGTCAATTAGTCTATTTAGCAAAACTTGGGGTGCCTGTTCCAGCACAGAGCGCTGAGATACCTTTCTTCACAGCGATACTGACAGCTTACCCAGCTAGGGAGGATCCGAGGGAGAGCCTAAGTAGGCTTGAACAGGATATAGTGAGGGCTGCGGAGATAATGCATAGATCTGATAGCTCAACGCTCATCATTGCTAACGAGCTTTTCTCCACTACGACTAGTGATGAGGGCTTTCAGCTAGCGAAGATTTTTCTCGAAGAGCTCTGGAGGAAAAGGAGCTACTGCTTATTCATTACCTTCTTATCTGGTGTGGCCTTGCTGGACTTCGTTATAAGCCTGGTTGCACAGCCCTCCCCCGAAGACCCCTTAAAGCCATCATACAAGATAGTCCCGGGCCTTCCTCCATCAGAGTATATGGCTGTCAGAATAGCCTCTAAGCATGGACTTACATATAATGATCTGCGGATGGTGGTTGGATGATAGAGTTCGATTTATTGAGGCTTGGTTCTAGCCAGAAAATAAGTATAGCTGACGACGTAAGAACAGATTTGGAGCTTGATAAAATAGTGAGCGTAGCATCTAAGGGAGATGAGCTTGTCGCTAAAACGTGGTTTGATGTTCTTCTCTCCAAGAAGACATCAATAGAAGATGTAAGATACAGGCAGGAAGCAGTTAAGGATGCCCTTGCAAACAGAGAAGTAGTCACCAAGATGTACCAAATAGCCAAGGAGGGCTATGAAAAAGCCTACAGAGAGGTATTCATTTTTAGGCTTGATGACCCGAGGCTGGTCGTGTACGAGGCCTCAAACGGCATCAAAATTCTCACCGACTACTTGGAAAAGCTACTGGGTATTGTTAGCAATGCTAATTTTACATCAAGAGCTTTCAAAGGCCTAGTAGAGTCCTTCACATCAAATATTGATGAGGATTTCATAGCAAAGGCTAGAGAAATTAGCGAGACACTTTGGCTTGGAAACGGCGTAGACTTTAGGGTTGAGATTGGGCCCTTGAACAACCTGGTAAACCCTGTTCTCTTAGTGCCCAAAAACGAGCGGTCTTTCCTAAATAGGCTGCTATCAATGGAGAAAAGGTATACATATAAACTTGACCCAAGAGACGAAGCTGGATCCACTATCATAGATGACATGATTAAGTGGGTTTTGTCCAGAGTAGCAACGCCTCTACTAAATGCTTTTGATAGGCTAATGGACTTTTTCAAGGACCTGGCGAGGCAGTTATCGTTCTATGTGGGGGCTATTAACCTAAGCGATTTCCTCGATGAGCTCGGTATCCCGAAGACCTACCCTATGGTTGATTCAAGAAGATTCTTCTTCGAAAACCTATATCCTCTGTCCCTAGCGGTATCATCCAAGAGTAGGCCTGTGCCCAGCAGCCTTGAAATAAATGTTGATGGCTCTTTCGCAGTCATTATCACCGGCGTTAATAAGGGTGGGAAGACAACCTTCCTGAAGAGTGTTGGCCAGGCAATAATTTTAGCTAGAGCAGGCCTATTTGTCCCCGCTGACAGCTTTATAGTTCCAACAACCGGCGCGGTGTTCACGCACTTCCTTAGAGAGGAGGAAATAACTTTTTCTTACGGGAAATTCGAGGAGGAGGTAAAAAGATTTAAAAAGCTGGCTGAGAGCCTCAGTAGAGGAGACTACGTGCTTATGGATGAAAGCTTCGTTTCAACAAACCACGTAGAGGCATCAGTGGTGGCAGAAAACGTTGTCTCAGCACTCCTTGACTCAGGCATCAACGTACTATACATTACCTTTCTACAAGACTTTCTATACAGGTTCGTGCCAAAGAACAAGAACAGAGCAGTATTGCTTGTGCCCGAGAGACAAAGCGATGGAACAAGAACC
The DNA here is from genome assembly GCA_009904015.1 of Desulfurococcales archaeon. Classification (GTDB taxonomy): domain Archaea; phylum Thermoproteota; class Thermoprotei_A; order Sulfolobales; family Fervidicoccaceae; genus WYEQ01. The sequence continues at coordinate 145,647 of WYEQ01000035.1, read as the reverse complement.
TTTAAGCTTGTAAAGGGGTCGATACAGCCAGGCTACGCCTTAGAACTATGGAAAAGAATAGTTGAAAAACAGCAAGGAGCATCTTAATAGAATATATCCTAATAATTATTAATAAAAAGACGCTGGCCCGCGGTGATTTAAACCCCGGACCACCGGCTCCGTAGGCTTGACTCTGATGAAAATCAGTTCACGATTGATATGTGATACGGAACTTTAACTCCCATACGTAAACTTAAGACTTCTCGGTATATGAGCTTCTGCTAGCTCTGCAGTGATAGCTAAAGCTGTTAAAGAGGTTGAGAGATCTTACATTAAGGCTATGGAAAGGCTCAAACTACGAGAGTAATTGGCATAAATAATATTTTAAAACATTGCTGGAAGCGTTTATATAGGCAATGTGAATTCCGTTTTTCTAATTTTTATTCGAGGGGTTGGATATGCACCTTTGCTATGTCGCACACCCATTAATACCCAACTTATTGCTACATAAATAGCAGCTCTTAGCGGCTCTATAATGGGCATCTCTAGACCTTTCTCGGCGAGTTTCTTTTGTGCTTGTTCAGCTATAAATGACATTCCCGTACAACCAAGCACTATTGCGTAAGCTCCCTTTCTATGAGCATTTATAGATGCTTCTACAACTTTCTCCACAACTTTTTCAGGTTCTTTCTCCAGCTCTAAAACAGGAATATGGATAGTTTCAATTGACACTAGATGATGTATTAATCCATACTTTCTTAGTAAAGCTATTATGAGAGGTTCTGTTTCAGGGAGAATATTGATTATTGAAAATCTTTGTGCTATTTGTGCAGCTAGAAATGTTGATGCATGATTCGCTCCTATAATAGGGATGTTTACTATTTCTCTAGCAGCATCAATAGCTGGATCGCCAAAACAATCTATAACAACAGCACCATAACCCTCTTTCTCAGCCCATTTAACCTTCTGAAGTATATATGGAGCATTAATGTATTCATCGTACGCGCTTTCAATAGATGCAGTACCATAATTAATAACGTCAACATCTAGTTTTACTAAGCCATTTGTTTCCTCATAAATCTTTTGTGCAAGCACCTTTCTATCTTCTATAGCACCCCTAATTCCCTCTGTATAAATTACCGGGACCAAATCTAATATTTTAATCATGCGTGTCATAAACTGCGCCCAAATAAATAAGTAAATTAAATGAATAAATATAAAATTTACATTTAAGTTATGACATTATTGCAACTTTAATTTACCTACCGCTTTTGCTCAAATTCTTAAGGCATTTCCAGATACATATGGCATAGCTATCTCCTCTATTTCAGCTATTTCAAGTCTCAGGACCTCTATGGCCACTATTAATATTTGCTCGGTTACTCCAATTCACCACAAACACGGCTAATGCTTTTGCAGACAACCTGGCGTTAACTAAAATATTTAAGAGACTTAAGTGGAGGAAGTGGTTAATACTAGCAGGCTTAATAGTAAGCTCTATGGTAGCTGTACTAGAATTAATATAGTATTGGGTGGCATATTTAACAGCATCAGTTAATTGGATTGCACCTGTGGCAGAAGGACTCATAGGAGAATATTATATACTTCGCAAAGATCAAGCGTTATTTAATGAGTCTATGCCGAAGGTTAAGAATTGAGATATTGCTAGTATGGTTCTTACAAGTTTTAATATCATCTTACTTTATTGATATATATCATATCTGATACCCTCAGTAGCAGACCTCTTGGTAGCTATGATATTATATATATTAAGATACGCTATGCGTGAAAGTATAATAATTATTAAAAATGTATGATATATTAAGACCGATTTCCTTTTTGATTAATTTAACTAACACTAAGTAATTACAAATCTTAAGCTACATTAGACAAACAATACGTAAAGAGCTTAGTAATCAGTATATTAAAAAAATCCCTATTCACAATAATATCACTAGCTACAACTTCCAGAAGAATTTCACATTCTTTACCTACGTCTTTTTATGTATTTTTGTCTGTATTCTTCCACCGGTACTGATCTCTGAAGGTTATTTAAACAGTCTTAAAGTCTCTATGGAGAAATAAGCGCCACTCACATAATTTAGCGCTCTCCTGAGCCTACTCAATATATTTGGAAACCTCGGTTCTTGAAACATACAAGTATACACATCATATTATCTTAAACCATCAATCTTGAAGACTTTGCTGAAGTTAAAGAATCGCAAACCTCAGGGGTTAATATGCTAAACTCAGCGGGCCCGCGGGGATTTGAACCCCGGACCACCGGCTCCGGAGGCCGGCGCCCTATCCTGGCTGGGCCACGGGCCCTTAATTAAATTTTTATTTTCTTGCCTATTTCTTCTTCTCTTTCTTGAATTATTTTTTCGCATTCGCATGCTTGGCTGAGCTTGATGGTCTTAGAGTAGTTTTCGGTCATTGTTTTTATTGTGTCGAGGAGGTTTGTTTCTTGGATATACTTGTTTATTGTTTCAGTCTTGACGCTTGTGCTGGGATGCGGCGTTGCTAGGGCGCAGAACTCTTTTGATTTCACGCTCACCTTGTATGTCCCAATCTCAATTGATTTTGCTATGCTCTCTTTCTTGTCCATTCCTATCAGCGGTCTGAATATAGGTAGCTTTACTCCATCTTCTGTTGCGACAAGGTTCTGTAGGGTCTGGCTAGCAACCTGGGCGAGGCTTTCACCAGTGACGAGAGCTTTGTAGTTATTCTTTAACGCAATGTGCTCAGCGGCTAGATACATCGCTTTTTTAAGATAAACTCCCCTCAGGCTTACTGGTACAGTGTTCATCAATGGAAATATCCATCGAAACTCAACGTCCCAGAGGAACTGGTCGCGGCCATAGCTATATAAGCAGTAGAGAGTACAGCAGACATCATAGAGTATTTTCCTCTGCTCCTCCCCACCTATATTGAAGAACACGTAATCCACTGTAGCTCCTCTCTTCATCATCATCCAAGCAGCCACAGGGGAATCAAAGCCGCCGGAGACAAGAGCCAGTACCTTGCCCTCAGTTCCCTCGGGGATCCCCCCTAACCCATAAAAGAAATTCGTATATGCGTACGCCTTTTTGTCCCTAACATCAACGTGTACCTCAACATCATAGTTCTCTAAATCAACGATTCCCCCAAGCCTCCTCAAGGCCTCACCGACCTTCCTCATTACATCAATGCTTGTGAAGTCATGCTTCCCAACCCTGCTAGCAGTTACTCTAAACTTTTTCCCAGCAACGAGCCCACCGTATAGCTTTCCTACCTGCTCAGCTAGGTCGTCCAGCGTGTCAAAAGCAATCATGCGTGCTGGAATCACTTTTTCTAGACCAAACACATGCATTATGGAGATTACCCCTTTTCTAATATCATTTATGTTCTCAACGTAGAATCTGCCGCCCTCTATTCTCAAGGAATACGTGCTTACACCCCACCTTCTGAGAGCGCTCTCGATATTGCTGAGTAGAGCCCTCTGCATCCTCCTCCTGGTCATCACTCCCTTGACTGCAACCTCTCCGAGCGATGCTATAATAACATTGAAATCCAAGTTCCCCACCGAGAAGAAAATTAAGCACTCTTGGTTTAATGTCATTTCCGGCGATGAGAATTGATGGCCCGCGCTCACATATTGATATACGGCAGGGTACAAGGAGTATTCTTTCGTAAGCACATGAAGGATAATGCTGATAAGCTAGGCCTGAAGGGATGGGTGAAGAACAATCCTGATGGCTCGGTAGAAGCGATAGTTGAGGGTAATATCGATAAAATAAAGGAGCTTGTCAGATGGGCTCTTACAGGACCGCCACTAGCACATGTGGAAAAGCTATGCGTAGAGTGGATGAGCTATAAGGGCGAGTTTGACTCCTTCCAGATAATCAAATAAACAATGACAAGTATCGCGCAATGAATTCGAGGTATAGCCTCATGGAACCCCTGAGAAAAACTCCTGTTTTCAGCCCGGCGAGGAAAGCCTTTTTTAAGTTAAAGGAGCCAAGCAAGAATTTTTTGTAAAAACTTACATCAAGGCTGCTCATAGCATTCTCTATAGCCTTATAATCATTTATTGAGCTTAGCAGCTTCAACACGAATCCCTGCTTCACAGTCTCTCTGAACAGCCTCCTCAGTCTCTTTTTGTAAACATCAAGGTTTTCATTATGAATTATGATATCAGCTAAAATCTTTGAGCTCATAATAGCTAGCCTGTTTCCTTCTCCACCAAGAGCTAAGACAAGGCCAAGAGCCTCGCCCGTTCTAACAACATTGCCTTCTATTGCTCTTGATAAGGGGTAATCTATTGTTAAAAGCGAGGTCCTAACCGCACTCTTGTCAAAAACACCCATGCCAGTTGACTCCACGAAACTCTTCAATCTCTCTACGGGATTCTGTATTTTAAGGGCTCCATAACCAATATTCAGCTTATCACGGTAAGGAAATATCCACGAGAGACCAATGTTAACTGTATCGAAATTAAGGATAATCCTGTCCTCGATATCTCGTTTAGGCTCAAAAATCCCTCTTGCAACAAGAATCTTCCTCAAAGCATTGCTGGAAAAAGGCCCCCTGGAATCAATAACTAGTTCGTAGTCGCTCCTAATTTCATATGGGTCCACGGGCTTCCTTATGAAGCTGTACTTATGTATCCAAGCCTCTCTAAGAGATGAAACAAGTTTTTCCTTATCAATAACCATCCACGAAGAGTTTTTATCCATAGAGAAAGAAACGACCTTTTTGTTATTCACCCATACTTCGTATTCTTCAATAAAATTCGTGACTTCCGGTTTCACCGCTAAGTACTCTAGTGCTTCAGGCAGAAGAATATTTCCACAAGCCTTCTGATAGTTGAGCTGAGGGTCATATACATACACTAGAGCAGGATAATTAGATTTAGCGAGCCAAGCAGCCAGGTTTGAGCCAGCTACGCCTGACCCCGCAATAGCTATTTTCTGCAACATAATCAGCTTGGGCCAGGCTACTCGAACTCTCTACGGTAGCTCTCAACTAATGCCTTAACACTCTCTCTCCACGCATCAAGGCCGTTGGGAGTTGATGGGTAGTTGCGATACAGCTTTTTCATCTCCTCCATGTAATCTGATAGCTTTTTTAGCTTCATCAACAACGATGGCTTTTTTAAGCCTCTGAACAGCTTGCCGAGATCGCTTAGAGCACCTTGTATGTTCGCGATGACATCTGATTTCAGCTCAGCTTTTCTGCTAAGTATATCTACGTCTTCCTCGCTCACTATTTTTTTCTCCATTATAAACTGCAGTTCCTCGTTACTTAGTTTTTGCAGGAAGTATCTAACTACCTCCAAAGCTGCTTGCTTTGCGCCTATATTAGGCATATAGCAAGTGTTGGTTTCCCATAGCCCATTGACGGTGAAATCGCTCTTCTCGAATGCATGGTCTATCGCTAACGATGAGCAGTAAGCTGACTCAATAGCGTACCCCATCCCGCCACCATGTACTGGATTAACTGTGAAGGCCGCATCCCCGATGACGATGTATCTATTCCACACCAAGCTATCAAGCGGTCTTCTTGTAGGGACGATCGCGCCTGCAGAGCTAATCACTTTTAGCACTGGCTGAACATCTTTTCTAGCCAACAAGAACTTTCTGTACTGGGTTCTCGGGTCAGGGTTGTTCACGCCGTTCTGAACACCTAGACCAAGGTTAACCTGGTTTCTGCCCTCAGGGAAGTACCACCAGTAACCTCCTGGAGCAACGTTTTGGTCAAGGTATATTCTTATGAAGTCAGGTCTCTCAATATCCTGGCCAATCTCGAGTATTTCTCTAAAAGCTAAATCAGAGTCCCTCGGGTCTAGCTGCTCGGCAACAGGGAGGTGAGGGGGAAGCTGTTTTCTAAGCGGAGAAGCAGCTCCAGTAGCATCAATCACTATTTTAGCATGAATAATTTTTTCTCCCCCATCAATAACTGCTTGGGCCCCTACCACCTCGTTGTTTTCGATTAACAGCTTCTTGGCATGAGAGGATAGGAAAACTTCTACTCCCTTATCCATTGATGCTTTAAGCAGGTACTGACCAAACCTAGTTCTATCGATAATAAAACCTTTCCCATAGGCTCTTAGGACAACATCCTCTCTTGGGCTATATATTTCCACACCGTTAACCACTTGTTTAATTGCCTCGCTGGGAGGCTCGACAAGTCTTCTCTCAGCGAAGTGGTGAGCCCCAATGGCGTTCCCGCACGGCTTGCCCCATACATCTTTCCAGGGCTTCCCCTCAACAAGAGCTATTCTGTACATGTTTTTTCTAGACAAAAAATAAGCTAGCGAGGAACCTGCAGGTCCACCTCCAATGATTAATATATCGTACTTCAATTCGTTAAGCATTACTCAGCACCAGCATTCGTATGAATACAATATCAATGTTAAGAAACTAAAAATTTATGTTGTTAATATTTGTTACAACTGAAAGCCTTGCCCTTTAGGGCGGGGAGGAGGTCAGCTGCTCACAAAGCCTTTTCTTTAAATCCACAATTTCTAACTGCTCTAGTTTTCGGGGGCTCTTGACTTTAATGTTGATTAGTTGCAGGATGCCTGTTGCATTGTTGTATAAGTACTCCGCTTCTACAGTAATGTTTGAGCTAGCCTTGACCTCCCTGAAAACAACATGCCATTCGCCGTGTAGTTGCATCTTTTCGCTGGCTTCATCAAGGATGTTTTTGTTCATTCCTTCGCAAAAAACATCGATGGAGTAAAAACAGCCGTCATCGATACATTCGTAAACAATTCTCTCGTGTTGATTTAGCCATTCAGTCAAGAAAACCAAAACTAAACCCCTTACTTACCGGAAAGGAAAGAAGATAGAGTCACGAGAGGAGTCTTGCAATATGGACATTTATAGTGTAGAACCTTAGCGCAAGATGAACAATAATAAGCTGGGATTTTCTTCATGCATTCAGGGCACACGTAAATGACCGCTCTCGTGTAATCCTCAAGCCTCGCACATATCCTGCACCTAACTGTAACCCATCCTAAGTGTCCGTGAGCGTTTGCTCCTTTTATCTTTCCGATAGACATCTCGTAATCACCATCTCATCTGGATATCTTGTAAGGATATTCAGTTATGTAGTTAATAAAAAAATCTAGTATTATTACCGTTTTTAAATAGAATATAAATTTTTACTGAAAAGCAACACTATGTACTATAGTGGTTAGAATGTATAGTCAGCTTGAGTCGGGGAAAACTAGACTACTATTTCTTATTGTTGCAATATTTATGCTAAGCCTAATGAGCATCAGTTATGCCCAGCAAGCTCAAGGATTCGTGCTAGAGCCGAGATGGTCCAGCCCCATAGTAGTGCTCGAAGGACAGGAAGCCAGCGCGAGAGTGGCTTGCCCAAGCCCCCCGAGCAGTCTGAGCCTAATTTCGCCAAACTATGCTGTTAACATAACTTTATTCGATACTAGATTGGATGGCAATATCTACGTTGTCAACTTCAAGATTAATGTCCCAAGCGGGCTGTATGACCTAGAAATATTGTGTGGAACCGCAACTCTATATTCTCCTCGAAGCATAGTTGTTTTCCCGGTTTGGCCAGAGAAACTTAGAATAGCACATATAACGGACACTCACATTGGACTTGTACTTGACAACGGAAGAACATCTGACTCTTATCTACTAGAAGCTATTTTATTATCAACTATTCTTGGAAGCGACTTAATCATACACACCGGCGACACGGTTGATGTAGGAGCAATGTCCAAGGATTACTACACGCTCTACAAGCTAACAAACCTGGCCGGCATACCGACCTTAATTGTACCTGGAAACCACGACTACTCGGGTGACTCAGCGCTATCTAATTATGGCTACATAGTAGGCAAGAACGTGTACTATACTAGGTGGGGACCATACTTATTCATTGGGCTTGACACGGGCTACTATGGAAGACTAACCTCTCAGCAACTCGATTTTCTTGAGAAAACGCTCGAGGAGAACAAGGATTCAACAATGAAAATACTGTTTTTCCATCACCCAGTATTTAATACAAAACTGGTAGCAAAAGTAAATGGAGATCCCTCCGCACTGGTTAACAGAAACCCTGATTTATTTTACCCAAGCTGGAGGGAGGCCCCAGACATTACTGCCAGGCTCCTGGAGCTAGTCGATAAATATAACGTTAATTTAGTGCTTTCAGGGCATACTCACGCTGATGGTCTAGTCCTTTACAACAACAAGACCTACTTCGTGACCACGGTTGCTACTGGAGGAGGAGTTAGAGAAGGAGATTATCGCGGAATAAAAATTATTGATGTCTACGCAAATGGAACCGTCAACATAGTGCCTAGGCCCGGCACAACGGTTTTTGACCCAACGATAGCCATTAATCTAGATAAAACTAGTGTTTACTACGCTTACTCCAACGCATCATTAGTCTTCCTCTTAGAGGGAAATGATAAGGACTTAAAGAATATGATTAACCAGAACAGCCGCGTAGCTCTTAGATTAATTGGAAACATAGATACGATGTTAAATCAAACAATATATACAAAAGCAGAGAACGTGGATTACAAGCTTGAGTACCAAGCAAACATAAATGAAGTCAATGTGAAGATAAACAGTCTTTCTGAAAGCTACAAGCTCCTGATCGCTATATCAAACATAGAGGACATCAAGCCTCCAACAATAGAAATAGCTCAACTAAAGCCTAGCACACCTATAGCGGGTAAGGACAGAATAGAAGTGATAGTCAAAGCTACAGACAACGAGTGGGGACTCAAAAACATTTATGTAGAGTACATGGCCCCGGGCGGGGACACGTATAAAGTGTTAGCATTCCCGTATACGGGCGAGTACTATACGGCTAAGTTGCCATTACTGCCTAGCAGTATCACTTCTCTGAATATTAGAGCCGTAGCCGTAGATCTAGCTGATCATCAATCCACGACCGACTGGATTAAAGTAAACTTCGTAGTACTAACAACCACGTTAACCTCCTCTACACCTACCCAGACATCGGTTTACACAACTACTACTCAAACGACGCTTGTCCCCACAACCACCACGACTCAGACGACTACGACGCAGACAACCCAGGAGAAACCCGCTGAAACCACTACTCCAACACAATCAATAGTTACCGCCACATCAACAGAGAAACCCAGCGGCGCTAAAAACATAGAGATACTGGGGTCAATAGTAGTACTAGTAGTGATAATGGTAGCTGTTTTGCTCTTAAGGAAAAAGTAATTAATTATTTATCTTTTTTCTTGTTCATAATGTATCGGTAAGCCGAGTAAGCAGCTACCGCTCCCTGAGCAGCTGATGTTATTATTTGTTTAAAGTTAACCCACAGGTTAGTCACGTCTCCAGCAGCGAATATCCCATCAATGTTTGTTTCCATATAGGGCGAGACCACAATATAGCCTTTTTCATCCAGGTTCACCCCGAGCTTTTTAGCCAGCTCCTTCTCGGGCTCGTAGCCAATGTTGATGAAGACTCCCTCGGCGGGAATATTGGTTGTTTCTCCGGTCACCACGTTTTGAACTATAATTCCTTTTACCTTCTCATCTCCATAAATCTCCTTCACCACCGCGTTGAGAACGAACTCTACTTTCCCGGTCTCTCTCACCCTCTGAACAAGTATGGGCTGTGCTCTGAACTCGCTTCTCCTATGGACCAGAGTGACTTTCTTCGCATATTGCGTTAATAAATAAGCTGATTCAAAAGCCGTGTCCCCTCCCCCCACAACAACTACATTGTTCGCACCGTAGAAAAAGGCCGCATCGCAAGTGCTGCAGTAGCTAACACCTCTACCAACAAACTCTTTTTCTCCAGGAACCCCGAGCTCCTTGTCCTTAGCTCCAGTAGCTATTATTAGAGCCGACGACCTGATTTTATAGCCTTTTCTTGTTGTGAGCTCTAAATCACCATTATCTTTTCTTACCGCATTATCCACGCGATCATTAATTATTGGAATGTTGTATCGTGACAAATGAGATGCAAATCTATCGATTAGTTCCGAAGCCTTAATTGATGGGAACCCCGGATAATTTTCTATTACGTTAGCCTTTGAGACCTGGCCGCCCAAGACATCGCCTATTAATACTGTTGAGAGCATGTACCTCGCGCAGTATATGCCAGCCGCTATCCCAGCGGGACCCGTACCCACAATAGCCACGTCCACCGTGTACTCCTTCTTCTCTTCTTTTGTTAATCTTAGCCTAAGGCTCAAGGATAATCACCAGCTCGTAAATATAGCTGTTAAGAAAAAAATATTCTTTTGGTGAAACTATGTGAAGGAGAGAGAAATTAAGTTCAGGTTAGTGGGCAAAGAGTCGTACATGAAGCTTAAAGAATGGTTAAGCAAAGAGTGTAGCTTAAAAAGCGAGGTTTTAGAAATAGATGATTATTTCCAGCACCCATGCAGAGATTTCGGGTTAACCGATGAAGCTCTTAGACTAAGGAGAGATGAGCGAAAGGATCAAGTGAAAATATATTTAACTTATAAAGGGCCTAGGGAAACCAGCTACATGAAGGTAAGAGAAGAAATAAATATCGAGTTGGCAAGCTCCAAATGGCATGATGAGATGATGAAGATTCTTTTGGAGAAGCTTGGGTTTAAACACATAGCTACCATAGAAAAACAGAGAATAGAATATGACTGTAAATCCTACACAGCTTCACTGGACATAGTTAAAGACCTTGGATTATTCGTTGAGTTTGAGTTAAAGCCAGAGGCAAATCCAAGTGAGCTTTTCGGAGACATCGAGAAAATACTAGACCAGAACGTTGAGCTTGAGCTCGTCGAGCAAACATACCTCGAACTTCTTCTCTCCGGTATTAGGAACTGACCTCCTCCCCGCCCTGAAGGGCGAGGGTTCCCTTTAGGGGCTTCACTGGTTCCCCGCATCTATTCGGGTCTACATCTATCATTTGCGGGGCATTCGGGGTGGCCAGGGATCCCCCCATCACTGTTTGTATCAGTGGTTGCGCTCCCCGCATCCAAGTGCTTAGGGGCAACCACAGTTCTCAATTAAAACAAGAAAAGCTCTTATATTTCATCCCCGCCTTAAAAGAAGAGGCTTTCAGTTGTAATGAGCTGTATGAATTAGTACTCCACGTTGTATCTTCTTCCATTTTGATAAGCATTAACTAGTATGTAAGGCTTTAATCCGCTTGTATTTATTTTTGGCCCAAGCACCTGCTCGATTTGGAAAACACCCGCGCTGTCCTTCATGTATATATTTATTACTACTGGCTTTTCATCGCTCGCTATAGTTACCTTCTGCACGCTAAGAGCTGATAACGCGTGCATATCGTTCTTGCCCATTCGGTAAGGATATCTAGCTCTTCCCATAGCCATGTCTGTCCCATCAGCAACTTTTACTATTCCTCCCTCAATGGTTAGGCTCTGAACCTCCATTGCTGTTGAGAAGACAGCATTCATTACTTCTTGGCGTATCATTATTCGTTTTCTCTTGTCCTTTGGAAATAGCCTTCTTAGTACTCTATCCAGTATAGGTCTCGATATCAATGCTCCTACAAGCTCGTGGTTCGCCCTATGCACACTATTACCAATATCATGAAACATTGATGCAAGAAACACTATGAGGGCGGATTCTTCTATTGATGAAGCTGTTTTATGAACAATGCTTGTAGGGGTTATATTGTATTTCAGTAACCTATCAAAAATCTCGAGAGCTGAGCCAGCAACTATTCTCGCGTGAACAGGTCCATGATCGTTGTATAGTAACCGTTTAACCGCATTTATGTTCGCCATTTCTATTAGTACATTGTACTCTGTGTCTTTTGATAGAATCTCGTTGGCTTTCCTCACGAGCTCGTATTTTTCTAAGTGTCTGTTGATAAGTGATGGGTTTACCTCGACTTCCTCGAGCAACGTTGACACCAGATTTATATTATTCGCATTTTCGATTAATGATGTGTACTTTATATCATTAGTATTTGGTCGTTAAAAAAATAATGGTAATAAACACATAGTCGAGGTCATGAGACATGAGCGATAAGTTTGGGGCACTGTCTTCTAAAATAAAGGAGAAGAGATGGGACAAAGCTCTGGAGGAAGAGCTTCTGAGAATTTGGGAAGAAGAAAAGGACTTACTCAAGTTTAATGAGGATTTAATCGACGAGAAACCTAACCTTGTTATCGATACGCCTCCGCCTTACCCAAGCGGAAAGTGGCATATAGCTGCGGCTGCGCACTATGCTCAGCACGACATGATTGCCAGGTTCTTCAGGCTAATAGGGTACAACGTGTTTATCCCATTCTATGCTGATAGAAATGGCCTTCCAGTCGAGGTCTATGTCGAAAAGAAGTACCAGTTAAACCCGCATAAGTTGTCCGAGACTTCTCAGGGAAGACAACACTTCATTGACCTATGCAAAAAGGAGCTGGATGAGGTTGAAAAAGAGCTTGTTAAAATATGGAGAAGACTTGGATGTAGCTTTGAGTATCTTAGAAATGGTACTGATAGCCCGGAGTACAGGAAGTTGACTCAAGCAACATTCATAGATATGTGGAAGAAAGGCTACATTTATCTTGATAAGAGGCCTGTTAACTGGTGCCCAAGATGCCAGACGTCGCTAAGCGAAGCTGAGATAGAATACTATGATGAAACCGGATTTCTATACTACATAAACTTCGGTATCGATGGAACGAATGATAAAGTTACAATAGCGACAACGAGACCTGAGCTTCTGTACTCCTGTGGAGCCGTTATATTCCATCCAGATGACAAGAGGTATCAAAGCCTGAATGGGAAAAAAGCTGTTGTTCCTCTCTATAACCATAAAGTTCCGATACTTCCTCACTCGAGCGTTGACCCGGAGTTCGGCACTGGATTAATGATGGTGTGTAGTTATGGCGATTGGCAAGATGTAATAATATTCCGGGAGCTCGGCTTATCTCCAAGAGTCATTATTGATAGGACAGGCATAGTTCATGACCCCACAGGCATAATACCCCCGAACACTCCCGTTAACCAAGCGAGGGAAATAATTGCGAGAAGGCTTGAAAATGAAGGATACCTCGTAAAGAAGGTTAAGCTTACCAGACCAGTCCCTAAGTGCTGGAGATGCAAAACACCGGTGGAGATAATCGAGGAGGAGGAATACTTCGTCAAGCAGCTTGAGTTTAAGAACGAACTATTGAAGCTAATTGAAAACATAGAGTTTTACCCGGATTTCCACAAGGAAAGGCTGGTTAACTGGATAAACTCAATAACTATGGACTGGCCAATATCTAGGAGCAGGTATTACGGAACAGAGATTCCTGTCTGGAAATGCAGCGTGTGCGGGGAGATTCTTCTGCCGGAGCCTGGAAAGTACTATCAGCCATGGAAGGATGAGCCGCCATGGAGCAAGTGCCCGAGGTGTGGGGCTTCATCCCAGCATCTAGTAGGCGAGAAAAAGGTCTTCGACACGTGGTTTGACTCAAGCGTTAGCCCGCTTTATATTACGAAGTATTTATACAACAATGAGAAGGCATTAAAGTTGCTTAGAAGCACGCTTAGGCCGCAGGGATACGATATAATAAGAACGTGGCTCTACTTCACGTTGCTCCACGTGTACCTGGTTACTGGACAGCCGGCCTTTAGGTGGGTAAGAATAAGCGGTATGGGGTTAGACGAAAAAGGAGAAGCGATGCATAAGTCTAAAGGAAACATCATTGACCCAGAGCCGATAATCAGCGAGTATGGGGCCGATCCCGTTAGGTACTGGAGCTCCGTGGCCGCTAAGGTTGGATATGACTACAAATTCAATAAGAATCTCCTAAAGACAGGACAGCTATTCGCAACGAAGATCTGGAATATAGGTAGATTCATCTCGATGTTCCCTGACCCAGGAATTGAGAACGTGGTGCTCGAGGACATTGACAAAGCAATGCTCGAGACACTAAATAACTATGCCAGGAGATATAGAAGTGCCTTCATGAAGTTTGATACTCAGGAGCCAACGCTTCTTATATATGAGTTTACGTGGGACTTGTTCGCCAGCAATTACTTAGAAGCAGTCAAGTTCAGGGCATACAACACTGATGGGGCATGGAGCAAAAACCAACAAGAATCGGCATGGGCAACGCTACACTACGTATTCAGAGAGGCGTTGAAAATGATTCATCCCATAATGCCATTCATAACGGATTACCTATGGAGAAAGCTATATGGAGGAACCATATTAACACAAAAACTAGATGTTCCCAAAGCTGAGTTCGAGTTCACAAAGGATTACCTAATGGATGACCTCGTCCACATAAACTCTGAAATCTGGAAGCTAAAGAAGGAAAGAGGGATGAAGCTAAGCGATCCATTACCAGGGGTACTCTACATATCTCAGAGAGACGAGCCCTTAGTGCCTTACCTGAAGCTCTTGCACAAGCCAAGCAGAATCGAGCTTGTATCCGTTATGCCTGAAGAAGCTGTCATTTTAGGGAAATCAGCCGTTGTCCTCAAAGAATAGTTTGCTATATATAGTTAATTCTTTTACTATCTAAAATATTATCAAGAATTAAGTGGATAGGTATGGATGTAAACAAAATAAGAGAGGATTTCCCGATTTTATCGCTTACTCTTCCCAACGGGAAAAAACTGGTTTATCTAGACAACGCGGCGACAACCCAGAAGCCTGTTCAAGTAGTTAGGAAGGTATTCGAAGTTTATCGTGAAAGCTATGCTAATATTCATCGGTCAGGGCATTATCTCGCTCAGAAAGCTTCTCATATTTTCGAGGAAGTAAGAGAAAAGGCCTCCAAGTTCATCAATGCTAGTGACCCCAATGAAGTCATATTTGTGTGGAACACCACTCATGGGATAAACCTAATTGCGATTCCTCTGCTGGAGCTATCCAAAAAGAAAGGTAAGAAGGAAGTGCTTATATCCACGATGGAGCATCATAGCAACATGCTTCCATGGAGAAGAGCCGCCTCTCTTTTAGGGCTGGATGTTAAGTATATACCCGTTAATGCGGACGGAACGCTTAACTACGATTCACTGGAACAACTCATATCGAAAAACACAGCTGTGGTAGCCCTTACTCACGCAAGCAACGTGACAGGCGTTGTAAATGACGTTAAAAGGGTAGCTAGGCTGGCCCACGAGAACGAAGCATTCATAGTTGTAGATGGAGCCCAGTACGCTCCTCACGCCAGAGTTGATGTTAAGGAGATTGACGTAGATTTTTACGTGTTCAGCGGCCATAAAATGCTAGCTCCAGAAGGTACAGGAGTACTCTATGGCAGAAAAGAGATACTGAGGCAGCTTAATCCACTAATAACAGGGGGAGGAACAATAAAGGACGTGACACTGGATGACGTGGTTTACTTAGAACCCCCACATAGGTATGAAGCAGGCACACCAAATATAGCTGGAGTGGCTGGTCTAGGGGAGGCAATTGATTATCTAAAGAGAGTAGGTCTTGATAATATATTAAACCATGAAAAAATACTTCTTGGAAAAGCATTGAAGAGGTCGGCTGAACTGGAAAAGATTATCGTGTATGGTCCTAAAACCATTGATAAAAGACTTGGAATATTTTCCTTCAACTTTAAAGGTCTCAACCCCCACATAGCCGGGCAGATACTCAACGAGGATTACGGAATAGCTGTTAGAACCGGGCTTCACTGCGCTCATCCCTATCACTACGCTCTGGTAGCTAATGAAGGAACTGTGAGAGCCAGCTTTTATCTATATAATACTATTGAGGAAATTGATTACTTGATGGATAGCTTGGTCAATATGGAAAGAACAATCCTAAAAACGTGATAAGCATGGACATCGAGGAGAAATTAAGACTTATTGAAAGAAACACTGTTGAGATAGTTACAAGAGAAGAGCTGAAAGTTCTCCTCGAAACAAATCCGTCGCCTAAGGGATATCTAGGCTATGAGCCAAGCGGGTTATTTCACATTGGATGGATGATATGGGCAAGAAAAGTTAAGGACCTCATCGATGCCGGCGTAAAGTTTACTTTACTCGAGGCCACCTGGCACGCTTATATAAACGATAAGTTCGGAGGCAACATGGAGGCTATAAAAACAACTGCGAAGTACATAAAGCACTCTCTATACGCGCTGGGCATTCCCGTTGAAAAAATAGAGTTCATAGATGCGGAGAAGCTGGTCTCCGACCCCGAGTACTGGGGGCTAGTGATAAAATCAGCTAAAAACACTACTCTGCAAAGACTGAAGAGGGCTCTAACTATTATGGGTAGAAAAACTGATGAAGCGGAAAGCGATTCATCCAAATTAATCTACCCTTTAATGCAGGTATCAGATATCTTTTACTTAGACCTAGACATCGCTTTAGGGGGGCTTGACCAAAGAAGAGCACATATGTTGCAAAGAGAAATCGCTGAGAAGCTTAATAAAAAGAAAGTGATAGCCGTGCACACGCCGTTGCTGACATCTCTAAAAGGAGTAGGAAGGGCGGGGGGAGGAGGAATAAGAAAAGACGATATAGACCAGATAGCTGAATTAAAAATGAGTAAATCAAAGCCAGAATCAACCATACTTATTCATGACGATGAAGGAACAATTAAAGAGAAGATAAAGAAAGCGTACTGCCCACCAAGAGAAGTTGACTTCAACCCGATTATAGAGATTAATAGGTACATACTCTTCGCGATTGAAGGTTTTGAGCTGAGGGTTAAAAAGAAGGGGAGCAATGAGTATTTGACTATCAATTCTTATAATGAGCTTGAGAAGCTTTACATCGAGGACATTATTCATCCAGCTGATTTAAAAGAAAGCACTGCTGAGGCGCTTATAAAAATATTAGAGCCGGTAAGAAAATATTTCTCGCAAAATAAAGAAGCGAGGGAACTAGCTCTAAGAGTAGCTGAATATCAAGGGCTAAAAATAAATTTAGAGTAGAAACAAGAAATAACAGAGGTAAAAGTGATTTCAACAAAAAAAGGTGAACACAATTGAAGTATTTAATCAAAGCAAAGATTGAGGTAGACGGCATTGTTGATAAACACGACGTTATAGGAGCTATATTTGGTCAAACCGAGGGCCTTCTTGGGCCTGACTTTGATTTAAGAGAGCTGCAGGACAAGGGCAAAATCGGCAGAATAGTGATAGAGCTTAAGCCAACTGAGAACAATAAGATGAAAGGAGAGCTCGTCATCCCTTCAAATCTTGATAGAGTCGAGACAGCTTTTCTAGCCGCAATGATAGAAACAGTTGATAAAGTAGGACCATACAATGCACGAATACTTACACAGAAAATCGTTGATTTAAGGCTCGAGAAGCTTAAAAAAGCAATAGAAAGAGCAAAGGAAATTCTAAGGACGTGGCAACAAACAGAGGTCCCAGACCCAAGAGAGCTTCTACAGGAAATAGAAAAGGCATTGAAGCCTCCATCGATTATTGAGTATGGCCCTGAAAAACTTCCCGCTGGACCAGATGTAGAAACAAGCGACACCCTTATAATTGTCGAGGGCAGAGCAGACGTATTAAACCTGCTTAGATACGGCATAACTAATACCATCGCTTTGGAAGGGGCTCAAACCGAAATACCGGAAACTATAAAGAAGCTTGCACAAACAAAGAAGAAAGTTATCTTATTCCTCGATGGCGATAGAGGAGGAGACCTAATACTGGAGATGGTACTGAAATCAGGCCTACCAGTCCATTACCTAGCAAGAGCTCCTCCTGGAAAAGAGGTTGAGGACTTAACGGGCAAGGAAGTCAAAAAAGCGTTATCAAAACTTACTCCACTAACACCGGCAGTGCTATCTAAGCCTCCCGCGGAAGTCACGGCTGAGGCCAAGCCTGAGGCTCAGCCGATAGTCGAGGAAAAACCCGTGGAGAAGCCTCATGAAGTTACAACTTTGAATATTCCAACATCCATTGTGGAGACGACAAAGCAGCTTGCAGGCACACTTGAGGCTTACCTCTACGATGCAAACTGGAACTTGGTTAAGAAAGTAGCCGTAAGAGAACTATATGATACGCTGCATAGTCTGCAGGACTCTAACGTGAAATTCGTTGTATTTGATGGAATTATAACTCAGAGAATATACGATGTTGCCACTGAGAAAGGGATATCGTTACTAGTAGGAGCAAGAATAGGTAATATATCGAAAAAGGAAGGGGGACCAATATTATTAACTTTCTATGAACTTTCATCTTAGAAAAGCCTGATGTCTATGGATAAGAGAGTTCTGCCACCCGGAGCCTTTATACTGAAAGGTTACGACTATATTTTGCAGCAAAGATATATAGATTACCCAAACATATCTTTTATTAATAAGAACAAGTATAACTACATAGTAATAGAAGGTATCGACGGCGCGGGGAAAACTACTGTTGCACAGTTAGTTGTTAGTGAGCTTAAGAGAAGAAATATAGATTCTGAATTAGTATACGAGCCCTATACCGATGAAATCAGGGCGCTTCTCGATAGAAGCCCAGATATAAACCCAATAGTGGAGGCGATGCTTTTCGCTGCTGACCGTATGTACTTACATAGCGAAGTACTATCAAAGATGCTTCAAGACGGAAAAGTAGTAATTGGTGACAGAAGCTTTATCGCTAGCATTGTCTACCAGGTAGTTAGAGGCGCGCCGGAAGAATTTGTTATATCAATTAATAGCTTTGCGATTAAACCATCCCTTATAATCTTGCTGGACATAACTCCTGAAACAGCGATTGAAAGACTCGAGAGAAAAAAGAGTAAACAACTTCTACACTTGGAAAAACCAAGTTACCTCCTCAATGTTAGGCAAAGGTACTTCGATGTTCTGAAAAGCGTGGGGATCCCTTATCACGTGATAAACGCCGAAAGAAACATAGACTCTGTACTTGAAGATGTATTAAGCGTTATTCTCAAGAACTTAGTATAACTCGATTTTTCCCTTGTTAACCTTGATTTTCCTGAGTCTCTGAAGATCCTCGAGTATCTCCCTTGCTTTATCTTTTGTGATTCCGAGGTTAGACATCAAGATGTTAATCGTGTCTTTAACTGTTAATTCTCCAAATTCCATCATTGAGTCAACAATCAAGTTGTAAGCCTCAAACAAGTTATCGCTGAGTGGTTCTTCCTCTATCAAGTCATTATCCTTCTGGACAATTTTCAGTGAGTAGCTCTGACTTTTCATTAAAAAAGACCCTGGCTCAAGAGTAATTACTCTCCAAGTTTCCAGACCCATCTTTCTCATTAAAAAGGATTTATCTGATATTAATAAGTACAGGCTCATTCTCGGAAAGCTCAAATCCCTGAAGGGTTGAGAGATAGGCCTGCCTATACTTACCAAAAATATCTTTCCATCAAAATTCATCACGCTACCGGGATTATCTGTAAATACGATGTTTTCTTGCACACTTGATTCGAGCAAATCATAAATAACATTTTTATTTATAGGCGTTAGCTCTACGACGCATACTTTCATGCTCCTTCCTGTAGCGATATTATTAGATATAGCTCTTCTAATTAGAAGAGAAGCTAGGTTAGAATTATGAGTAACGATGCCTATCCTATCAATACCCAGCCTTTCAAGAAGCATCTCGTACCCCTATTTTAGCTTTATCTAACAAAGAGAGTAAGATTGTTAATGCAACAGCAGCCCTAAAGAGATATATCAACGTTGGTAACGAATAAGCTTGTAGAGGCGTACTACTTGTATACTTAAACAAAGCTTGCATTAAATAGCTATTACTGAACCATGTAACAATGAACAATGCATTTAGCAGGTCAATAATCATTACTCTGCCCAAAAATCTTTTTGACAACATGATTGATAGGACGATTAGAAATACGCTCCACTGGGGAAGCATATTTGGGTACAGGGACACGAACACCAAAAGAATAATTCCTATTCTATCAAGGAGTCCAGCTACTTGATACTTGTTGATAATATACCATGCTAGTAGAAGAGTTATTGCTGTTCCTAATAGGAAAACAGATTCTACTCCGAAAAACGAGTAGTATGTAGCTGTTTTCTGAGCCACATAGAAAAGCGAGATATCGTTGATGTAGTTGTAGAAAGGTACTCTGAGCAGCAGGGGTATAGATAAAAACAGGCTAGCAATAGTTGCGAAATATATAGCGGTATATTTCAGTTCAGCGATAATAGCTATAAGGGAATTTACCAAAAAAATCATGGGGTTCCCGCTGGAGAGCCCCAATGTAAGGTAGCCCATTCCTTCCCTGCCCTCCAATATGAGGTTGATTGATAACACGAAGAAGAATAAGCTTATGGTGCTTCCATCGTAGCCTGTATAGAAGAGAATTGAGAGCAAAAATGGATAAATGGCAAGGACGAGCTTCTTGTTTTTTTCGCTTGTCGCCTTACGTGCTAGAATTAACAGCTCGTTTATTAACAAATATCCAAAGAAGATGTCAAGAAGAACTAGAAGGTTCTCGGAAGCCCCTATTTTTTTCAAAAGAATAATTAGTAATCCTTGCATACCCATTATTCGTCCAGGCTCATTTATAGGTGCTTCGTGGAGAATGTAGAATGAATCTGTGTATAACCTGAAGGAAGCGGTAGTTGTTAAATGCATGAATAGTGATGATATAAGTAAAACTATCAACATTAGGGTTGTTTTTCTGTATTTCCTCTCAAAGAATGATGCTGGTATAATTAGTTTAAGCTCCTTTGGGATTGGTATCCATGAGGTTTCGCCTTTGAGTAGTAAGGTAAACCATTGTTTATACATAGATAGTGACTCGTCGAGTTGTTGTTGATTAATAAACAATAAGTCAAGAAACTTTACGAACATAATATATCCAATAGGAGAAAAGTTAACGAAGTAAAAGCTATAAAGAGTTCTGTTACCAAGCATCATTACGAAGAAGTATTCAGCAAAGAAAAGTATTCCTAGAAGAGCTGTTGCTTTCAAAACATCATTTATTTTGTAGCGGTACACCCCACTGAAAGATGGAAGTAACAATAACATGCCGGCGAAGGCTGGCACATATATCCATGGATACCCTCTCGCTAATATTTCTGGTTGCACAGATAAATAAAAAGAGTTGAAGCCCAGAACCCAATCGATTGGATTACTGGTAGCTGGCCCAGGAGGCCTGCTCGTTGTGTGCCAGATTAACGCTCCCTTCAGTTCGCTTAATACCCTTTCAATACCGAAATTAAGGATAAAGGGGAGGTAAATCAAGCTTGTGACTAAAAGAAACGGTATAGCGATGATGTACAGGTTCCTCAATATACTTTTGTCCTTAAACCTAAGATAGATATACAACCCAATAAGAAGAAAAAGAGCGCTGTACTTCACGTTAAATGCAAGAGAAAAAGCAACTGATGCCAGAAGATATTTTTTCTTACTGAGAAAAAGAAGCCCTAATGCGGTGAATAGCGCTAGATAAATATCTAGCATAGCTACGCTGCCCATGTTAGTAGATAGTGGGTCCAGGAGACCAATAAGCGCGGATAAAACTCCCCCTAGGGGTCCAAAGAGCTTTATTGACACTAATCCGACAAGCACTATGGTTAAGCCACTCGATATGATGCTGGGCATTCTCCAGCAGATTGGGGAATCACCGCAAATCTTCATTGATAATCCTGTAATGTACTTGGCGAGTGGGGGGTGCTCAAAGTTCAAATAAGCATCAATGTTGGCCGCGTCTGGGTAAGGAAAACCGCTGATTATCTTTTTTACTCCTCTTAGTTGCTGAATCTCCTCCAGAACACTTACATCCTTTACCCCAATGGCTATTGCGTTTGTTTTCGTGTAGATATCCTTAACTATAATTCCGTTTCTCTCAGTGACCAGTTCTTTGATTTTTATCAAAGTTGAATAGTCATATGTAAAAACCGTATAGACCCTGTAACCTTGGTAATTATAGGATACATTTGTTTTGAATACCTCGTTCAGGATGTTCCTTGCGCTGCTCACGTACCAAACCTCATCGCTTCTATAAGTATCCGCAGTAATTGCCAGAGCATATGATGAGTAAATCTGTACCGCGCCTATCACAAAAATAAGAGCTATGGCTATGTAGTAGCTTTCCTTTCTGCCCAGAACCTCGCTAGCTCTTTCCATAATACCCTTAAAATCAACGCTTTTTTCCTGCAAAGTTAATGAGCACCTTCGTCTAAGTGAAAAGCTAATTGTAGCTACTATAAAAAAGATTTCCGAAGAAAAATTAATATCTCATCTCCATTGCAGAGAGAAATCGTTAAGAAATTTTTTCTTTCTGTTCACTGAATAGTGCTTGCTTAGTGAATATGAAGATGTGTGGGAGTTAATGAGTTAAGCTAAGGACTTGTTCCCTTTATGTTTTCTTATTGTTAAATTAGACCAAAACAATATAGTTTAAGATTCACTGTGCATCTGCCCGGCATGTACATTTCCCGCAATGTCGAATTATTGCTCATTGTAGAAGTTCTTCTTACTAGTGTCTTATTCAAGCCCAGAACATATTTTAGATAAGCTACTAGACTATTCAAAACAGGGTTTCTCGCATGAACTGCAACGCAAATTCTTAATAGAAACAGTTAGCTAATTAAGCATTTGACTTGGTGAACTTTCCCAATGACAACAAAGAAAAAGATCGCTTTGGATGATATTGACTACAAGATTCTTAAGGAGCTATCAATGGACTCAGAGAAGGGCGTTAAGGAGATAGCTGAGAAAATAGGGATTCCGGTTAGTACTTGTTTCAATAGGATAAAGAAGCTAAAAGAGTTAGGGGTAATTAAGAGATTCACCATTAATGTTGACCCATCTATTATTGGCTATGATGTAACGGCGGCTATTCATCTCAACGTCGAAGGCCCGTATCTAGAAGAAATAGAGAAAACACTGGCGGAGAACCCTAATATTCTGTATCTCTACGATATAACGGGTGAATACGATGTCCTCGCGATCGCGAGGTTCAGAAGCGTTGAGGAGCTTGACAAATTTATTAAAAGTCTTCTAAAGAACCCGAAGATAAAAAGAACAATAACAAACGTCATACTAAGAGTAGTGAAAGAGTCTGACGTAAAGGTTCCTCTCTAACACGTGAGTCTCAACCAAAAAGGACAAATAAACATCAATACACCATTAATTGAAATGAAAAAGCTTGTTGCAAAACACGCGAGATTTCCACTTTTCAGTAAAATGCAATAAAGCCACAAAGAGAATTTATACATCTCAGCATGATTCATTACTGAGTTTTCCAACGCCTAGAAGACATTGAAGCAGGGTTTAAAAATCATGTCGCTAAAAAAACTATACATCTATATTAAAAAAGCAACGATACTTACCGTGTTATTATGCATCGCTGCGAGTTTAATCGTGGGCCTGCACTATTCCTCTCCAAAATACATTGCTTATGGAATTTTATGGCTCATGGTCCTAATCCTTATATTGTACCTCAAGTTATGAAGGATCCCAATACTACTGTGATTGTTTAGCGTCTTTGTAACGCATTAATACAATGTGATCTATTGCTTCTATGAAGCCAAACCCGCTTGGATGCTTAGTTACGTATTTAGCGACATTTTTGAGTTCATCGTCAGCGTTTGAAACTGCTACTCCTATCTTGGCATGTTTAACGATGTCTACATCCATCACGCTATCCCCGATAGCTAATACTTCATCGAGGGAAGAGTTCATTAACTCCAATATTTTTTTCAGACCAGCTAGTTTGCTGCAGTGTATTGGATGAACATGGATTGCGTATCCACTGAACCCCGCTGATATGTATTTGTCATAGCCTTTTTGCGCCAGGTGTTTTTCTAGGGCTTTTAGCCCATCCAGAGCTTTATTTTTATCAATAGGAATGAAGGCAAAATCGCATTTCCTATAATCGTTCTGCCACGACTCATTAGCGAAACCCTGGAGCACACCTGATATTTCCTTCAAAGTAATGAATGAGGGCCAATCACACAACTGTTGGATTACTACGTTTCTACCTTCAACGTGATTCATCACCGCAATCATGCATCCATTCTCGGCCACAACGCCCTTAGCCCCGATGTATCTGGCTAATCCCAGCGCGACTGGCAAGGCGTTGGCTGATACCAGCACCGTCTTTATTCCCAGGTAGCCAAGCATCTGTATTCTGGAGACAACCTCGGGTAGAATTTCATACCTGTTTCTATCAATAGTCAAGGTACCATCGATATCGGTGGCGATTATTTTTATGCGAATATCTTCTCTAGACATCTTCCTCAAACCACATGAAACAATGCTTATAAACCTTTTATATAATTAACATATAATGCCTGGTCCGGCCATAGCGGCTGGGAAACACCCGGACTCGTTCGATCCCGGAAGTTAAGCCAGCCGCGTTGGGGTTCCCAGTGAGCTCCGCGAGGGCTCGCAGGGGCCCCAAGCCGGAGCCAGGCTCCCCTTACATTATTTACTATTTGTATAGCTTCTCTATAAGCCTTAACAACCTTTCCTTGATATTGGTGGCTTTTTCCTCACTCTCGAAGAGAACCCCGCTTGCCTTTGGGTGACCTCCCCCGCCTAGCTCCTTTGCTAGGTTTGCCACGTTGAACCTCGCGGACCTTATGCTTAGTCCAGATTTGTAAAGGAACAAATATATATCAGCGGTCACTTTTCTTTTCTCCTCAAGATAAGACTGGATGTCGCCTGGATGAACCTTTTCGCTTGGCTTCACAAAGCAGATTGTCATATGCCCGAGATGAACGAGCTCTGTGGTTTCAAGGGTTTTTTCGATTTCTTGTTCGTACTTAGGGTAAGCTTCCCTATAGTACCTTTCAAGCCACTCAGACCATAAATTGCCCTTTAGGCATTCCCCGAGAACTTTATACCTAATCTTCCAGTCACTCCACCTGAGAACAACCCTGAGCTTCTTCGTTAATGGATATGTATTTGTGAATGTATCATCATCATCAGCTATATTAACCATGAAGGTTTCCTCCTCGGTTAAGCTATCCTTCTCCAACAGCTTCTCGTATATTATTCGGGCTGTGCTTGGATATTCGGGCTCGATTATAATCTCGCGAAAACTACTGTAGGCTGATAGCATTGTTACTGAATTTTCGTTCCACGGGTGATGATCTATGACTAGCAATTCTGGCAAATTCTTTTTATTAAGAACTTTAGAAAGGTGGTTCGCAAGCTCTTTCTCAGGCATGTTTAAGTCAAGGATAGCTATTTTACTGTATCCTTTTTTCATGTACTTAACCATATTGCTAACAGACGCGTTTATGCTTGATAGAACTAAGTCATCTATCCCTAGACCCAGCCCGCGGGCAAGCATACATGATGATATTATCCCATCTGTATCCCAATGAGAAATAATAAGGTCAACGTCTCTGTATTTCTCCTTGAGCTTCAATTAGGTCCACACAGTATTTATTGTTGTTTTCTGGCTATATTTTTAATTAAAGTTACATAGGTAATCCTAAGCTTTTTCGAAATAGAAATTTAAATAACTATAAACCATTACATAACGGGTAGTTAATAATGAAGAGAATGGTATCCTTACTACTTTTACTAGGAATAATACTTTCTATGGGTAGCGCGGGAGTAGCGTTTGCCAGGGACGTAGGACCAGTAGTTCTCGTGGACTTCAGTCACGGAGAATCCCCTGCAGGCGTCGATGTGTTGCTGAAGATCCTCCCGGAATTCCAGTTCATATTGCTGGTACCGGATGAGGGAGCTAAGGCAAAGCTTCCACCGGCTGCCCTAGCGCTGGCCAAGGATATATGGGTAGGCAAGCTCACTGATTATGCCGATAAGCTAGGTGGGATTGATGGAATGCTTATTCCTCAGCCATGGGCTCCATTCACCCCAGATGAAATACAATTAATAAACAAATGGTTCTACTCGAACCCAAGCGTCCAGAAGTTCATTTGGTTAGCTTCAGATAGCGATTACCCAGCGCAGGGAGGAACACTCGAGGTAGCTCAGCATACTCTTAAC
The DNA here is from genome assembly GCA_009904015.1 of Desulfurococcales archaeon. Classification (GTDB taxonomy): domain Archaea; phylum Thermoproteota; class Thermoprotei_A; order Sulfolobales; family Fervidicoccaceae; genus WYEQ01. The sequence goes on along the minus strand of WYEQ01000035.1, from coordinate 119,829 downwards.
GATATTCTTGAGGCAATAGGCTCGAAACTAAGATTCGATTACGTATCAGTCGATGACTATCTGAGCAACGCTAACGCCACGTACAGGGTTGTGGGGATCGTTGACCCTGACCCCGAAGTCAAGTTCCTTAAGTTCGGTGTCGAGAGATACCTCTTCCACGGCCCAGGCCCAATAGCTTATGTAGATACTGATGGGACATGGAAGAGCTTAACTAACTCCAAGCCCCCGAACGTCTATAGAATAGCGCATACGTCTGAGAAAGGAAAAATAGTTGAGAACCAGCCAACGCAGCCCGGAGCCCCCGGAGACGTTGGCAAAGCATACACTGCTGGGCAGGAAGGAGTCTTTGTATTAATGGCGGCGGAGGTCATGAACGTGACCGTTGAGGGCAAGCCGGCGACCAGAATAGTGGTTGTGAGCGGTGAAACGCCGATCGGCGGGTATCAAGGAGGACTGGTATATACCTACTACGGAGTACAGCTTGACGGACCAAGGTTTGTCAGGAACGTGTTTCTATGGATGAGCGGTGTGTGGGGAGAGCTCAAAGAAGTTGTCAGATTGATGAACCAGATTGACCAGCTGAGCTCTGAGCTAAACCAACTAAAAACAGAGCTACCTCAAAAGGTTAACCAGCTAAATACACAAATACAGGGCGTGTCAACCCAGCTCTCAACCAATCTAGACAACGTTAACCAGAAAGTGGGCTCCCTTGAAAACACGCTACAATCCATCCAGACACAACTGAATCAAAAAGCAAGCTCAACGATAGCGTATGTGGGGATCCTGCTAGGCCTAATAGCCCTTGTTCTGGCCGCGCTTGGTCTCGTAAGGAAGCACTGAAAAGTTAAATAAAAATCACTTTTTTATTTTTTGTCAACAATAATACTTCTTAGCACCGATGATGAACACGGGGGATTGCAAAGAGAGTAATCAATGACTAGGATGGTAGCCTCTGAGGAAAATTGCTGAAGAAAAAGCTAATTGCTGAACTTTAATTGCTCTGGCTTTATACAAAATTATTCAGTCATTGAGAGAATTAATAAAAAGTTCCAATCGGTTAATTATGGGCAACAAAAAAAAAACAATTCAATTGAAGCACTTCTTTCCTGGAGAACAAAGTAATTTTGGGTATGAGTCGAATGATGCTGAGTGCCCTAATCGTTGATCTACTAGCACATTCGAGGGGGACGAGGTTATGGACCAGAGACGTGATAGGCAGTGGTCCTAGGACGGTTGGAGGCGTGTTGGAGCAGCAGAGCGTGAGTGTTGATTTAATACCTGGTGACTTGTTGCTGAGGAGCCCTTTCCTGGTGGATAACTATGACGTGTTGCTTATCAGTGGCATGGTTACTGATTTACCCATAGCAAGCCAAGTCATATCTGCTTGGAGGAGACGAAGAGGAAAGCGTCCAATCATTGCTGGGGGACCATTCTCTGGCTACGCCGAGAGAATTCTGGAGCAAGGAGTCGATGTGGTGGTTGTCGGAGAAGCTGAGGCAACACTACAAGAGCTCTCGCGGACCAGTGTTTTTGATGAAGCCAGAATTGAGATTGAAGAACTTGAAAGAATAAGAGGCCTGATGTTCAAAAAAAACAACAGAGTCGTGTACACCGGGCCAAGACCGCCTTTGACAACGAGGGATTTATCAAAATTCAGGCCTTCGTGTAGATTAGCAACTCATTATCCCGGGTACTGGGCCTATAGGTTCTACGTGGAGGTCGTTAGAGGATGCAGCAACTTTCTTTTATCACCAATCGCGATTGAGACAAAGAAGCTTTACCCAGGATGCGCGTACTGCAGCGTTCCCTCATACTGGGGGCCCGCTAGAAGCATACCTCTCGATAGAATAGTCGAAGAGGTGAAATGCCTTCTTGATGCTGGGGTAACCAGAATTGTTCTAAGCGGACCAGATATTCTTGATTACGGACGAGACTGGGTTTCAGCTAACCACTTACTTGCTGTGAAGCCCGATGATCCTCCCCCCAACATGGATGCTCTTAGAAAATTATTTAAGGAGTTATTCGAAAAAACCGGTTTTTCCGGCGATAAGAACTCGATACTAGTTGAAAACGTAAAGCCAGTAACGGTGAATGAGGATACGGCAAGCCTACTAGGCGAGTTTTTCTCTGGGACACCTATCAATATAGGCGTAGAGGGAGGAGACGAAAATTTATTGAGAAGAATGGGGAGACCTGGAGCACTTGCCCGAGCAATCACTGCAGTAGAGCTATTAGCCAAAAATGGGCTTTACCCGCAAGTTTATTTCATCTATGGATTGCCCGGCCAGGACGAATCCTCGCTGCAGAAAACTTTTAACGTGATTAAGCAAATGATGAGCAAAGGTGCTGATAGAATTATACTCTACAGATTTATGCCCCTTCCCAGAACACCTCTCGAAGATTATACCAGAAAAGAGAAGCTATCTCCGTTAGAGCTGGAGCTAGAGAATTTTGTTAAGAAGCTCAATTATAAATCGAAAACAAGAATGATAGGGAGAAAAATTCTTGGAATAATAGCCAGTAAAATGAAAGAAACTTACATAGCGTATCCACTAAGCCATGGCCCAGTAATATATGCTTATGCCGACAAAGATCACCGAAAAAGCTTGGAGGGGAGAATAGTGAAAATACTGATAACCAATATTCACAGTGATAGGGCTCTGGAAGGAAAAATTCTGACAATAGGGAAAAACATCAGAAAGTCATCAAAATGGGAAAACATGTATAAAACAGCCTAGATAATAGCTCTGTAAGCTGAGTAAATCAATCACTCTGACTTTGGCTTAGCGACCCTCACTATATACTCTATTCTATTCCTTATTCTTGGAGGCTTGTTCTTCTTGCCTTTAGGGGGGATCTTTGGTGTTTGATTCCTTACCTTTCCAGCCTTAGTTAATGAACCGTGGCTAGGCATTTTTTTACCACCAATAAGCTTCATTTATTCATGTTTTACAAGCCTTAATAAAAATTTGAGGGAAAAGGACTTGTGTGCAAAGCTAAGCCGGCTTGACAGTTTCGTTGAGGAGCTAGAGCCAAAAATAAGAGCCCTACAAACTAGCTCTGTTCAAAACAAAATAAATCAGCTTATGGATTACTTCCTTTACTTAAGAGAGAAAGGTACGCCTCAGGAAATAATGTCCGAGCTTGCCTTCTGTATATTGGCAGCAAACTTTAGTGCCTCCAAAAGCCTTGAGATACAGCAAGAAATACACACAAATATCTTGAAAATAAGCAAGGAAGAGATAATAGAAATTCTGAGAAGAAAAGGTCACAGGTACCCGGAAACCAGAGCTAGATATATTATTAACGCAAGGGAAAAGATAAGCTATATTTTTTCCTTGATTAGGTCTCAGCAAAAGACCCATGCCATTAGAGATTGGCTAGTAATTAACATTAACGGCGTTGGAATGAAGGTCGCCAGCCACTTCTTGCGGAACACGGGGAGGTTTGACGTAGCGATTCTTGACTTCCATATACTCGATTTACTTGAAAGAAACGGCGTGATAAATCGGCCAAAAACACTCACACGTAAAAAGTACTTGGAGATAGAAAACGTACTCTTTTATATTTCACAAAAAATTGGCATTCCACCAGGAATCCTGGACTTGTACCTATGGTATTTGGAAACAGGCAACATAGTCAAGTAATATAACTTTGTTTATATTCAACTATAACCAGTGAGTACGCTTTGAGCAACGAGTATCTATTCAAGCGAGTAAAGATAAAGACAAAAACAGGACTCGAAATAGAGGGCACAGTGCTTCCAAGGTATGCGTTATTCAGCAATGAGTATTTAACTATAAAGCTCGACAACGGCTACAACATCGGGATTAAAAAAGATAACATAGTCCATATAGAAGAAGTTGAGCGACCACCTAAAAGAGAAGTAGTTATATACAAACTCGATGAGGAAGCGGCAACCAAGTCCTCTAAAACAACTAAGATAATCTTGACTGGAGGCACAATTGCCAGCAAAATCGATTATGAAACAGGAGGCGTAACGCCTATTCTAACTGCTAGCGAACTACTGGAAGCTATACCTGAGCTTAGAGAAATCACGGATATCGAGCTGGAAAGCCCCATGAGCATCTTTAGTGAGGAAATGACGCCTCATGAGTGGAAGAGGATAGCTGAGATAGTTGCTAAAGAGCTATTAAGCAATCCCGACAGAGGGCTGATAATTGCTCATGGTACTGACACTATGGGCTATACATCAGCTGCCCTTAGCTTTGCCTTACAGAACCTCCCATCCCCAGTAGCCTTGGTCGGGGCTCAGAGAAGCAGTGATAGACCAAGCAGCGATAGCGCGTTTAACCTGCTTGCCGCCGCTTTATACGCAACAAGCAATATTGGAGAAGTATCAGTTGTTATGCACGGCACAATATCCGACACATATGCCTTGGCTCATAGGGGTACTAGAGTTAGGAAAATGCATACCAGCAGAAGAGATGCTTTCCAAAGTATCAATTCGTTGCCCATAGCTAAGATACTACCTTATGAAAAGAAAATTGTGCTTTTACGCAAAGATATTAAAGAAACCAAGCAGGAAGGCTTCGAGGCGAAAACAAATTTCTCCGACAAGGTGGCTCTCATCAAGTTTTATCCAGGAATGAGCGGTGATGTTATTGATTTCCTGGTGGATAAAGGGTACAGAGGAATAGTTATCGAGGGAACAGGGCTTGGACATGTATCCTTAAGGCTTCTCAACTCTATTAAAAGAGCGGTTGAACAGGAAGCAATAGTGACTATGACTTCTCAATGCATATTCGGGACTATTAACATGAATGTATATAGCACGGGTAGAAAACTTCTAGAAGCAGGAGTGTTGCCATCTGCAGACATGCTGCCAGAAACAGCGTTCGTTAAGTTATCATGGCTGTTGGGCAATTACAACGACATAGATGTTGTGAAGAAGCTTTATGTAACAAATCTTGTAGGCGAAATTGAGTACAGAAGAACAATATCAGCATTCCCTAGGTGGTATCATGGAGAATGAAAATTATTACCAAAAAATAGGGCTTAAAGTAGGGCTCGAAGTGCATCAGCAACTGGATGTAGAGCGAAAATTGTTCTGTAACTGCCCAGTTACCCCACAAGGGGATAACGCTATCTTAAGCTCTTTTGAAAGGAGGCTAAGGCCTACCAGAAGCGAGCTGGGAGAAATAGATATAGCGGCATACTTCGAATGGAAGAGAGGAAGAAAATACATCTATCAGTCCTCAGAAAATACATCATGTCTTGTTGAGGCTGACGAGGAGCCTCCTCACCCAATAAACATAGAGGCAGTGAGGGTTGGGCTAGCATTTGCGCATTCGGTCGGGAGTACACCAGTAGATGAGCTTCATGTCATGCGAAAAATAGTTATTGACGGTTCCAATACAACCGGCTTCCAAAGAACAGCGTTGCTCTCTATAGGTGGGTCTATAGAACTAAGTAACGGAAAAAAGATACGAATAAGCACTATTTGTGTAGAAGAAGACTCGTCGAAGAAGCTCGGTGAAGAAGATAACAACGTGATTTATGACCTAGAACGACTAGGAGTACCTTTATTGGAGATTAGCACACAGCCCGATATAAATACGCCCGAAGAGGCTGTGGAAACTGCATTAACAATTGGTCTTATGCTTCGTTTAACAGGCAAAGCTAAGAGAGGAATAGGTAGTGTTAGACAAGACCTAAACATAAGCGTGCGTGGAGGCACAAAAGTGGAGGTCAAAGGAGTCCAGGAGCTAGAGCTTCTTCCGCTAGTTATTGAAAATGAGGCTAGAAGGCAATTAAAGTTACTGGAGATAAAGGAGCTACTTTTACAAAGAGGGCTTAAGAAGGAGGATATAGCTTTGAATTTTGTTGACATCACCGATGTACTAAGTAAAACTGATAGTAAAGTCGTTAAGAAACTGCTTTCAAAAGAAAATGCCGTTGGACTAGCTATTTGTGTACCGAAGATGAGGGGTTTGCTTGGAATGGAGATTCAGCCGGGGAAGAGATTTGGAACCGAGCTATCTGATTACGCAAAGTTCTGGGGCGGCGTGAAAGGCATTATTCACTCCGATGAGCTTCCGGGATACGGGCTAAGCATCAATGATGTGAGAGCTATATATGAGAAACTTAAATGCTCCGAGGAGGATGCCTTCATAGTTATTATAGATGAGGAAAGAAAAGCTCGTGAAGGATTAAGAGCTGTAGTTGATAGATTAAAAATGGCATTCGACGGGGTTCCTCCAGAGACGAGGGCAGCGATGCCTGATGGCACAACGCGTTTCATGAGGCCTTTACCTGGAAGCGCCAGGATGTATCCGGAAACGGATATCCCGCCTCTCGTTATAACCAGCGAGTTACTATCATCCGCTAAACAGCTAGCACCTCCAACCCCAAAAGAAGCTATTCAACTATTAGTTAGTGAGTATAATTTAAACGAGGAGCTAGCAAAAGAGCTTCTTTTCGATGAGAATTACGCTCTGTTCATGGATATAGCCAAGTTGCTAGGCAAAGGCTCGTACCTAAAAACAGTCGCGTGGATGCTTGTTCAGCTCAGAAAAGCTTTGAAAAGAGAGGGCTTCCAGGTAGAGAACATAACCAAGGAACAATATGTTTCATTATCACAAAAAATATATGAGGAGAAAATAACCAAGGAAGGCGTAGAGGAAGTAATTAAGTATCTGTGTAACAACCCCTCATTATCTGTTGACGAGGTAATGGATAAGCTTGGCTTAAAGCCTCTCGATATGGAAGCCATAAACGCGATTATCAAAAAAATAATAGAAGAAAACGCCAAGATAGTCGAAGAAAAAGGAGAAAAAGCCTTCGGCATTATTATGGGTAAAGCTATGGAGATATTGAGGGGGAGAGCTCAAGGTAAAATAGTTTCTGAACTAGTTAGAAGAAACATTAACGAGTACTTATCAGCTAAGAAGGGTTGATGCAAGCGTCCGCCAAATGCCTTTTCATCATCTTCAGTGACGGGAGTACTCTTCATCCGCCTATCTTCGCTCTTAGTTTTTTAACTTCGCTTGCTATATTTTTTAAAATCGTAAGCTTATTTGCTTTCTTTAAAACAACTATTCTTCCTCTTTCCATAAACCATCTTTTCGGATGAGATTTATCTTCTTGTATAGGGCTAAGTCCAAGGTTCTCAGCTGCCTTCACTATTTCATCTATCTTTGGCTTAGAAACACATTCTTTAAGACTTATTTTCCTACCTTTTTTTCTAGAAACCGTACAATCAATGTTGTGAGGCCAAATAACTATTTTTTCGCCAATATACTCTCTAAGGGACATAAGTAGACCTTAGTAGTTATTCTTGAAGCAAAACAGCGTTTACAATGCCATCTTGGCCTGGCCTTGAAGTAACGATTGCTTTTCCACTCTCAACAAGGATGATCGCGCCTTTAGTAATAATGTTTCTACGAGCATACTCTCTGTTAGCGGGAGTTTCTAGAATGTTTATTATCTTTTCTTTTCTTGCTTTACCTGTCTTCTTATCAATCACCACGGCATAGGAAATGATTTTAGCTCTTCTCTTTACATTTCCTCCCCTTACCCTATCCAGGATAACCTTGTCTTTCGTGCCTAGCCTAGTCATCGTAGGCTCTCTTCCAAGCTTCGCTTTCTTTTTAATTTTGAAGGCCGGTCTCCTAATACCGCCACTTGGTTTTTTATTATCTTTACCTTGCCACAAACCCATCGAAATCACCGTTTCGTCATATTCATTAATATTTAGGGTTATTTAGATTTTCCTAGATTCTGTCATTTATATCTTTCTAACCTTATCATCGTAATTAAAAGAATAAGAAATCAAATGCTAATGTCTTTACCTAAACTCGAACGTTTTCCTCTCCGATTAGGTTTTCTTTAAGTACTTTCAAGGAGATGTATGGCTGATTTCCCATAAGCTTGAGGGATATGTACGCATTCTTAACGGAGCTCTCCACTAATTCAGTTAAGCTTTGATAACCTTTTGTCAGCTCTAGTACTAAATCGTCAAGGGTTTTCTCGGAGGGTTTTTTTGCGAGAAGAGATGCAAATTGAAATAGGAGTGATTCGTTTTTCCCCAAAGCAAATATAGGGACTCCCAATGAGTAGCCGAGAGCAACTCTGTCAAAACCAAGCGTAATAGCTGATATAACAGATAAATGCGGTCTTGGCACACCTGGCATGAAAACAAGGCCTGCTTGCGCTACTATTCCTATGCTATTTTTCTCATTTTCAATGTATCTCATGATTTTTTCGGCTCTAGCTATAAGATTGCTTATTGTGGATGTCCATCCCTCAGATATTGTTTCAGCTTGTGTATTCACTATGATTCTGCTAGTTGGAACAAAGAAACGGCTCAAAGCTCTTATAGCTCCTTTAATAACCCAATCCTCCTGATTACCTATCACCACTTTCTGAAAACCCAAGCAAAGCACCGCTAAAAAATTATCCAAAAGAAAATAATATAGATGTAAATTAGTTTTAGAATACTGGAAGATAACGTGGTTTAAAATGCCAAGCATAAGTAACATGATAGCATGGATAATGGATAAGGGGTTATTCAAGAAAATCTTGGCGCCGGTGTATAAAATTTACGAATGGTCCCTGTATCAACAAATTCGGCAAGGCCCTTTTCCTAGGCATGTAGCTATAATTCCCGATGGGAACAGGAGATGGGCCAAGAAGGAGGGAGTAATGATATATCAGGGCCATCAAGCTGGCTATCAGAAAGTCAAAGAAGTCTTGCAGTGGATATGGGACTTAGGAATCGAGAAGGCAACCCTATACGCAATGTCTAAAGAGAATTGCTTAAAAAGACCGCTTGACGAAAGAGAGAATCTATTCAAGCTAATAGAGGAGGGCCTGAGAGAAATAATTAACATGAAGGATATTGATGAGAAAAGGATAAAGATAAAAGTGATAGGCAGACTGGAACTATCAACACCTAAAATAATTGAGCTAGCCAAACTCGTTGAAGAAAAAACAAGAAATTATGGGCCCAAAACTCTTACCATAGCTATTTGTTATGGAGGTCGAGATGAAATCGTTGAGGCAAGTAAAAAAATTGCGCAAGACATTCTCAACGGCAAATTAAATCCAAGCGAAATAAACGAGGAAGTATTCAAAAATTATTTATTTACCTACGACATTGAAGACCCTGACCTAATCATTAGAACCAGCGGTGAGGAACGAATAAGCAATTTCTTGTTATGGCAGAGCGCTTACAGCGAGCTATACTTCGTTGATTCTTACTGGCCCGAGTTCAGAAGGATAGATTTGTTCAGGGCTATTAGAAGTTTCCAGAAAAGAAAAAGGAATTTTGGGGCCTAGGCTCTTCTTTCAGGTCGTAGTCGCATCAGAGATTTGATGATAGTTATTTAATTTTCCTTTCACATAAATATAGATAGTATAAAAGTGGTTTTAACCAGCGGTGCATAAGCATTGGAGAAATCTGAAGCTGAGCTCTTGAATTTGGCATTGGAAGTACTTAAGAAATATGGTGATGAAGGGGTCCCACAAGATAAATTTATCGAAGAACTAGGCATTGATAGCAAGGAAGCAATAAAGCTTCTATCTAAGTTAACTAAAAAGGGAATTTTAAAAAAGGAGACACGTAAAATCGATAGCAAAAAAGTCACCTATTTACGTTTATTTGAAAGCAATTTAAAAATCCCTGTGAGCCTGGAGTTTTTGTCTCAAATTCCCTGTTTTAAATGCAAGTATTTGTTGGTATGCAAGCCTGGAAGCAATCCTAACCCGGCTGACTGCACAATTCTTGATGAATGGTTAGAGAAGCTAGCTTCTAAATGAAAACAACGAGCTTACCTCCTCTAATGGTGCATTCGTTTTTATCGATAACAAATCAAAGTGGGTTCTGGAAGCTAGGAAACCTTTGTTTCTAAGTGTTTCTAGAACATAGTTTATCTTGGGAATGTTTGCTTTAAGTATCTTGGCTATTAAAGGCAGATTTAAGTAGTAGGGTGTATTTATTCTGCATTCCTCAAGTACAGTTCTCAGTTTGGATAAAGCTTCTTTGCTTAGGTCAACATGCTTATTCAAGGAAAGCTCAATAATTTTTTCTAAATAACTTTGGTTGCATATCGGTCCTAACCAAAGAGGGCCAATAACTTTGTTGTCCTCGTGAGTACCTATTAGTTCATCAACGCTAATGGTATGAATGGGTAACCCATTGCTATCCACAACTATATATCCAACATTTCTTTCCAGCTCTCTAATTTTGGTTGACGAGGCTTTCTCGACCTTAACAACAATTTTTACGTAGTGCTTATCGTAAAAGGTCAATATAGGCTCGATTACTCTATCCTGAAACGCGGAGAATCTAAACAAAGTGTAAAGCAACACTCTGGCTGCAACCTCTTTGCTAAACGAGTTTTTGGTTACTAAAACACCATATCTAGAAAAAGCTTTGTAAGGATACTTCCCCTCGAGCGTACCCACATCTGTAGCTGTCACTGATAAAAGCCCATTTTTTGCGATGAGCTTAATGCTCGATTGCAAGTAGTATATAGGGGTACCATAGGGATCTATGTCCACAAAGTCAATCGGAATTCCAAGGTTATCTAATTGCAATGTGAATAAATTAGCGTCTGTATTAAAGACAATTACTTTATCAGCGATGTTGTTTAGCCTGGCATTAGCTCTACATACATAAATGCTGTACGGGTCAATATCATTTGCATATGCTTCTTGCGTATTCGCTTCAAGAATCATCCTTAAGCTACGGACACATGAGCCGGCAAGCGGTTCAGCGAAGCTTTTTACTTTGTTTCCAAAGTAACTATGAGCCAGCGAGGAAAGCACGGTTAAGCTTCTATTATCCATCATGGTTGGATTGTAAAAGATAGGTGCCCAGGCAGGCTCAAATATACCATCAGGCCTCATGAAAAGCTCTTTTCGAGGAGCTAAAATGTAGGCTTTTCCCTCCCTTGTAATCTCCAGTTCATCAATCACAGACCAGCCATCATTACTGGTGATGGCATGGTTACCCATTCAGTACGTTCACCATTTTAGAAAAGTTTTCTTTTATCTTTGTTTTACCTTAAAAATAATAAATTGAGTTCCTAATAGTAACAGCTGTCTATCCACTTCATAATGTTCATTAAAACAGCTTCGCGGTTTTGTATGGATAGCTCGTAAACGATGTTTTTCTTTATTAAACGATATAGATCGGGGTGAGTAAGGCTTAGCTTTCTATGAAATACCCCTATTACTGGCACAACGTTTTGCTGCAGTATTAATATAAAGAACTCCTTGCTACCCTCAAGCATCAATTCCATTGGCCCTATCTCATCAATGACAATTAGTTTTCTATCCTTTTTCTCAAAATCAATATCTCTAAGTACAATTTGAAAAGCCTGTTTAGCTTCGGGGTTTATGTAATAATCCCCGAATCTCAGGTTCCATTCAGCATTTTTTCTTGCTAAAGGCACATTTCCATAATTTAAAACCTCGATATCAAAGCCAACTCTTTTATAGCTGTTATCTCTTATATCAGGAGTGAAGAACCCAGTTGTTTTTATGCCCTTTTTAATTGCATAATCAACGGCTTTTCTCATAATTGTTGATTTGCCCACGCCTGGAGGGCCAGTTAAAAATAGCTTGTTAGGCTCACACGGTTGCAAGAGCTCTTACCTAGAAATATGCTCTTCAAGGATTTTCTTAAGCCTGTCAACATTAGTTAGTATAGCTGATGAGGCATAATCTATTCTTTTTTCGCTTACAACTGCAATTTTCAGTGCATCCTTCATGAAAGAGAATCTCTCTATATCCTCTATCTTATCTTTGAGTGATGAACCCGACTTTACATGCTCGACCGCAATGAAGATTTTCTTATCATCTTTCTTTGCAACTATATCGACAAAGGCTTTCTTAACATGGTACTGAGTGTCGGTAAATCCTTCTAGTATTCTCATTACTTTTTCTTCCACAGCGTTATCAGGCATGTTTACAAGGTTCATATCAATGGTAATTTCTTCTTCATAAATATTGTATGGCTTAAGTACATCTTCGCTTAAGACATCTATCAGTTTTTCAGCCACATCTAAATTTACATTGTAACTTCCACGCTCATACTCATAAACGCTTTTTCTGCTCACCTTCAATATATCTGCTAGTTCTCCGAGACTTATGTTTCTCTCCAGCCTCGCTTTTCTTAACTTCTCGCCATCGATCCTTACATAAAAGTCCTTCTTTTTTCCAATTATGAATAGGTTCTTACTGCATGAAAGTAAACTATCAAGTGTTTTCACATTGACGACGGGCAGTTTGTTTCTTTCATATACTACGTCGTCTTCAAGCTCAATTTTGTCTTCATACTCCGATACAGCTAAAGGCCTGGATTTCAGAACTGATGCTACTCCGAACAGGTCTTTTTGCTCGTAGTAATCAATATCCCTTGAATCAACAGCTATTTTCAGGTGAATAGTTTTCTTGTCTTCCCTTAACAAGAACATATCTATGCTTCTATCCTCAGGATTGCTTGGAGTGCTAAGCTTTATAACATTGAATCCATGTTTATTCGCTGTTTTCCATACGGATTCCACTAGCTCGTCCAGCAATTTATTCTTCCAGGCTTTCATTTTCCGCTCCCCATACATCCTCTTTGAAGGAAATGTGTATCAGCGAACCCAATCTTTGTATAGCTATTGCTACCTCCTCTTCCGATAGACAAGTGTTGGGTTCCCAGGATACTTTTTGTCTTAATAGCATTTCCACTACTCTCGCTTGCCAAACCTCCCCTCTTATTTGGTATTTGCATTTCTGGTTCAATGTAATATTAATAATTACTGGGATTTTTAGTTTTTCATGTAAAAACTCGGGCAAGCTTTTCTTTAAATTGTATATATCTTCTTTTCTGATGATTTTCTTATCTCCATTGGACAGATTAATTATATAATCCCTTATTTCAAGCTGACTTAAACTGTAAAAGAATAATGGTGTTGAAAAAAGCTTCGTTTTTTCTACATCTATCAATCGCTTTATTCTATTTATATCTTCGTTCATCACGCTACTTGAACCTTGCTAAAACCATCGCGTGGTCTTTATCATAGGGCTCCAAATGAACAACGTTCAGTATCTTGAACCCGTTTTTCTCGAGTACTTCAATTTCTCTCTTATATATCTCTGTTGGCTCTTGAGTGACATCAATGCTTCTTGCTTTTATAGCGAAGAACAATACGCCGCCTGACCTTAGGAAGTAGTTCGCATTGTCAACAATTAGTGAGGCTTGCTCGGGCTGAGCAACATCTGCGTATAGAACATCACACGTAGTTACTATGTGGGAATACTCCCATGGTTTCCTGGCGTCACCGAGTATTGGTATTATATTCTTTCTATCAGATACAACTAGCAATAATTCGCGCATAACTCTTGGAGCGAACTCGACTCCGTAGGCTTTTCCTTCCCATCCAATTATATCGCTGACATGGCTTATGGTAGTTCCGGACGCAGCGCCCAAATACAATACAACATCGCCCTTCCTGAGAGGAACATCCTGTATGCCGTTGTATATAGCTGCTGCAAGCTTGCTTCTAAAGGGGTTCCATTCCCTGTACTCTTTACCTCCTATTCTATAAAGCCTCTCTCCATAAACCCTTCTGCCTGGAACTAAGTTCTCTGTAACTAGCTTGGTGCTTCCATCATCAAACTCGATATAATAAATTCTCTCATTTTTCTCCAATGAACGAATCTTTGTTATCTCGCTCATCTATACATTCACCTCCTCTTTTCCCTTCGTTTTTCTTTTCCCTCTTTTCTTGGCTTGGGTTTTGATGGAGGAGCCTCCTTTCTCGGGGGAGGCTTCGCGTAAAGCTTCTTGATTTCCTCTATTCTCTTCCGGAGATCTTCGACTAATTTATCTCCTATAAACCTTCCAGTATACGCATCAACTTTCGCCGCTATAGCCAGTTTTCCTGCTAAGGCCCTAGCTATTTTACCTCTCTGCCATCTCGGTGACTTATTGATATCAGGATACTGGAAGATTACTCCGTGCTTTGGTGGCTTTCCCCCGAATCTCAAAGCTCTGAATAGCGCTTTCTCGGCACCAAGCACTTGTATTGTGCTTGCTGGTAGCTTAGCCAGGTCCTCCAAGCTACCTGCAAGGCTTATGAGTCTAGCTCCAAGTAAGCTGCCCACCAACGCTGTTATGTTGGGAGCCACTTCTCTCATTACGGCATCAATGTATCTAACCAGCTCTTGTCTCAGCTCATACATATCATTAGCCATCTTCGCTAGAGTCTGTATCGGCTTAATATCGAAATCGCTTAAATCAGCTCCAATACTGCTTCTGGCTTTTTCCTCGATTATCTGTGCCTTTTCCTTTGATAAGCCAAACTGTAGCAGATTCTCAACTGTGAAGTTATCTCTTATGCCTAGCTTCTCAACAAGTCTTAAGTACAGGTCATGGTCAGGAATAAGTTGGTCTAGCTCGGGGAAGTGAACGCTGTACCACTCCCTTGTTCTAATTGCGAATAAGTTGTAGGTCTTGTCCAAATCATCAATTGCTCTTATACCCTGAGCGGCTAGTAGGTCCCTTCTCTTCGCGAACGCTCTAAGCTGTCTCCTCACAAGCTCAGTCGAGAACTTATGCCTATAATCCCAGAACTCCTCTATAGATGAAAATACTCCCTTCTCCACCAGTACTTGAGGCAGTTTTGATTTCAACTTCTTAAAAGCATCCTTACTGGCCGCTACTTCCACGTTACGGATACCAGCTTTGTAAAGAATACGTGAAGCTTTCTCTGAATCCACATATATAACATCGTATTTGTCCTTGACTTGCTCATAAAACTCCTTTATAAAGGGGACCGCTTCTTCCTTATCTAGTCTCATTACTTGGTCCACGGCTTCATCAAAATCCTTAGTTATAGGGACAATTACTTCGGGGCTCTCGTTATCACTGAACCCGACTACCCCACTAATATCCAATGTTACGAACAGACTCTTCATATAAAGCCATCTCAGCCATGTATTCATTAGGTTAATGTTTATGATAAGTTAATATAATGTTTACGTTCATCTACAAATATATCTTTTCATCCAGTAGAACTGGAAGCCTCGCTTTTCAGGACTAGAAAGACGTCAGCCACATTGATTCCAATAGCAAACCCTTTGTGATTTTTAAATACTCGATAATGGTGTTACGAAGAGGGCTCGCGCTTCATGCATTCTTTACGCATAGAGGTATTACCATTTAATATAATGGTAATACTGAGCGTTTGGATTTTAAATATTGTTTCATATAAAAACCTTGTAGCGTGGTAATACCTTGAAGGTCCTAGGAACAATTGAGTTTTTCTACAAAGACAAATTCTTCGTAGTAAAAACAATTGATAAGAAGGCTGCTTTTAGAATAAACTACAAGGTCTATGGGCCAGACTTAACAGTTATTGGAAAAGCTATTGATGTTTTGGGCCCCTTAAATGAACCCAGAGTTCTAGTAAAGCTGACTCGCCAACAGCCTAGACTAAAAGAAAACACTAAGGTTTTCTACGAAACAGAAGAAAAGAGGAGGGGTGGAAAAAAACGTGAATGAATGTGTTAGTAACAACGTTTATGTTGACGAGGTTCGAGGAGAAATTATATGTATGGATACGGGAGAAGTTATAGGGACCCTAGTAGATTACGGCAAGGAATGGAGAAACTTTGGTGAATCTCCCAGCAACAGAGTTCGTGGAGGCTCTCCTCTAAATGAAAGCATTCATGATAGGGGTCTATCAACAACTATTAGCAGAGGCGGTTCCTCCTTCTACTCAAAAAGATTGTCTAGGCTGAACTCTAGAATAAGGGTTCAAGGCAAAAGAAGACTTGTCAAAACTCTACAGATGCTGAGGGACGAAGCGAAGAGGCTGAACCTACCATCAGACGTAACGTCTACTGCTTCGCAACTTATAAGGGGAGTAATAGCCCTGGGATTAGGGAGAGGTGAGATGCTTCGATCCTACATACTAGCTTCCCTGTACATTTCGTGCAAAATACATGGGGTTCCGAGGAGCTTCAGTGAGTTCGTGAAGCACGCTATAAGTTATGAGAGAAAAGACCTGAAAAACGATATAATCACAATTAAGAAGCTAAGGTATGCTTATAGAAAGATACTAGAGGTTAATAGAGAGCATAGACGATCTAATGTCACACTTACAGTTTACAAGCCACAAGACTATATAAGCTATGTCTCTAATGCCCTTAACTTATCGCCAGCTACCACCACACTTATGTACAGATTAAGCAGAGCCGTGGAGAAACTCAACTTGATTCACGGTAAGTCACCGCTCGCAATGATAGCTGCAATAACGTATATATCTAGTGGAATTATGGGAGAGAAGAAGAGACAGAAAGACATAGCGGAGGTGTTCGGGACCTTCACTGATGTAGCTATAAGGAACAGATATAGAGAACTAATAGACAATTTATACATAGAGGTTATTCTTTAGAGGTAGAGGAAAACTTCTTCTCGATAAGCATGGCTACAAGGGTCATAATACCCGATAGACCTATACCCACTAGTGTTATTTCGATAAAGCCTGATTTCACTATCGCGTTGATAAACTCCGCTGTTTTCCACGATGTCATCGATGAAGATATTGATTCTCCAAGACTCTGAAAAGCAATTATAGCGATAACCACTATTACCATTCCCACGATATCTCTCCATATCCTGACATCCCTGTTAAGAATTTTCACGACTCCTTTGCCCAGGAGTATAGACATCGCCGCGAGCCCGCCAAAAGGTGCGGCTGAACTGATAGCTGTGCCTATCCCCAGAGGCGTTAATCCTTTATCATTTACGGAAGTGTAAATAATTATGAGAGCTATTATCAGAAAAACCGTTGAAAAAAGCGATGATGTAAACATTATTGGTGAGCTTCCCCAGAGAGTGTATATTTTCTCCTCTAGATTGAATCCCTGAATAACCATTGCTCCACCGAGAATTATGCCGATAGCTAGCAAAGCATAATTCATGAGACCAAGGAAATTCAGAATGGTTAAGCTTAGAATAATTATTCCTGGTACCCCCAGGAACAAGCGCGAAAACCTGGGCTCAGTGAAGGCTTTCTTGATATATCTGCCCAGTAGAATATATGTTTCCTCAACTCCTCTAAGTTGCTCAACAACCACTCTCTTTACTCCTGCCACCCTTGCTAAGCCAAGAACAATTGGTATAACGCTCTCATCCTCCGGGCCATCGCTGACCAGTATAACTTCCTCGTAACCTAAAAGCTCCTTCAGCTTCTTGAGCTGAGAAGCAATTTTCTCGTCAGCTTTAAGCTCACTTCGGTGATCCCCGGTAACAAGGGCTACCTCTACGTCCTGGTTTTCCTGCTTTTTTTCCTTGTATAGCTTCAGAGCCGCGAACAAGACGTTTAGGTCGCTGTCTTCTGGTTTTTCATAAGCGTATCCAAAAGCGACTTTCACTAATTCGTCGTAACCGACTATAGGGCCATCTACCCCTAGAGATAAACCGACATCGTTGTCCTTGTCTACCGCTAGAATGAGTGTTCTGGGCAAAAATTATCCCAGAAAAAATATTGTTGCCCACGTTATAAAGAAAAATGTATGCAAAAGTATACTAATCTGACAGTTCTCCATATAAAGCAGCTAAATCCTCGAGGGTTAGCCTGCCTTTCTGCTCAAGCTTTTTCTGAGCTTCCTCCTTCTTCTTTTTCAGGATTTCCTGTTCCTTGAGCTTATTGAGCTCGTTTCTCAGGCTTGTTGCTTTTTCTTGCAGCGATTTCAGCTCCTCGGTTTTCTTGTTGATATCTTCCTTTATGCTTTCTAGCATGCTCGATAGCTCCTGTATTTGCTTTCTTATTTCATCTAGTCTCCCCAAGTTTTTCCCTAATGATTCCTTAAGTTGATTGATTTTGCTGTTTATTTCATCGAGCTTTTTTGCTAATTCCTTGATTTTCTCCTTGTTTGTCTTGAGCTTAAGCCTCATGCTAGCTATCTCTGCGTTTGACTCCATTAGTTTTTCCTCGATCTCCCTGATTTTCCTGGCCTTCTCGAGCATTTTTTCGAGATTAGCTATTTCCTGGAGAATCCTGTTCTCCTCCTCTGGTCTAAGAATATTTGTTTGCTGCTTCCATTCAAGCTCCTTTATACGCTTCTTTATCGCTGGTATAGGCATCTTTATCGTCTTCCTAAGCTCCTCGTTCAGCTTCTTTATTTCCTCATTTTTCTTCCTATAATCAGCAAGCTTCTCCCTTATCTCTCTGTTTTCTTCCTTCAGTCTCCTGAGCTCCTCTATTAGCTTGGATTTCTCCTCGCGTAGCAAGCGGATTTGCTCTATGACTGGTTTATAGTTGCTGTAAATACTGTTTTTCTCGCTCCTCAGCTTCCTGAGATCCTCTATTAGCTCAGCTTTTCTAGCTTTCAGGTTATTAATCTCCTGTTTCAACGAGAATATCTGCTCGCTCAGCGCCTCCAGCATTGACTCGGCGTTTTCCAACCCATTCACCAGCTAGCAATGGGGATCAGTGCTTAAAATTTAACAGGAATCTGGCGTCAACGGCGTAGGCCCCATCGGGATAAGCAATTACTGGGTTTATGTCCATCTCCGAGACTTCCCTTAACTCGCTCATCAGCTGTGAAGCCTTAACAATAATTTCGGCCAGGCTATCAATATTGACGGGGGGAGCGCCTCTGTAGCCCTGAAGTATTGTGAAGCTCTTAATCTCCCTTATCATCTCCTTAGCTTCATTAATGCTCACCGGAGTAACCCTGAAGCTAACATCCTTGAAGACCTCGACGAAGACGCCGCCTAGGCCGAACATTATAACAGCATCGAAGACAGGATCCCTGATGCCCCCCACGATTACCTCTACGCCGCCCCTTGGAAGCATCTTTTGTAATAGAAAGCCCGTTATTCTTGCGTTGCCCGTCTTCTCCTTTACGTTTAGCTTTATTGTCTTAACTGCTTGCTCCACTTCTCTCCAGTTGTTTAGGCCTAGTATTACTCCGCCAACATCGCTTTTATGAACTATATCTGGTGATACAACCTTAGCTACGACTGGGTACCCAATGTTATCTGCTTTATGTGCCTCACTCTCATCTTGGATAAAAACATACGGGGCCAGGGGTATACCATAGGCCTCCAAAAGAGCCATTGATTCATGCTCTAAAAGTTTTCTTCTATTCTCACTAATAGCTTTATTAATAACCTCTATTGCCTTGGCTGACATCGACACCACCGGTGATTAACAATAAGCGCATATGTTAAACATACCTTATAAACTTAGTCTAATAAAAGTAGCATATACAAGAGATAACGGAGAACCCTATATAAGCCCCTTCTTCATTAAGCTCTCCTTCGTCTCCACTATAACCTCTTCTGACAAGCTCCACTCCTTATTGAACCTGTCGAATGGAATGTAGGGTATAGTATAGGACCTAATAGAGAATTTATCGAGCTGATAAGCCTCGATTTCGCTAAACAGCTCCTTAAAAGTACTCGGCATATACTCGGCGTACTCGAATATCTCATGACCGGGAACCCCTAACATAAACATAAACTTGCCGCTTTTAGAGTCCAGAACACCGCTGATAAAGCCATAAATCCTTGAAATCTCATTTAACAAAACCCTTGATTTATTGGGTTCATCTCTCCCCCAGAAAGTATATAGTGCAAATTTTTTGACCATATGCTTTCCATATCTAATTCTTGTGTTATTAATCAATTGAGGATGAAGAATATGTTTTCTAAGGTGCCTGTTGATTTTTAAGACCGTTGACTTTGTCATGGTAGCTAGCTCTTGGGGTCTATAAAGCGCGTTTTCCTCAAGATGCGACAACATAAGCAAGTCTAACAAGTCTATCCTATGTCGTTTTTTCCTCAAACGTTTCTTATCTAAAACAGAAAATTCCTCCCGTTCGTCAAAACTATCTGCTATTTTCTTTAAATGCTCTGAGATTTGCTTCCAATTGTTCATGCAAATCTTATATTTATAATCACACTCAAAGAATTCGCCGGGTAACTTATTTGGTATGTAGGAATCAGCTATAAAGTAGTCATCGATTTCGCCAACTAAAGCGTAATCTTTTAAGATTGTGTTAATGCCTATTGTGCTTAAAGGAGCAAAACTTATCAGCAAGCTTCTTGTATCTGGGAAAACAGCATCAGCCTTCCATCTAAGAAACCACTTGCTTCTTTCAGGCAAACCCGTTACTCTCTCCGTCGAGCTAACTTTTAACTGATTATTGAACTTGAATGCTATTTGTATAAGACCAATCTTTTCAAAATCTATATTGATAATGAATCCACTATCAATAATATTTATTATTTTTATCCATCTATTTATAGTATCTATGTTTAACCCGATCACTCTTGTTAGTTTTTGCCTGAAGAAAATTGGATTGTTACTCATTATGTATTCATAGATACGTCTAGCATATGGATTTTTGATGATTAACCTTAAGTCATGTATAATATTATTATTATCTCCTGAAGCCAACCCTTATCAAGATAATAATATAGAAAGGATAAAATATAAAAATATTTTATTGATGAAACTATGTTAGAATCCTACATCATTTCTTTCTCTGTTCATTATATTTCCTCCCCCTAGAATGAGTTCTTTTGTGTAAAGGGATATTGTTGAGGCTTGGACCTCGTATATGGGCTTTACTTTTTTCAGTGTCTTTGACATTGGTTTGTCAACTGTAAAAGATATACATAATTTTTTAGATATATGGAAAAAGTAATTGCTTCTTTTTTTGTTTTTTATATTTTTTTCATTTTGTGATTATTTTTTATGTATTAATAGTTCATCATAGTAGGAAGAGGTTTTGTTCGAAAACCATTATTATTTATTGCCTTGATAATGCTTGTATGGGGGTTGTTTTTGTCCATAAGGTTTGCCAGTAAAAAGGAAATTTTAGAAAAAATTCAACTAAGCGATATCGTGTTGGTGGTTCTGGATGTACGTAACCCTATTGGAACGATGAGTAGCTACCTGTTAAGAGTATCTAGGGGGAAGCGGAGGCTTTTCGCCTTAAATAAAGCTGACCTTGTTCCGAGAGAAATTGGCTTGATGTGGGAGAGGTGGTTCGAGTGTAAAGGGCATCAAGCTCTTTCTATATCAGCTAATAACAGGTTGAGTACTCTTAAGCTCAGGAAAATTCTTAGGGGATGGGCTAGGGAAGTAAACAAAGACAAAGTCATCGTTATGATAGCCGGTGTTCCAAAGACTGGTAAATCAAGCATTATCAATGTGCTTAGGGGGAAGCACAGCGCGTCCGTAAGTGCTTATCCAGGCACTACGGGCTATACTAAGGGGTTCACACTTTTTAACATAGAGGGCAAAATCTACGCGTGGGACACCCCTGGGGTGTTCCCGGATGTGAGGGATCCTCTAGAGAGAATTATCCGATTAAAGCCGCCGGAAAAGATTCGTGACCCTGAGAGAATAGCCGCCAAGATTCTGTCAAGAGCAAAAAAGTTCGTGCCGGGCTCCATAACAGCAACATACGGTGTAGATGAATTCTTAGATGAATACACTATACTTGAGGAGATAGCCAGGAGGAGAGGGTGGTTAGAAAAAACAACCAAGGAGCCGATAATCGAGCAAGCGGGCATACAGGTAATAAGAGATTACCTGGATGGAAAAATTAAGTTTTATGTAAAACCAGCTAGAGCTGAGTGCTAGCTTACTCTACTCTTATTTTTTCTCCTCTAATCCTCATGTTCTCGAGGAACCTGAGCCTCTTTGGAATTGGTGGGTGACTGCTAAATAGCTCGACTAACGCGCTTGTCTCCCTCTGCATTAGCTCCTCCACAGCGGCGTCAATATCAACTATCACTCTCCTAGTTGCCCTTCTTCTCGGGAGAAACTCGTCGTATGGGTCGTACGCCATCCCACCAGTAGCGTTTATGAAGTAATTAACAATGAAGAGCATAGCTGCAGATTTACTCGTGGTTGAAGATAGCTCGGGAGAATTTTCGTAGACAAGGGCTAGCCTGGCGAGAGCTCTCTGCAGGAGCCTCGGGTTCCCCGTCAATCCTGCGCTGTGAGCATCAGCAAAGTACTCCCTCAGCCTGTTGAAGTGTGTTACCAGGAACTGAAATATAACGCCTGCTATAACGAGTATTAACCCAAGACCAACGTAGTAAAGCGTTGCGTTTCCTTGCCTACCCCTGCTGGAGCCGCCTCCCATTAACCACCCCCACATCAAAAGGTACCTGCCAATATAGAAAATAGCTACGGGTATGAGGCTTAGAGCGAGTATAACGTGGACATCCTTGTGTTTGAGATGACCAAGCTCATGGCCTATAACGGCCTCGACCTCCTCCTTAGGCATAAGCGATAACAGCCCTCTCGTAACAGCTATGTAGCTACCGCCGATTAAGCTGCTGTAAGCAAAGGCGTTGGGAGCATCAACCTCGGCTATCTTCACCTTGGGAGGGCTCCTAAAGCCAGCTCTCTTAGCGTAATCAACAACTGCCCTTACAATCCACTCCTCGCCCGGACCAGGATCCCTTGTTCTATATGCCAGGTTGATTAGAAATGGCGAAATAATCCACTGGAAAACCATGAATCCAGCGACCATCGCTATTCCAGAGTATATAAGCGGGGCTGTTCCGCTGGTCAGGTAATCGATTAGGTACAGAACACCGAGGCTACCGAAAACAACCGCTATCGCTGTTACCGCCATGCTTACTCTTAGTCCAATGAGGCTTTTCGGAGGTCCTCTTATGAATTTTGTTGCTAGAAGAGCTATTATTCCAATAATCAGGGATAGCACTATGCCCACGAAAAACATCAGGGTAATCCATGTGAAAAGCAACATTTCTTAACACCAACTAGTGTTTTATTTATCACGTATAGCCTCTTATATTTTTTAGGCACATGAAAAATATTAACGTAACAATATAAATTGCTAGAAATCGAAAATATATTGATGATTAAAAATGAAAAACAATTATGTGTTGAGAGCTGTATGGCTGGGTAGAGGGGGGCAAGGGGCTGTTACAGCGAGTAATCTCCTTGTATCAGCTTTTGTTCTGGAGGGAATGAAGGGCTTCAGCATGCCTGAATTCGGCGTTGAGCGCAGAGGAGCGCCGGTTAAGGCTTACTCAATTATTACGAAAAACAAGGACAAAGAGCTTCCAAGAGAGCCGATAAGAGAGGCAGACGTCGTAGTTATAATGGAGAAAAGTTTACTCGAGAAGTTTCTCGGCATAGTGAACGTGCATTCAGAGACAAAATTCATAGTTAACGCTTCAGAAACCACCATATTTCAGAGCTCATCTGCGCTAGCCAAGCATGAGGTCTGGGCGATAAATGCCACGCAGATAGCCCTGGATATATTCGGTAGACCGCTGGTAAACATGGTTTTGCTCGGCTCATTTTCAAAGGTGATAGGCGCTCCAACTCTTGATTCATTGTACTTAGCGGTGAAAGAGGAGTTCGGAGACAAAAATTTCCAGACCAACGTGAAGGCCATTAAGAGAGGATATGATGAAGTTAGAAAAGTCATGCTTGTACCCACAAGAGAAGAGGCTGTTATCCATGAAATCGCGTGAATCTTTGCCCAGCTGGTATGAGCTACCAATAGGGGGTATATCGAGACCAAACATTACTCCTGAAAGCAAGGCTGGGTGGAGGTTCGAAAAGCCAGTTATAGATAACGAAAAGTGCATTAGATGCAGGCTTTGTTTTCTCTACTGCCCCGACGCGGCTATTGTAGAAAGCGATGAGAAATACACGACCAAAACAGGCAAAACATACAACGTATCTTACAAAATTAACTACTACTTCTGCAAGGGCTGTGGTATTTGTGCCGAGGAATGCCCAGTCAAGGCTATAACAATGGTCCCAGAGGTGTAGATATCATGACCCAAGTATACAAGAGCAAAAGCCTAGCGACTTTATCATCCAATAAAGCTGTAGCAAAAGCGGTTGGGCAGCTTGACGTGGATGTTATTGCAGCTTACCCTATTACTCCTCAGACAACAATCGTTGAAGAACTGGCACAAATGGTAGCCAACGGGGAAGTAAAGGCACAATATATACATGTCGAAAGCGAGCATAGTGCTCTCAGCGCGGTTGTTGGCGCAAGCATAGCTGGCGCAAGAACATTCACAGCCACAAGCAGCCAAGGACTAGAGCTGATGCACGAAATCTTACACATCACGAGCGGGCTTAGACTGCCTGTTGTAATGGCTGTCCCAACAAGAGCATTATCAGCTCCAATCTCTATTTGGAATGACCACAGCGACATAATGAACGCCAGAGATACAGGATGGATAATCTATTTTGTATCCAGCGCACAGGAAGCCTATGATACCGTGATACAGGCATATAGGCTAGCTGAGGATAGAGAAGTACTTCTACCAACAATAGTGTCCTACGATGGGTTTTTGATGAGCCATACATACGAGCCAGTAGTTATTGAATCAAGCGAGGATGTAATCGAGTTTTCTCCCAAAACCTGGAAGGGTTACATAGAGGAGGGGGCGGTCGCCATAGGAACCCTTGCATCCCCAGATTATTATTACGAGTTTAAGTACCAGCAGGTTGAGGCCATGAAAAACGCTTTGAGAAAAGCCGAGATTATAGACAGAGATTTTTACAAGAAGTTCGGCAGGAAGAACGGGCTTGTCGAGACATATAGAACAGAAGACTCCGAAATAGACTTGCTGGTTACCGGCTCCATATGGAGCTCGCTAAAGCTGGCTATTGATAAAGCCAGAAGCAATGGATTAAGAATCGGGGGTTTAAGACTAAGGCTGTACAGGCCGTTACCTATCGATGAAATAGAAAAAATTCTTGCCGGGAAGGAAGTCCTTGTGGTTATTGATAAAGCCATTAGCTATGGTCTCAGGGTTGCAGGTCCCCTTGCGAATGAGATTTACACTAATCTGCAAAGCCCAGTTAAGATAAAGAGCGTGGTCGCTGGGATAGGCCAAAGAACGATCACTAACGAAGACCTATACAAGGTAATTCTGCATGTATACAAAAACAAGGATTCTCCTGGCTTCACAAAACATACATTGTTTTATGGAGTGAGAGGTGTTGAGCTTGACAGTTAACATCAGGATTCCAAGAACAGTGTGGGACCTACCAAGAGAGGATTACTTCGTTGGAGGACACAACCTCTGCGCTGGCTGCACCGCCGGTACTATAGTTAGGAATTTGTTAAAGGTTGCCGGCCCTAACACGATTGTTGTTAATGCCACTGGTTGCCTCGAAGTCTCAACCTCGCTTTTCCCATTTACTTCATGGAAGGTTCCATGGATACACATAGCGTTTGAAAACGCAGCTGCGGTTGCGAGTGGAGTGGAGGCAGCCATTAAGGTCCTCAAAGAAAAAGGTAAGATTGACCCAAACAAGAAAATCAACATCATCGCGATAGGCGGGGATGGAGGCACATTTGATATTGGATTACAAGCCCTAAGCGGTATGCTTGAGAGAGGGCACAACGTTTTGTATGTCGTCTATGATAATGAGGCCTACATGAACACTGGTATCCAGAGGAGCGGGGCAACGCCGTACAAGGCCTGGACCACGACGACGCCTGTTGGTACAATTATGAGGGGCGAGTGGAGAGATAAGAAAGATATAATAGGAATAGCTCTAGCTCACAAGGTACCATACATCGCTACAGCTAACCCAGCATTCCTTCTCGATATGGATAAGAAGTTCGCTAAGGCACTTCAAATTGATGGGCCAAGCCTAATCCATGTTCTAATGGCGTGCACGACGGGCTGGAGGTTTGATCCCAAGCTTGGGATAAAAATCTCGAAGCTCGCTGTCGAGACAGCTGTGTGGGTTAATCTTGAGTACAACTACGGTAAGCTTGAGGTAACCACGCCTGTTCCCAAACGCAAGCATGTCAGGGAGTACTTAAAGCTGCAGGGCCGATACTCTCACCTAACAGAGGAAGAAATAAACGATATTCAGGAGAGAATAAACAGAAAGGTCGAAGAAATAAACAGGGCTGTTGGAAAAGAAGTTATTGGCCCCCTAGCTTAGCTTAACCTGATTTTTTCCCTCACTATCTCAGCTATAATTTTTGGGTCGCCCTTCTTACCAGTTTTTTCGAGAACCTTACCAATAATGAACTGAACCGCCCTTGGGTTTCTCTCTATATCCTTAAGCACTTGGGGATTCTCCTTTAGGACATCATCAACTATTTTTTCAAGCACAGCGCGGTTCCTGATGACGCTCCACCCCATCCTCTCTATTATTTGTCTAGGTTTCTCCCCCCTTACCAGCAGGGGGATCATTTCCTTGGCCATCTTGATGGTTATCTCGTTTTTCTCCAGAAGCTTAACCACCTCTGCTAAATCCTCGGGAGGAACTATCCTTGATATATTGCTTAAATCCTCGCTGTCTATCCAGCCTAGAAGGTCAGTTACTATAAGGCCAGCCACTTTATCTCCCTTGACACCCGAGAGCTCGGCGACTTTCTCGTAGTAATCAGCCAGTGCTTTTGATGATACGAGGACGTGCGCGAGGTACTCTGATAACCCGTGTTGATTTATGAATCTAGCTGCCCTCTCCTCCGGTAGCTCTGGTAATGTTTTCCTTACTTCCTCTATTAGCTCGTCAGGAATAATGTAGAATGGCAGGTTTGGGTCAGGCATGTACCTGTAGTCCTCCTCGTATTCCTTGACTCTAGCTGGCTTTGTTATTTTTCTAGTTGAATCCCAGTGCCTCGTCTCTCTCTCGATTCTCCCTCCCTTCTCAAGAACGTCTATCTGCCTAGCTACTTCGTACCTAATAGCCTGCTCGATATCCTTTAACCCACTGATGTTTTTCACCTCAACCCTTTCTCCATCACCAACACTTATGTTTACATCAGCTCTCATCGATCCCTCAAGAGATAAATCGCTTACCTCCAGGTGCTCGAGTATTGACCTCAGCTTCTCCAGGAAAGCCCTAACTTCCTCGGGGCTGTTCATGTCAGGCTCCGTTACTATCTCAAGCAAAGCTATACCGCTTCTGTTATAGTCAATGAGAATATAGCTAGAGGTCTCCGCGTCGCCTGTTGGGTAAACTATTCTGGCGGGATCCTCCTCAATATTTATTCTTCTAATCTTGATTTTCTTCTTCTTGCCATTTACTCTTATATTTATGTATCCTCCTTTAGCAAAGGTCGCTACTCCCTTCCCATCATACTGGGAAATTTGATATCCCTTCGGTAGGTCCGGGTAGAAGTAGTGTTTTCTAGCCCACGCCAGGACCTGGTTGATATTGCTATTGAGCGCTAGGGCTACCTTGATAGCGCTTTTAATAGCTTCCTTGTTTACCCTTGGGAGGCTTCCAGGCATTCCAAGGCAGACTGGGCAGATGTTGGTATTGGGAGGCTTGCCTCTGTAATCAGCTGAGCAACTGCAGAACAGCTTTGTCTTCAAGCTTGTTAGCTGAACATGAACCTCGAGCCCTATCTTTATGTTCATGCCTCCAGCTCCCTCTCCAGCTTTGATATGTATAAAGCTATGTACTTCCCGATTTCGAACAGTATGTCCTCAGACCACTTCTGTGAGATAAGCTGTATTGATATAGGTGTATTAGTACTCACCTCCAGAGGAATAACGATTGCTGGGAGACCAGCTAAGTTAGCGATAACAAGCAGTGAATCAATAGCGTTGAGCCTCGAGAGGTCAGACGCATCGAAATCAAGAGGCAGAGGAGGAATGTTTGACCCCGGAGTCGCGATGACATCGTACTTCGCAAGCACCTTGTTAAGCTCATCGTAAAGCTTCGCCCTCGCCCTGAGAGCACGATCATAGTACATCTCGTAGTAACCAGCACTAAGTATGAATGACCCCAGCAGTATACGCCTCTTGACCTCCCATCCAAACAGCTTCCTGTTCCTCATGTAGTATTCATCCCAATCAGTATCAATAACATCAACAACGCGTTTACCATAAAGCAGGCCTGAGTACCTAGCTAGATTGCTGCTTGCATCGCTAAACGCGATTACATAGTATATCTGTGGAGCTTTATTCACGAGAGGGATCGAGACCTCCTCCACAACGGCCCCGTAAGCCTCCAACTCAGAGACATAATCCATGAATCTATCCACAACCTTCTGGTCAGCATCCTCGTGGACAAGTGGTTCCTTGAGCAAAGCAACCCTCAGGTTTCTCATAATGTGGGGATCCGGATTCATAAATGCTCTTTTAATGAAAACCTCGCTTGGAACATGCTTATCATATGTTGTGGGGTCCTTCTCGTCCCATCCCATTATAACTCCGAATAACAACTCCAAATCAAAGATGCTGCTTGCCATGGGACCGATTTGGTCTAGGCTATCAGAATAGGATACCAGCCCGTATCTGCTCACCAGCCCGTACGTTGGCTTCAATCCATAAATACCGGTCCAAGCTGCTGGTAGCCTAATGCTTCCCCCCGTATCGCTACCCAAGGCCATTGGAACTAGTCCTGAGGATATGGCCGCTGCGCTCCCAGAGCTGCTTCCCCCTGGAGATAGTGATGGGTTCAGCGGGTTTCTCGTTGGACCGAAATAGCTTGTCGTGCCTAGAGCTCCCATAGCGAATTCGTCCATGTTGGTTTTGCCGACGATCACCCCTCCCTCGCTTTTTATTCTCTCAACCACTGTAGCGTCGTAGCTTGGCACGAAGTTTTCGAGAACCTGGGATGCACATGTAGTTCTAAGATTCTTGGTGACTATGTTGTCCTTAACAGCAATAGGCACGCCTGAGAGAAGCCTTTTCCTATGGAATGCTTCGTCCGGCTCAGCTAAAGTTATGAAAATATTGTATTTTTCATCTTCAGCGATGACCCTTTCACGAAATCCCTCAATTAACTTTACATCATCTATTTCTCCTCGCTTAATGCTCAGGAGGAAATCAACAGCTCTCATTTCTTCTTGATCACCACAGGTCCTTTTACAAACCCCTCCTCGAGAGCTAATCTGGATAAATAGCTATATGCATCTTCGTCGCTAACAGGGATGTCCTCGCGTAGCTCCATTGATGGCTTTGGATAAATGTAGGGGGAGTAGCCTTCAACATCTATGCTCAGAACATCATCTATATATCTCAGAAGAAGAGCGAGCTCCTCCTTTAACCTCTTCTTCTCGGAATCCTCCAGCTCGATTCTCGCCAGCCATTCGAGATGCTTGATGAAATCATCGGTGAATTCAATCTTCTTCATTACTTATCCCTTAACAAATATTTATCCAAGCTAACCTTTGGCTTAATCAGTGTAAAAAACACATCTTTTCTTGCAGGATAAGCAACATTTATAAAAGTAATGTCTCCGATGGTGTGTTGTAGTCTTTTGCTATTATGAGCATGCCCATGAAAAACGTACCCGTGTTTGCATAGTGATACCAAAATTTCCTCCGCTCTCCTCGACCCCATTTGCTTCCAAGCCCAGCTAGGCTCACCCAGCATTGTTGTATAGGTTGGTGGATAATGCATAACCACTATGTTGATGGAATCCTTCTCGGATTGTTCACAAAAGCTCTTGAGGTTATCTAGTCTTTTTTGATAAATTTCCCTTATGTTGGGAATGTTTTTCGACTGCCAATTAGTAGGTTCATCGAGAATCCCCGTAGAACCATGTATCCTGAAACTAAGGTTTTTCAGAGTTAAGCCGAGGTTTTCGTCATCAAGCCATTTGACACTAGGTGTTAGCTCCTTGATTTTTTCTCTAATCTCGGGGAAATCATCGTTTCCGAAAACACCAATGAAGTACGATGGTTTGCATAGCTCGTTGATTCTCTCTAGATATGAAGCTGCTTGCCACTTCCCTCTATCCACAATGTCTCCCGCAACGACAATGATGTCTGGGCCTGATACTGCACAGTGCTTCTCTATTAATCCCAAGACCTCATTTGTGTATAGAGGTGAATGAACATCAGAGAAAGCCATGAGTTTTATTACGATTAATCACCTCGTTATCGAGGGAAAATTCTGGTTGTATTTACATTTAGCTTCTCAAGCAAATAATGCTCCTCAACCTTCTTTAATTTTGATAATAGCTTGATTGTTTCTTTTATCATCAGGGAGTTTAGCCTTAGTCCACGGTAGGTGTAGGGCCCATCACTCTCAACGAGAATCATATCTAAGCTAGCTTCTTCTGCAACCCTCTGGTGTTTCTCCTGTATCTTGATTGATGGATTAATGGATATGTAATACCCGTGCTGTCCTATCTTCTCTAGCAAATCAATCGGCCCCGTGTACCAGTGGAAGACGGCTCTATCGATATCCATTTTCACTAGCAAATCAAACACTTCTGTCCATGTCCCAGCGGCATGCAGATTGAATGGAACGCCGTACTCCTTGCCTATCTTTAGCTGCGTTACAAAGAATTCTCTTTGCCTATCTATTGATTGAGGCACAAATTTTGTGTCTAGGCCTATCTCCCCTATACATGCTATCTCGTTTCTCGAAACAATTTTTTCTATTTGCTTTAGAAGAGAGACGCTAGTTTTCGAAACGTTCCATGGATGAACTCCTACACAGGGTTTTATCCAATAATGCTTTTCACTTAAAGAAATATTTATGTATGATGACTCCAGGTCCTCGGCTACACTGATGATTCTAATGCCCTCTTTTTCTATTTGTCCCAGCTCATCACTGGAATACTCATATGCATGAGCATGCACATCTGTTAAAGAATAGCCTCCAGACCATTCGCCGCCACTAGCTACTTGCTTGTTACTTGATGATTCCATGAGTCTCTCTACCTACCTCCTCCTTAATCCACTCCACGAGCCCTCTTATTCCCCTAACAGTTATTTTTTCCTCTACGGGCTTATAACGCCCTTTCTCATCTACACCGTATTTTATCCATTGAGCCTCGAACTCTTCTGTCCTGAGCTCCTTTTCTCCGATAACCACTATCAGTGGTATCCTTAGTTTTCTAGCCTCTCTAACTCTGGCCTGAAGCCTCCCCTCCATCATTGCCTCCGCCCTAATACCATTATTGATAAGCTCCTCTCTCATCCTCAGAGTATAGCTTCTCTGCTCCTCACTATGCTCATCAACCGGTAGCAAAGCAACCTGTACTGGCGCCAACCACAATGGCAACCTGCCAGCGTAATACTCAAGCAGTATACCTAAAAATCGTTCTATGCTACCTATCAGTGCCCTGTGAATAATTACCACCCGCTTCTCCTTGTTGTCCTGGTCAACATAAGTTATGTTAAATCTCTCAGGCAAATTGAAATCGAGCTGAATTGTTCCGCAGCACTTCCGATCTCCAAGCGAGTCCTTCAGATAAATGTCTATTTTCGGGCCGTAGAACGCTGCTTCCCCATACTCTTTCTTGAACGGTATACCATGATTAATTAAGGCTTCTTCAAGAGCTTTTTCGGCCTTCTCCCACAGCTCCGCGCTTCCAATATACTTTGATTGATTATTAGGGTCTCTCAGACTAAGCTTGAACGAGTAGTTGTTGATTCCATAGCTAGAATACATTAATCGAAGCAAATCCAGCAATCTACCAATCTCTTCTTGTATTTGATCTGGTCTCAGGAATATGTGACTGTCATCCTGAGTTAATCCCCTAACCCTGGTGAGTCCATGCAGGGTTCCCGCTCTCTCATACCTGTATACTGTTCCAAACTCGAAGTACCTAACAGGAAGCTCCTTGTAGCTCCACTTCTTTCTCTTAAATATAAGTATGTGGAACGGGCAATTCATTGGCTTAACAACGTGGGTTTTTCCATCATGGTCAAAGACATACATGTTTTCCCTATAGTAAGACAAATGCCCACTGGTCTCGAATAGCTCGCTAGTAGCTAGATGGGGAGTAACGACTGGCTGATATCCATGCCTCAGATGTAGCTTGTACTCGAACTCCTCCATTAATTTCCTAACAATAGCCCCGTTCGGGGCCCAGAGAATAAGGCCTGCGCCCACAGACGGGTCTGTCAAGAACAAGTCCAACTCTCTTCCGAGTATCACGTGGTCTCTTAGGCTGTACTCCCTCTCTAACTCAGCTTGGCTGTCCTTGGCTTTCTTCGATGGAAAAGCCCTGATATGCAGTCTAGTCAGCAAAAAGGATTTCTCATCTCCTCTCCAATGAACCATGCTTTGATTAACATACTCTAGCACAGCCTCATCGTAGCTTTGCTCAACACAGGTATCTAGACAAACAGATACGTTTCCATCATCCTTCACTATCATGAACTCCCTGCTATCATTGTCCTTAACGACTTCGTAGATAAGTACCTCGGATTTCTCCTTTAGGATTTGTAGTAAATCGTTTTTCTCGACTTTCTCGGCTCTCAGTTGTTGCGATAAAAGCCTAGTGGTTTCTTCGAGTAGATTTTTGATGAATCTATCATTTATTGAATCGTTGAAAGTGTATATGTCAAGTCTTATTTCATTTAAGGTCCACGAGCATCCTCCAAGCAAGTATGATTTGGATATTCTCTTTACTCCTAGCTCGAGTGCTCTGCAAACCCAGCTGTAAAAAAGCCTTTTTCCAAGCTCATCATCAAAAAATACTGGCTGAAGAGCAGTGTTTCCGTATTCCTTGACCTTAGTCCTCGGGATTAACTCTTCATGTTCATCTTTCTTAGCTATGTAAGCGATTACGTCGCTGTTACTTACCAATTTCTAATCCCTCCAAAGCCAGATTACCTCGCTAAACATAAGTGGTCTTAAAAGAATAAAAAACTTCAATGTTAAATAATAGTACTCATAAAATACTTATCTATGGCGAATTTTCTATTCTAATATAAAAACCTGATATGTTGTAGCACTACTGAGTGTAGCTAACTATGTTCTCGATCACTGTGTTTCTTTGCTTCCCAGTGATGAATTGTTCTAGCAGTATCCTTGCTTCCAGTGGAGACCTCACGGGCTTCGGAGGATGCTTGAAGTAATAAGCAGATGCTTCGTGTATTGGTCCTCTTAGTCCTCTATCCAGTGAAAGTTTAGCCAGTCTTATCACGTCAAGCATAACCGCCGCGAACATGCTTTTATCATCAACTTTTAATTTGATGTCCAGCTCTACTGGAAATCCTAACAGCGATCTACCCTTAATGTATATATACGCTACTTTCGTGTTGCCTAGGAACGGGACATAATCGCTCGGGCCTATGCGAACTTTTCCATCATATATGTATCTGTCTCCGTTATCTAGCGTTGCTGTAACTGCTTTGGTTTTGCTTATTCTCTTGCTTGATAATCTCTCCTCCATCTTCATGTTCAGGAAATCCGTGTTTCCACCCACGTTGAGCTGGTAGGTCTCCTCCACTATTATTCCTCTATCTCTCATTAGCGATGTTAATGCACTGTGCAGAATCGTTGCGCCAAACTGCCCCTTAACATCGTCTCCCAACACTGGTAGCCCCGCATCGAAAAATCTTTTTGGCCAGTAACCTGTGGGGTCGCTTGCAATAAATACTGGGATGCCATTAATAAATGCTGCTCCGCCTCTTATGGCAGCCTCAGCGTAAGCTCTTGTGGCCTGCTCTGAGCCTACGGGAATCATGTTGACCAGTATTTCTGTCTCCGTATCCTTTACTAATCTAGCAATATCGTCAATCTCTATTTTCATATCGTGAGGCTGGAAGTAAGCCTCCATATGCTCAGCTACACCGTCCAGAACAGGGCCTGGTTGCACAGTTACTCCTATGGGAGAGTAATCATCGAGTTTAGGAAAAATATTGCTCCCCTCGAAGATTGCTTGTGTAAGGTCTTTTCCAATTTTTCTTCTATCTACATCTATCGCAAGAGTGAATTCTATATCAGATATCTTGTACCCAGCTATCTCCGGGTATAGGAGACCCTCAATGATGCCTTTTTTCTTGGAAAGCAATACTGATTGTACAATAGCTGACGCACAGTTGCCTATCCCTATTAGTCCTACTCTTATTTTTCCCATATGTAACCACGTATTTAATTTTTTTATACGAGCTATAATATTAGTTAATCATAAGAAGAGTATATATGCTTTTTCTACCGTAATAAAAACAGTGTAGACGCCATGAGTGAATCAAAAGCAATGAAGCGGCTAAGAAAAAAACTAGAAAACGAAGTTCTGTGGATATACATTTGCTACATACTCACGTCTGGCGAGAAAACTACTCATGAGATAAAGAGCATTTTGAGAGAAAAGTTTGGAATAAAGGTATCAAGCATAAAGCTCTACAGTGTTCTATATAGAATGGAGGATGAAGGGCTAATTCAAAAAATCGAAACTGACCCTATCAGGTACTCGTTAACCAGTCTCGGGGACATAGAGTACAGAAAAGCTCTTATTTACCTCGAGGAAAAGCTCCTATTACTCAAGAACCAGATAGGAAAATAGCTTCAGGCAGGGATAACCTCATCACTGCTCAGAAGCTTTTTCTCATCATGTTTATAGCTTCAATAATCATTAGAACGTAATCACGTAATATATTTGTTGATTCATGTTTTTTCTCCATCTTTGATTTGTTTATTACTAACATAGTCAGCGAAGTTATTACTTATTAATTAATTTCTCGCAAGTCGCTTTAAGCTTATTAATATCCACAGAATATCCATAGTCCCTGGATAACTCATCCATAAATTGTACCAGTAGTTCACAGCCTCTCCTCAAATCATGTTTAAGAGTAACAAAGAAATCTGATAATGGACAGTACTTATCCAGCATTGCTCCATTATCTTCATCAAGAATCAAAGGATATACTCTGCATCCCAAAGGCCTATCCTCATATATGATGCACCTTCCTGTTGGGTCAAGAAACACGCATTTACCATTAATGTTGCTCAATACATAAAAACCATTCTTGAGCTCATAGAAATCCCTAAATCCTTTGTCGGTTATTCTGTCAATATCTGACAAAAGTAGAATCATTTCGGTGTCTCTACAGCACTTGTTGCATCTTAAGCAGTAGATGTTCTCGAACACCATAATGCATCGTGTTTATAAATTAATCAAATAAATAAATAAATCATGGAACCTAAGTAAACACAGCCCAATGGAGCATATACATTAATTATTTAATTATGCGAAGTTTTTGTTCATACAAAGTCATCGTTGACTCTATTTTTATTGGTGCGGGGGGTGGGATTTGAACCCACGCAGGCCTACGCCACGGGAGCCTGAGTCCCGCCCCTTTGACCATGCTCGGGCACCCCCGCACATTTTAATGACGCTATGCTAGTCTATCTAGATAAGAATTAAAAATAAATAGTATTAATAAGATTGCCTCTCGTATCAATGATTCTGTTTTGTTAAAAAATTATTTAAATATCCATAGTATCTTTGGCTTATCTTCTGGTAAGACCGCTAATAGCTGTGTTCCTAGTAGATAGAGTGATGGCCAGAGTACAAATGCTCCTATTAGCCCAGCTAGCTCGCTACCTGTTATGTGGTATTCTTTTATTCTATAGCCACCAAGCACTTCTGGTAGCATGGTTTGCGGCAGTATTATCATGGAGACTATAGTTACTAAGCCGCCAATCAACGCGAATATTGCCCCTAGCCTCAGGGCTACCAGGCTCTCCTTCTTGATAGCGACCGTAGAGGTGATTATCGGTGTAACTATTCCTATAGCTACTGTTCCAAGCCAGAATATCTTGGAAAATCTCCCGGCGAGGAATTCCCTAGCAACATCGAATGATGCCTTGTTGTACCAGCTTGTAAGGAATAACCATATTAGGAAGTAGGTTATAATCAGTGAGGATAATAGAACAATTTTTCCGTAATACTTTGCTACGAATTTTCTTGTTTCGCGCTCATCCATAAATGGCGTCAGCAATAATGATGTGCCTGATGCTCCTAGTAGGATAGCAAATGAAATAAAGAGGGGGACCATGTGAACGCCGTACCAGAACGGTACTGATACGAGAGAGCCGAACACTTGTGCTAGATTTCCAGCTAGACCCAACTCCAGTATAAGAACAAGTGATGCTATTATCAGCTCAAGCGTCTTCATTTTAGCTATCTTCTCGCTTGCTTCTGCTCTTATGAAGAACAAGAGCTCTATTAGGAGGAAAAGCGCGAATCCACCATAAAATGCTGCCATCCAGGCTATTCTCGACTCCGGATTAAATGATAGGTATATTAAGTAGAACTTAGTTGGCCTAGTTAGGTCAAGAATAATTAGAAGCCAGGCCGGAATAATCGTTGCTAAAGAGAACCAAGATGACAGCCTTGAATATTTAAGTAGTTTCTCCTCGGCTTCTCCGTACTTGAAGACCACGCAAAAGCTACTGATTATGCTTGACCCGATAGATATTAGAGCAAAGTAAACGTAGCTAGGTACAAAGAGTCCCCAGGTTATTGCATGTACTTCTCTGCCAAGATAGCCCATTATCGCTATTACTAACCCAGCTATAACACCGAGTATACCTACAGTTATTAAACCTTCTCTTTCACTCATCATTTACCACCTACAACTATTAAGTACTTTGGCTCTAAACCGAGGTTTACGAGCATTCTCTCGGTATAAGACTCCTTAACCTTCTTGCTAATACTGCTGAGAGGATCATCCAGGTCTCCAAAGTCCCTTGCACCGGCTGGACACACGGCTGTGCACAGGGCGGCTGGTTGCTTACCCATCTCGAGCCTTGCTTTACAGAACTCCCCCATGCATTTCATAGGTAGCCTTGACTCTGGGTGAACCCACCTCGCCTCGTACGGGCAGGCCGCCACGCACGCCAAGCAGCCAATACACTTGGAGTAATCAATTTCGACAAGCTTTGTTTTTTCGTTGATGTAGGAAGCCTTTGTCGGGCAAGCGTATACGCATGCTGGTCTTTCGCAATGCTGACAGGAGACAAGCCTAAATCTTTTTCCATCAGGGCTTTGAACAATCCTTATGTTCGATCCTTTCCAAGCCTTGAC
The DNA here is from genome assembly GCA_009904015.1 of Desulfurococcales archaeon. Taxonomy (GTDB): domain Archaea; phylum Thermoproteota; class Thermoprotei_A; order Sulfolobales; family Fervidicoccaceae; genus WYEQ01. The sequence continues at coordinate 83,071 of WYEQ01000035.1, read as the reverse complement.
TGGATCCTTCTGGGTTGGGTCTTTCAGCTCAGGGTGATTGGCGGCTCCGCAGGCTGTTACGCAGGCCATGCAGGCTATACATTTTGTTGAATCCCAGAGATAAGCTAGCCTGGTCATGGGCATCAGCTTTTTTGATTAACTAAAATGTTTTATAAGTTTCAACACGATTTAAACCTTACCTTATTTTTATTCATTTGTTTAATAAAATATGTATTATTCCTACTGTTTCTTTAAGGAGCGTATTTTCTTGATGACCTCATTGTAAAGCTCTATTAGCAGCTTCTTCTTATCCTCCATTAGAACTATGTCCTCGAAGCTTGTTGCAACAATATGATGGGCAAATGGGCTAGGTATGCTCCATGGTTGCGTAACCACTATTTTTATCCAGCCCTCATCTATTAACTCTAGAACCTTTGAGGCGTTCTCTATATCCATGTGGTCCTCGAGAATTTCCCTTATAGTCTCCTTCACGACCGGGTTATCGCTAGTAATTTTTAGTGCCTCCAGAATAGCCTGCGCGTTTAACTGAAGCTTGTTCGGGCTTCTCTCCTTGCCCTTATAGTTCCTCAGTATCATGAAGCTTCTCTGAGCAACATGCCTGAATCTTCTTTTTAAAAGCTCCGTGTTCCAGACAGCCTTGCTGACCAAGTCTCTAAGGTTCTCTTTGTTCACTCTTCTGAGCAACTCATTAATGTTTATCTCCGGGTGACCAGGAACAGATAGCATGAAAGCGTTATCGCTCACGGTTATTCTAACGGGCCGCGCAACCAGCTCGGATAACACCAAGCCATAAGCTCTTGATAAGGCATCGTTTGTTCTTCTACCAAACAGAGAGTGGAAAATTAGGTTCCTTGATTTCTCGTCATCGTATATCTCTATGTGTAGTACTTTATCACTAGCTATAATTCCACCGGTATACAGATATTGCTCGAGAATATAACTGTATATCTCCCTGGCCGCGTTCTCCTCGACTCCAAGCTCGTTTTGAATCCAATTTATGATATAGTCTTCGTTATAGCCTTTCTCTATAAGCTCACCTATCGCTCTCCTGAACCCTCCGATAATTATTGCTGAGTCAAAAGACAAGGGCAACATCTCGCTGAACCAAGCTGGAACCGTTGGTCTGTGCCCCTCAGCATCCTCCACAATAATGTAGCTCCCCCTGCTTTCTACAAACCTATAGGTTCTTCCACCAAGGACAAAGATGTCCCCGGGCACAAGATATTGAACGAACTCTTCCTCCAAGTCGCCTAGGTACTTCTTTCCTCTCAAAAACACATGTATTTTGGACTCATCAGGTATGACTCCTTGATTAAGATAGTAGATGTGCCTTACTCCCTTTTTTCTTCCAAAAACACCCTCGATGGGGTCGTACCATATCTTGCTGTAAACCCTGTACTCCTCGAGAGAACGGTCAAACCCTCCGAGAAACCTCAACACTGACTCAAACTCCTCAAAGCTCAGGTCCCGATAAGGATAGCTTCTTTTTATCACTCTGTAGGCCTCATATACCCTCCACTTTTTCTCCAGGCTCATTGCCACTATTTGTTGAGCCAACACATCAAGAGGCTTCATAGGTATTCTTGCTCTATCAATAATTCTGTTCCTAGCACCCCACGCCAAGACAGCACATTCTAGAAGATCATCTCTATTAACAACTATTATTCGGCCCTTGCTTATCTCGGTTATTCTGTGCCCAGCTCTCCCTATTCTTTGTAGTAGCCTACTAACGCTTTTAGGGCTGCTGAGCAACACTACAAGGTCTATGTACCCAATGTCTATTCCGAGCTCGAGGCTTGTGGAGCACACAACGCATCTAAGCTTACCGTTTTTCAACCTGTTTTCAACATCTAGCCTGAGGTGCCTTGATAGGCTCCCATGATGAGCCTCTACTTCGTCGAGGTTAGCTATTCCTTTTTTCTCCAGCATCTTTTTCAGCTTGAACACTACCTTCTCGGTTGAGCTCCTGGTATTGGTGAATACGAGAGTTGTTCTATGCGTATTGATAAGCTCCGCTAGAAGCTTGTATATAGATTCGTTAAGTTCCTCGGAGCCAGCGTAGACGAGGCTAACGTTGGGAGTTATGACTTTTATGTCGCTTTTCCTGTAAAATCTAGCATCAACGATCATAACAGGCCTGGGCCTGCCATCATAGTAGCCTCCTAGAAACTCCGCTATAGTCTCGAGTGGAGAAATTGTTGCGCTCAGGCCGATTCTCTGTAGTGGCTTACCGACAAACCACTCCAGCCGCTCCACCATTACTGATAACATTGTTCCTCGCTTGCTTGATGCCAGCTCGTGTATCTCATCTATTATTATCCATTTTACATCGGCTAACTTTAGCCTGAACTTAGGTGAAACGAGAATTATCGCAAGAGATTCCGGTGTTGTTATCAAGATGTGTGGAGGCTTTCTAAGCATGCTTTGCCTTTCAGATTGAGAGGTATCCCCCGTTCTTACGGCAACCCTTATTTCTTGAAGCTCTTTTCCATAAAGCTCGTGATATTTCTTTTTTATCCCCTCAAGCGGCTCCATAAGGTTCTTCTTCATATCGTTATTCAATGCTCTCAACGGAGAGACGTATACAGCATAAACCTTGTCCTCGAGGGAATTCCTCGTTGCAAGCCCCACCAGCTCATCGATAATTGCGAGGAAAGCTGCGAGCGTCTTGCCAGAACCAGTGGGGGATGATATCAGGACGTTGTACCCTTTTTTAATCAACGGGATAGCTAGTCTCTGCGGAACAGTGAACTCGCGGAAATTATCCCTGAACCAGCTCGCGACGCATGGGTTAAGCATGCTAAGTATATCATCATCTCTGTACTCTTCTATGCTACTATTGTTGGTGAAAATAACTGTCTCCATATTTTCACATCGATCAAAATATAACATAGAAGGGAATAAACATTTAATCTATAAACTTAGTTAATATATTCTTCACAAAAAACTACAAGATACTAGAACTGCGTACTGTACTCAGCTTTCTCCGTTATTATGGCTGTTGCGATTATTTGTTTATTATCCCTAACTATCCCGTAAATATCAATGATTTCGCCTTGAGCAACAAAGGCAATGCCATGGAAAACGACCGTTAATCCCCCTTCAATGCCAAATACTACAACATGCTCATGCTCACCGCCAAAAACAGGTAATGGTCTCCTAAACGTGATTTTCGGTTTGTCCATAACCCTTGATTTAAGGTAAACCGGGTATCCCTCCAAATCCATGGAGAGTATGAGGCTCGGTGAAACAACGTAGTAAGAGGACCCCTTGTACACGACCTTTGGTAACATAATTTCTTTTTTCTTTCTGGAGAACAAAACTTTCCTCAGGCTTTTCTTAGCCATTACTAGGTCAACTTTTACTCGATCACTCATTATTTGTATTGTCTTTTAACTTAAAATGTTTTTAACAATATTAATTATCCTCAAATGCTTTTTAAAAATGCGTAAGGCGATAGCTTTATGGGTAAGGAAGACCTCTACAAGCTTCTTTTAGCAAAAAGGGAGGAAGCTTTTCTTGGTGGTGGGAAGGAAGCTATTGATAAGCAACATCAATCAGGAAAGATGACTGCTAGGGAGAGAATAGAGTATCTCTTGGACCCCGGCAGCTTCACCGAGATAGATATGTTCGTTACTCACAGGGCAGTAGGCTTCGAGATGGAGAAAAGAGTTGGTTTAGGCGACGGTGTTGTAACGGGTTTCGGAAGAGTAAATGGTAGGCCAGTCTTCATTGCGGCGCAGGACTTCACGTTTATGGGTGGTAGCTTAGGCGAGAAGCAGGCAGAGAAAATAGTTAAGACCATGAGAACAGCCCTAAGTGTCGGCGCTCCCATGATATTTCTCAATGATAGCGGGGGTGCCAGGATACAGGAAGGCGTTGATAGCCTGAAGGGCTACGGAGACATCTTCTACATGAACGTCATGGCTAGCGGCGTAATTCCGCAAATAGCCGCTATTATGGGGCCGTGCGCCGGTGGAGCAGTATACAGCCCAGCACTAATGGACTTCATTGTTATGACTAGAGGAACAAGCTACATGTTCATAACTGGTCCAAGAGTAGTGAAGGCTGCCCTAGGTGAGGAGGTTGATGAGCAATCTCTCGGCGGAGCAGATGTTCACGCCACAAAAAGCGGAATAGCCAGCCTGGTGGGTAAGGACGACAAGGAAACCCTTGACCTCATCAAGAAGCTTTTAAGCTATATACCAAGCAACAATGCTGAAGACCCGCCATACATACCGACAGATGAGCCCACAGATAAAGAAGTCCCGGAGCTCGACGCCGTGTTGCCGGATGACCCAGACAAACCATACGATGTAAAGGAAGTGATAACAAGAGTCGTGGATAAAGATAGCTTCTTCGAGATATTCCCGCATTGGGCTCCAAATGCTGTTATAGGCTTCGCTAGGCTTGGAGGAAGAGTCGTAGGAATAGTTGCTAACCAGCCAAACTACCTAGCCGGCTCACTTGACATTGACTCCTCGGACAAAATAGCGAGGTTCGTGAGATTCCTCGACGCGTTCAACATACCAATTATAACGTTCGTTGATGTGCCTGGATTCATGCCTGGGACAATGATGGAGCACGGAGGAATAATCAGGCACGGAGCAAAAATCCTATATGCCTACAGCGAGGCCACCGTTCCAAAACTAACAGTGATTCTGAGAAAAGCTTATGGAGGAGCATACATTGCTATGGGCAGCAGACATCTAGGTGCGGACTACGTCGTTGCGTGGCCAACAGCTGAGATCGCCGTCATGGGACCCGCAGGCGCTGTTGAGATTCTGTATAGAAAAGAAATTTCGCAAATTAAGGACCCGCAGGAAAGAGCCAAGTTCGTTGAGAAGATAACGCAGGAGTATAAGGAAAAGCTGGCAACACCGTTCTTCGCCGCTGCTAGAGGCTATATAGATGATGTTATATTGCCTAGAGAGACAAGAACAAAATTGTATAGAGCACTGGAGGTGCTATCAACAAAGAGAGAAGTTAGAGTACGGGTGCCTCCAAAGAAGCATGCCAATATGCCTGTCTAGAGAAGCTACTCTTTTTTATCAATTTCCTCAATTATGGTCTTCAGCTCTTCAAGGATTTTTTCTTTATCAATCGGTTGCTCTGTTAATTGAAGTTTTAGCACAAGGCTTTGAAGTTTACTAATAGCTAAGGCTTGTTTTTCAAGGCTACGTACTCTCTTATCAAGCCTATCTATTCTGCTTGCTAAGTCATTAACTGCGTCGATCAAAACGTTTATCGCTATTACAACTTCATCCTCAGCATGCTCATGGTGGTGATGATGTTCGTGTTCGTGTTCATGCTCATGCTCCTTGGATATTTCTTCAACAAGTTCCTTTAGGTCTTCTTCGCTTTTAGGGATGCTTAACCTGAACTTGCTCACGAATATCCACCTATCCTCTAATAATGAAATTACTAACTAATAAGGTAATGTATAGCTTAATTTTTACAACTGAAAGCCTTCCCTTTTAAGGCTGGGATAGATAGGAAAGTCTGTAGCCCCCTCTTGCATAATTGTTTTCTAGTTATAAGTTAATTGTAGGTCGTGGTTGCCCCCAACCACGTGGGTGCGGGGAGCGCAACCACTCATATAAGCTCATAAGCTGTGATGGGGGTCTCTGGCCACCCCGACTGCCCCGCAAATGACAGATGTAGACCCGAACAGACGAGGGGAACCAGTGAACCCCCTAAAAGAAACCCTCGCCATTCAGGGCGGGGGAGGAGGTCAGAGTAATATTCTCTCCAAGAAACCGACTACAAATGTTAATCCTAGGTAAATGTTCAAGAACTTGTATATCCTCCTAGCAAGCCACTTATCAGAATAATTTTTGTAGAAATTATGAATAAGTGTAAGAAGATAAAGGCTTAGCATTAGAACCGTGGTCACTGTAACAAATCCAATAACCTTTCTTAAGAATAGTAGTATGTACGTTGTTATGATTACTACTAACGAAAACAATGAAAAAATAGCTGTGTTTTTTTCACCCTTGACCACCGGTAGCATAGGTATCCTAGCCTTCACGTAATCCTCTTTGTAGTACGTGCTTATGAACCATATGTGTATGGTGGCCCATAAAGATACTATCAGCATAAAGAATAGAGCGTCTATAATCGAAGCCCCTGGATAGGCCATGTACCCCCCAAAGGCTGGGGCTCCACCAGCTATTCCTCCTATCAACACGCTTATCCAGGTTTTTCGCTTTAACAAATAAGTATAGAGCAGGATATCTATTAGAAAGCCTGTTAAACCAGCTATTAGGACGTAAGCGTTAATCCAACAAGCAATTAGTAATCCTAGCATCAGTGCTATTGTTGAATAAAAAAGAGACTCCGATACTGATAGGCAACCATCTGGTAAAGGCCTGCTTCTTGTTCTAAACATCAACGCGTCAATGTCTCTATCAAGAACCATATTGAATCCAGTGGTACCGCTGATAGTTAGAAACATGGATAATGTTAGTTTTGCTAAAACTATTAAGCTTGAATCTCTTCCAGCAGCAATTAAATACGCAAAAATACCCGTCAAGATAAGGAGAACTGTTTGCTTAAGCTTAAATAACTCTACCACGATGCGTTTGACCATGCTCATGGCAATCACACATCATTATCGGAAATGCTGCCATCCATCCATGCTTATTTCTTTGTTATTGAAAAACACTTTACTATAACTAGAAGATATAGCTTCCCCCAGATATATGCATTTGAGATTGATGCTATCGCATTCTCTAACTACTTCCTCTGGGGAGTGCTTTGTCAAAAATATTATTTCGTACTCCTCTCCACCATATAGAACTTCGTTATCCATCTCTTCCTTCGTTTCATATAAAAATATTAAATCTCTTTGTGGTCTCGGCAGATTACTTAGTATGAGTTCAGCTTTGTTGTTACGCGCTATCAATCCTAAAGAGTAAGCTAGTCCATCACTTGAGTCAATAGAGGCGTCTATTTTTATGTGTTGTAAAAGATTCAGAAAACCGTAAGGCGCCATAGGCCTTCGGTACATACGTCTGGCCTGTTCGTAGGTCAGTTTGCCTTCCAGGTATTTCTTGTATATGGTCATTAGTCTACCAAAGCCATTTACCTCAGTAACGTAAATATAGGATTTATTAATAACGCCTGAGCGGGGAATAGGTTTATCAGTAATCAAAATTCCTATGGATGAAACCGTTATCCATACATCCTCTTTGCTACTATTAGTGTCTGCTTTAACAACTCTTAGTTGATAAGCATCGCAAGCCTCCTTTACCCCTTTTGCTATGCTCCTAGAAATTTTTTCTATGTCGAGTTGTTGAGACAAGCCTATCGAGAACCCGATAGCGAATGGTAAAGCCCCTTTCGCTATCAAGTCAGTAATAGAACCCACGACGGCCTTCCAGGCCCAGTCCTCCCATGTCTCCCATGGATACTTGCTATTAAATGAGCTATAACCATCGATGTTGAATAAATAACTACTGTTTAATTCCCCTGCATCATCTTTCAAGTTTAAATTAGTGCCGGGAGTATACCTATCGCTTAGCTCGTATATGAAAATATCAATTATGTCTTCTTCGCTTAGCTTGCTCATCGTTTTCGTTTCCCATTAAGAAAACGTTTCACTATCCTTTTTAGCTTTCCTCCTTTATTATGACGCCTAAGCCAAGGAGTTGTTGTAGCACTGCCTCTACAAAGCGTATATATATGCCCTTCTGACCTATAAGCGGGCCAGCGCTACCAGGCTCCACGTATAAAACCAAATCTCCTCCCTCTATTTCTATGTCCTTTATAGCAGAGATAGATCGCGGCAATGGGTGTACTGCTCTGATTAAATCTACGAAATCAAGCGAAGCCTCTGATACCCTAGCCTTGATGTTTAGTTCCTTCTCGAGCTTGTTAATTCTTTCTCCACTTTTGCCCACTGCCCTTCCATGATGCCCCTCCTTAACAATGATTAGGTAATCAGGCGCTGGCGCACTCTCACTTATTCCTATCTTAGTCTTTATTGAGCGTGTATCGACAACGGTCACTATGCCAACATCTGGTGCTATTAGCTCAAATGTTTGCTTAACTTTCTTTTCGTCTTCTGTTAAGCTCCTCTTCCTCATTCTTAGCTCAAGGAGTAGTTTCAGAGCTTTCTTGGCTCCGGGTCTAACGATGTCTTTTAATCCTAAATCTACGACTGCGGCATCCTGTTCCCTGAGCAAAAGGCTTCTTATCTCGATTATTGGGTTTCTATCTGTAGAGGTTGATTGGAATATGGGGTCACCTATAATAACCAGTTTGCTTCCCATTCCCAAACGAGATATTGTTTCAATTATTGTTTCGCTAGTGGTATTCTGAGCATCATCAAGAATTAGAAATGTCTTATCGAAGGTTCGGCCCCTTATGTAATGTGTATCGCTAAGCTGTATCTTTCCTTTGCTAATCAATTCTTCTATTTCCGCTCCATCAACAAGACCTGTGAAGAGGTCGAATAAATGCCGCATCATTATTTCCTCGAACTTTTCACCTGTGGTCTCAAGAGTCATTTCTTTACCTGTAGATACATCAATTATTGGTTTCGCGTAAATCACTCTTTCATAGAGACCGCTCCACAATGAATCATAACCAAAACAAACAGCAATAAGACTCTTGCCTGTGCCTGTAGGTCCAAAAACGCCTATTATGTTGACGTTCTTGTCTCTCAGAGCTTTAATCAATTTTTCTTGGCCTTTTGTTAGGGGCTTCACCTTTTCTTCTATTAGCACCATTGAAATCACCAGCTCTCAATTTTTTCTTTTAGTTTATTTATTCTAAGCCAACTGTTTTCAAGTATTTCGTTTGAGAGCATTATAAGCATATGTAGATTTTCTTTATCAACATAAATCGCGTACTTATCTCTTAGAGGCATTGTTATTTGAGAGCTACTTATTAGCTCTACGAGATAACCAGTGGATGTTACGTCCATAACGCCGCTGTGCTTGAATCCTGATTCCCTCGCAAGCCTTAACAACTTTTTCGCCGACTCCAAATCTTTAGCGATAACATGTAGTATTGGTCCTCTCACCATTAACCAGTATCTCTCTTTCGGCATCATTTCAATGATTGTCTTGATATCACTTTCGGAAATTTTCTCGTGTGATTTGAACACCGTGAATGTATCGTCCTTTTCCCATGGCCAATCAGAATCAATGATTGCTATCCTCCCGCTGCAACTGCTCGTTGTGTACAGTGCCTCGATTCTATTTATAGCTTCAAGCAAGTCGATTATCCTAATATCTATATATCCCACCTCCTTGTCCCTAGCTATCCTCTCTAAGTGCTTTTTCTTCTCCGTATCCCATAGCGATGACAAGCTCTCACCTACCAATATTGTTTTTGTTTTGAGAAGTTATTTCTGCCTTCTAGGCAATTAAACTAAACATGCAACCTTACGTTTCGTTTAGTTTAAAAACGGTTAAGCGGTCTTTTAAAAACTTATTCGACACCATGTTTTTGATCGGTGAGTTTCTTGGGGAACAAAATGGAGCTGGTAACCTTCAAGATTCCTAAAGAACTCATAGAAGAGGTGGATAACCTTGTGAATAAGGGATTATTTAGCAGTAGAAGCGAGGCTATAAGATACGCGATAGGAATGCTTATAACTAATATCCCTGAAAAAAGATTAGAGATAAAAAATGGCTCAGCCTGCCAAGCTTAGTAAAGAAGAGGAGGCGGTGCTCAGGTACTTTTTGAAAAACAAATCTGTGGGAGAAATAATAGCTATACGTGAGCTTCAAGTCCTCGAAGGAATAAAGGATCCTTTACCCATTATTAATTCGTTAATAGAGAAGGGCTATTTGGTGAAGGGTAGGGGTTGCTACAACATAAACTCAAATTTGCTTAAAAAGAATAAAATCTAACTCAAGAAGCAGCCACGTAGCCTTGCTCAGCGTCTTTCCAGGTTTTTGAGTAATTATTGCCGTCTCGTTTATATCTTGCTTGATAGCTGGTATGCTAAGTCAATTATTCTTGATAAAACATTTACCTCGTTCCTAAAAACATCGCCGTACTTCTTTATCTCATTCAAAACAAGGAGAACCTTATCCAGCTCATTGAAGACGAAATCCATAATCTCTTTTTGCTCAACCAGCGATAATGATGGCTTTCGTGATAATGCCTCCAATCTACTAAGCTTCTCTTCTGGCTTGAGAACTCTGTATTTAACGACGAGGACTTTAACTACAGGATCATCTGAATGTTTGCCAACCTGCCTTTCATACCAGCTCAGAATTGCTTCTTTATTCGCGAATGACCACCACTGCTGTCTCGTTGATCTATAAGTTTGGTTAACGATGCCGTATTCTCTTTCTAGAGCTCTGAGGTAATTAGTTGGGTTAACTCCTCCTCCTAATCTCTCAAGCATTTCCTTTAGTGTCTTGTAATCAAAATCTCCCAGCCTAGTGTATTCGTTTCTTCTTTGTATTTCAATCATAGCCTCCACAGCAGCAAGTAGAACTGCTCTGCCCTTCTCACCATATCTCGCAAAAAAGTCGTCAATCAGCTCTTGGACGCCTATGCTGGTTACATTTATATTCTCGCTCAACTGAACCCCCTTGCCCCGATCCATTTAGATAATCTCAAATAAATAGTTTGTTTTTCAAGTATAACTTGGGGTTGCGTGCCTATTGATTAAAGCTGACCTTCATATCCACTCCCATCTTAGCGATGGTCTTGGCTCCCCCGAGTTGCTGGTACGTGTATCTATATCAAGGAACCTGAATGTTATTTCCATCACTGACCATGACACTTTTGATGGCTCAATAAGAGCGGCTAAGTACGTTGCTAACAGGAAGCTACCTATACTTGTGATACCCGGAGCAGAGATTCGTGTAGTTGAATTAGGCGATTTCCTAGTATACTGTGCTTCTCCGCTGCGTATCAAAGGCCCACTAGGAAATCTCGACGCATTAATTGAGCTAGCTGATATGAATAACTGCTTCGTTATTCCGGCGCATCCACTAAATGTACTCATGAACGGCTGTGGCTATAAAGCGTTCAGCCAAGAATTTAGTTGGATAGAGTGCTTTAACTCTTGGACCTTCCCGCTTCTAAACTACATTACATACAGGCTAGCTAATATGAAGAAGAAGAAATGCTTGGCATCGAGCGACGCACACGTCCCCTCACAGGTGGGCTTGTTCCACACGATGTTTCCTGAAGTCGAAGCAGTAGAGACAGCTGATGACTTTCTAGGCCTCCTGTCCAGACAGCCCCTTATTAAGCTAATAACACGTTACTCAATAAAAACAATAAAAGATAGACTAACCTGGAGTATTTATAGAAACATAGTGGGAGGAAATGCAAGTACAGTTATTTAATTCTAAGCTTGAAGTCAAGATCGACAACGAAAAATGCGATAAATGCTTGATATGCGTAAAGCTATGCCCAACAAAAGCTATCTACTTGAAGAAAGATGAGCTAGAAGTTAATCAAGACCTATGCATTAACTGCTATGGCTGCGTAGTGGTATGTCCCAGGAAAGCCATAGCCATAAAGCGTATAGACTCAGTACTTGGATATTGCACTTTGACAATATGAACTATAGCTCACGAGCCATGAGATAAGCGTTTTCGCCATCACTGTAGTACCCCTCAAGCACCTTCACTATTTTGAATCCAAGCTTCTCGTAGAGCCTTATTGCAGGAGTATTTGATACTCTAACCTCCAGGTAAACCTCCTTGGCGTCATATACATTTTTCATAGCTTCCATACCAGATTTCATTAGTGCCTCGCCGATGCCCTTTCTACGATGCTCCTCTAACACAGCTATTGATACAACGTGTCCTTTCTTCACGAGCGACTTCCTGAGGAAACCGATCCCTCTCTCCACCCTATTCATAATGTAGCCGACAACGTCGCCGTCTACCTCAGCCACGAAAAAAGCATCCCCCCAGTTATCAAGGTGGTAGTAGAAGAAGAACTCGGGGTAGTTCTCTGGTAGGCACTTAAGGTTAATGCTTATAACCTTCGGGATATCATCTCTCTCGGCTTTTCTAATAATAAATTGCGGGGTCAAGCTTAGGCGCCTCTAAATTATCTTCCTAGTGATATATAGCATTACAATCATTAAAATAGCTAATACAACCGCTGTTAAAAGCATATACCACGCTATCTGCTTGTTTGTTCCAAAAACAATAGGTATAGGCCCGATGAACACGACTCCGCCGGCCTCGACCTCCACGTTCTCTTCGCTGGAAGCTCTTAAGACGCTTATGATGGAACCGATGATTATCAAGGCTATACCTATCATGATGGTGATAAAACCTATAAACACGAGTTTATCCCACAACGCTGACTCCCTCCTCTCCTTTTAATTAAATCTCTCCATCGCGGTCCCCATGAATTATATAAAATTTAGGAGAATCTTATATTGCTAATTCAAGACTGCTTGATAGAAGTTATATTTCGACTCTGGACACTGTTTTGTTGCTAGTATCCAGTAGTGCTATAGTAGATTTACCCGTAAGCCAGCCTCCAGCTTCACCTGGATTTAGCAGAACTATATCCCCGATCTTCTCCATATAGAAAGAATGGGTATGCCCAAATAAAACAATATCATATTTGCCTGAGACTGCTAGTGAGCGGGCAAAATCAAGAGTAAACCACGAATCACTGAATCCATGCATCAATAAAAACCTTAAGCCATCCAGCTCCAAGATCGCCGGGTGATTAAACAGCTTTATGTTCATTTTCTCGGCGAACCTAGCCATCAAAAAAGCCTCGCCGTCATTGTTTCCAAGCACAGCTGCCCCCTTTCCTTCAAACCCACTGAATACCTCCTTAAATGCAAATGGAGAAGTGAAATCCCCCAGGTGAACAATGTAGTCGATGCCTACGCTCAGGATTTCTTTTTTGAATTTCTTAATGATAACTAGGTTATCATGAGTATCACTGATTACTGCTATCCTCATTTTTACCACCGTCCATAACCTATCATCAAGAATCAAACATGGTTTAAAAACAAATAAAACTAGCTGGCAACCTTTTTTCGAGACCAATACACTTTATAAAACCTTTTTTGAAATATAGAAAAATAGCTGAGCCGGGGTAGCTCAGCGGGTAGAGCGCCGGGCTGTTAACCCGGTGGTCGGAGGTTCGAGCCCTCCCCCCGGCGCTTAACTAACCAGATATGCATCGAAACCTGCTGTCATGACTTCTTTGCTATTCCTTAATATAATGTAAGCTTCCCCCAGCTTTTTTTCCTCAACTAAATCAATACCGTTTTCTCCAAGTATTAAGACAGCGGTGGCAAGAGCGTCAGCATCTATCGCGTAATCAGTAATAACTGTTGCGCTCATAGTTGTATCAACAGGTCTTCCCGTTAATCCATCAATAATGTGTGTAACTCTTCTCTGAGCATCTAAAAACCTCTCGTATATTCCGCTAGTAGCGACGGATTTATCTTTTATTTTTAATATCTTCTTTATGCCTTTCCCGAAGGGATCTCTGACCCCAATATACCAGTACTCATTGTCTTTTTTGCCATCGATCACCCTTATGTCTCCTCCGCCGTCAATAAGGGCTCTTGACACACCGTTTTTCATTAGGAGCTCTGAAGCCTTGTCCACAGCGTATCCCTTGGCTATCGAGCTTAAGTCTACTTTCACGCCGTTCTTAGTTACTCGCACAGAGTTGGTAATCTCATCAATAATTATTGATTTATAATCGGTGAGCTCAAGGCTCTTCTTAATTTCTTCCTCGCTTATTTCCTGTAAACTTTTTCTTGAGTATAGCTCTAGCAGTGGAAGTATGCATGGGTTGTATCTCCCATTTGTTATATCAGCGTAGAAAAGAGATTTTTTCAGTACATGCACAAAGTCTTTAGAGGCGTTCAAGATTACTTTGTGTTTATTGAGAAGGGAGAGCTCACTGTTCTCGTTGAACTTGCTGAATATCTTTTCAACCCGCTCAACTTCCCTAAACGCTTCTACAACAATATTTTCCTCCACATCGTCATCTATCATAATCGTGAAGAAGGTCCCCATATAGACCCTTGTTCTCTTAATCATAACTATGCAACCTGTTTTCAGCTATAATATCCAGTCATGCCGTATTTATACTTACTAAGCCAAGATTATACATCGGAGATTATGCATGGGTGAAGCCGATTACTTGAACGAAAAGCTAAGCAACATCGTTGCTAGGGAGATAAGCGAGATCAAGAGAGATGCAATATATCTATGCAAAGCGGCCCTCGATTTCCTAGAGATGGGAGAGGAAACACTTGCTCGCTACCTAGCAGAGCAGGCCATGGAGCTGTTGAACACCTATATTAAGGCCAAGAAAGTTGTTAATGAAGATGAGTCGCTGGAGGATGACTCGTTCATAGCGGTTATAAATGCGACTCAGAAAGTCGCGACAGCTTAGATTTTCAAATTACAAATATTTTGGTTAGCCCATACATCTTCTACATACTTATTTAAAGCCACCCGAGAAATCAATGTATGATGAGCTGATTATCATGAGCTATGCATACATGGCCATGAGGGAAATAGCGAGTTTCATCATGAACGCTATCGATATCATCAGAAAAGAGGACATAGAGGAAGTCTCGAAAACACTGATCGAGGCTTACAACAACAACAAGAAAGTCCTAGTCATGGGAGCGGGGAGGTCCGGGCTGGTAGGCAAGGCCTTTGCAATTAGGCTTATGCATCTGGGCTTTAACAGCTATGTTCTGGGAGACACGATTATCCCTCCTATAGGCAAAGATGATGTAGTTGTAGCTATTAGTGGGTCAGGCACAACGGAGCTCATAGTAACAGCTGCCGAAGCAGCTAAAAGAGTAGGGGCAAAGATTATAGCCGTCACGTCGTATCCCTCGTCCCCCCTCGGAAAACTCGCTGACGTAGTGCTTTTTGTCCCCGGGAGAACAAAGGTAGCGGTAGAGAAGGACTACTTCTCCAGACAAATCTTGGGTATACATGAGCCCTTAGCCCCCCTGGGAACATTGTTCGAGGATACAGCCATGGTTGTGCTCGACGGAATGATAGTAGAGCTGATGTACAAGCTAGGCAAAGAAGAGAAAGAGCTCAAGAACAGGCACGCTAACATCGAGATATAGATTCATTATCTAATCATAAATTTTAATTTATCGTTATAAATAATACTTTGTAATAAAGTATATATAGCCTCTAAATAAATTATGTTTTTTGTTAATTAAAAAAAGGTGAGCCCACATAGGAGGCAATTACAAAGTTATAGGTAAGCCTACACCTACTTTTGATGCATACGAAAAGGTAACCGGAACAGCGACCTACGTTCACGATATGGAGTTTCCCGGATTACTATATGCGAAGATCCTTACATCAAACGAGCCACACGCGTACATAAAGAATATCGACTACAGCAAAGCCCTGCAGGTTCCAGGAGTAAAAACGGTCGCGACAGGCAAGGACTTCCCGTATAGAATCGGTATATATGTAGGTGATAGAGACATACTCGCTATTGATAAGGCTTTATGGGTAGGACACCCGGTAGCGGCAGTTGTAGCTGAGAGCTGGAGAGCAGCTGAGAAAGCCATTGACTTAATAGAAGTTGAGTACGACCCTCTCCCGCCAGTGTTTGACCCCGAGGAGGCGTTGAAGCCAAACGCACCAATACTACATCCCGACCTCGCGAAGTACAAGGTAAGCCCGGCTTTCAAGCCTATTCCTGGAACCAACATAGCAAATATATTTAAGCAAAAGAAGGGTGAAGGTGAAGCCGCGTTTGATAAAGCTGACTTAGTCATCGAGCAGGAGTTCAGTATACCGAACATACACCATGCGTACATGGAGACGTGGGCAGCGATAGCTCACTACAAGCACAACGGGGACATCGAGATCTGGACCAGCGCGCAATCGCCGTTTGCGCCAAGATACTTAATGGCTATGAGCCTTGGAATACCGGTAGGAAAAATAAAGATGAGAATACCCTATGTTGGAGGAGGCTTCGGAGGAAAAGCAGGAGTATTGTTTGAGCCGCTTGCCGCGATGCTTAGCAAGAAGGCTGGCTACAGGCCAGTTAAGCTCATGATGAGCAGAGCGGAGCAGATGAGGAGCTGGCCAATAGCACCTAAGTATAAAGCTAAAGCCAAGATAGGGTTCTCCAAGGACGGAAGAATAGTTGCTTACTACGCGCGATTCATATTTGATGGAGGAGCGTTCGCTGACTACGCCGTAAACGTAGCAAGAACCGCTGGCTACGCTTGCTCAGGCGCCTACGATATACCTAACCTTTACTGTGAAAGCGTGACAGTCTACACCAACAAGATACCTACGACAGCTATTAGAGGATTCGGCTTCCCTGAGAACCACTGGGTGATAGAGCAGCTAATAGAAATGGGAGCAATAGAGCTAGGCATGGACCCGGTCAAAATCAGAAGCATCAATCTGTTAAGACCAGGTGACCCACACTCAACGCTAGGCTATGGGGCCCCACTAAGAGCAGACCAGGGAGACTACCAGGGAGTATTAAAGAAGGCAGCTGAGCTAATCGAGATAAACAAGCCACCAGAACAACCAAAAGAGCCATGGAAAATAAGGGCAAAGGGCCTAGCGTACAGCGTTAAGGGCCCATCACAGCCGCCAAACGCGGTGGACGCCGCTATAGTAAAGTTCAACGAGGATGCAAGCGTTGACATACTTGTCTCAACGGGGAACTACGGCCAGGGAACAGTCAATGCATTTAGAATGTTAGTTGCGGAAGCATTTGACATTCCACTCGAGAAAGTACATATAACATGGATGAACAGCACAGAGTGGATGCCCTATACATGGCAGACCGTTGGCAGCAGAAGCCTGTTCACGGTTGGACAAGCATTGATGAGAGCGGTCGAGGATGCTAAAAGAAAGATATTTGATCTTGCAAGCAAGGTGCTGAAGGTAGCTCCAGACCAGTTGGAGCTAAAAGAAGGCCACGTAGTCGTGAAGGGAGAGCCGTGGCTAAAGGTACCATTAACTGAACTGGTAATGGGATATGTATATCCAAATGGCCAGACATTTGGAGGACCAATAATTGGGGTGGGGGTACATTATCCAGGCACATCAACTTACCTGGACCCAGACACTGGCCAGGCCTTGCCACTCAACCCAGAGCTAGGCAAAGAAACTGAGCCCGGCCACGCCACCGTATTCATAACTCCAGGTGCAAGCGGTGTTGAAATAGAGGTCGACCTCCTAACAGGCGAGATAAAAGTACTGAAAGGAGTGCAGGTCTACGACTTAGGCAAGGTAATAAACCCGTTAACAGCTGAGGGGCAGTCAATAGGAGGCTTCGTCATGGGTATGAGCAGGGCGCTGTGGGAACAAATAATATATGACGAGAGAGGAGGAGTGGCTAACCCCAACTTCAGCTTCTACTACCTGGCGAGAATGAAGGACGCGCCAGACGAGATTGTCTCATACTTCCTAGAAACACCGCAGGCAGACGGACCCTTCGGAGCAAGAGGATTCAGCGAAAACGTAATGATAGCCGTCATGCCAGCAATAGCAAATGCTCTTAGAAGATCTCTCGGAATAAATATCACAACGTTACCTATGAATCCAGAAAGAGTGTGGAGAGCCATAAAGGAACAAAGACCAGACCTGCTCGAAAAAGCTAGGAAAGCTCTTCTTGAATGGAGAGGTGAGTAAAAAATGTCGGCCCCATATTTCACTTTACCAGAGTTCAAATACGTAAAACCCCAGACATTAGAAGAAGCTCTCAAAATCCTCGCGGAGAATGCCGGTGAAGCAAAGATACTAAATGGAGGAATAGGAGTATTAGGATTCATGAAGGAAAGAATGATTGAAGCAAAGATACTGGTCGACATTAAGGGAATCAAGGAACTAAAAAAGATAGAGTACATGCCAGGAAAAGGCCTGGTGGTGGGAGCTACCGTTACAGCCAACGAGCTTTTACAGTACCTTGAAAAGAACCCTGAAATCAAGAAGAAATTCTGCGCTCTATACGAATCTACATCCGAACTCGCTGATGCAATACTTAGGAACAGAGCCACCATTATTGGCAACATTCTAGAGGGACTACCGTACACGGATGCACCTGGCCCCGCAATACTGTTTGAGGCTGAAGTGAAAGCTGTTAGCACTAGAGGAGAGAGAGTTCTGCCAGTGGAAGGATTAGTGCTAGGCCCCATGATGACGAGTCTGGAGCCAGACGAAATCGTAACGGAGATACTGTACAAGGAGCCGCCCGCTGGAGCCAGAACAGGATACGTAAAGTTCAACCCCGGACTCGAGTATGGTTACGTCAATGTAGCTGCTCTGGTGGCAAACCCTGACAATCCCCAGAAAAGGGATGTGAGGATAGTCATAACAAGCGCTACAACGCTGCCATTCAGGCCAAAGGCAGCAGAGGAAGTATTCAAACAAGACATTCCATTCGAAAAAGCCGCAGAGCTAGCTGCGAAGAAGATAGAGGAGGAAATAGAGCCTCTAAGCGACCCCTACGCCTCTGCTGAGTATAGGAGATACCTAGCATCCACCCTGACATACAAGCTTTTAATAAAACTAGCCAGAGGTGAATAATCATGGCACGCGTGATAACATTCACCCTAAATGGAGAAAAAAGAACAGTAGAGGTAGAAGATAACGAAACACTACTAGATGTAATTAGATACAAACTGAAAGAAACAAGCGTGAAGGCTGGGTGCTGGAAAGGAGAATGCGGTCTATGCACAGTTGAGATGAATGGAAAACTGGTGAAATCATGCATGGTATTGGCTGTAGAGGCAGACGGCGCGGAGATACTGACGGCCGCTGGCTTAGCCAGAGAAGGTAAGCTAGCCCCAATACAGAAGGCATTCATAGAGCACAACGCGTTTCAGTGCGGCTTCTGCACGCCCGCATATGTCATCGCTGCTCACAACTTCCTCAAGAACAACCCCAACCCCACAAGAGAACAGATTAAGCACTTCTTCAGCGGCATACTCTGCAGATGCACTGGCTACCTACAGATAATCAGAGCTATCGAAGATGCAGCGAAGTATTATAAATAACGTGTATATTAAAAATTATTTTTTAAATCTATTTAAAAACAATTCTGATTTTCGATAATCACTGTTCTCTTTTGTTAATATAATATTATGTTATATTTATTAGCTTTTTATATTTAAAAAAAGAGCGGAGATACTGATGGATGCTGTCTCCGCTAGCAACCTTTTAGGATACATAACTGCGTTTATCATAATCGTAGCCTTCTTCGCAGTGGTAAGAATACTGTGCAGATGCTCCAGCAAACCCGAAGCTCCCATTGCTCCCCAGCCCCAAGTAACTCCACAGCCAATACCGCAGACCTTAATCACTACTCCCCCCTTACTGGAGCTGGTGGCCGCTGCTGTAGCTGGAGCACACCAATATCTCAGAAGCAAAGCGAGGAAAACATCACCTATGTCCGCTGGAGCTCTCTCTCAGAAGCAATTTTTTATTAACTACTGGGTTCTTAGTGAGAGATTGAATCCTCACTTCAGGGAGGACCCCTTCCATAGAGAAAAAACAAGATAATCTATAACGTGATGGGTGATACTTACCATGAGTGTGTATAAGGTTAAAGTTGGAGACAAAGAGTACACAGTAAAAATAGTTGGAGAAAAAGAAGGTGCACTCGAGATAGATGTTGATGGGACAAAACTAACCGTGAGCCTAGAAAGCCTAGAAAAAGCAGCAGGCACACAACAAGCGGCAGTATCTCAAGTAGAAGCTAAAAAGGAGGAAGCTAAACCTGTTGCTCAGCCCGTTGCGCAGCCCGCAACTCCACCTCCGCCTCCACCCGCTCAGCAAACGCAAGTCGCTGCTGGAGCAATAACCAGCAGGGTTCCAGGAAAGATTAAGGAAGTAAAGGTCTCGGAGGGCCAAAGTGTAAAGAGAGGTGACACGGTAATAATAATGGAGTCAATGAAAATGGAAATCGAAGTAAAAGCAAACAAAGACGGAGTAGTGAAAGCAATATATGTGAAGCCAGGGCAGTTCGTTGCTCAGGGAGCACCACTGATTCTCATCGAATAACTTATTCCATAACTTGTTTTATTAACACTGATGTCTTATTCTTGATTATTTTTTATTTTAACTTTTTCTGTAGGTTTATTTCTGATGACCAGCGGGAACATTACTATTACAAACAAAAGCCTTGTTATTCATGACGTGGAAAAGGTCAGGGAAGCCACACGAAGGAACTACAAATCGTTGCTGACAGACATGTTATTTTTATATTTTCCTAAAAACAAAAATTAATCTCCGAGGGCCGCCACAGGAGCCTATAAGGCAATGATGAGCGATGGCCAATACAACAGGAATTGGCCGCCGTAGCTCAGCTGGAAGAGCGCCGGACTGTGGATCCGGAGGTCCCGGGTTCAAATCCCGGCGGCGGCCCTCAAAAAACAATATCTGAATGAGCTCTCGAAAACTATTTAGAGAAATCATTACAAGTAAAAACATGTTAGTAAATCTAAGAGGGACGACGTTGTCCGCGGAGAACAGTTATATCGAAGATTTCTTATCTGTATACAAAGATAGAGAGATAATTGATTTCTACAAGATTAGCGAAAACGTATACATCGCTATTATAAAAGAAGGGAATAAGCTTGTATATTATCCGGTTGAGCCTGTTCTCGATGAAGATGAGGCCAGAGTATACTCGGAAGTACGTGAAATAGCTCCACGTATGCTAAGGCTCTCCAGATACGTGGAGAAGGATGAGGAAAAGAGAAAAGAGCTACTTAGCAATGCACTAGAAAGGATCCTCCGTGTTCTTGGTGAAAGGCTTAGTGAGGAAGGGAAAAACAAGATTCTGTACTACCTGAACAGAGATTTTTTTGGCTACGGCCCTATTGACCCAATGTACAGTGACCCTTTCATCGAGGATATTACGTGTAGTGGTTATCAATCACCTGTCTATGTTTATCATAAGTACTATGAGTGGCTGCCCACCAGCATTTATTTCTTGTCTCCCGAGGATTTGACTAATTTTGCCAGGAAGCTGGCTTACAGGGCAGGCCAGGACCTTGTCTTCGCGACGCCAATCGTTGAGGGCCCTCTCCCACCAAGGGATTTCCGTGTCCATTTAACTCTAGATGTAGTATCGAGAAGAGGGACCACTTTTACTATTAGAAGAAGCACTGAAGAGCCTCTCACCATAATGGATCTTTTAAAGCTTAATACGATAACGTACGAGGCGGCTGCGTACTTGTGGCTGCTCGTTTCGTACCGATCAACTATACTCATAGGTGGGCCAATGGCTAGTGGGAAAACAACATTGCTGAACGCGATATCTCTATTCATACCTCCAAATAAGAAAATAGTTACTATTGAAGAAACGCCGGAGCTTAGGCTCTACCATGATAACTGGACCCCACTTATAACTAAACCCTCCATGACAGAGGGAATAAAAGAAATAACTATGTTTGATTTGCTCAAGTCAAGCCTTAGGCAAAGAGCCGATTACATAATTGTTGGTGAAATAAGAGGGGAGGAAGCCTACACATTGCTGCAAGCAGTAGCTGTTGGGCATGGAGCCATGTCCACCATTCATGCTGAGTCATACGAGCATGTCGTAAGAAGACTTCAAAGCCAGCCAATGAACATACCTAAATCTCTTATAAGCCTAATAGATACAGTCGTAATAATAAAGAGATACAAGAAAGACATTGTTTTTGAGAGAAAAGTCACCGACATCATTGATATAGTAGATTATGACCCAGTCAATGATACCTTGAACTCGACGAAAACATACATATACGATTTGATAAATGACAAATACTATATGTCATCTTTTATGGGCGCCTTAACCAAGCTCTCAAAAAGAGAAGGAATCTCTGAGGAAAACCTTATGGCTGAGTACAAAAAAAGACTGTTAATCCTTAAATACATTGCGGAGAAAAAGAAAATTAAGAGCTACAGAGATTTCTCGAGCATAATGATTGAGTTCTACGCTGACCCCGACAAAATGGTTGAGGAAGCTAGGCAGAGCATAGAGAGGTAGCTCAGGCTTGCAAGTAGAGATTCTACATGTATACCTCGGTAAAATAGTGGACAAGCCCCCCATAAATAAAGTATTAAGTTACGTTCACAGAAAATTCGTGTGGCTAGAGCCTGTCCTGTTATCAATCAATTATCCATTTACTTACGATATCTTTATCTCCACAAGACTTCTACTAACCATTTTGATATCAATATTCTCGGTCCCAATAATACTTATTCTACAAGGAAAAGCCAATTTCCCAATTTTACTCAATATTCTTCTAAGCATAGTAGATGGAGTCATAATCGGACTAATAACCTTCCGACTCTTAACTGTACTTCCCCTTATGAAGAGGTATATCCTGGGGTCATCGATCCAATCTTACTTGCCCTACACACTGATGATCCTCTCTATCTACGCTGCTGGAGGATACCCCATTACGGGTATATTACTGAATAGCTCAAGAATCATTAAAGAGAACAGCACGAAAACCATAATTGAGAGGGTGATCGCAAACCTCGAGAAAGGTGAGGGGATAGAGGATAGCTTACTGAAAGAATCTATAGCGTGCCCGTCCCCAGACCTCAGAAGCGTGCTGGAGGGTTTAGCGAGTATATCAACTAGCGGTGTTGGTACCCTAGCTTTCCTTAAGAACTCCCTTGACAACTATCTGAAGAGACTTGACTCCAAGCTCCGCGAAAAAATAGACAAGATAAGCTTGATTATGGAGGGATACATAGCGATGGGGGTACTTTTTCCATTATTAATAGAGGTTATACTGCTGTTCTTCGCTAATCAGCTACCGGTAGGAATACCGCCAGAAGCACTAATAATTGTTTTCTTCTTCATCCTTATTCCAGTGCTCTTCGTATCAACAATCATTATTATAGACTCGGTTATGAGCGAGGTGAAGCTATGAGTGGCTGAGATAAGAGAGCTGAGACTAACGCGAGTCGAGGAGCTCGGGGCACTAAATATTTTCTCATCAATAACTATATTCACGCTGGTTTTCTCACTGACTCTACCTATTTTCCAGGAACTCTCTTTACCCTCTAGAATTGAAAATGCAAAAATCTACATGCAACCATACTTCATATTCTCTCTAATAAATTCGCTTATCGCAGCTCTAATGCCAATGGCGGTGAGAACACTTCAGATAACCTCCGAGATTAACAAGCTAAATGAAAGTATAATCATAATGTACGATGCCTTGTCTAGTTATCTGAGGGCAGGCTTAACACTAATCGACTCTATTGATAAGATAAGCGACAAGATAACCTCGAGGATATTGAGGCATAGATTAAAAGTATTCGTGAGCCTCGCAATGCAGGGGGTCAGCATCGGTGATGCCTTAAATAAGATTATCTATGGATTACCCACTAGAGTAGCATATGCACTCTTAGCGATTATCCCCATCAGTGAGTCTGGAGGAAAGTCTCCCGAAATAGCCGTCTTGATAAGGGACTTCTATGATAGGTTGCAGGCTTTTGATAGACTAAAGAAAAGTACGTTGTCTATATATTTCTACATCATGTTGATATCTATAATCGTGTACGAGGCATCATGGCTATTCCTATCCAGGATGTATAAGGAAATGCTCGCTGGGCAAACACCTCTGTTCCAGCCCGTGATCGGGGTAAGCAGTTTTTTCTTCTTCTCGAATATGCTGATGCTAATCTTGGTCTTCTTCTCATCACTCATAGTTAGCAAAATCATAAGAGGCACGGTGAAATTTTACGCTGACTACATGACCATTTTTCTCGTTGTGCACGCTGTGTTTTTGTTCATAGTTTCACGCAACTACTTAGTGTGATTCCAAATAACCAATTATTCCTTGACCAATCATGTTAACGGCTATAGCCGCTAGCAACATTGAGAAAAGCTTAACTAATAGGAGGGATCCGTCTTTTCCAAGGTACTTAAATAGCTTTTCTCCAAGCAAAAGTATCGCTAGCGTGAGGATGGAGTCTATCAGTATCGACCCAAGCATAATTGCTGTGCCCCACCTATACTTTATATAAATAACTGTTGCTATGGCGCCCGGCCCAGCCAGCAGTGGAGTAGCTAGGGGGATGATAGCTAAGCTGGAATCACCGCTTATCTCTTCAGCCTCCGTTTTTCCCAGTATGCCCTGAACACCATATATAAATAATATGACTCCCCCGGCGATTCTAAAATCATTAAGTGTTATGCCAAAAAACCTGAAGAAAGCCTCCCCGACAAACCCGATAACAAGCAACATTAGTGTTGCGATGACAACGCTTTTCTTAATTATAATTATCCTCTGATTCTTATCCATATTCATGGTCAAGGAATGAAATATTGGCGCATTGCCTATCGGGTCCAGTATAATGAATAACATTAGTAATGCCTGCAAGAAACCATATGTATCCAATGCTAAGCTTCTCCTCCTTCCAAAACGTTTTTCACGTGTACATAAATCTCATTCAAACAATCGTAAAAACACCTTGGGAAACACCCCGTCTCTTCAGAGCCACATCTGTTCAGGCAATCTCTCCAGCAATTATCCTCCCTGATATATATAATTCCATATGAGATTTTGTCATCAAAAGACAGGGTTTTTCTAGCACCAAGAAACGCTTGAAGACCTTTTCTGATTATGGCTTTACTTATTTCCTCGAGGCTTATTAAATCCTCCGAGAATACACAAGTGTAGTATGGAGGAGCAAGACACAGCGACAATCTCTTTGCGATATCATCAATACTCATACCTAGTCACTCTAAACAACAGGATTTCGCGAGTGTGCCTTATCCTCCTCCCTCAACCTCGTAGATATCTATAGTATCAAAATATATATCTTCGTAGCCCTCGATTTTAGCGTTTTCGCCGCCAATCATTGATAGTGGCTGGCCATCCACTACTACTAGGACGCCTGCACGTAGATTGCCATGATCATCGAAAAGATACCTCGACTTATCTCCTAGAGCTTCCTTTAAAACCTCGAGTAACTGTTTAGCCGTGATGTTTCTTTTGTCAATCTCGATTGTCTTTGCTCCCAGATTATCGGCTAGTCTACCGAAGAACCTGATTTTCAGAGGCATTATCTCCCCATGAAAACATTTATCTTCATGCCTAATTAATTACATGTATAAATCCATTATTGTTTTTGAAACATAAATACCATTTACAGTCAATTTGCTTGGAGAAGCGAAAGAATATTACAATCTGTCAGATCACCATTAAGTGGTGCGTAGATAATTGACTAGAAAAACTGTTCGTTCTTTAACTCTGCATTACCCAGTAAAAGACTGGTCTCGATTAGCGAGCGAAGTTACAGTAGCAATACAAAAATTAGAGGAAGCATCTGATTTCCTAACATCAAAGGGATTTGAAGTCTGGAGCAAACGACTAACAATAACTACTCCACCAATAGATGTATCAGTGGAAAAAACAGCTGAGAAAATAAAAGAAGCTGTAGACACAGGGAAAATCCTTGTTTCTTTAGGCGGATTCTCGGTAAAGGACAAGAGACTTGGGGAAATCAAAAACGCAGTAATGAGTGGATTCTATGTTTTCTTCGAGACGAGGGGCTGGGATGACCTTAATGATGCGGCATCGATTATTTATTCATGGTCACAGCCGCCATACGAGCACATGACCAGAATAGGGATAGATTTGCTGGGGGATCCCAGCTTTATTACCCCATACTTTCCGTTGTCCAGAGCACCAGCTCTTCTCTCAAGGCCTGTTTTTTCACTGTCATTTATGTTGCCAAAAACATTGCTGGAGCTTTTCGAGAATAAAGGCTTTGAAGGCGTGATTGATTACTTATTTGAGCTTTCATTATCTTCAATTAAATCTCTAAAAGAATACATAATAAGCAAGAACAACGATTATGGCATAGCCGGCGTTGACTTATCACTAAGCCCATGGATGGATGACTCTGTAGGAGAGCTCATAGAGAGGGTTGGGTCGTGTACAATCGGTGATCTAAGATGCATCCCAGTTATTTATCGCCTGAACAAGATTATAAGCGAGGTATCAAGCTCCTTGCCAAGGTCAACTGGCTTCAATGAGATTATGCTAGCAGTAGCAGAAGACTCTTTGCTTAAGAAGAGGGTTTATGAAGGCAAGATTTCTCTAAGGTCTTTGTTGGAGACGATCCCTGTTTGCCTAGCAGGTCTTGACATGTTTGCTTTGAGAACAAGTAAAGAGAGATTACTGGATTTGCTGTTAACGCTGAAAGCATACTCTGAGTCAAAAAGAAGAACAGTAGGGTTCAGAGCAATCATTTTGCCCGAGTCAAGCGATGAAGAAAAGATTATGACGAAAAAATTCGGTGATATACCTGTTTTTGATTTTATCTAAAATCTTCTTATTGACTGACTTTTTTCTCCGCACACTGGAACAGTTGCGTCACTATGTCTTTGGCTACCCCTTCTATCAAGCCTTTGCCTAGCGCTGCTAGTAGGCCTCCCAGCTTAGCCTCCGCTTTGTAACTAATCTTTGTTCCACCCTCAACGTCACTCAGAGTAACCGTGGCTACAGCATCAAAGGAGTTACCCATACTTCTGCCCCTCAGAGTAACGGTGTACACTTCTTCAGGCTTGGACTCCTTGATGTCTCCCTCAATGTTAAATGTACCTGAGATAGCTCCTACCTTGAACTTAACCTTCGCCTTGTAAGCTGTGCCTGTTATTTCATAAGACTGAATACCTGGTACACACTCGACGACTTGCTTTGGGTCCCTGAAAAAAGAAGCCACAACGCTTCTAGGGGCTTTCGCAACAACTTCTCCAACGATTTCCATGGTGAATCACAAACTTTTAGTTAGATATTGGAGGATAAAATTTCTATCTATTAAACATTATGAAATAATC
This sequence comes from Desulfurococcales archaeon, assembly GCA_009904015.1. Taxonomy (GTDB): domain Archaea; phylum Thermoproteota; class Thermoprotei_A; order Sulfolobales; family Fervidicoccaceae; genus WYEQ01. Next base: position 56,287 of record WYEQ01000035.1, on the reverse strand, counting down.
GAAAATTCCTTATATTCATGTAGTGATAAAACCGGCGCAATAGTAGTTGTTCAAGGCCAAGCTTATGTATCCATATAGAAACACATATTCTTTTTATCACATTAATCGATCCATAAAATTGAAGAAAGATTAAATAGGAATAAGAAATGCGCGGGATAAGCTTAGATGTAATGGAAATAACAAAAAGCTACGGTAAGCAAAAAGTACTGGACAAAGTGAATTTGAAGGTAGAGAGGAAAGAGTTTTTCACTATTCTGGGCCCATCGGGTTGCGGTAAAACAACTCTCCTACACATAATCGCTGGATTAGTCACTCCTGATTCAGGCAAGATATTGTTTGACGGCAAGGATGTCACTAACGAGCCGCCGCATAAACGTGATATCGGAATGGTTTTCCAGGACTTAGCCTTGTTCCCACACATGACTGTCGCTGAAAACATAGCTTTTGGATTAAAGCTGAGAAACAAAAGTGAGCAGGAAATAAAAGCTAGGGTAAAGGAAATGCTAGAGCTCGTGAGACTGAATCCAAGCGAAGTATGGAACAAATACCCAGCACAGCTTAGCGGTGGACAACAACAGAGAGTGGCTTTAGCAAGAGCATTGGCTGTGGAGCCAAGATTACTACTTTTAGACGAGCCTTTAAGCCATATTGACTACAAGATAAAGCAAGAACTATTAGCAGAGCTGAGAAGAATACATAAAGAAACAGGCGTAACAACGTTATATGTTACGCATGACCAAAACGAAGCCATGTACCTATCAGACAGGATAGCAGTTATGAACTATGGAAGAATAGAACAAATAGGCACGCCCGAGGAGCTTTACAACAACCCAGCATCCCTCTTTGTGGCTAGCTTCTTCGGAGACGCCAATATTGTGCCACTCAAGCTTATTGGCAACGAGGAAAACAAAATACTGTTCGCCAGGCTTGATAACACCGTTATATTCAAGGAGCAACCAATCAAGGATGGCTACCTAGCCTACCTGAAGGGAGTTATCAGCGATAAGGTATTCATGGGCCCTCAAGTCTTATTGGAAATAAGGATTGATGAGAAGCACACCGTGAAAACAATACTTCCAAGAAACGAAGCAACAAAATACAATATAGGAGATGAAGTCATAGTAGCTTTTACAAGTGAAGCAAAAATCATAGAAGCACAATAAGGGATTACTTAAAAGATGAAGAAGACCGGTGTAATTCTAGCTCTACCAGCAGTAATTTTTCTCATAGTGTTTTTCTTCGCGCCCTTCGTCTTTTTAATTTACAAAAGCTTTCAATCAAATATTGGCATTTTGACCATTCAAAACTACTTAAAAGTGTTAACGGATACTTTTTATATAAGAATCTCTTTGTATTCGCTGGAGATAGCGCTCATAACAACTTTACTTTGCATATTGATAGCCTACCCAGCATCCTATTACCTTGTTCATGTAGTAAGCGATAAATACAGAGGGCTTGTCCTAGCTATCCTCATATCTCCCTTCTGGATCGATTTTTTAATTAGGGCTTATGCGTTAAAAGCCTTCTTCTTTCCACTAGGAATAAAAGAAGGGTTTTTCACATTGATTTATGGCATGGTCTATGATTACTTTCTATTTATGTTGCTACCACTATACGCATCTATGACGGGAGTATCTAAAACCATTATTAACGCTGCCCGAATACAGGGGGCATCAGGATTAACGCTTGCTAGAAAAATAATTATTCCACTGACTATACCAGGACTTGTCGCAGGCTCGACTATTGTGTTTATGATGAGCTTAACAGAGTTCGTTATACCAGCAATGCTCGGAGGAACGTCTGGATATACATTAGGATACGCTATTTACGACTTGTTCTTCATTTACAGAGATATTTATAGGGGCTCTGCGCTGAGCGTTATCATAAGCGCTCTTTCGCTACTAGTAGCTTATTACTACATAAAGAAAACGCGTGGGCAGGGTGGAATCTTTGCATAAATTCGCTTGGCTAATAGTTATTGCCATAATAGTGGCTTTCCTGTACACACCCATAGCAATCACGGTTTTCTACAGCTTCAATGAATCAAAATATATGACGGAGTTCACCGGCTTTACTCTAAAGTGGTACAAGCAACTTTTCAGCAACGAAAGGGTTTTAGAGGCACTGAAAAACAGCCTTGAAGTAGCTATAGCCTCCTCGGCTATATCTACAATTCTCGGCTTCATGCTTGGGTACGCTATGCATAGATATAGAGTTTTCGGAGATAAATTCGAGTCATTAATGTACCTCCCAGTAGTTATCCCCGAGGTACCCGAAGCAGTCTCAATAATGATTTTCTTCTATATACTAGGATTTCAGTTTGGATGGATAACAGTTCTTATTGGACACACAGCTTTCAACATCAGCTTCGCCTACCTAACAATAAGGTCTCAACTATACAATATTAACCAAAACATTGAGAAAGCGGCAAGAATACTTGGCGCAAAAGGCCTAGACCTTGCGAGAAAAATAGTTATTCCGCTGGCATCGCCCGGGCTACTAGCCAGTGCTTTAATGACGTTTATATTAAGTTTTAATAATTTTGTTAAAACAGCCTTCACGACCGGCCCTGGCTTCGAGACCCTTCCCCTGCTAATATGGAAAAACGCTGTTAGAGGGAGAGCTACAACAGAGCTTAACGCATTAGCAACTATACTATTAGTACTATCACTATCTCTCTCAATTATTTACACTAAAATAGTTTTTATCGAAAAAAGAAGTAAATAGCTCTATTAAAATAATATTTATGATTTCTTTTTCCTAAGTCCATAGTATCCTCCTATACCAGCCGCAATCGCCGCAGCAACTACTCCCCCTATTACTAAGCTTGTTTGCACGCCTTCTCCCAGCACCTTTTTCCTGGTTTCCTCGACGATTCTGAGAATATCTTGCGTTAACGGGGTATAGTACCTAAGCTTGTTTGCAACACTAGATGGGGGATTGAAAGCCGGGTTCCCGAGATAGGTTTCCGGCGAGACTTCGATTAGTCCTTGGCTCCACGCTTTTTCGAGTGCTGTTTTTAGATAGCTAGGCTTGATGGGAGATATATAAAACGTGTAAACAGAATTAATAACTGATATAAGTGGGTCTGTCACGAAGTTTATCCATGCATAAGCTTCCTCAATATTTCTTGCATCCCTCGGGATGACTGCAAAGTCATTCCATTTCAATGCCCCCTCTTCAGGAATGACGTAGCTTATCGAGCTGTTCTCCCGCCTCGCCATCTCAACATCACCGCTCCATGCATGGGCTATTAACAACTGCTCGGAGGCAAGCTGAGGTATATAGACACTGGCTCCATAGTAGCCCGCTATGTATGGTTTTTGTTTAATTAGAATCTCGGCAACTCTTTTTCCCGTTTCTTCATTCCAGTTTTCCTTTTTCGATGGGTCTAACCCTAAGTAAATCATTACTGTCCCAAAAACCTCTGGGAACTCCTCGAGCATTGATATCTTCTTCTTGTATTTCCCAAGAAACTGCGTATCCTCTAGGATTTTTCCCCATGAATCTATATTCTCGGTAACTTTAACCGTGTTTACTCCAAGCCCCGTTGTTCCCCCTAGATAGGGAACACTGTACTTAAGTCCGGGGTCGTGTGGATTACTAAAGTAGGACTCATCTATGAAGGCTATGTTCGGCACAAGGCTCTTATCTATTTCCCTAACGAAACCATTATTGATAACGTCTCTCAAGTACTCACTAGGCATGATTATCACGTCATATCCGCCTCCGCCAATCTGCAGTTTCGCTAATGCCTCTTCACCGGACTCATACTCATCGTATATTACCTTGATACCTGTCTCTCTCTCAAACCATTCGTTCACCCTAGGGTCGATGTAATAACTATAATTAAATACCCGGACCTCCCTCGACTGAGCAGTAAAGTCGCTAAGAGCTAGCTTTCCAATGAGGGCTAAGCTCGTTATCATCAAGCTCTTTTTTAGTAAATCCCGCCTAGTAACCATTTTTCTCAACCAATCGTTTTTCCTACACAAATAGTTGTGAAATAGAGTAATTTAACTGACCTTCTGCACATGAGAATCAATAAGCCACACAAACCCAGCAATAATGGCATAAAAATTAACACCATGCAAAGCTAAGAAAACCATAATCGCAATGATTGAAAAACCCTCAGGTAACAATGAAAATTACATTCATGATGCGCTTACAGAAGCTATATAGATGGATAATACAGCGGGGAATCCCGGGCTCACAAATAAAGGTCACATCTTTCAGTTCAATAAAATAGTTAATGTCTGGAGAAAGAGCTCGTCTAGTCTACCTACATCTATAAAAATGGTTATCCAAGTATAATAGTTTCTTAGCTAACAAGTGACTATTAATTGTGGGCAACGAGGGATTTAGTTGAGGCTCTATAACTCTTTATCAAAAGAAATAGAAGAATTCGTTCCGTTTGAGCCACCATTAGTGAGAATGTATGTATGTGGACCAACAGTTTACGACGAAACACACGTGGGGCATGGAAGAACTTTCGTTGTTTTTGACTCACTGAAAAGATACCTCGTTGAGAAGGGATACTACGTTGTACATATACAGAATATAACGGACATAGATGATAAAATAATCAAGAGAGCTCAAGAAGAAAATAAAAATTGGAAAACCATATCTGATGAGTATACCTCATCTTATCTTGAAGTACTCAGAAAACTAGATGTGTATCCAATTATTCATCCTAGAGTAACAGAACATATAAGAGATATCATTAGCCTCATAGAGCTATTAATAAGCAAAGGCCACGCCTACGTTTCTAATGGCAATGTGTACTTTGATGTGAGTTCCTACCCGAGTTACGGAATGCTAAGCAGAATTCCAAGGGAGAGTTGGAGGCAAGAGGAAGAGTACTTATCGGAAAAAAGAAGCCCAGCGGACTTTGCATTATGGAAAAAAATGAAGCCGGGGGAGCCCTACTGGGAATCACCATGGGGTCCAGGGAGACCTGGATGGCATATAGAATGCAGCGCTATGTCATCGAAATACCTTGGAATAAAAATTGATATTCACGCTGGAGGCATGGACTTAATATTCCCCCACCACGAGAACGAAAGGGCACAGTCAGAATGCGCCTTCGGTGTCTCTCCATGGGTTAAGTACTGGTTACATTCAGGCATGGTAACAATAAGAGGAGAAAAAATGAGTAAAAGCCTAGGAAACATTGTTTTGCTCAAAGAGCTTTTATCCAAGTACAAGCCAGAAACACTTAGGTTATGGTATCTGAGCGCTCACTATAGAGCACCAATTGATTTCAACGAGGAAATCATTGCTCAATACGATAGAATAAGGGAGAGACTGAATGATAGTTTCGATCAAGCACTTAAAATCATAGATGCTTATAGAGTCGAATATAGTCTAGATGATGGTCAGTTATTATTACTAAGGAACCTGTGGGAATCCATACGAGGATACTACTTATCGCTGGATAATGATTTCGATACCCCGAATGCTCTGAAATTTGTACATGAAGCCACGAGCATTTTCTGGAAATCAGTTTATACAAAAGAAAGCTATGCTATAGCTCTATCTTACGTTTTGTTTATGGAGAAGGTCAACAGGGTGTTCAGATTCAGAATAGCTGAAAAAGAAAGAGTAACTAAGCTTGACGAGGAATTAATCAGAGTAATTCTGGATATCAGAAAGAAGCTACGTGAACAAAAACAATATCAGTTAGCAGATGAGATTCGAGATAAACTGAAGAACCTGGGAATAGTGATTTACGATAAAGGGTTGGAATCAGATTTCAAATTAAGCAGATAATACGTAAAAGCGACGTAACTAGGGAGAAAATGACGCGCGGTCTTCAATCATACTGGTATGAACTTATTAGAATACTGAACAGTATCGTAAGTGTCTACGAGAAAGTAAACTATGCAATGTCGCTCTTCACGCTCAGAAAAATTAGATTAAATACAGCCAGAATTCTTGGAAGAATACATGGAGTTATTCTCGATGCTGGCTGTGGCCCCGGAACAATGATACCTTACATAATGAAAGAAAATAAAAATCTAAGTTACTACATATGTCTCGACCCTTTACCAGCTATGCTTAAACAGATAGACGCGAAGAATGAAAAAATAGATAGAATAAGAGGAGTATTCGAGCATATGCCGTTAAGAAAAAATAGCTTAAATGCCTGTCTAACGTCATTTTCGTTTAGAGACTCGTATAATTACGTGAGAGCTTTTTATAACATATACTACACATTGAGGATTCACGGTATTTACGTAATGCTTGACCTATACAAAAGTAGGCATAGAATTATCACGATATTCATGAAACTTTACTTATCAATAGTTCCACGAATATTAGGTTCACTACTCCTTGGAGCTAATGGCTTCAGGCTTTACAGAGGGTTATATTTGACTTATGAAAAGTTCCTTAATACTGATGAAATAATGGTCTTAGCCCGCATAATAGGATTCAAAAGAGTCTTTATTCATCCATTATACAGGGTTAGTCTTCTCTCAGTCTTTATAAAATAATTAGCTAGTATTGTGTTTGAAACAAAACCTTTGTTCTTATTTTTATGGGTGCGAAGATTTTTCCTTTTCCACTATAAAACTTTGTGAACCACTCATAAAAGTGCAGCCTAGTGCAGTGCGCGTAGGCAACTATCCCCTCAAGCGCTATTCCGAGTATGTTGCCAAAAACGTATGCTATTACTCCAAGCATTATGCCGATGATTCCTCCCTCAAATGCCCTCTCTGTCATGGATGCAAATCCATACATGATTCCTGAATGCGCTAGAGCCAGCCCAAGAATCCTTAGAAAGCTCGCTGTATTTCCTATAAGGAGAAGTATAGATTCGAACACCTCCATGAAACTGCTCATGAGCAACATCCCTATTTTTACTTGTTTTCCATGCTTAGCTGATTCATACAGGGGCTCCAATACCAGTAGGCCTAGTATCGAGAAGAAAAATGAATAGCGAATAAGCTTTCCATAAAGCGTAGATGCTCCTCCTAGAGCTGCATCATAAATCGCTCCTAAAGCCTCATGTGTACTTAGGAATAGGAAACCCGTTAGTGGAACTCCAAACAGTATTAGCTTAGGCAACTTTGACAGGAATGCTTTCTCATAGTCCCTACTTATCAATGAATTAATAAAGCTCAGAGTGACTCCAGCAATAAGGATTAATGCACCAACCCTCAATGATAAACCTATCAATTTAAATAAGGCCTCGCTTGGACTGGCCGCCTCAACTGGGCTCTCCATGGGAGGGTGACCGTGCCAGACAAGCTCGCCAAAATGCAGTAGAGGACCGAAGAACTCTCCGGCTAAAAAGCCCGTTATAAATGCCGCTATGCCTAGATAAATAAACAGTAAGCCATAATCGCTTTTTCTCGTATAATAGTAGTATGCGCCAAAAAGAGCCACGGCCAGGGCATGACCAGCGTCGGGAAACATCAATGCAAAGACTAACGGGAAAGTCAAGGCTACAAAAATTGTTGGAATAATCTCGTTTGGTAAAGGCGCACCGTACTGCATCACCAGATTATGGAATGGCCTAAGAAGCTTGGGGACCCGCACGATTGTTGGTATGACGGGTACATCCTTAGACTCCTCAACCGAAAATAAGTATAATCCACGAGTCAAGTTTCGAATTAGCTCTTTAATGCTATCCGCTTTATCAGGGTCAATAAACCCTCTTATAGCGGCGAAGCTCCCCGTGATAACCGAAGTATTTAGCAGCAGAAGTGCTGCCTCAACCACTGTTAGCTTCGAGTAAACAGAAAGCAATGACGGTAAATACTGTGAAGCCTCTATCTCTAGGCTTTTTCTTAAAGATAAAATTAGTTCTTCTAATCGAGCATAAGCTTTAGCCGGGTTCTGCGGCAGTTCTTCCGGGATAACCAAAGGCTTAACGCTAAGTCTGGAGAAAACCTTTTCGATTTCCTTCTCGTAAGCTCGCCTATAAAGAACAATTATCCCCACGGAATAACCATAGATGCCAACCTTTTCAATAAAAACGTCCTCGTAGCTAACTGAGTCTAGTAGCTTGCTGAGCTTGTCCTCCTCTACGACGGCTACTAGGTAACCGAAAAACTTTGGTTTTTGGGACAAATCAACATCTAAGGTGTTCAGGGGCCTTATCGACTCAGCTAACCTGGCGTATTCCTCAAGCGTTTTTTGTAGCTGCATTATTTCTTCGATTTTTGGCTCAATGATTTTTCTTATATCCTCAAATTCCCTCAAGGCTTCATTAGCGTTATTTATCCAATCCTTAGACGTAAACTTGGCTGGGGAATCCTCTAGGCGTAGACTCACTCCGATAACTTGGCTTATCTCCTCACATTTACTACGGGCCTGCGTTACGTTTCTATATAGATCCTTCAGCTCTTTGTTTCCGCCGTCCTGCAGGTTCATTGGTATAGGTTGAATTAGGCCAAGGGATATGAGGGCGCCTACAACATCGTTTAGATACTCCTTGGGAACAGCTATCGTAGCTATTTTTGTTTTTCTAGCGATAAGCATTGACATCTATCCAGTTTTGATTTGTTATTAAGTTTTATATAGACAACTGTGCTTTAAACATTACTTAGCTAAAATCAAGAATGCGCTGAGAATATGAGCGAGGAGAAAACCGGCGGGGTTCTCGTAATAAGCGATGAACTAACAGCTAGTATGTACAGAACCCTTGGGTGCGAAATCATAGAGGTATCTAACCCGGATGAACTAGTAAAAAGCCTGGAAACAAACATAATGAGAGATGACCTATCACTCATACTTATCTCAAAAGAGCTGGCCGAACCAGTCATCGACCAAGTAGATAAAATTATTTCACGATCTAAACCATATGTTTCATTTATTCCCTCTTATGGTAAAATTGAGAAACCGGTTGATTTAAGAAAAATGTTGCTCCAAGCTCTCGGAATGAGGTGATTATAAATGAGTAAAATAGAGGGAGACCTTGCTCTCTTCGTTGAGAGAGTTCTGAAAGATATCTTCACGCGGTACATGGAAGAAGTAAGTACTTCCATGCAACAAGCTTATGATACATCTAAAAGCCTGATAACAAGCGCTTATGAAGAGGCTGTTAGAAAGAGCGTACAGATTGTGACTGATTATTACAATGATGCTTTAGGCGAAATAAGGGCATACGAAGTCAGCCTTGATAGAGATAATAAAATTGAAATTCAGAACATGGAGACCTCCTTGATAAACGAGGTTTTAGGAAAAGTATATGAGAAACTAGTTGAAATCCCAATGGAAGAAAAAGAAAAACTATACAAAAAATTGCTGATGAAAGTAGCGAATGAAACCGGTGAGGAAAAACTAATTCTATACATAGCTCCGAGCGAAGCGGACATTATCAAGAAAATCATTAATAAAAAACAACTGTGGAGCAGAATCACGTTGCAAGAAGACAAAAGCATCGACCACGGGTTTATAATTACTAACTCAGAAAAAACTATTTTTTATGACTATACCTTTAGAACGATTTTCGAGTCCATAAAACCGTATTTGATGAGCAAAGCCAGAGCTATGCTGTTTGGTGATAAAAAATGAGCGTTGGGAGAGTTATTCGAATATCGGGTCCACTTGTTGTAGCTGAGAACATGCTGGGCGCACTGATGTATGAAATGGTAGAGGTGGGCGAGGACAGGCTGATAGGTGAGATTAACAGAATTGATGGCGATAAAGCTTACATCCAGGTTTATGAGAGCACGTCTGGTTTAAGACCCGGTGAACCTGTTTATAGAACAGGCACTCCTCTCAGTGTTGAGCTAGGGCCAGGTCTACTTACGCAGATATTTGATGGGATTCAGCGCCCCCTCCCCATTATAGCTGGTTTAACTAATAGCATCTTTGTTAAGAGGGGTGTTAAGACATCAAGCCTACCTAGGGAGAAGAAGTGGTACTTCAAGCCGAGAAAAGAACTCGTTGGACAAAAGGTCAGCGAGGGAACAATTATTGGTGAAGTAGCTGAGACAAGCATTATTACTCACAAAGTCATGGTACCGCCGGGAATAAGGGGCACCCTTAAAAGCATTGTCTCGGAGGGGGAGTACACTATCGATGATGTAATAGCTGAAGTGGATGGAGAAACGGGGAGAACAGAAGTCAAAATGTATCATAGATGGCCTGCAAGATTCCCGAGACCATTCCACGAGAAGCTGGAGCCTACAGAGCCCCTAATAACAGGCGTTAGAATCCTAGATACCCTGTTCCCACTGGCAAAGGGAGGAACAGCTGCTATTCCAGGACCATTCGGCTCGGGAAAAACAGTTACTCTACACTCGCTTGCTAAGTGGAGTGACGCTAACGTTGTTGTCTACGTTGGGTGTGGCGAGAGAGGAAACGAAATGACGGAGGTCCTCGAGAAATTCCCGGAGTACACTGATCCCTGGACTGGCAAACCATTAATGGAGAGAACTATTCTGATAGCCAACACAAGCAACATGCCGGTAGCCGCCAGAGAAGCCAGCATTTACGTGGGGATAACGATGGCCGAGTACTACAGGGATATGGGCTACAACGTACTGCTAGTAGCTGACTCAACAAGCAGATGGGCTGAGGCGCTTAGAGAAATCGGCGGTAGACTGGGGGAGATGCCGGCCGAGGAGGGATTCCCAAGCTACTTAGCAAGCAGGATAGCCGAGTTCTATGAAAGAGCGGGTAGAGTAATAGCTAAGGGGGATCCATCAAGGGTTGGTAGCGTAACGGTGGTGGGAGCCGTCAGTCCTCCAGGAGGGGATTTCACAGAGCCTGTCGTAATGCATACTAGAAGGTTCATAAAGGTGTTCTGGGCTTTAGATGCATCCTTAGCCTACTCGAGGCATTACCCGGCTATTAACTGGCTTATGAGCTACAGTGGCTACATAGATACTGTTTCACAGTGGTGGAGCGAGAAAGTAGGCAAAGACTGGCTGAAGCTTAGAGAGAAGGCAATGAATATTTTACTAAGAGAAGATAGCTTGAGGGAGATAGTTAGGTTAATGGGAACAGAGGGTTTATCGGAGCAGGACAAAGCCGTTCTACTTATAGCTAAGATAATTAAAGATGGCTTCTTGAAACAACATGCATATGACAAGATAGACGCGTTCTCAGCACCGAGAAAGCAATACCTGTTGCTGAAAGCCATCATAAACATATACCAGAAAATCCTCGAAATAATTAATGCTGGGAAAGCCACTGTAGCAATCATAGAAGAGGAAATGCAGCCATTATTCTCCGAGCTTATACGCGCTAGATACACTATTCCAAATGAGCAAGCAGAATTAATTCAGAAGCTAGAGGACAAAATAATAGACAGATTAGCTTTCATAGCTGCAAGGTGATTCACGATGAGCTATGCCGAAAGTCTTGGTAAAAAGATCGTGACATCGCTAACAGGCATAAAAGGCCCATTAATATTCGTTAAAGGAGCCAGCGGCGTAGCTTTCGATGAAGTAGTTGAAATAGAGTTATACAACGGGGAGAAAAGAAGAGGCAGAGTCCTAGAGGTCTTCAGGGACCTAGCCGTTGTACAAGTCTTCGAGGGAACAACGGGAATCTCGCTTACAGGAACAAAAGTTAGATTCCTAGGCAAGACATTCGAGCTACCTGTTTCAGAGTCAATGCTTGGAAGAATATTCAATGCTCTTGGAGAACCAGTTGATGGTGGACCACCAGTAGTAGGTGAAGAATGGAGAGACGTTAATGGAGAACCTCTAAACCCCGCTGTCAGGGCATATCCAAACGACTTTATACAGACAGGTATCAGCGCTATAGATGGGATGAACACCCTTGTGAGAGGGCAGAAGCTACCTATATTCAGTGGGAGCGGACTACCACACAACATGCTCGCAGCTCAGATAGCAAAACAAGCAACTGTTAGGGGAGAGGCGGAGGGGTTCGCCGTTGTCTTTGCGGCTATAGGTATAAAGTTTGAGGAAGCAGTATTCTTCAAGAAGTTCTTTGAAAAAACAGGTGCACTGAGCAGAACGGCTATGTTCTTCACCTTGGCCAACGATCCACCAATGCTTAGGCTTCTAACGCCAAGAACAGCGCTTACCTTAGCCGAGTACCTCGCCTATGAAAGAGACATGCATGTACTAGCTATACTGACGGATATGTCAAATTATGCTGAGGCCCTTAGAGAAATAAGCGCTGCAAGAGAAGAGGTCCCGGGAAGACAGGGTTATCCGGGTTATATGTATAGTGACCTAGCCACCATATATGAGAGAGCTGGGAGAGTCAGGAACAAGAAGGGCTCTATAACGCAGATGCCCATACTCACCATGCCAAATGACGACATAACTCATCCAATCCCTGATTTGACAGGGTATATAACTGAGGGGCAAATAGTCCTGGATAGAAGATTATACAACATGGGGATTTACCCCCCAATAAACGTGCTGATGAGTCTATCAAGATTAATGAAGGAGGGGATAGGCCCAGGCAAAACAAGGGAGGACCACGCTAATGTCTCAGACCAGCTATACGCGGCTTATAGCAAAGCACAAGAGGTGAGGGGCTTAGCAATGATTATCGGTGAGGAAAGCCTAACGTCGAGGGATAAAAGGTACTTAAGGTTCGCCGAAGCTTTCGAAACAAGGTTCTTGAACCAAGGAGTAAATGAAAATAGAAGCATAGAAAAAACATTAGATATAGCATGGGAGGTTCTAAGCTTATTGCCCGAAGAGGAGTTAACATCGATTAAACCTGAGTACATAACTAAGTACTACAAGAAGAAAGGTGCTTGAACAAGTGAGCTTTGACTCAAGAAGATTTCTCCCAACAAAAATCAATCTCATCAGGCTTAGGAGGGAAAGAGCCTCACTAAGGAAAATAAGAAACATCTTAGTTGAGAAAAGAAACGCTTTGATACTATTTATAAGAACATATTTAACGGAGTATGAAAAACTATACCAACAAACATACAAAAAACTAAGAGAATCTGAAGAGCTCTTTGGGCAATTAGCCCTGGAGATGGGGTACGATAAATATATTGATTTTACACAGAGCTTCCAGCCAAAGATAAAGATAAATGTTAAGACCACCGTTGTCTTCACGATAAGAACACAATTATTCATCGTAGATGAAAAATCGTACCCAGAAATACCCGTGTTCACTGAGACCCCTGTCTTGGCATTAAAAGCGATAAGCACATGGAGAGAGGCTTTTAAAGAATACCTGAAGGTCATTGAGCTTGAGCAGACTATAAGGAGGCTAATAGAGGAGCTGAAAGAGACTCAGAGACTAATAAACGCTCTTGACAACGTTGTTTTGCCAACCCTTGATAGAGCTATTAGCTTCATAAAAATGATTTTGGATGAAAGAGCAAGAGAAGAGTTCATTAGAGCTAAGTTCATTAAGAGAAGGCTAGAAAGAGCAAAGGAAACAGCTTAAATACACGTAAAATATTAAAACATCAAGACTAAAACATTTGGAAGGTGGCGCTCTCAATGAGGCTGAAACAAACACTTATCGCGTTAGCTCTCCTATCAGTAGTAATGCTCATCTCAATGGGCAACATAGCTTTTGCACAAACAACAGGTCAAAGCGCACCAGACTACAGAGGACTATGGATAGCTCTTACCGTAGGAATACCCGCTATAGCCGGCGGGTTCGCTGTAGCAACAACAGGTTCATCAGCTATAAGTGCCTTGACAGAGAAACCGGAAATTTCGGGCACCGTAATCATAATTGTTGCTCTTGCGGAAGGAATAGCTATATACGGTTTGCTAGTCGCTATTCTGTTGATATTCGTTGGTTAAAAACCAAGATTTTTTTAACACTCTATAATTGGTTACTTTTCTTTGTGGTGAAGAAGGCTTGCCCAAAAAAGAGGGAGAATCATTCAGCGAGTGGTTTGACTACGTGATAAGGGAAGCTGAGGTTTACGATTATGGCAGATACCCCATTAAGGGAATGGGGGTATGGATGCCCTATGGCTACGCTATTAGGAAAAACATAGTTGAAATGATAAGAAGGCTACTTGACTCAACTGGACATGAGGAAATACTTTTACCCATACTGATACCTGAGGATCTTTTATCCAAGGAAGCTGAGCATATAAAAGGCTTTTTGGACCAGGTTTACTGGGTGACGCATGGAGGGCTGGAGGAGCTGGATGTTAAACTTGCTCTTCGCCCTACAAGCGAGACGTCACTTACCTATATGGAGAGCTTCTGGCTGTCGAGTTACAAAGAGCTACCTAAGAAGTACTACCAAATAGTAAGCATATTCAGGTATGAAACCAAGGCTACCAGACCTATGATAAGGCTTAGAGAGGTAACAACGTTTAAGGAGGCCCACACGGCTCACGATTCATTCGAGGATGCTGAGAGACAGGTCTTCGAAGCGGTGGAGATATACTCCAGGATATTTGATGAGCTGGGAATACCATATATAGTGTCTAAGAGGCCGGACTGGGATAAGTTCGCGGGAGCTCTGTACACAATAGCCTTTGATACCATTCTCCCAGACGGAAAAGTGCTACAGATAGGCACCGTTCATCATCTCGGACAATCCTTCAGCAAAGCGCTAAACGCGAAAATTCATCTACAGAACGGCGAAAATGATTATATATGGCAAACGAGCTATGGGCTATCCGACAGAGTAGTAGCCAGCGTTATAGCTATTCACGGCGATGACAAAGGATTGATCCTCCCCTTCAAAATAGCTCCCTTAAAGACAGTTATTGTGCCTATCCCAAGCAAGGATGAGCAGGATAACAAGAAAATTTTCGATTATTCAAGAAAAATAGCTGAGCAGTTATCAGAATGCGGTATCTCAGCCAAAGTCGACGATAGGCCTGATTATACTCCTGGCTGGAAGTACAATTACTGGGAGCTTAAAGGTGTACCAGTTAGAATCGAGGTTGGACTAAGAGAAGTGAATAGCAATACTATAACCGTTGTTAGAAGAGATAGCAGAGAAAAAATAAACATAGGAATAGAGGACATATGCTTGAACATAAAGAAGATTGGGGAACAACTAGATGCAGATTTACAATGCAAGGCAAAAAGAAAATTCAATGAATCAGTGAATAGAGCCAGCACAATTGATGAAGCTAAAAAGGTACTCAGCGAGAAAAAAGGAATAGTGGAGATTCCGTGGTGTGGAAGAATCACCTGCGGCAAGAGAATGGAGGAGGAAGTAGACGCTAGGTTTCTGGGCTCACCACTGAATATCAGCGTTGAGGAAGTCAGCAAGCACAAGTGCCCTGTATGTGGCTCAGAGGCAAAAACCATAGCTAGGCTCGCAAAAACCTATTGAAATCCGCGGTCAGAAAACCTTAACGTTAAATATCCCTAAACACACACCTAGACTAGGTGCAAATTAAAATGCCAAAGAAAAGGGAAAGCAGAGGTAGAAGAAAAGGAGATAAAGGATACGTGGAAAGAGTTCAATGTGATAATTGTGGACGACTTGTTCCTGAAGACAAGGCCATATGCGTAACAAGAATGTACTCGCCTGTAGACCCACAGCTAGCTAGGGAACTCGAGAAAAAAGGAGCAATAATAATGAAATACCCAGTTACAAAGTGCTACTGCGTATCATGCGCCGTCCATCTAGGAATAGTCAAGGTAAGACCAGAGGAAGAGAGAAAAAGCAAAGAACTAGTCCTCTAGCATTTTATTTCATGATGTCTTGAGTTAAACCCACGTCTAATCTCTTCGTTTAATTAAAATTATCTACTCGAGGATTTCCCTAAGTTTCTCCAAAAAACCCTCATATCTCAAGGGGCAACCAACGATTATCTTGTTGTTTTTCTTATTCCATACCAAGGGCAAAAGGGAGGATCCTCCCTCAAGCATGAGTATATCGTATATATATTCCCTGTAGTCTCTTATCTCGAAGGTGGAGGTGCATGCCTTCTCAAGAAAGCTTAGAAGCCTTTTGCTAGGTGAAGACTCATCTATGAAAACAACTAGTGAATCGCAGTTCATCGTTGCTTCTTCGCCACTCCTCTAGGCCCTTCAGCTATTTCATTGAATTTCCTCTCAGCTTCGCTCAGTATACTTGTTTTTGCCTCCTCGAGTTTTCTTAGACTTTCGTTGTATTTCTCCTGTAGCTTTGAGATAACCTTGTTCAAGTAGTATTCAAGCTCCTTAATTGGCACCAGCTAAGCACCTATCACTTAATAGTTATGTGGTTATTTTTAAAAATAACTAGTTAGCTAGCTACAACATTGTGTTCACGAGCATTATTAATGAAGCGATGAAGGCTGAAGCCCATAATTTTTTATTAAGACTAAATATTTTCGCTCCATCAAGAGGCCCTACCGGAATTAAGTTAAAAAAGGCCAGCCACGAGTTAATCAAAGAGAATATGAATAGCTCATTTATTCTTAGAACAAGAGCTAGAACCAAAGAGGTTGAAGCTAACAATAAGTTGATGGCAATGCCAGCAGAGTTTATCTCGAGCTGAGCTCTATAAGTAAGAGAGCTTGGATTAACACAGAAAACCCCGACGTATCCCGGGGCTAGGAACTTCACTGGCAAAACACTGCTTATTAAAGTTAGTAGCAATCCAAACGGGTCCAATATGAAGCGGCCTATACAACCGTTCATTCTCGCTGATTGCCTATGACCAAGTTCATGTAGCAGGAAGCTTATAATCACGAATAAGACCCCGATCACCCCGAAATCTCTTATTAGGGCAACCGAGACTGCAAGTATGCCTATCATTATCGCGAAGAGCTCGTTCCTGTTCAGCTCTCTTATCAAGGACAAGCCTTAGCACCTGTTTAATAAACTGCACTGAACCATAATAACCATATCATTAATCAAGATATTGTGAAAAGAACTCGCCGTATTTGTGACCCATATCTGGAGAGACCACCACTACTACGCCTTTCTCGTCTGGTATTAATCCCTTCTCAATCGCTTTCAAAGTAGCGTGAACGGCTGCTCCGCTGCTCGGGCCAATAAGCAATCCGTTCTCAATTGCTACTTTTTTCACTGCATCAACAGCCTCCTTTGGATGAACGTCTATTATGTGGTCGAACACCGCGTACTTCAGCCATTTCATGCCTGTTTCAGCTCTTCTTATACCCTGAATGCTTGTTCCAGGGGCAGGCTGCGCTGCTATAATTTTTGCAGATGGATATCTAGACTTGAAGTAAATCGATAACGCGGACATGTGCCCCGATGTACCGATTCCTCCTACGATGCCGAGAAGCTTTTTCTTTATGCGTTGCAACTGTACATCCAGCTCCTTCGCGGTGAACCTTAAATGCGCCTCCAGGTTCAAATCGTTCTCAAACTGATTAAGCATAACACCTAGTTCTCTAGAGGCTAGCTCTTTCACCTCGTCTATCATCTCTACTGTTAATTGCTTGTCTTCCCTTTTAACATCCGCCCCAGCTATTTTCAAGATAGCCTCGCTTTCCTTCTGTACTGTTCTAGGAATAAACAGCCTTGTCTTAAAGCCAAGCGTGTTGCCAATAAGCGTAATTCCCAAACCAGTGTTAATCGAGGTAGGCTCCATGAATAATTTTCGCTTGCCAGACCTCAGAATATCCTCTGCCGCGTTCATAACCATGTACCAAGCTATCCTGTCCTTAACAGACATGCTTAGAGGATTGAAGCCCTCCAGCTTTAGATATAAATCTATGTTGCTTGGAGCCTCGCTGAGTTTTATTCTCACTAACGGAGTGGGCCATAAACCTCTGATTAATTCATGAATATTGCTGAAGACTTTGAATTCGGATGGCTTGATGTCCTCGTAGAACCCTAATTCCCGCAGGTCAATATTGATATCTTTAACTTCTTCCATGAAAACAACAGGAACGAATCTCGCTCCTAGTCTCTTTAGCGTGTCACATGTTTCGTTATTACCAATAACTTCGAGCTGGCGGTTCACTATTACTGGTGCATTTACCCTCATTTTTGATAATATTTTCTGCGCATTCTGTACGAAGGTATCCAGAGCTTCTCTTTTACACTCAATTAAGCTTGATGATACCAGCTTCATGGATTATCACCCAAAAAAGTTACCTGAGGCAATATATACTCCATATATATACGGCAAAACAATGCAATTATTGTTTTGTAGGAGTAAAAATGACCACAACTCAAAATTACCAGTATTTAACAAATTTGCTAACTAAGCTCGAACTCAAGACCTGTGTAGTTGATATAAAAACTCTGAGACCACATGAAGAGGTCATAGCTGAGAAGGTAAATCAGGTTAAAAGGGACATACTGAGCAGAGGCTACGTCAAATACCCTGTCCTCGTGGATTTAAAAACTTTCGTTATTCTAGATGGTCATCACAGAGTTGAGGCTCTAAAACAATTGGGTTTTGATAAGGCTCCTGTTTTCTTTGTTGATTACAGTAAAAGCTACATTATCGTTAAGTCGTTTAGAAAAGACTTCAATGTTACAAAACAATTGGTTGTTGAGGCTGGGCTTAGTAATAGGCTTCTTCCACCAAAAACCAGTAGACACATTTTGGTCAGGATACCTCTCCCCTCATCATTTGTACCGATATACATTTTGTCATCTTCTAGATACAATTGGTGTCTCCCAACTATTGAGAAACTGTTAACATTTAATACTTCGAATTAATAGAGCTGTTATTTATATTCTTTCTTTGATAAAAGCCAATAATTCCCGATCGAGACATGCTTTAGTCCTGATTTAACAGCTACTTGATAGCAACTAAGAGCGTGATTCAAGCTCGTAGTAGGCAAATCCTTCATTAAATGCTGAGGATAAAAAGCCAACAAAACCAATGGGATATCTGTATCAAGCGATGCAATGAAACTAGCTATCCCCTCCACCTCTTCTTCATCTACATATCCAGGAACTAATAATACACTCACAACCAATAATGGAATTTCTCTTCTTTCATTCATTAGGCCAGCTAGTAACTTCACGTTTTCCTTTAGTCTCTTCAAAGCTTTTTCACCATTTACGCCGGTTAAAGCAGTGTATAATGATGGATTCCATGCTTTCCAATCAATTTTTACTAGTCCTCCACTCCTCAAGCTAAGAAGAGCCATAATTCGCATTATAGAAGGATTCTCTAAGCCATTTGTCTCCCAGCATATACGCTTAACTAAGCCTTTCTCGCTTGCGTACTCGCTTATTTTTCTTGACAGATAAATAACCTCCAAGGATTGCGGAGCTGGGTCTCCGCCAAAATAGCATATGCATGTTACATCTTGACTCATTGCTTGCTGTAAAAATGTAGATTCATTTATAATTTTGTTTCTCATATCGTGCTCAATCAGTTCATACTTGTGCTGGATGTTTTGGCAGAACAGGCAATCTAAATTGCAGCCATATAGGAAAACCGCTAGGTTATAAAAGCCCTTCTCGCCACGCGGAGAAACGGCGTATTTTGGGTAACCAGCCCCGGTTGTAGCTGGGCAATACTCTATAGCTACGCAGTTTGTTGGGAGGGGATCCAAGTAAACATAAGCAAGAATACTATTTCTTCCCGCTCTATTTTCCAGAACCCCATTTTTATTTACTCTTACTCCACAATATCCTATTTCTCCCTCGGAAACAGAGCACTCGTTCACACATACATTGCACTTTATGCCTCGTTGATTTACGGGCGGCATCGCTGGCAGCCTGAGCTTGTTCCTGAATAAAGCATGCTTCTTGGCTAGAACCTCGCTATCTGTTTTCAATAAACATTTCTTGCATAGCGATAAGTAGCTCGAGATAACTGGGCTTTTTGCTCCACAAGATTCGCATCTATTATCCATTAACTTCATCGAGGGTATTCCCGTGTAGCTTCTGTTGTTTTATATCGCTGAAAGCAGGTTTACATTT
Source organism: Desulfurococcales archaeon (assembly GCA_009904015.1). Taxonomy (GTDB): domain Archaea; phylum Thermoproteota; class Thermoprotei_A; order Sulfolobales; family Fervidicoccaceae; genus WYEQ01. The sequence continues at coordinate 36,548 of WYEQ01000035.1, read as the reverse complement.
CACTCCGTGCTCGATGCACAGGTTCTCTATTATTCTTAGGAGCGTATCTTTGTTTAAGGCCGATTTAACAAGCATTAATCGATATGGGTCATCCAATAGATAAATGCTGGGCTTTAGCCTCATGTGGTCATAATAAATAACATCTACATAGTCTTTTACTTGAAGAATCAGTTTCTCCATATCTTTCTCGAATTCCCCATCTCTAAAATCAATTAATGGACCGATAAAAACCCATGTTTTTAGGCCTGTTTCTGAAAGCAACCTGAGTATTTTTATTCGTTCAGCAGGCGGGGGAGAGCATGGCTCGACTGGCTTTGCTTTTTCATAGTTAGGATTGGTTATGGTGAACCCTATATCTACTCTGTCTTTGTATTTCATCAATATATCGATGTCTTTGATAACCAGAGTTGATTTGGTCTGTATTGAAACCCTGAACCCATGAGTCAAGAGTATTTTTAGCGATAGTCTAGCGAGACCATAAACAGATTCTACCTGTTGATAAGCATCCGTGATTGTTCCTAAGCCCACAACACCGCGCTTTTTCTTAAGTACCTCCTCGAGTAAGACATCCCCCAAGTTCTCCTTAACAACCACTAATCTGCCCCAATTAGCCTTAACATCAGTATCGCCGACATAGTTTGGGGCATAGCAGTATAAGCATCCATGCTGACAACCAACATAGGGGTTAAGAGCATATTCTAGGTCAGGGAGGCCTGAGCGGGAGAGCGCTGTTTTCACTGACATGAATCTTACTTGGGCTTTACAACCCAATCCTCAATCCTCCTCTGTGAACGAAGATAGGAAATAAGCTTTGACGACAAAATCCACCTATGAACACCTATCCTGCTATGCTTATTGATTATGTCGAATGCCTCCTGCAGGCTATCTACTCTATATGGATTCTGAGAGAACATTTTCCTAACAGACTCTCTTACAAACCACACCCCGATTGGGATGTTGAAGCCGGGATAAATTTCCCTCCACAAAATCACGGTTGCTTGTCTCTTAATTTTGTAAAGATGTTCGGCTACAGCGAGCCTAGCTGCGTAGTAGCACCCGCCCGTTGAGGCATAGGTCTTCCTACCCATATGTAGCTCCCAGTCAGTCTCGACGTAGACCTGCCCATAAGGAGCGGGGTTCCATGTGGAGCCTGGAAACCATGCTTCCCCCCACTCATAGCTCCATTCCCTAGGCATCAAAATACCCATGAACAGGTTCAGATGAACGTTGAGGATATACACGTATATACCATCGATCTCCGCGTACTGTTTAATCTTTGATAATAGATACTTGCTAATAACGTCGTCCACAGCGGTTATAGACCACCTGGTAGGGACGAGACGCCTATTTTTACCGCTTCCAAGAGCACCTACACTAAGAACCTTTTGAATATAAGAGACCGGCAAACCGCTCGTGTATAGATAAATAACAGCTTCATTGGCTTTTAAGCCCGTGTCGTAGTAAGCCTTTTCAGCCTGCCTAGGTATATTTGGGTTACTATTAATAAATAGTCTTCTGTAGGGAGAGGAGGGGCCAAGAGGTGGGACATGCTCATCGAGCAGAATTTTCCTACCAACGGGTTTTTCCATTTCGATTTCAATATCAATAGGTCTGAATGAAAGAGTTAGCTCCTGCAAAGCTTGTAAATCACGGTTATAAATATCAGTTATGTTAAACAGCTTGTATCCCCTTATCATGGAAAAACGATAATTCAGTATGTCCTCAAGCTTCATGTTTAGCCATGTCTCCGGGTAATCAAATATGCTTGTATCCCCTATCAGGGGAGGTGCCACAGGCCCTGCTCTAACCTTGGGATAACCAGTTTTGCCAATAAAAACTGAGGGAGGGGTGCTCCCCTCAATCACTGTTCTGTTCTCAAGCCCTTCAAGTCTACTATAAATACTGCTCTTAACTACTATTGGACAATAAGCTAAACCACAGAGATATTTGCCTCCTCTGCAAACTACGCATAATCTAGGGTCAATTTTGCTGGGATAATCCATAGCTTGCACAGCCTTTCTTTATCAATTAAATAGTTAGCGCTGTAGAATTATAAAGTAATTGATTAAAATTATCAAAGCTTTAGCGATACATAGCAACATACAAACACTGATTAAATAATTAGTTATATTTATGCGGCGCGCCATATTACATTATGGAGATTGTATGAGCACATTCTGCGTAGCGTTATCAAAGATAAAACTAAGCACGTTCCCTGTAGTTAATAAAAACGATTCAATCGAATACGCATATGACGTTATGAAAAAACACGGTTTAGACAGAGCAGTTGTGGTTGGGCCCAACGAAAAAATCACTGGTATCATAACAAAGAAGGACATTATGAAAAAACTAGCGTTAACTAGAACAATAAAGGTTGATATAGGAAGATTACATGTCTCGAGCTTTATGACTTCCGACCCATATGTTTTGCCTGAGAACAGCGACGCTGTATATGCCTCTCATTTGATGCATACAAGAAATATCGGCTCGCTCCCAGTCATCGATGACAAAGATAAACTCACGGGCTTGGTGACCCGAAGAGAAATATCGTCCTTAGCTACGAACTCGGTTGGCATAATGATAAAGGAGCTAATTAAGCCTGTACCCGCTGTGCTTACAACCGACGACAAGGTCATTAATGCAAGGCATCTTTTCCTCCAACACGATGTATTAATATTCCCTGTAGTAAGTGATGAAAAACTAGTTGGTGCAGTAACAATAAATGAGGTTGCGGACGCACTCTTCCTTCTGCAATACCAAGTTGATGATAAATTCAGGGACAAAAGACTAAACCAACTCAGAATCGGGGAAATAATGAAGGAGGACATACCTACAGCGCTACCCGAAGATGAGTTAGGCATGGTTGCTAAGAAAATTTTAGAGAAAAAGACTGTTGGAGCAATAGTCGTTGAAGATGAGAAACCAATTGGAATAGTGTCTTTCAAGGAAATCATAGAACTAATATCAAATCAGAAATGTCCTTGAGAAGATTACAACCGAAAGCCTCGCTCTTCAGGGCGGTGAGGAGGTCAGGTCAAGTCCCCACATACACAGAAGACTTCTTTTAACAGACCATACATTAAATCAAACCCAATTTCTTTTTCACTTGAAACCCCAATGATTCTGGTTGGTATGGAGTATTCTTTCAGAACAGTGTATATGTTAGAGATAAGCTCTGATACCGCTCCTGCCTCTTTATCTAGTTTCTCCTTTATCTTAGCGAGGGAATCATAAAAAGTACTTCTATACTGGTCACCTATGAGGTCGATTTTTGATACAGCTGGCACTACTGGGATGTTTAGCCTGAACCTCACAATAATCGTGAGCAGGAAAAGCGTTGCGGCGTTGATGGGGCTTATTAGCATAGATGGTTCCCATAGGAAAATCCCTACAGACCTTTCATATTCCTGTAGAGCAGAAACTATCTTTTCGCCGAAATCATGAAAAATAAACATATCAAGCTGACCAGGAGTATCAATGATAACGTAGTTTCTCCTTAATTCCTTAATCCTGATGACGAGGTCATCCAAGTTTTTCTCTAGGATTTCAATAGCCTTTAGGAGTGCACCGTTTGGACCTAGCTTCTCCTTTATCATTAGTTCTCTAGCATCAATGATGCTTCTAGCATCCACGTCAGCGTTGTAAGGCAAGAATTCAACGGCTGGGTCAAGATTCACGAATCCTACATCCGTGTCTATGTTTCTTTTGATCCAGTTTCCCAGCTTATGAGTCAAGGTGGTTTTTCCTACTCCTGCTGGGCCCATTATGAATACTAGCATTCTGATGCAGCCCAAAGTTATTTTTTGATAGCTTCAACCTTATAGCTCTGCCTCCAGACTAGAGCAGTCAAATCCAGTCTTACGTAAAATTATTCATCCAAATAACCATTCATGCTGTCTTGCAATTGTTTACTTGACCCATCCACAGGCTCCTCCTCATACAGTTTTTTCCTATTAGCCTCCAAAAGATTCTCCTGCCTCCCCATATAAAGCGCCGCGGTCCCAATGTTCTTAAAGGATACCTCCTTGATAATACTGGGGTAATTACTATCTCTAACCAAGTGATGGTCTATAACTATGAATTCGGGATTTAAGGCAACTATTTTCCTTATGTTTTCTATTGACTTGGCCACGCATTCCTGGGGATACTTGTACCCAGCGAGATACGTGGATGGCCCGTCAAGAATTATTATATTAGGCCTCCACCTCAGAATTGCTTCTATCTGTGACTCAAGACAAGGCCCCTCAACATCACTTGTGTAAAGCAGACTTTTTTCCCCATCATTGATTAGCACTTGGATTACGTAGCCAAGTTTATCGTTATGCCCATGAGGTATGGGCTCACTAAACCTAATCACGGTATCCCCGAACCTGAACTCCATAGAATCAGCTATCATGATTTCTCTAGCGTGGTTTTTCAATAAGTTCAGGTATCTGTAAGCACGTTTTCTCTGACTAAAATTTATATATCGATTAGGATCCTTAACGAGTACTGTTTTATCCTTATATATATCTGGAGGAAGCCTCAACCCAGGATCATGATGGTCATAGTGATAGTGGGTATTGATTATAACGTTGGTTTTTTCTAGGAGTTGCTCTATTTCTTTTAGTTTTTTTCTGAGCTCCTCTAACTCTCTGGGATGAGGGGGCAACCCGTATCTTAGGGGTGCTAGTGCTGCGCTAGGGTCAATGAATATCCTCAGTGCCCCTATTTCGATATACGATGCCGAGGACCTAACACCTAAGCTATCAAAGGCAATAAGGCTTATCCTCATCAAATCACTGTTATTTTAGTTGTTTCTTCCTGCTTATAGGTATAACACAAATATTTTAATACAGATACGCAATGGGGGACTTTATAGGAACACCGAGTTTGAATTATTAGTTAAGAAAAACTAAGAGCTCTTCTTAATTCCCAAACCGTGCAGAGCGTGGTCGAGCTGCTGGGCTAGGGATTCTGGAGAGGGGGACATATCAATCTCGATTTTATTTATAGGCTCTACTCTCTGTAGTACGTAGTATGTTCTGAGAGCCTCTATTCCTACAGTGTTTAGACCATTCTCAATGATGTTTAATAATGAGTCGTTATTTTTCAAGATATAAAGAACTGATGGAGATACCACAACGATGTAGTCAGATTCCAGGAGAGATTTGCCATAAGGCGCTAGAGAATCACTGAAGCTTTCAATTATAACTAAGTCTGATCCCTCTGATAATTTCTCCTCGCACTTCGTTAAAACCTCCTCGCTAGAAACAGAGACAAGAAAAGCCTTGAACTCCTCTATGTTTGATGGAGTTGAACCCAAAGCTAATGATAGCTCCCTGACCCTGCTTTCCATTATTGTTGATAACTTGCCCAGGTTCTCAGGAAAAACGTAATGGACAGTCTTACCATTACATGTGGATACCCTTGACAAAACAATTTGCTGGAATAAATCCTGGCTGTCTCTGTGATAACTCTCTATTGCTCTTTGAACCCTGTACTTATCAGGGTCCAGTGGCGCCAAGGCAATACTGATTGGATTAATCATGGATAAATCAGTAACTTTTAGGTAATTTTCATAGAGCAAAACATCGTTACTTAACAATAACTTTCGCTTCATAGACTCCATGTATGTTCCGTAGCCAAACCACAGATTAAAAGAAGCGACGGGCTTGTATATAGATGGCTTAAAGCCACGAGCAAGCGCCGCTTTGTACATAGCTATTGAGACCCAGGTTTTGCCTGAATCAAAAACATTCAATCCAGCTACAAGAATCCTCATAGCGTTCACCATCCAGAATAAAACTCGTGTTGGTCATTTTTAATAAAGCCTCAAGCATATTTATATAAACAGTCCTCGTAGATTACGTGGTTATTAATGAAAGACAGGAGGATACAGCTAGGCATTATATTTTTTATTATTTTTTTCATTGCAATTAGTTCTATATACAACTTGCGAAAAGAAAGCCAAACAGTGAACGTGTCCATCGAATACAAGGAAAAAACCCTAGCTGAAATCTCACGTATTAGAGACCAAGTCGTAGCTATACGTGAATTGAACATAACGAAGAACATAGACGTGAGATTCGTAGACAAGGAATGGGCTATCAGAAACTGGGCACCAAGAAGCACCGATGTACCTGAGGAGCTCAAGCTCCGGGAGCTTTTCTACAAAACCACCTTCTTGATAGACTGGAACCAAAGCATAGTTAGCTTAAGCCAAGAATGGGTAGGTCTATTCGTAGCTGCGTCATCAGGCTATACTCTCTACATAAATATCGATTACTTTAACCCCGATTCTCAATACTCAAGGAATGTTTTGGCCCACGAGTTAACTCACATAATACAATACGAGCATTTTAGGGTAAACTGGCCATCATGCACTGACGCTAGAAATGCCCTGGCAGCACTTGTAGAGGGAGACGCTGGCCTTGTCCAAAGACTATACTGTAGCTACACAAAGGAATGTGAGCCCAGCGAGCCCTGGACAGTAGATTATAATAACTTATATTTATCGTTCAGCGCTTTCCCCTACATATATGGGGAAATATTCGTTGATTACCTGTATCGTGAGGGAGGCTGGGAGCTTGTAAACGCCGCGTATAGCAAACCCCCCATAGATACTTACATGGTTATGTATCCAAAAAGTTATATTGAGTATCTTAGAAGCAACGTTTCCTATACACCGTGCGTAGCTGAGGCAAAAGCTGATCTTGTTGACACGATGGGGGCGTTTTATTTATACCTTGTACTCAGCAAGATGACTAACATAAGCTACGCATCGCTCATAACTAAGGAGTGGAAAAGCGACAAAGTCGTTATCAGTAGAAACGGTGACACCACAGATATTAAATGGACAATAGAGTTTCAAGAAGACAATGCCGCCCAAGCTTTTTATGAAACGCTAAGAAACTATTTAGCCTCGAGAGCCCATGTAGTTCATAAAGAATCTCTTAATGACACCGGCTATTTAATGAAAATCGACAATACCACAGTCATATACAACGTACTTCTTGAATCCTCGAATACCGTTACGATCAACATAAAGGTGACCTCAAAGTTGCTTTAAAAATGAATGCTCATGATTATAACAAACTATTTTCTCTTTCATATAAGAAGATTAAGGCCAATCAGCTTCTAAACTTACTTTAAAAATTTATTCTTTTTTAATTCGTTATTTAGGCATCTAATTTTTCATTGTTAACCACTTTTTCCAATATCCCCGAGGAGAATTATTGTAGATTTGTGATTGATTTATGAATCAAATAGAATCTCGCGAATTAAAGGCGGTCAATGAGCCAGGAACCTATGGAAATCTATTGGAAACAGATTTGTTTAATCAACTATCGGAATTTTACCAAAAAAACTGTGGCCCTGTACCGAAGTTCGAGAAGGAGAACATAGATAAAATACAAGTTGGGACCAAGTTATCCTACTCAAAGAAGATATGTGAGTTAGACGTCCTGATGTTCGGTCTGCTCAGTGGAGATTTCAATCCTATTCACTTCGATAGAAACGTAGCGAAAAAAACGAAGTTCGGCGAACCAGTTGTACATGGGTTATTGACGGGAAGTCTAGTCTCAGCACTACTTTCAAGGCTACCTGGAATCCCCGTTCTGCTATCATGTTCGCTGAACTTCAAATCCCCAGTCAAGCCTGGGGATATTGTCACCGTTGATGGAGAAGTAATAGAAGTAGACAAGGAAAAGAAAAATAGATATACAATCAAAATAACTTGCAGAGTAAATGAAAAAATAGTTGTAGAAGGACAAGCAAAAATCTTGTTATGGAGTATCTAGTTCTCGGCAATAATTCGCTATTCACCAGTAACTCTTTTTTAAGGAACTAAGAAATAATTAACTCACATTAATAAGCAGAAAACTCTTAAGGTATGAAAGAACAGTAAGCCAACGCTTGCGAGATGATACCTGTGATTGGCTTCATAAGCATTATTGCTGTCTCTAGTCTGATTACGTATCTTTTCTTGTCTTGGTGGATAAAAACCGCTCCCATGATAGGTCTTGTTGGCAAAGACCTCAACAAAAATGAAGATCGAAGAGTACCGGAGGCTGGGGGTCTTTCTGTAATCATGGGGGCAAGTTTTGGAATAATGTTGAGTATAGCTTATAATGTTTACCTCAGTAATAGCTTCAGTGATATAACCCTGCTAGCTATTGTTTCTCTGCTCCTCTTATCAGGGTTTTTGGGGTTCATAGACGATGTAACAGGTTGGAAGAAGGGTCTATCCCCCGTAAAAAGAATCTTATTTACAATGCCAATTGCTCTGCCCTTGGTCATAATTAAATCAGGGTACTCCGTAATTGATTTACCTCTGGTCGGCCCAGTGGATTTAGGAGTTCTTTATCCTCTCGTGGTGGTTCCGATTGGAGTGATGGGTGCCAGCAACGCTTTCAACATGATAGCTGGTTATAACGGTTTAGAGGCTGGGCAAGCCCTAGTTATTAGCCTCTTCACATTAGCTTTTTGTTATATAAAGGGCCTTTTCTTCTTGATCCCCTTACTGTTATCAATGATTTCAGCCACATTAATCCTATTACTATATAACAAGTATCCAGCCAAGGTTTTTCCGGGAAACACCTTTACATATTCCTTCGGTGCTTTTTACGCAGCTATTGTTATTACAGGTAATTTTGAGAAGTTCGGCATCACTATGTTTTCTCTTTATTTCCTAGAATTGACCCTTTTCCTGAGAGGACTACTAAACGGTGTGTACAAAGAAAACTTCGGAATACCGCAACCCGATGGCTCTTTATCTCCTCCTTACGAAAAAGCGTATAGCGTCACGCATCTAGCGATAATTACTTTAAGAAGGCTTCTTGGAAAAGCCTATGAGAAACAGGTCACCTTACTCATAATTACGTGGCAAGCGGTCATAGGAACAATATGCTTGTTGCTATACACCTGAATACTAGAAGACCTGAAAAAACAATTCAAAATAAATTATCTCTAATGAAAACAGGGAATCTTAATACTTGGATTCATCTCGGTGATAGTCATTGATTATCAGTACACTAAGGAAGTTCTGGAGCGATATTAACGAGATTTTAACTGGAAATGTCAGAATCATGGCTCTATCATGGTTCTTGTTCGCCCTAAGCGGAGCTCTTGTCCAGCCTTTCTTCACCAAGTATGCCAAGGACCTCGGTGCTACCGATTTAGATGTAGCTAGAATGAGGATGGTCGCCATGCTAGCACTATCGTTATCTCTTATACCAGGAGGATTCCTCACAGATACTATAGGTAGAGTTAAAACAATTCTAATTGGCACCCTGGGAATAAGCATCATTCAATTTGCTTATGCAATGGCCACTGACTGGAGAATCTTCGCTGTGATATGGGTTATTGATTTTGCTTTTCATTTCTACCAACCTGCATTAAACGCAATAGTTATGGATTCTCTCCCAAAGGAAAAAACATTCAATGGGTTCCTAATTCTAAACATATTCCCGAACGTTCCATATCTGTTTATGCCTATCGTTGGGGGCTACCTTTACGACCACTATGGAGTGGTAGGTGTTAGGATAAGCTTCGTTCTATCCGGCGTAATCAGCCTTATCGTCTTTGTTTTAAGAATGAGGGGATTCCAAGAAACCTTCATGGGGATAAACAAGGATTTCAGCAAAACTATAATAGAACTAACGGGGTACATACCAATACTAAAAAAATCCCTGAAGATCTTCTTCTTTACATCAATATTGTTCCAGCTGACCAACAGCGTAATTAATACTTATGGGGCAATCTATGGCATAGAGGTTCTTGGTTTCAATAAAACAACCTGGGGTTTCATAAGTAGCGTATCCAACGTCGGGGGGATCCTTTCTCTATTAATATTGTTTCGCTTAAATATTAGGAACCCGAAAAATGTACTAATGCTATCTATAGGTGCAATCTCAGTATCCCTCTTCATGATGTCTATACCCTATTATATGGAGACCCCCAAGCTCCCAATAGTGCTTGCGGCTCTTTTCATAATCAATTTATCAAGCAACATAGTGAATTCGAGCATTTCAACCCTTCTAACCAGGCTTATCCCTCAAGAGATTAGGGGGAGAACAATGAGCATAAAAGGCTCTCTTGATAACGCTGGTGCCTCGCTAGCATCAATAGTGGCTGGTTACATTTACAGCTCATTGAACCCAGGAGAAGCGTTTTTAATCACTTCAGCTATAGGCTTGGTTGGTCTGTTTTATCTGTACCTATCGCTCAAGACATAAAGATTTATTTATCTACAAGCACCCCAACATAAACCGTGCTATGTATGAAAAAATCAACCGGGAAGACGAGCTAGTAGAGATTTTAGAGAAATTCATAATTCCTAAAAAAACAGCCATTATTGGCTTGGGAAATGAGCTTAGATGCGATGATGCTTTTGGAGTACTGGTTACAAATGCTCTTCAGAAGATTTTGCCCCCACACATAGGTAACTGCGTGAAAATAGTAACGGCGAGCACTAATCCCGAGGCTTTCCTAGATGTATTTGACTCCTACGAGAACATCATAGTCTTGGATACGCTTGCTCCAAGCTTAAATAACAAAGGATTAATGGCTACTGAGCTTGACCCAGAGTTCATGGAAGAGTATCGGCTCACAACACACTCGGTTAGTCTAGGAAAGCTGATTAGCGGGAAGAAAACTTTGCTCATTGGTATTTATGCATCCTGCCTAGACTATGAAATAAAAATTAGTTTACAAACAGCAAAGGCAATGTCCATGGTTATAAGGTCCGTTTATAAATCTTTGCTATCAAGGTGTAACTTAATTGAATAATAAACAATAAGTTTCTTATAGATTTAATAAGACTATTTTACTAGTGAAGTGAAGATGCTTGATTTCCAAGAATATAATAAAATACTCTCCATGGATATTGCACTTTAACACAGGTGCATGCAATGGATGCGACATCGAGTTTCTGGCGGCAATAACGCCTGTTTATGATCCCGAAAGATTTGGGATAAGGCTAGCGCCTAATCCTAGACACGCGGATATTCTTGTTGTAACAGGGGCTCTTAACAAAAAGAGTAGCGAGAGGCTGAAGAGACTTTATGACCTGATGCCTAGCCCAAAGTACGTTATAGCTTGTGGCGCTTGCGCGATCAGCGGTGGTGTTTTCGCGGGCTCCTACTCGCTGCGCCTTAAGGCATCAGACGTTGTTCCCGTTGATTTAACTATACCTGGCTGTCCTCCGAGGCCAGAGGCAATATTGCTAGGAATAAAGACTCTATTGGAGAGGATCGGTGGCGGAAATGGAAGAGCTCGGAAATGAGTGTAGTCTCCAGCCTATAGGGCCATATAGATATCAATGCATCATCGAGAAAGAGAAAATCAGAGGCTTAGCCCATAGACTATCAGCTATGGAGACAACATTCTTGTTGCTTACCGCAACTGATTATCCAGACGAAAAGAAATTCGAGCTTACGTATGTGTTTTGGAATCATGCTTCTAAGTCTCTTATCATAATTAAGACTCATGTTAACAGAGACTCACCACAAATAGACACGATAAGCGATTTGTTCCCAGGAGCAACTTACAGCGAAGCCGAGGCTTACGATTTAGTTGGAGTAGATTTTATCGGAAACCCGCATATAAAGAGAGGGATCTTCGCTCCCACCGACGTAGTTGAAAAAGGAATCTTCCCATTAAGAAAAGACTCAGGTGTTTAAATTGACCTTTGTCGAGATACCTATAGGGCCCCAGCATCCAGCGCTACACGAGCCTATTCTCCTAAGACTAAAAGTCGATGGCGAGGAGGTAATCGACAGCGAGATTTCTACCGGGTACAATCACAGAGGCGTTGAGAAACTTCTTGAAAAAAACACTTGGATTAAAAGCATATACATCTCGAGCAGGATATGCGGAATATGCAACGCTGTGCATATGCAGACCTACGTTCAGGGGATAGAGAGGCTTTTGGGAATAGAGCCCCCTCCCAGGGCAAATTACATAAGGACAATAGTAATGGAGCTGGAGAGAATACATAGCCACATGCTTTTATTCGCCGTGATGGCCGAGACCATAGGCTTCGATACCTTGTTCATGATTGTTATGAAGGATAGAGAAAGAGTAATGTATCTCAAAGACCTAGTAACGGGCAACAGGGTGCACGCTGATATACACATTATTGGCGGTGTAAAGAGAGACATAGATGATTCCAAAAAAGAAGTAATTCTAAAAGAGCTCGCATACATCGAGCAGAGAGTCAAGGATTATAAAAAAATAATGCATGAGGACTATACTTTCCAGAAAAGGCTAGTTAACGTGGGTTACGTATCGAGAAACTACGCTCTGAAAAACAGCCTTGTAGGACCACCCGCAAGAGCATCCGGAATACCATATGATATAAGGGCTCTAGAGCCATATGCAGCTTACAGCGAGATTGATTTCAGGGTCGTGACGAGAGAGGAAGGGGACTCCTGGTCCAGGATGATGGTAAGACTAGACGAGATATCGGAATCAATAGAAATAATACGCCAAGCATTATCAAAGCTGCCTCAGGGAAGCATCGCCCTAAAGACGATTCCAAGAGTAGTTAAGCAAGGAGAGTACATTTCAAGAGTGGAAGCGCCTAGAGGAGAGTTGATATACCACATTGTGAGTAGAGGTGGTAGTACTCCATATAGAGTCAAAGTAAGGACACCATCTTTCTTCAACGTGCTTAACACAGAGAAGCTGTTCATTGGGCACAAGCTCGCTGATGTTCCAGTGATACTAGTCTCCTTTGACCCATGTATATCATGCATGGAAAGAGTACTGTTAATCGAAGATAAGGATAAGCCTAGATACTTGACCCTTAAACAACTTTCAAGGTGGCAGCCAAAATGAAGCTATCAATGCTAAAGGAAGCATTAACGAATATAATTAAAAAACCCATTACCAAAGCTTATCCAATTACCAAGAGGGATATCGAAATACCTGAATCCCACCGAGGCCTCCATTATGTTGATTTCAGCAAGTGCACCGGGTGCTCGCTATGCGCTATTGATTGCCCCTCAAACGCTATCCAAATGACAAAAATAGAGCTTAAGTTAGGAACTAACCCAAAAAACCTTTATCCAATAATAAATTACGAAAAATGCGTGTTCTGCTGCCACTGTGTGTATATATGCCCTGTCAAGGCTTACATAACAACTAATAACTTTGAGCTTGTCGAGTCACCAGGAACAACGTCGCTGAGTTTCAGTATGAAGAATCTTCAAAGAGGCGAGATAAAATGACGATACCGCTAGTCATATCTTTATTTATTTATACCGTTTCCGTCCTCCTACTAACATACATAGTGGTTCGTGGACCAACTGTATCTGATAAAGTTTTGTCTGCTGACGTTGCTCTATATACATCGAGCGTGATATTAGCTATTACTGGTATAATTATTGGTTCCGAAGCAATGGCGATTTGTACCATCATACTTGTTCTATGGGCATACGCGCTTGACCTATACTTTTCGAAGTATCTAGAAAGAGGTGAGCTCGGTGAACAGTGAATACGTGGTTTTTATTCTAAGCCTCCTCGTAATTTTAACAGCCATAATCAACTTAATAGGTGTACTTGGTTTCTACAGGTTCAAAAACTTCTATCTAAGATTACATGCAGCAACTGTATCAACAATTGGAGGAGCGTTTTATCCTCTCTTAGTATTATCAATTATAGCTTTTATAGAAAAGGAGCACTATATTGGGGTTAGCCTTCTCTTATCGGCTTTCCTTATCCTCCTACTATCCCCAACAGGCACACACGCCTTGGCTAGAGCAACGTATAGAAAAAGAATAGCGATACCAGAACCATTAATAGGAGACAAAATAAAAGAGGAGGAGGCGAGCTCTTAGTGGATATCACTGTTTTGTTCCTGGCTATTATGGGAACCATTGGTCTCGTATTCGCTTATTTCGCCGTAACTGAGAGGGCCTTAGTTAAAGCTATAATTTACTCGGCTGTACAGAGCATGGCTTTCGCCGTAATGCTATATCTGCTCAGAGCGCCCGATATAGTACTTGTATATATCCCCGTTAGTGTGGGGCTTTATCCAGCTGCATTATTCTTTCTAGTAGGTAAAACAGAAAGCGAAGAAGGTGAACCGTGATTTGAACAAAAAACTAATAGTTATAACCAGCATAGTTGTTTTTTCATTCATATTAGCTGTATATACCAACTTAACCGAATCTCTTGGACCACTAGGATTAGATACCAGGTTTCTAGGGAAACTTTACGTTTATTTCACTAATCATGAAGACCTAAGATTATCAACAGCTTCACTTGAACCAGTAACAGCTATTGTCTGGGACTTTAGAGGGCTTGACACGCTGTACGAAACAACCGTTTTTGCAATGGCTATAATTGCTATTTACTCGTTATTCAGAATTGACAGCCTGGAAGAAAAAGGAAGCCTAAACAGCAGTTTCACAATAATTCCGAGGCTGGTTACAAAGATACTGCTGCCCATCAACATTGCCATAGCATCCACAATAGCGTTTCACGGAAGTATTTCCCCAGGAGGAGGATTCCAGGCGGGGTCTATCCTAGCTGTAGTTGGAGTTCTTTTTGTTGTTATCTTCTCATACTACGCACTTAACGCTAAAAGCATCAATCCTCACAGAACATTGTTATTTATGAGCTTAGGGCTAATCGCCATAGTAGTAGTTACCCTTATCCCCCTGGCATTCGATGTCTTCTTCGACAACGCGTATTTAATACAGAACCAACCTAAGCTCGACTCTGCTTTCGGTTATCCAAAGAGAGTTGGAGGGCTCGTGTTTGGCGGGAGCATCGGTCTCTTTAATATATTTGAATTCATAGCTGTTAGTTTTGGTTTCTTAACGGCCTTTGCTTTGCTATCCATACCAGAACACGTTTTCAAAGAAAAACTAAGAGGAGAGGAAAGCCTTGAATAATGAGTTACTAGATAACGTTCTCTTGACTTATGTGTTTTATGTCTTGGTTGCCACAATAGGAATCTCGTTGTATGGGGTGATTTTCAAGCCTCACCTAACAAAAAAGATTATATCAATAACGATATTCAGTGATTCTATAAACTTACTCGCAATATTCATTGGATACAAGCTTTACTCTATACCGCCAGAGCTGAAAGGCATGAGCAACATAAATGAAGTTTTAAACAGAACTGTTGACCCTCTTCCTCAGGCATTAGTCCTAACAGCAATAGTTATTGGTCTAGCCGTCACGTTGTTTCTAATATTCATTTCACTGCAGTTATTCAGACTTCACGGGACATTGGACTTGAGAAAAATAAAAGAGCTAAGAGAGTGATGCACCGGTGAAGAAGTATATACCGATTTTTGTCCTGACGTTCTTGGTTTACGTATTTGTTGGTGGCACATTCACTTTATTCGACGTAGTAGTAGGTATAATTATAAGTAGCCTGGTTTCCGTGATAGTAACACCCTTTATAGTTTCAGATGAGAAAAAAGCCTTGGACCTAAAAAGACTGTTCTATCTACTAGTTTACACAATATATTACCTCTCAGTAGCTGAATTCAAAGCTCACGCACAGGTTATAAGAACAATAATCTTCGGAAAACCAGATTTGAGACCAGCTATTGTTAAAGTCAACTACAAATCCAATAATCAATATGCTGTTGTTTCCGAGGCCAACTCCATAACTAATACGCCTGGAACCGTTGTTATTGATTTAAATGAAGAGAAAAAAGTATTCTATGTTCATTGGTTATATGCAGACAAGCTTGAAGAAGAATACTGCTACAAAAATATTCTTGAGCCCTTTGAAAACCGAATAAGAAAAGTGTTTGATTAGGTGGTAATAATGAACACCATAGGAGCTCCTCCAGCACTTCTGATAAGCTTATCATTCATAATTTTGTTGTTATCCGTTCTCGTGAAGACAAGAAGTTACGTTTATCATTATCTCGCTTTGATTTCCTCCGCCATCGTCTTCATATTAACTCTTTACAACATGCAGTCCGTAATGAAATCCGGCATACCTATCGTATACAAGATGGGGGGCTGGCCGCCTCCTATAGGGATTGTTTACGAGGTAGACACATTAAGTGCTTTGCTCGGCGTATTGACTAGCCTCGTCGTACTACTAGTCGTGGTTTACTCCTGGTGGTATATAGATAATCATCCTAATGCGCCTTACTACTACTCTCTTCTACTGGGCCTAGAAGCAGGGCTCATCGGTATTTTCTATACAGGAGACATATTCAATTTGTTCGTCATGCTAGAAGTAACAGGTATAACTTCATATGCGCTTGTTGCGTACTACAGAAATAACAAAAAAGCTATAGAAGCCGCTGTAAAGTACTCCTTGTTCGGCTTGATAGCTGGTCTTCTATACTTCCTCGCGTGTGTTTTAACGTATTCAAGCTACGGGGCCCTGACCATGGGATTCATAGCTTCCTTATCAAGACCAATCTACAGCTTCGTAGTGCCTGACCTTAACTACTTTGTATGGGGGAACATCCTTGGCACAACCGGATTAATATTGGCTTTATGTATATGGACTTTTACTTTTATTTCGGGAGTTTTCCCTAACCACTACTGGCTTCCAGATGCTCATCCGGCTGCTCCCTCACCCATATCTGCGGTTCTATCCGGGCTTGTAGTAAACGCTGGCTTGTACTCACTGTCAAGGTTTTTCTACACTATATTCGGGATATACGATGAGTATAGCTTGTTCCACTCTATTGGGTTTTATGCCAAGACAATATTGTTGGTGATTGGATGTGTATCCATGCTGTATGCCTCCATGATGATGATGATACAAGTAGACGTGAAAAGGCTAGTTGCCTACAGCACTATTGTTCATACTAGTCTAATTTTCACTGGCATATCCCTTGGTAGTTACTACGCTTTGAAAGCCTCTATTTATCATATAATCACGCATTCTGTAGCTAAGGCTCTTCTGTTCTTATCCGTAGGAATTGTAGTAAAATTGTCGGCGACCAGGAATATACACGAAGTCCTTCCTCTAGGCAAGAAAAACCCCGTTCTAGCCATAGCTATCATACTTTCAAGCCTTTCACTTATCGGTATTCCACCATTGGCTGGGTTTTTCAGCAAACTATATATGTACAAAGCCTTCGTGCTTAGCAACAACTACATCCTCATAGCTATTCTGCTAATATCGACCGGTTTAGCAATAGTGGGCTACATGAAGTTAATTTATGCTTTAATTTTTAAACCTGAGCCAAAAACAATCAGCAATGAACCCGCTAATACGACATACAACATTAGAGCATTACTGCCACTAATAATCATGATGTTTTTACTAGTGATTTTAAACCCATTCATCATAGACAGCGTATTATCTAAAGCTGCCTCTGAAATGCTTACCCCAACGCAATACGCTAATAGTGCTTTGAATAAATTCTTAGAGTATTTTCTCGCACTTGGTGGTTAGTGATGGACGTCATAACCTTAGCAATAGTTTTAACTGGCCTAACCTTCCTGTTCTCTTTTGTATCATGGCTCGCACTGATGAAGGTAATAAAAGTGAGGATAACCGAGCCATACCTATCAGGCGAGCCAGAAAAGGACTACTCCCTCAATATTCATGAACCATCCATTACCCTGAAAAGAATTTTTGGAAAACTCTATGACGCAATATATAAATATATACAGACAGGTTACTGGGGAGACTGGTTTTTGTTATCTTTACCCTTCCTCGTGGTCTTAATGATTATTTTCATAATCGCGTATCTTAAGGGATGATAATATGATGAGCGAGATATTGTTGTCATTTATTGTATATCCAGGCTTGCTGTTTCTTGTTACGTTCTCGCTTATTACACAGTGGTACCGTAGAAAAATTATAGCTCGCATTCAAAGAAGAGTCGGGCCAAAATACGTTGGTCCATATGGCTTACTTCAGCCTTTTGCTGACATAGCTAAGCTTTTCAGAAAAGAAGTAACGATTCATAAACACGCTCCTGTGAGAGGGCTAGTCTTCATTGGTCTAATAGGTCTCTTTTCGCTCGTTGCAGCCATTCTTATAACGCCTCTCTCGCTAACGCCTTTAAGAACAAACTACGATGTTTTTGTTTTTCTATACCTAACAGTCTACGCATCAATAGCCATACTGCTGCTAGGTTATGGTACCCACTCCGTTTATCCCGGAATCGGCAGCTCAAGGTACTTGAACCTGTTTTTCTTATCGGAACCTGTGCTAGCCATTTCTATAATTAGTCTAGTTGAACTAATTGCCCCTGGCACTTACTCTCTCGGGGAGGCTCTGTCAAGGTATTTATCTCTGAGCTCAAATGGCATATCTAATGTGGCAAAAATAATGTCATACATATTGGCATGTCTTTCCTTCGGGCTAGCTTTATTTTCGAAGCTTTCATTAAAGCCACTCGATATTTCTGAGGCTGAAACAGAGATTGCTGGAGGACTTGTTTCGGAGCTAAGTGGCCCTCTACTCTCGTTGTACATACTTATACATGAAGCGGAGTTAACGCTTATGTTCTATATTTTCTCCTCAATGATTATACCACTACCATATAATGGAAAGGGATTACCCTTCTTACTTTTGTCAATCGCGAAATACTTTGCAGTCGTGGGAGTTATAACCGTGTTATCATACTCACTTGGTAGAGTAAAGATAGACCAAGCGATAAAGATTCTACTGAGGTTTGGTTTACCTTTAAGCCTGATTTCTTTAACAATAGCCATTATGCTCTGAGCTCTTCCTTAAATGAGCGAGGTTTTCGCTAGTAAGTATTTATTAAGTTATTTTCTCAACTACTCGTTTAAGGAAGTCAACTGTATTTTCTGTAGGTCTACCCTTGAACTCAACTATATCCACAACCCTAAAGCCTTTTTCAGAGAGAACGTCATTTAATTTTCTCGCTGCAACGGCCCCCCAACCATATGACGACAATAGCACTATTCTTTTATTGTCCGGAGGAATCTTGGCTTTCATCAGCTCAACAACGTATTTTATTGATGGATAGATATCTGAATCGTAGTTGGGCGTCCCTATAACTATGTTTTCGGCATCAAAAAGCTCTGTAATTAACTCACTATATACAGGCTGGTTCTTATCCGTTATCCTAAAAACTAGTGGATGTATCCCTTTCTTTTCTATTTCCTCTATAAGCGTATTAATGATGTTTTCCGTGAAACCATACATTGATGCATATACAATAACTGTTTTTCTCCTCTCAATGGCTTTAGAACCCAGATATCTATACAAACTAAGCGGGGTCTCAACATTCTTGTAGATAGGACCATGACCAGGAGCTACAATTTCGATATTGTTGAGTAAAGGTGAAAGTTTCAAAAGATTTTTAGTTACCCAATCCACGTACTTGCCAATTATATTAACAAAATACTTCTTGGCATAATGATTGAAAAGCCTTTTCTCATCATCACCGAGTTCCTCGTAAAAAACGCGGCTCGGTATCCCATAAGACCCAAAAACATCGCAAGAAAACAAGGTCTTTTTCTCTAAAAAATAGCTAACAATAGTGTCTGGCCAGTGAAGCCACGGAACATGATGAGTTACTATAGTATCTCCCTCTGATATCTTCACGAGCTCCCCATCATTAACCGGCCTGTATTTTGCCTCCAGACCATAAAACGAACGCAATATTTCTATGGCCATCCTGTGACCCAAAATTAAGGATTGCTTAGCTACCTTAGCTAAGGTTGGAATAGTACCGCTATGGTCGGGTTCGCTGTGATTGACTATTATGTAATTAATATTACCTGGTTCAACAACCTCCTTTAGAGCTTCAATGTATGTTTGCTCATAACCTTTCTTCCACCCATCCATTACTATAACTCTGTCATCGGTAAAAACCACGAAGGAATTATACGTTACGCCCTCCGGGATCTCCCACAATGCCTCAAAGTATTTCGTCGAGGAGTCATTCAAGCGAAGAATATAGATATCTTCAACTACTTTTTGAATAATATAATCAACCACTAATCACAACCTCTTCAAGGCTATGAGGTTTCCAGAACCATAACTACACAATTATTTTCTTTCTTTTCTGTTTTTATAAAATTTAAAGTTAACATTCCTACTCGCCTTTTCGCCAAGCAAAACATCGTTGATTTCCAAAAATAGTTAATTGTGGTAAATAAATAAAAAAATATTAACTAATCTTAAATTATCTTTTGATTGTTAGAAATCACATCAAATCACAAAAGTGATTAAGAGTGAACGATTCGCTAACTTCCTCCGGTAGATACCAATTATTACCTCACTGCGCTACGCATGCCAAAGACTTAATCATCATTGTTGCTTGCGATGGTGCATCAAGCGTTGGGCAAATAGGCAATGAAGTCGCTAGAAGATTAACCAAACAGTTTCCGAACGTAGTTAGAATGTGTTGTCTCTCCGCCGTTGGTGCAGGTAGCAAGACACATATAGAGCTATTTAAAAACTCAAAAGCCGTCATATCAATTAATGGCTGTCAGTTAATGTGTGCATCCAATGTATTGAGACAGAAAGGAATAAACATTACATACGAAGTTACAGTAGCTAAAGAGGGAATAAGTAAACTACCTTCTCTTGACTTCTCAGATGAAGAAGTAGAGAAAATAGCGGAGAAAATTATATCTGAATTCTTATCGAAATACATAGAAATCACTGAGTAATATTGATATAATACTTAGCTAAGCGTCTAGCTAAACTTTTTAAATCTTCTTGTCATGCAAAGCTTAGTTACTTTTTTCATGGAAACCAATACTTCAAATAATTATTATTATTATAAACTTTACTTTAGCTTTCCTAAATTCTTAATGGCGGGCCCGCGGGGATTTGAACCCCGGACCACCGGCTCCGCAGGCCGGTGCCCTATCCTGGCTGGGCCACGGGCCCCCTTACCTATCGCCAAATATTTTATGTCGTAATGGATATTTTAAACATAAACCACATGATTAATAGTTTTTGAACTAGGTTGGGCTTCTTTGACGGATATAAAGACCATTATTATTGGCGATGAGAAAGAACTCATTGATGCTACTGAAAATTTATCAGCAGGAATTATTTTGCTTAAGAGACCTATCCCTGCCTACAGAATCCTAAGAGAAAAATCCTTTGTTTGGCAACATTTCCATGTTCATGCATACAACGCAGATATAGATGATGACTTGCTCAGTGCTATCCGTATCCTTTTGCGAGAGAGGCTCAAACTGGGGGTTCCTCCATCAAGAATCAGCAGGAGCAAAGCTGTAAGTAGAAGAGAGATTTTTTCTTTATGGAGAAGCCTTAAAGAATATATTAATGGACCTATACCTGGGCCTAGTCTTCATCTATTAAACAGCGATGCAAAACGTTTGTTTTCAAAAATATGCCCTTATGGAGCTTTACTGGAAGACTTGGTCTCAATGGTTGAATCTAGATGTAACGAGTGCGGTGTTTGCTACTCTTTTCTTCCTGTTCAGGTTCTTGAGAACCCTTTGTTGCCGTTTGATGGGATTAAAAGTCTTCTTGCTTCATTAAGCAACAGGCCTATATCTACGGTGGTTCTATACTACGCTTTAAGCATCGAAGAGAAAGCATACGCTGTGATATCAAAATGGAGCAATAATGTGTTGGGGATACCGGTTACCAATTCGATGGTTCCTTGGTGGCTTCCACTCTTACATAGAATATATGGGGTGCCGGCATTTCTCCTCGGACCACTAAATCCATACTTAAGTTATATACAGAAAGACATCAAAAACTTGTATCTAAACAACGTGTTCTACGCAATAACTAACGAAGAAGTTGACGATGAATTCATAAATGAAGCTCTGAAAACCAAGAAGAAAGCTAATCAAACAAACATTGATTCTAAGAACCTAGTTCCTCAACTAAGCATGCTTCTACAAGCTGAGGGAAAGGGGCTCTCGAGCTACAAGCCAGATTCAATACGGTCATTTGTTCCAATCGTGGAGAATCAAAAATGTATATTCTGTGGTGCATGTGTTAAATCCTGCCCTTACGAAGCGCTCGAGCTTGAATCTGAACCAAAATTGCCAAGGCTGCTACTAAAGCTGAACTATTGCCAAGGCTGCTACAACTGCATGTACGCTTGCCCCACCCAAGCTATATCGCGATTCGAGCCTCTTCTAACTTATAATGGCTATAAAACTCTAGCTCACGATGAGATGATTAATTGTATCTATTGTGGCTCCCCGGTGGGCTCAAGAAGAAGAATTGAGTATATAGAAAAAAAGATGATAGAAAGCGGCATGGATAGCGAAAAAGTGGTTCAGATAACAAGGGTATGCCCGGTTTGCCGTACCAAGAACCTTGTGAAATCATAGTTAAAAGAGCTGTGAGGAAGCTTTGCTAGCAGCAGCTAGTGAGCTTCCTTTTAACATAGCCGAGAAGAACGCGCTTCTTAAGAAACGGGATTAACGACAAGAACTTTTGAATCAACGATAAATCAGCCCTCCCACCACTAGCGTTAGGGTGACCCCCGCCACCAAAGCACAAAGCGTACTTCCTCGCTATTCCTTTTCTTGATCGAAAACTAACTGAGCCGTCAGGCTTAACCACAACAGCTAAGTCAAGCTCCAGCTTTCCCAGAAGGTAGTTTGCCGATAGGCTAATTCCGGGGTGATCAAGTTCTTTGTATAAAATGCCGATCTTCTCGTTGCATATATTGATTACTTGTGTTTCACGTAGTATTTTCTTGTACCCTGACAGCTCAGCGTCTAGGTTAGCTTCAGCTTTGTTTATTAGCTCATCATTTAGTAATCTGCATTTACTGAACTCCTCCACGAGATAGCGCCTAAAGCTATCGCCCTTCTTTCCTCTAGGCATTCGTGTTGCTCTATAAAGTAGTGGAGATATCGGGTTATCCCATAACCACAGGTCAGCGCCGCAGACCGCCTCCACAAGCATTGGGTGACACTCTTCTCTCTCAACGCCGGGGAAAGAATATCTATATACGACGCCCGCGCCACAAGTGGATTTATCAATAAAAACTGCTACGCCTACTGATGATAAAGCTTCAATCCACTTTTCACTCCAAACGTGATGGTCATACCACTCAATCCTAATATTCCTCTTAGAGAGGCTCGACAGATAGTGTGATAATTCCGGCAATATCGACTCATTCATTCCTAAATCCATTAAGGCAACTATACTGTTATCGTCTATCTTCATGCTTTTTTGAAGTAGATTGAGCAAGCCGCTTGGTTCTACGAAGTGAATCTCTACATTATTGTTGCTGAATATCCTTCTCGCTAATGAGAGGTAAATAGCCGCGCTAGCAACGCCGTCCAGGTCATTGTGCGTTATTATATAAATCATTATTTGTTTATTACCAGTCACAGTATTTCTCCATGGAAATGATTTTTAGTATCTACGGAATAAAAAACTGTTAGTGAATAAGTGTATGGAGTGTATGGGAAAAAAGATCGAAGTAGATTCTGCTACAAAAGCACTCGGAGTGAAGCTAGGCGTGATGTGTTTCTCGGTAGATAAAAAACCAGCTATGAATGACCATTATTTAAAAGTCTACAATGAAGCCTTATATAAAATCAAAGCAAAGCTACTAATTGATATAAAGACCCTTGAAAACCTTAAGAGTCATCCTGTTGTGAGGGCTTATAGGGACTTCTACTGGAAAATAGGTATTGACCCAACAAAAACAAGGCCAGCTGGAGAGGCTCTAGCACGAAGGCTCTTGAGCGGGAAGGGGATAGACGCCATCGAGCCAGTCGTCGATGCTGGTAACCTGGCTAGCGCTGAAACTATGGTTTCAATTGGCCTATACGATGTCAACAAGCTCCCGGGAAACCTGAAATTAACTATTAGCAACGGGGGAGAAAAATTCTACCCAATTGGAAAAGACGAGGAAATACTCCCTAAAGGATTACCTATCCTCTTATCAAAAGATGTAGTTGTTCATCTCTTCCCACATAGAGACTCGCGCTTAACCTCTATAGATATAGATAGCAGAGTTGTGCTTGGATTAGCAGCAGGCGTTCCAGGCATAAGCGACGAATTACTAATACATGCTTTAAACAGGATACTTGTATATATGCAGACTTTAGGGATAACCTATAAAATATGTTTACAACCCAATATCATTATTTAAATATTTAAAAAGGTGTTCATCGTGGGAGCTGAAATCGGGTCCGGCAAGCTAAGGGAATTAGCCGTGCTCATCGGCGTAAAAACAGCTACTAAACTTAAGAACGAGTACACCTTAATTGGAAATGAACTTTCTGAGGTCGAGAAAAACGAAACAATAAAAGCTGATTTACTAGCTGAAAACTACATCGTTAATCAACTCAAAGAATTAGGCTTTAAGGGAAAAATAGTTACGGAAGAGACAGGGGTTATTGAGGTGGGCGATTCAGATTTAATAGCTATTATAGACCCTCTTGACGGTTCAATTAACTATTCACTGGGTATTCCATGGTTTAGTATAAGCATAGCTTTCGCTCAGAGAAGCAGAGGACAGGCAACACTGAAAGACCTTGTCGCTGGTGCTGTTGTACCTGTTCTTGATCCCATTCCAATTAGCTTCTCGGTGGATAGAGGGGTTTATATTGGAGAGACAAAAATTGAGTCTCCCCCTGCGCGTTCCTTCACTGATTTCATCGTTGTCGCTTTCTATGGAGATGAACCTGAGGCCATGAGCATACACAGCAAGATTCACGCTGCATTAGCGAAAAAATACGGGAAAATTAAGGCAAGAAGCCTTGGAAGTGTTGCTTTAGATTTAGTTTATCTTTCTTTACGGAAAATCGATTTATTTATTGATGCAAGAGCAAAGCTAAGGAACATTGACTTAGCAGCAGCTCTGGGAATACTGAGAGAGCTTAATGGTACATTCAAGGACATTGATGGCATGGATATTGATTTTTCCTTGGAGGACATACAACCGGTCAGGAGCCTTGTTGCATCGTGGTCGAACACTTACCTCGAGGACGCGCTGGATGCTGTGGGCGATAACATTGAATAAAGTTCAGTTATTATTGCCTATTGCCTTTTTATTGCTAATAATCTGGTTACTGATTTTAATTAGATTCTCCGTTGGTCTAATCGAGGTTTTAATACTAGCTATAGTGATATTCAGTTTTATCTTGGCACCATTATTATTTAGGTCATACAGGGAGACCAGGAAACAATAGAAAACTTTAGTAAATATCTTCGCATATCTTCTTCATTAACAAAGCATCTTTCTCTAAAATAGGTGACTCTGAAATAAACGTTCCGGTGACGCCAACTTCTTTGTAGGCCTTTACCACTACATCGAAGCTAGGGCCATAAAGCTCTTCCTCCAAAGTGTGGTGCTCTCTCTCCCCTCCTTTCCCAAACTCGATCTTTGAAAAATGGGTATGTAGAGGCGATACTGCGTCTTTTCCAAGGTTGCTCTCTATATACTCTATTATTTTAATGACATCATCTACCTTTTGTATAAGTTCTCCTTTAGTTCTAGCATATATATGAGCCCAATCTACTGTTGGTCTACATTTTTTCCCAAGAGACAAGCATATCTTGACTACCTCCTCAACCGTGCCGATTTGAGTTGTCTTACCCGTTGTCTCTGGAGATACGGATGGAAACACGTATCCATCGCTCCAGGCCTGCTCGAGGGCTTCCTTGTATCCTTTTATAGCTAATCTAATAGCTTCGCTTGGGTTTAAATCCCCATAGTATCCTGTATGAATAACAACGGCGTATGCGCCCATCCAGTGCGAGGCCCTTAGAGACTCATATATCCTTCTAACACTAGCCTGCACGGTTTTTTCCTCAGGAGAAGCCAAATTAATGTAGTATGGGCCGTGAAGACTGAGGAGCACATCATTCTCTCTTGCTTTTTGCCCAAAAACTTCGGCGTTTTCTTTCTTTATGTTCACTCCTCTAACGGCTTCATACTCCATTGCGTTAAGACCAATGCTTTTCAGAAAAGCAGGAATATCAGCTAAGTCTCCCTTAAATTCTATAGGTTTACCTGCTGGCCCGAATCTATGAGGACAGATGCCCAAGCCTCATCCCAGCTAATCTTTTAGTCATGAATAAATAAATTCTCTACTAATCTCAAAATTATCATCTAAGATGAAAACATCTTTATGAATAAATAACTTGTTCTGAGCGTGACTTTTCTTTCAGTAAAGTTATCATGAGAGGCGTTTTTTTAATTATCAAATACTAAACAAGCAACAATCGAGGTGCGTACTCTATGGTTAAACTAACCTGTCCAATCTGTAGTGGACCAATAAACATACCAGACGATGCTCTTCCAGGCGAGATATACGAACACGACTGTGGAGCTATGCTTGAGGTAGTTAATAATAACGGGACGTTGTCGCTAAAGCTGCTGGAAAATGTAGGTGAGGATTGGGGAGAATAACAAAAGGGTGATGCCTTATTGCCAGATTCGAATATCAAGCTTTTTTCTTTTCAAAAATTCTACCCAATAGAAATTGTAAAGGCTAAAAAACAATATGTTTGGGATTCTTCGGGGAAGAAATACGTTGATTTTAACACTGGAAACGGCATAGGCTTCTTGGGGCACGGTAATCCATTTGTTCTCGGAAAAATAAAAGAAGCATTATCAACTATATATATACTTCCACCATCATTCAAGTCACCTATAAAGGAAGAGGCTTTGGAGTCTTTAGCCAGGATTGCTCCCAAAAATCTTGACAGCTTAGCATTGTTGAACACAGGAAGCGAGGCCGTCGAGCTAGCATTAAAGCTGTTGTACAAATACAAAGGAAAGGACAAAAAAGTTGTTTACTTCACCAATTCTTTTCATGGAAGAACTCTTGGTGCTTTATCGATAACAAGTAGTAACCCAGCTTATAACAAGGATTTCCCATTGCTAAACAACACTTTAATTTTACCATATAATGATGTATATGCATTGGATAATGCTTCTTTTGAAAACGTGGCAGGCGTAATAATAGAAGTTATACAAGGGGAAGGCGGAGTAATCCCAGCAAAAGAAGAGTTCTTGAAAACTCTGTATGAGAAATGTCAGGCAAACGATGCCCCACTAATTATTGATGAAATACAAACTGGTTTTGGAAGAACGGGTAAGCTATGGGCTTTCATGCATTATAATGTCAAACCTGATATTCTTCTGGCCGGAAAATCAATAGGGGGCGGTGTACCAGTAAGCGTTGTTTTTGCAAGGGAAGAGATATCATCGAAACTGGAAGCCCATGAGCACGGCTCCACGTTTGGTTTTAACCCAATAGCGGCTGCCGGTGTCGCTGGGGCTATTGAAGCTTATTTTAAGCTTGATGTGGAAAGTAAGGTTCAGAGAAAAAGCGAGTATTTAATAAATAAAATTCAAGAAGCAATAAGAGATGTGTCACACGCAAGCGTAAGGGGAAAAGGATTGATGATTGGCATAAGTCAGCATGCCCAGATAAACTTTATCTTCTCATGTTTAATCAAGAAAGGAGTAATTATTTCCAGAGCAGCCAGAAACACGGTTAGGCTTCTGCCGTCATTTTTAATAACAAAGAGAGATATAGAAGTCTTTACAAAAGGCATCAAGGAGTGCTGGGAAGAAGCTAATGGAGAAAGAGTTACTGAAGAAAATTCTGTTCGAATTAGTTCAAATACCCTCAATGTCTGGTACGGAGCAAAAAGTAGCTGAGTACATCAAAGAGAAGTTCGGTGCCCTTGGATTAAAAACAAGGATAGATGAAGTAGGCAATGTTATCCTGGAACAAGATGGAGTATGCGACTCCGAAGTTTTTTATTATATTTCACATATAGATACTGTGAAGCCATACATCAAACCTAAAATTCTCGATGATTTCGTTTATGGTAGAGGAGCCGTTGATGCAAAAGGGCCGTTATTAGCGATGATAGATGCTCTGTATGAATCGCGTAATCCATGCATAAAAGTTTATGGATTAGTCGGTGAGGAATCAGACTCGCGGGGGGCCCGCTACTTGTTAGAAAATACGAAAAAACTGAGCAATGTTGTAATAGGTGAGCCAAGCAATAACCAAATATGTATTGGCTACAGGGGACGTATTCTCTTGCGTATCGATTGTAAAGGACAAAATCAACACGCAGCAACATCGTCACAGGTAAACCCTATCCAATACCTAACAAACATTATTCTGCTAATGGAGAAAATCGCTGATACGCTTGGGCAAGACAAAGTATTAGTTACACCCACGAAGATAGTGTCAAGGAGCATGTCCAATGTTGTCCCATCGAAAGGCCAGCTCCTATATGACATAAGATTCTCTGAAGAAAAAATAGCAAATGAGTTGCTAGATAAGCTAAAATCCATGATACCAACTAACTGTAGCATCCAGAAAATATCTTACTTGCCTCCCGTAGAGGTTAAACCAAGCGATATACTCGTGCAATCTTTGGCTAGAAGCATAATCAAGGAGGGGTTGAAGGTTAACTACATAAAGAAAATGGGCACAAGTGATATGAATGTTCTCTATCCAATAACAGAGCATATCGTATCATTCGGTCCAGGGGACTCTAAGCTTTCCCATACACCTAAAGAAAAAATAAACATAAAAGACATAATGGTGGCGTCCAGCATATTGAGGAGTTTACCAGCTGAATACAGCCGGATTAAGAGCAGAGCTTAATAGTACTATTCTAGAGCTTTTTAGCTACTAAAGCTTTTCATTGAAAAGGCCTGTATCTCAGTAAGCCAGCTATTCCTCCGAAAGCACTTTTAAGCCATGAACCCTCGGGCATAGATGATGGAACTATCACGATCTTCGCACCTGTTTTCTCAGCAATATTTTTGACCTCCTCTATTCTCGGATAATCATCATTCACGATTATGACTGATAGGTTTCCGCTTTCCGCTGCTAGGAAAACTTCTTCGCCGAATACAGCTAATCCGTCTGCTTTTGCCATGTGAAGCTTTAGTTCTTCTACCGCTTTGACTGCTTCTATGTACTGGTGGCCTTTTATCAAGTCTTCTGCCTTGAGAACAAGCTCTCTTAGGCCTGCCTCATCTTGATACGAGACATCTATTAGTTGTGGAAAAACGAGTTTTCGGAGCCTGAAGTCGAGATACTCGCCAGAGTAGAAGTCTTTTTTACTAAAACCTGGACCACCAATTATAATTCCCTTTAGCACTCCTTGTTCCAGTAGAGGTAGAAAGGCCTCATTCGCTCTTTCAGCTACTTCTTTGTAGAAGTCCTCTATCATTTGGTCTATTATCCTATCGTATCTCCTCTGGCTTTGCCCACCCTTGCTGTGCTTACCGGGGATATAGCTCATGAAGTTCGCTAAAACCTCTATTCGCCCACCTCTAAGCAATCCTATAGTTGCTTCATCTCTCTCAATAATTATCAAGCCATACACTTCTTTTTCCTTAAGCATTTCCTCTAGATGCTCTGTGTGGAACCACTTATCTGTTCTATAAAAGTATATCTGGACAGGCTCCGGTGGACTGAACATTATACAGATATCCTTTCCGGTATCCACGTCAACTCCGCAGAACAACACCAAACCGTTCTTCGGGATTTTCTGGATATTCGATATTCTATCCATCGCCATAGCCAGAGCTGTTTGAACAGCTGTTTTCGTTCTCTTCAATTTTATGTTATCAGTTATGCTGTACTCCTCTCTCAGCAGATTCATTACATCGCTTACAGGTCTGCCGGGAGGTATGTACAACGATAACAATACTGTAGCTGGAGCATTCCATTTCTTGAGTTCCGCTATAATCTGCGCTAGCTGCTCTTTTGTCACCAATAGCTTTTCCTCCAAGCTCATCGAAAATCACACCCTCTATTAACAGTCAATATGGAGAATTTTATAAACTATTTGCGTATAAAATCTTTTCATCTATTGAGAGTTGATTCGCATGTTCCTGGGTAATGAAGATATATTAGATATTCTTTATTCAGCCGAAGAAAAAGCCTTAAGCCTAGGAGCATCATATGCCGAGGCGCGATTCCACTTATTGGAAAGACAGGGGGTAATAGCAAGAAACGATGCAATTATTGGAACAACACTCGCATCTAGTAGAGGCATAGCTATTCGAGTTGTTTTTAAGGGCGCTCTAGGTTTTTCCTCTACTTATTCCTTAAGTAAAGAGGATGTTCTAAAAGCCGTGGAGAGAGCGGTATCCCAAGCTAGGGAAGCATCCGTCCACATGAAGAACCAAATTATCTTCTCTAACGAAAAGCTAGGTAGAGCAAAGGTAAGCGTGATTGAGAAGAAAAAAATCGATGACCTATCAACAGAGGAAATGATCAATTTACTAATGGATTCATGGGATAAAATAAAAAGTGCTGATATACACTCAAAAATACCTGTATACATGCAGAATTTATCTTGGAGCAAGGAGTACAAGGTAATAGTTAACAGTGACGGCGGATTCGTGGAGAGCTATGTTCCAAGGGTGTTTTATTTCTTCAATCTAGTCGAGTATAACGATGGCAACTCGATAAATAAGTGGTACGAGTACGCTGCCAGCGGAGGCTCTGAGCTAGCTGAGGAATTCGTGGCTAAGGGCAGACAGTACGAAGATGTGTACGTATTGGATAAGATACTTAGGAAAGCTAAACCATCTCCAAAAGGGAGAATGGATGTAGTGCTTGGAGACGAAATAGTCGGGCTACTAGCACATGAGTCAAGCGGACACCCATCAGAAGCGGACAGAATTCTCGGCAGAGAAGCTGCGCAAGCAGGCAAAAGCTTCATTAAACCAACCTCTATTGGAACAAGGATCGGGTCTGAAATCGTAAGCGTCGTGGATGATCCAACGATACCTGGAAGCAATGGGTTTTTCCTGTATGATGATGAAGCTGTTCCAGCTAGGAAGAAGTACTTATACAAAAATGGGGTCATCAACGAGTATCTCCACAACAGATACACGGGATACTTGTTTGGTAAGGGAAGCAATGGGTCAGCGAGAGCTATGGATGCATTTAGCGAACCAATAATTAGGATGTCGAACACTTACATTGAGCCAAGGGATCATAGCTTGGATGAGCTAATAAAGGATATCGATTATGGAATCTACATGAAGAGCTACATGGAGTGGAACATTGATGATGAAAGATGGGGTAACAGGTACGTTGGCCTTGAGGCTTACTTAATAGAGAATGGAGAAATAAAGGATTTGGTAAAGAACCCGGTGCTCGAGGCTACGACCGGAGAGATATATAGTAGCATCGATGCTGTTGGAAAAAACCTGGTTTTTCACGCTGGCACGTGCGGGAAGGGCGAGCCTTCCCAAGGTGTGCCCGTGTGGTTCGGTGGACCACCAATAAGAATTAGAAAGGTGAGAATATTATGAAGAGCAGTTACTTCGAGGATATGCTTGATAAAATATCAAATAAGCTGGAGTCAAGAGTAAATGCCTACGCGCTGCTGCTAACCTTAATTGATGAAACAATGATTAAATACGCAAACTCGCAGCCAAGTGTTACTCAATCATGGAATATGTACGAGTTAGGATTGTACCTTATAAAAGATAAGAAGGCATTTGTGGCGGGTCTGAGGAACCCCAACGAGGAGGACCTAGACGTATTCATAGAGAACAGCTTAAAGAAACTGGAAAAAATAAGGGAAACAGAGCTATTACCTGAGTTTCCCTCAACAAAAACACACGATGCTCTGCCCTCGCTGGATAAAAAAGTAATTGATGCCCAAAGCAACTTAGGCAAGCTAATGGAACTAGTCTCGTCAAGAACGAGAAACGAAACAGAAATTGCAGGCATGATTTCACTTGGGAAGAGAGAAATAATGCTGAGAACAAGCACAGGCTTTACTGGAAAACACGCAAACACGTTCTTTAACGGTTACTTCAGAATCTTTCGCGGAGAAAGAAGCGGTCAGTGGGCATTCTCGTCCACATTTTACGATGAAGGCCTAGTTGAAAAAACACTTGATAACGCCGAGTTCTATGCTAGTCTAAAGCTACCATACTTAAAGCCAGAAGAAGGAGAATATACTGCGATACTATCACCAATGGTGGCCGGCAACTTATTCAGCCTCCTAGCCTACATGTCCAGTGCCTTCGCTATACAAAATGGTCTTAGCTTCTTGAAGCCAAGCGACCTAGAAAAAGAAATCACAACAAATGAACTAAGCCTCTATGACGATCCAAGAAACATAGAGCTGCCTTTCAACACGCCATTTGATGCTGAAGGAGTAAGCACTTATAACAAGCCTATAATAGAGAAGGGGGTTTTAAAGAACATTCTTCACAATACAGCTACAGCAAGGTTATTTGGAGCAAGGAGCACCGGCAATGCAGGCTGGATAGAGCCAACTCCATGGAACCTCGAGATAAAAGAGGGTGACGCAAGCCTGGAGGAAATGATAAAGGATACTAAAAAAGGAGTTCTTCTAAACAATAATTGGTACACACGTTTCCAGAATTACACGACCGGGGAGTTCAGCACAGTCGCGAGGGACGCCATTATACTCATTGAAAACGGGGAGTTCAAGGGGCTACTTAGAAAAGCTAGAATATCGTCGAGCTACCCCCAGCTACTCAGAAACATAAGGACCATAGGCAAGGAGAGATACAAGATAAAATGGTGGGAGGTAGAAAACCCATTCATTCTACCCTACGTAGTTATCGACAATGTCAGAGTAACTATACCTGATTTTCCTTCTTAACCTTATAATATGATGCGTAGAGGCAAGACATGAAAATAATGATTGCTCCAAGACCTTTTTTTAAAGAGTAACTTTCTCCCAGGAACAAGTAGGAGAGAATATAAGCGAATAACGGCTCCATTTGATAGATAATAGCTGAGATAGAAGCTGAAACCTTCCTTTGACCGACAACCTGTCCATAAGAGGATAGTACCCCAACAACTATGCCGAGATACGCAAGCCATATTACACTACTGAGAGCTAGGCTCGCCGAATAGTCTTTTCTAAGCAGACTCAACAGAAAAACCAGCGGAAAAAGCAACATAACAGAAACAAACTGGTTGTAGTTATCAAACTTGAGGTAAGATATAAATAGTATTTGCAGTGACCAAAAAAGCGCTGAGACAAGAACGAGTAAATCTCCGGTAGTTAAATCCCCACTAGTATCCGTAAGAAGATAAACGCCTATGACAGCCCCCAGACCCGCCATTGCGACTTCTTTGCTGAACTTCTTTTTTAGGAGAGTCTCTATAACTATAACTATTATAACGCTTGTACTAGTGAGAAACGCGCTGTTACTAGCACTAGTGTATTGTGTGCCCCATCCCTGAAAGAAAATGCCGAGGGAATACATTATCCCTGTGAGAATGCCTGCTTTGATACTGTTTTTATCCAAGCCATTCTTGGCGAAATCGAAAATCAAAATAGGAACAAGCACGGTTGAGCTGAACAACGCTCTGAAACCAGTATAAATAAATGGTGACTGGTCATACACAACGATCTTTATAACTGGGAAGCTTGTTCCCCATAGAAAAGTAATGGCAAAAAGAATCAGTATCCCCTTTAAAGCATTGTTCATGACTTTACGGCATCTCCATCATCATTTATGTACACTAAAACTCAGAAAGAAAAAAGTTAAAATAAATAAAACTCCCTCAAAAAATAAACAAAATAGAAAATATTTTGGAGTGTATCTCAAAGGGGCCGTCGTCTAGCTTGGTAGGATGCGAGGCTTGGGCCCTCGTGGTCCGGGGTTCAAATCCCCGCGGCCCCACTACCTGGTTTCTAATAACAATACATAATCATCAATGTTTTCTGGAGCTGACCTCCTCCCCGCCCTGAAGGGCGAGGGTTCCCTTTAGGGGTTTCATTGGTTCCTCTCATCTGTTTGGGTCTACATCTGTCATCTGCGGGGCAGTCGGGGTGGTCAGGGATCCCCCCATTTTTTCAAGTGCTCTCTTCTCAATGTTTAATGCTGCTACTGTATCTCTATCGGCTTCGAACCCGCATCTAGGACACCTCAATCTTCTATAGATGTTCTCAATAAGCTTTGAGCCACATATTGAGCACGTTGATGATGTGCCTCTGGGTTTAACGGTGATTATGGGTACCCCTCTGCTTTCCGCACTGCCAGTCAATCCAATGCTCCAGTCTCCTGTAGCTTAGAATAGTTAATCCAACTCTGTGTTCTTTTGGGAGCTTCCTCAGATTCTCAACCAAGCCTGTAACCATAAATAAGCGAAGGAAGCTATAAGCAAACAAAATGTTTTTATTTAATATCATCATATAATAATTATAAATAAAAATGGTGAAATATCTTGTCGGAACTCCCAAAAGAGCTGGAAGGCCTCACCATAAAGGACCACAAAGACTTATGGCCATCTAAGCCGGAGGAGAGAACAACGGGCACTTTATCCTACACCTTAATGATACTGTCTATGGCCATCACGACATCAATCTTCTTCCTTGGATGGCTGAGCCAGATCCTCGGCCTCAACCTAGCTGAGACAGTAGTTGCAGCGTTCATCGGGAATGCGGTAGTGGCGTTGATAATGTACTTTAACGGTATACCTGGCGTAAAGTACGGAATACCGTTCCCCGTCCAGCTGAGACCAGCATTTGGGCACAAAGGCTCCATTTTACCACTAGTCATAAGAGCAATAGTAAGCATCTTCTGGTACGGCATTGATGGGTACATAGCTGCATGGGCCATAACCGAGATGGTCTTGATAATAGCTGGTAAGCCGGCGGATTGGGTTGTTGAGCACGGCCTAAGGTACACGCCGATTACTTTCATTGTCTACTTAGCTTTCGTCTGGGCATTCGGGTACAAGAGGATAAAGGGTATTAAGTATCTTGACACAGTTGCAGGACCTTTACTAATGATATTCTTCGCGTGGTTCACCATCTATCTCGCGAGACTGCCCGGCTTGCCTGGACACGTTCCTGGGTGGACCGAGGGAGGGGTTGGATGGACCAGTAGCAACTTCTTCCTAATGATAGCAGTGCAGACAGCTTGGTGGTCAACAATAGCTTTGAACGTGAGCGATTTGACGAGATTTAACAAATCTGTTAGCTCGCTGCCTGTAGCTCATATACTAGGATTAATAGTTCCGCAAGTGATTGGTACAGTTTTAGGCTTTATAGCAACATCATTAACCGGCGGTATACACAGCCCAATAGACATCATTGCTAAGTACACCCCCAGCGCGGCTGTAGCCTTCTTCGGTTTACTCTTCGCGACTCTAGCTACTGGAAGCACAAACGTGACTGGCGATGTTCCCGCCGCGACCAACGCTGTTATCAGGATAGCAAGGGTTAGATGGGAGATGGCTGTAACGATAGCTACTATTCTTGCATGGATTGTTATCGGCCCCTACAGCATATATAACTGGAAGAAGTCACTGGATGTAGCTTATACACTACTGAACTTCAACTGGTACTATTCGATGTGGCTTGGACCAATAGCCGGCATAATGGTGATGGATTACTGGGTAATTAGGAAGAGACAGTACGATTTGAAAGACCTCTACGAGTTCTCGCCGAAATCAAAGTACTGGTACTCGGGAGGCATCAACTGGATAGGCGTTATGAGCCTAGTGCTTGGTATTTTGATAGAGTACGTTATAGCTGCAGCTCAAGGAAATATGCAATACTATTATGGAATACCGGTGCCCGGCATTGAGTTAACATGGTACTACGGCTTCTTCCTAAGCGCCATCATATATCTAGTGCTTAGCTACGCAATGAAAAAATACGCCAAAATCTAATCTTTTTTCTTTTTTCATCTCATTATTTAATTATAGATGATTAACATTAAATATTTCCTCGTCTTAATAATAATAATAGGTGTACAAGATGGTAGAGTATGACCTCGTAATAAAAAACGCTAGGATTAGAGGCAAACCGAAGGATAAGCTATACACCATCGTCGTCGAAAACGACAAAATTGCTAAAATCACGGAGGAAAGCAACTATCATGGAAAAACAGAGATAGATGCCAGAGGATTCCTTGTTATCCCGCCGTTTTTTAACATGCATTTCCACCTTGATAGCGTACTAACCCTTGGTGACCCGAGGTTCAATGAGTCAGGAACATTGTGGGAAGGCATAGCTATATGGGCCGAGAGAAAGAAGAAGCTGACCATCGATGAAATGCTATCAAGAGTAGAGAGGGCAGTTAAGTGGATGGCTGTTTATGGAACATTATGGCTCAGAACACACGCTGATACAACAGAGAAGACTCTCACAACAGTTAAAGGACTAGTTAAAGCTAAAGAGCTATTCAAAGACATAATTAATATACAGGTAACCGCTTTTCCACAGGACGGTATACTGACAGAACCAGAGAACGCCGAGCTCCTAGAGAAAGCACTAGAACTTGGAGCCGATAACGTTGGCATGATTCCTCACAACGAATACACAAGGTTTGATGGAGCTAGAAGCGTTGAGATAGCCTTTGACCTGGCCCAGAAGTACAACAAAGACATAGATGGTCATGTTGATGAAACGGATGATCCTTGGAGCAGAAACTTCGAGGTAGTGGTTAGAGAGACGTTTAGAAGAAAGTATCATGGTAGAGTCGCGGCTGGACACGTTACAGCTAGTCATAGCTGGGACCCTGTCTATAGAAACAGGATATTCGGCCTAGCTGCTCAGGCTGGAGTAAGCATTGTCCCCAACCCATTAATCAACATTCATCTCCAGGGAAGATTCGATATCTATCCCAAGAGAAGAGGGATGGCCCCAATAAGAATTGCATTGGAGAAGG
>WYEQ01000032.1 GCA_009904015.1 Desulfurococcales archaeon | reverse complement strand
ACTTCATTCACAGGTCTCTGAGCTTCCTTTGGAGCAGGTACAATGGCGTGGTTCCCGAGCCCGGTCCTCTTGGAGAGGCGGATAGCGAGATGGTCAAGGAAATAGAGAAAACAGCTGATAGTGTAATAGAGCTTATGTATAGCGTTAGGCTGAAAGACGCTCTAAATGAGATAGTGGAGCTTGCCAGAAAAGCTAACCAGTACTTTAACCAGAAAGCACCGTGGGAGACGTTTAAATTAAACAGGAAGGACTGTGACACGACAATATATATATCTGTGAACATCACCAGAACATTAGCGGTTCTTCTTAACCCATTCATACCTAGTAGTAGCAGGAGGATCCTTGCTATGCTCAATATAGGTGACATTAATCCAGGCGACTACAGAGAAGCAGGTAAATTGGCTATTAAGCCTGGCCAC
Organism: Desulfurococcales archaeon; assembly: GCA_009904015.1. Classification (GTDB taxonomy): domain Archaea; phylum Thermoproteota; class Thermoprotei_A; order Sulfolobales; family Fervidicoccaceae; genus WYEQ01. The sequence continues at coordinate 15,421 of WYEQ01000032.1, read as the reverse complement.
AGAATAAGTAAGCCGGAGCCAATATTCCAGAAGCTACCTCAGGACTTCCTTGAAAAAGTTGACCAGATAGTCGAGGAAGCAAGGAGGAAAGTCAGGGAAAAGAGACCGAAGATATAGTAAAAACAATCTATGTTGGCAGTTTTTCTACAGTCTTCAATAGCTCTTCTATAGCGCTACTCAGCATGTAGTTCATCAGGAACTCGCCTGCAAGTATACCAATGCTAGTTATTATTAGCAAAACACCTAAGTAATTACAAAGAACCCTTTTGCTTGAAGAGCAAGAGCAGTAATGTTGGGGGGAAAGATAAGTAATGGGATAAAAAAGCTATCGTACAGGTAGTAACCTATAATTGATGATAAAAGAGAAGATGACACAACAATTCTCATCTCTCCTTTATCTATGAGTTTTTGTCTAATTTTCTTTCTTCTGAAATCAGGTGTTCTGTAGTAAATTTTTAGTCCTTCCTCTTCTAATTAATCTATAAAAAGGTTCCTTTCCCGGGTCTCTGTATTCTTCTGAATATTCTGTTTGGAGGTAGACAGAAGACATCTAGATAAGACTTTGCTCTCTCAGGACTTAGCCCCATAACCTCAGCAAGCTTTTCCAGGCTCAGGGTCTTGTCGCTTTTCTCTCCTAAAGCAACGATAGCTGTATATATGTAGTGGGACTCCACAAGGTTATCTAGCAGCATTGCTCTCTTAGACCTTGTATCAAGGCTCTGGGCGCCAGAAACCTCAGTTCTGGGCAGAAGGATATTCAGCAGCTTTTCAACACAAGAAACTCCTTTTTTAGTCAGAACAATTACCTGTTTATCCTCAACGTCTTTTTTGGTGATAATCCGCTTTAACTCAAGCTTCCTAAGAGCATCGAGCAAAGCCTTTCTTCTCTCGCCAAGCTTAACGCAAAGCTCATCCACGCTTAGCCCATCTTTGTGTTCATGAAGAACCAGGACAACATCTAGCTGAATAACGCTTTTGGCGAAATCAATTGTTTCGTTTAGTTGTTTAAGTAGTTCAAACCTCTGGGCCAGAGGATTGCTCTCTGACCTCCTCCCTGCCCTAAAGGGCGAGGATTCCCTTGGGGGTTCACTGGTTCCCCGCATCTATTCGGGTCTACATCTGTCATCTGAGGAGCAGTTGGGGCGGCCAGGGATCCCCCCCATCACTGTTTGTATCAGTGGTTGCGCTCTCCGCATCCAAGTGCTTAGGGGCAACCACAGCTCTCGATTAAAACAAGAAAAGCTCATAAGCTTTTCTTCTCATCCCCGCCCTGAAGAGCGAGGCCTTCAGTTGTAAATTCAAATATCCTCTAATCTTCATGGGCTAATACAGATAGCAGATTTAGAGTTCAATTACTAGTTTGATCGTGCATTTAAATTAAAATCTTATTGTTTATATACAAATATATTACATAAATATATTTTACATTTGGTTTTTCGTTATGGAATAGTTATATATTTGTATATACATTTTTTCCTTGGCGGTACCTATGAAAATATGGATGACCGGCGATGTCTTGGCTATGAGGAGCGGTAGCAATATTTTTGTTAGGCTTGGGAGAAGTTTCGTTGAGGCAAGAGGATTCGAGAACAGGGTTTTCTCCAACAATAGAACTCATTACTCTAAAAGAACAGTTTGTCTCAGGGCTAGTAACGATGTGCTTGATTTTGGCGAGCTGGAGGCCTCTCTTAGTAAAAGGTTTGTTTTCGATACGATTAATACTGGTGTAGGCATTTTCTTTGTGCTTGTTTTTCCAGGCGAATATAGGTATGACCGGATTATTGCGAACGAGAGGTACTTATGCATAGAGCATTCAAGAGAAGAAAGAGTCACGGTAAGCGGAGAATCAATAATAATATTATTCTGAACGAAACATTATACTCGTAAATGAATTGATAAGAGGCGGAATATCGATGTCTTACCCCCAGATGAGCACGAAGAAGCAGGTGCTGATAAGCCAGCTATCCATATTGATATTCGCGTTGATAGCTGGTTTAGTTGGGCGTGGGGGAACCACCTATTGGATACTAGTTTTGCTATACTTTATTGTCTTCACGTACATAATGATGCGCATATCCAGACCAAAGCAGCAGGCCAAGGTTGATGTCGCGAAAATCGAGTCCGGCAAAATATTATTAGAAGAGAAAAATACCTATGAACTGATGAGCCAAGACAAGGAGTACATGGCTGAGGTATCCGAGCAGATGAGAATAGCCCAGCAAAATATGTTGTTGATGTTCCCAGTAATGATTTACTTCTTCATAGCTTATGGACCAATAACCAATACTATTCCTAGCTACTTCGAGAACCACAGGTTAGGCGTAATAGTGGCTTTTCTTGTTTTATTTGAAGGAAGCTTCGTCTTGAGCAGGCTTGGGCAATGGTATATTGAGAGAAGATTGAAGAAGAGAGGATATAAACCCGTCATGATAAACGCTCCGAGAGGATACCTTGTTACGAGCGAGGGTATAGTAATGTATGGCCTAGCGGGGAAACAGGCTATCGGCTTCCCAGTGAAGGGATATAAACTTAACTACAATGTTCAAAGAAAGTTCGTGGAGCTTATCCAAGAAACTGATAAAGGAATAATGAAGCTTAGGTTCTACACCAAGTCTCCGGAGAAGTTATTCGAAATATTAAAAAGAAAGGTGGAAGAATAGTAAATATTGATGTGATGAGCCCTTATAACTGACGAACCGAATGAAGAAACCTGTCTCAGCTGATTAGGTTAACTACATATAGAGTAACAGGCATAGTTGTTTTTTATTGTTCTTTATTGCTTAAAACTTTAATTTTAGGAACATTAAAATTACGATGAGGACTGGGGTTTCCTATTGATATACTGCGTATTCGGCTTAGGAAATATCGGCCTCCTCACAAGCTTTTTTCTCAGAAAAGAAAACTTATTTGCTATCAGCAGAAGAGCTAGTGAATGCAGAGAGACGAGAATGCGCATATACTTCCTATCAAGCGGGGAAGAAAGCTTCAGCTTGAACATTTGTAGTCTTGAGACAAGTGTCCGATGCGATGTGGCTATATTTTCATCGAAAGCTTATGAAGTAAAAGATTACATCATGGGCTTCAAGGGAAGATTTGATGAAGCTTACTGCCTCCAGAACGGTTATGGCGTCTGGGAAGAGGTTAAGCCCTACTCCACTCTGAATAAGGCTTTTCCAGCTCCGGTGACTTATGGAGTTAAAACTAGGAATGGGGAAATAGTTGTAACCGGCGAGGGCGTCTATTATCTAGGGGGATTTAGGGGGGAAGAGCCAGTGCACCTCGATAGTTTAGCTAAAGCGCTCATCAATGGGGGCGCGAGGGTTCAAGTAGTAAACGACGTGGAGCCCTACGTCTGGCAGAAACTCCTTGTAAACAGCGTTACAAATCCACTAACAGCTGTTCTCAAGGTTCCCAATGGCTACTTGTTGAAAAACAAGTACCTATGGAAAATAGCCGAAGAAGTAATAAGGGAGGTCACTGATGTAGCTAGGCGGGAAGGGATTACCTTCCCCGAGGACCCAGTCATCTTCGTAAAGCGAGTTTTAGAAGCTACATCTAGTAATTACTCAAGCATGCTTCAGGATGTCATGAGAGGTAGGAAAACAGAGATTGAGTACATCAATGGATTTATTATTAGAAAAGCTAGTGAGCATGGCGTTAATGTTCCCTTTAACCTAATTCTATATTACTTGGTGAAGTCACTAGAGAATATAATTAGTGAGGTTGCATGAGTGATAAAGTAACAGTGAAGAAAATACTCAAAATGAAGAGTGAAGGCAAAAAGATCGTTATGATAACAGCCTATGACACCCCCTTCGCAAGGCTCGTTGACCAGGCAGGCGTGGATATAATTCTCGTTGGCGACTCCATGTCAATGGTTATGCTTGGCATGGAAAATACTCTAGGCATATCTTTAAGGGAAATGCTTGTTCATACACAAGCAGTTGCGAAGGCTAAGCCAAGAGCACTGATTGTTGGGGACATGCCGTTCATGTCGTACGAGCTAGGCGAAAAAGTGGCTATGAGAAGCGCTGGTCTCTTCGCCAAGCACGGTGCTGAGGCAGTTAAGCTTGAGGGCGGGGAGGAGATGGTTGACATAATAAAAAGCATTGTTAAGTTGGGAGTACCGGTAATGGGCCACGTAGGCATGACTCCTCAAAGGTTCCTCAAGCTTGGTGGATATAGACTTGTGGGGAAAAAGGAATTTGAGGCAGAACAGGTCATAAGGGATGCTCTCGCGGTAAGGGAGGCAGGAGTTTTCAGTGTTGTTCTAGAGCTCGTTCACCCAGATGTGGCTAAGAAAATAACCGAGAAGCTCGATATTCCAACCATCTGTATTGGAAGCGGGCCTCACTGTGATGGCCAGGTGCTGGTTCTCCACGATGTCCTAGGCCTAACGCCTAACCCCCCGCCCTTCGCTAAGAAATACGTGGATTTGCCATCAATAGTTGTGGATGCCATAAAAAGATTTGCTGACGAAGTTCGACAGGGAGTTTTTCCATCTCAGTGAGAAGCAGGGTTTCTATGAGGCTTATCTGTCCTTTTCAGCTCTTCTAATACATGTTCTACTCCATCAAGCAATAGAGTAATGCCAAGCTTAACTGCTGATGGAGAACCAGGTAGACAAAGTAGAAGTTTATCGTTAACTACGAATAACTCTGTTCTAGTTGCTATTGCTTTGGTAGCTCCATCACTCTCGTATGTCATTTTTCTAAAAATCTCCCCGTATCCAGGTAAATGCTTTGTGGATAAACTACTGGCAACCTCAATAGTCTTGTCCCTAGGAGATGGCCCTGTTCCACCAAGAGTTATGCACACATCGGCTTTTTCCAGGCAGTTTTTTATGGACTCTCTAATCATATCTTCATCATTGGTGACAATACTATAATAATTTATCTGGAAGCCTTTCTCTGAAAGCATCTTCATGCTTAGTTTACCTGATTCATCAGGGCGCTCGCCCCTGTAAACTCTATCGCTAACGACTATTATACCAACAGTGTTTTTACTGTTTGTTTGCATTACTCTCCACTCTCTGAAAGAAATTTAGTATTGCCTTCTTAATAAGTTGCAAATCGTAGTTATACTGCGAGGGAGTGAACTTGCTTATCCTCTTTTCAGAGTTCGTTACCTCGACGAGCATAACTGTGGGGCTTTTCCATATCTCATACTCAGTATAAGCTTTTTTTGCTTCCTCGTTTACACAGTCAGAGGCAAAATATGAACAGACCACCTTAACGAACTTAATATCGTTTAGCATTTGGTCCTTGACAAGCAAGTCCCACATGACATCAAAAATCCTGCAGAAAGGACATTTCCTGTTATCGAAGAAAACAATATATTTTCCATTCTCGAATGACAACGAGGATATTCTTTGAGGTTTCCCATCTACATAGATATACACTCCTTCTTCGAGGACCAAGGTTTTTCGCACCTTTTTTATCAGCTTTAGCTCTCAGTAATCATATGATGCTACTCAAGTCTAGAATATATACATCAAAATTAAATAAAATAGGATATTCAGTATATAATGTATGAGGTAATAAAGAATGAAGTATGAGCTACCTTCTTTGCCTTATTCCTACAACGCTCTTGAACCATATATTTCAGCGCAGATTATGGAAATACATCATGCTAGACATCACAAAGGATATGTCGATGGAGCTAATGCTGCCTTGGAGAAATTGCTAAAAGCAAGGGAAGGAGCCGAGGTAGATGTTAAGGCTGTTCTCAAGGAGTACAGCTTTAACTTAGGGGGACACATACTACATACAATGTTTTGGCAGAACATGAAGCCTAATGGTGGAGGGGAGCCTGGCGGGGAGCTTCTTGACGAGATAAACAAGGTTTTCGGAAGCTTCGCTGTTTTCAAGAAGCTGTTCACCCAAGCTGCGGTTAGCGTAGAGGGCTCGGGCTGGGCCATGCTTGTATACGATGAGCTTCGAGACTCATTATCAATTATACAGGTCGAAAAGCATAACTTGAACGTTGTACCAGGCCTTATACCGTTACTCGTTATTGATGTGTGGGAGCACGCTTATTACTTGCAGTACCAAAACCAGAGAGCCAAGTTCGTTGATGCTTGGTGGAATGTAGTTAACTGGAGTGATGTGGAAAAAAGATTTGCTAAGGCTAAGAGCCAAGCTAGAGGCCTGATATAAAAACATATATTATTATTCTTTTTTCTCCTCTTTCTCAAATGAAATTACTGTTACTTTCGGGGATATTTCCAAAAAGCTCGTTGCAGGCAGATTTAACCTGTTCTTTATCAAGAGTAATAGCTCTGTCGTCAAATACGACGGTACAATAGTGCATAGAATCTTCGAGTTTGGCTCTCTGTGAGCAGTTTATTTTTTATAAATATTTTTTTGGTCAAGCTCCTCACCTTTAATGACCACAAAAACAAACGACGATGCACCGCCCTTCTCCTCCTTCTTTACGTTAACATTCTTAATGACTCCCTTCTTCTCAATGGCTCTAAGGAACTTCAGTAGTGAATCAACATCATTTAGCCCCCAGACAGCCTCCATTATGATGGTTAACCTGTTTTCATCCACCATGTAGACACCGTCCTTCACGCTCACTAAGCCAAGCCTCGAGGCCTCATGCAAATACCTTCTAGCACTCGTCTCTCGTACATTTAATACCTCGGTGAACTCCTTCAGAGTAAAGGTGTTCTTACCAGTCTTCGCGATAAAATCTGAAATTTGCTTAACACCAAACATAATTATTCCCCTATAAATGATCTAAAGGATCCCGAAGTATATATAGCTAAATATGAGTTCGTATTTCTTCTCTAGGCTTTATTTCTCTTAGAACTAGGTACAACAAGTAAAGAGCCTTTGTCCTCATGGATAGTAGTTGTTTTATTTTCTCGACATCGATTTCTCTTTCTTTCTCTTTTAATTTTTGTAGATGTTTATGTATATCGCTTATGGAGGCCCACTCAGTTAGGTTTTCTATTCTTTCTCTTCCTATTCTTATGGTTAGATCTATGCTTGATGGGTTAAGACCCAGTTTCTCCAGTAATTGAGTAATATCCACCTTGTTTACTTTTTGGTCGTTTAGTAGGTGCTTAAGTCCCCTCAAATCGCATTTATCGGCTATGCTATGCATTGATATGATGCTGGGCAGAATCAGCGTGTATCCTTCGTATAAAACTTTATCGAAAAGTTCCATTTCAAGTAAACGTAAGCTATCAGGAGGTGTTACCCCCCTGATTGCTGGGTAGTAAGCGTATAAGGTCTTAGCCTCCTCACCATCAAATATAGATATGAACAGCTTGTTTACCGGGATACTTCCGCTATCGTCGACTAGATGAACTATCTCGATAGACAGAAGCTTCAACGCTTTGCTCGGTTTAGGAATAACTATTTGCTTTCCTTTAAAGAAAGCTTGTATCTTGTCCATTAACAACAAGTAATCTATAACGCGTAGTGCTCCTCTCCTCGGCACATCCCAATTTAAGCCAAGCGTAAGCATATCAGTCCAAGCGACATCATCAATAAGGCTGAGCAATAGCAAGTCAAGCTCATCTGGCAAGTACTTCTCGACAGACTTCCTTATATCCAGCCAATCTATTTTTTCCAAGAGACCACTGCTCTCGGGCTCGTGAAGCTCAAAGAACACTTTTCCTCCAACAGCATCAACACTGTACTCCAAGGCTGAAATCGAGTAACTATACACTCTTCTTAGGACAATCAACATGTATGCTAGGCCTAAACGAATTAGTATCGGGTCCTCGTTCTCCATAGCCTCAATCATTATTCCCGACGTAAAATCTCTGTATTCGCCATGCGTACTTACAGGTAAGCTTGTTCTTCGCTGGTCAAAAACAACATGGTGATTATCAGCTAGTTTCACTAGCCTCGGCTTATCACTCTTCACAACCCAGTTAACCCTGTTTGGTATCTTGATTAGTTCTCCGAACCCCATTTTTGGAGGATAAACCACTGTGTCAACCACGCTTATGACCTTAGCTCTGAAGACGTCTCGTATCAGCTCCGGGGACTCCCCCCATCTTAACTTTATATCTCTGTACTGCTCAACAGCATCTTTGAGAGCATCCAACATATTCAATGTCCTGTAACTCAACTCGTACTCAACGACGCGTGATACGTTTCTTCCCCTTCCATAATCAAGTTTCAAAACAACGCCTCCTGAGCTAAAGTCGAAGCAACCAACCTGGAATTTCTCAACCAAATCGCATCTTCCAATAGGCTCTAGAGGAATTTCTTTATCTTCTCTAATCAAGCTTCGCGGAATACCGTACGGAGGCGAGTACTCGTAGAAGTTAAGGTTAAACCAAACCTTATCCAGTCTCTTATAATCAACTTTGCCGTCTGGTTCTAGAACCCTGGTTTTTCTTAGCACAAAAATTTCTTTTTCATCAAGATTCTTGTCCATCCAAGTTGATTTAAGCTTAGCTATTCCCGTGAAGAGATAAAGATACTTGTTATCACTATTAACAATCGTTTTCTCAATTGGTAGCTCAAGCCACTTCTTAAAAGCGCCTTCCCCTTTTGATAACAGGTTTATATCGAAGACACCTTGTGGAATAACAATTGACTCTGTAAACACTATGTTCTCTCTTCTTCCCTTTCTCCCCTCTCTTTGCCTGAACTCACGCAACTCTTCTGGTAAGCCAACATGTACTATTCTAATAACTGTCCCAATATCTATTCCCTGGCTCAGTGTTCTAGGGGAAATAATTATTCTTATCCGGCCCTCCCTAGCTTTCATTTCAATTTCTTCTCTCTTCTTCCTATCAACAAGGTGATGGTGAACAGCCACCTTATCCATTAGGCCGGGGTTTCTCTCCAGCAATTCTCGATAGAGCTCCTCAGCTCTATTAATGCTTCTGGTAAAAACTATGGTTACTCCATGGTCATTAACGTAAGGCTCAAGCAACTCCGGTATAGATAAAGCTGGGCTTGGGACATCCACACCTAGGCTTCGGAGATAATTAATGACTCTGTAGGCGTTCCTCTCAAAAACAGAATAATCATCTAGAGCCTTTAAAACATCTTTATCTAAATTCCCAGTGGCTAAGATTGTTTTCTTTACATCCTGGATTTTCTCCCATATGGACCTTAAGTTTTTGCCCAGAACAACCAGGGTTCTATTCTCAACATTGAAAGGATTACCTCTTATGATAACGCACTCTCTTCCGTTGAGAGACTCTAGGAAGCTACACATCTCCTCAGGGTTAGATAGGGTAGCGGTCATGACAACTACTTGTCGAGGAACCTTCAAGTGAGTATAAAGTAATTTCATCATTCCGAGCAGCAAAGCTATGGAGCGCGGCGTGTAGAAATCAAGCTCATCTATGACTAGCAGGTCGAGGTCTCTGAGAACTGTGTAGAGATAAGCCCCGGATTGTTTATCAACGAATCTCTTGATATCGCTTAGTAGGAACGCTGGGTTTGTGAGAACTATTTTGCTTGAAGCAATGGCTTGCCTTAGACCTGCTCCTCCCTTTATGGCTTTCACCTCGTCTCTGGTTCCCTTATCTATTTTTATCACGCTTAGCCCTAGCTTCCCGGCGTATTTCTCAATACGGTTTACTTGGTCGTTTGACAAAGCGAGTGTGGGGTATGTTGCTAGAGCAACGAATTTGTTGCTTACAGCCTTTTTTAAAGCGTAGAAAACCCATGCCTCGGTTTTCCCAGAGCCTGTCCCAGCTATTAATACCACGTTTTTTCCTTCTTCCAATGAAAGTAGAGCCTCGTATTGGTGCCTATAGAGCTTTTTTCCCTTTAGCCAGTCAAATGTGCTGGATATGCCGGGGAGGTAATCATCTATCATCACATCCGAGTACTGTGGTAGCTGTGGGGGCTGGGTAAAAATATAGAATGAATAACTCTTATCCCTTAATACATCGACTGAGTTAATAGGAGTAATCTTTTGGTCTTGAATCATTAATAGCTCCTCAATATCAAAGAGCTATTTGTTTATGGTTAATATCTTAACTGTTTTTCCCTCGCTTGAGAACAAGTATATCTTTGTTGGCTTTATGTACACAGTGCTTTTTGTATTAACAGGGTCTTTGTTATAGAACCTTATGATTTCGCCACTGCGGATCTGAGCTATAATCGTCCACTTGTCTCCCTTGTACTCAGCATCAAGCACTTCAGCCTCAAGTCCCTCATTGCTGATAATAACTGATTCAGGCCTGAACCCCATGAATTTAACGCTTACATCTTCTCCCTCAACTCGGTATTCTCTAAGCAACGAGGAATATTCGCTTTTTAGCTCTAAGATGTTCATTCCGCCAACAAACTCGGCCACGAACTTATCGCTGGGTTTTTCGTAAACCTCCATTGGTGAGCCAATCTGGATTGGTTTTCCTCTCCTGAGAATGAGTAGGCGATCAGCGAGGGTCATTGCCTCTTCCTGGTCGTGGGTAGCCATTATAGACGTTATGCCGAGGCTTTTTAGTAGCAATCGTAGCTCCAACCTTACGCTTGCTCTCAGCGCGGGATCAATGTTTGAGAAAGGTTCATCCATCAGCAGCAGTTTCGGTTCCTTAACTATCGCTCTAGCTACGGCCACCCTTTGCTGCTGTCCTCCGCTTAACTGGGAGGGCTTGTGGTGCAGTACATGGTCTATTTTTAATAGCTTAGCTATTTTTTCAACCCGTTGCTCTATCTCGTCCCTCGGTAACTTCTTCATTTTCAGTGGAAACGCGATGTTATCGAAAGCCGTCATGTGTGGATAAAGCGCGTAGTTTTGGAAAACATAGCCCACATCCCTTCTCTCGGGGGGTATATAGATGTTTGATGAGTCATCTACTACTTGGCCATCAATAATTACCTTGCCTTTATCCGGTCTTATCACGCCAGCTATGATGTTTAGCAAAGTTGTCTTTCCTTCCCCGCTTGGCCCCAATATAACTATGAATTCTCCTTTCCTAACATCAAAGTTCACTCCTTCGAGTACAACTAGTTTTCCATAAGACTTATGTATATCTATTATTTCAACGAAGCTTTTGGAGCTCACCCCTTTATACCTCCGGTGATTGCTTTAGATATGTTCTTTTGAACAAAGGAAACAAAGAAAATAGCCGGCAACACGCTAATAATATTCGCTGAGGCGAGGATCCCCCAGTCATATACATACTCGCTGGTGACCAGTTGGCCAAGCACAACCGCGGCTGTCTGAAGGTTTCTGCTACTAACAATGACGCTGCTGTACATATACTCGTTCCATAGGTTAAGGAAACCAAGTATTACGGCCGATATTATTCCAGGTATGGATAAGGGAAATATAATGTGTCTCAGCCTAGCGAACCTGCCAGCGCCATCAATTCTGGCTGCGGTCTCAACTTCTCTTGGTAGGTCAAGCAAAAATGACGTTAAAATCCATATCACGAATGGGAGAGTATAGACCTGGTAGCTTAGCGCTACTCCTAGCACCGTGTTTGTTAATCTTAGCTTCCACAGTAGCTCATAGACAGGGACTAATAGGCTCCCGGGAGGCAGAGATTTAACCAGTATTACCAGCACGACCGTGAATACCCATACATAGTACTTTATTTGTAGCCTGGCTATAGCGTAAGCAGTCGGAAGCGCTAGTACAAGGGAAATTAAAATAGCTAATCCAATGAACAGGAACGTGTTAAGCATGTTTCGATAGAACCTGAACTCCTTGAACACATAAACGAAATTATCTAGGGTGGGGGATTTGGGAGGTATGCTCCACTCTCCCGGTGGTAAAAGGCTAATCATTACTAAGACTCCTAGAGGAACTAGAACAGTCAGTAAAACCACTATTAGGAAGACGTTTATCAGCGACGCCAATTCTTCAACACCATAATCGTGTATGGAATAATAACTACAAGGGAAATAAGAATAAAGATGACCGACATAGTTGAGCCAAGGCCTATCTCGAGTCCCCTTAAGGCTCTGTTATATATCTGTAGCTCAATCGTCTCCGTCGCCACGCCTGGCCCGCCACGAGTAAGCAAGTACACCTTAGCGAATATTCTAAAAGCGTCGATAAGCCTCAGCAAAAACACGGCTAAAATGACGTTTTTAGTCATGGGCAACAGTATTTTCAGCGTTAACTGAAATTTTCTAGCACCATCGATTCTGGCGGCCGTCAGTACTTCCGGCGGTACCGTCGATAATCCTGCAAGAACAATTATCATCACAAAGGGGGTCATTTGCCATATATCCATGAGTATTATTGTCGGCATAGCCCACTTAGGGTTGTTTAGTGGATTTATAGCTGATAGTCCAATGCTCGTTAGTATCTGGTTCACGAACCCGTAGTCTGGGTGAAAGAGAAATCTCCATATAACAACTAAGTTAACAGCCGGCAGTATCATTGGCACAATGAGGAATGGGATGAACAAATACCTCTTGTTGCTCCAGTAAAGCAGGACGGCAAGAAATATTCCGTAAAGAAGCTCTGATGTTGATGCAATCGCGACGAAAAACAAGGTGTTCTTAACAGCAGTTGTGAACACTGGGTCGTGGAGAAGCATAGAATAATTAGTTAAGCCCACATAGTTTGGCTGCATGAATCCTAGCTTGTATCTATAAAAAGACATATATATGGAGTAACAGATAGCGAATACGAATATCCCTAGGCCAATTAGGCCCGGGATTAGAAAAAACTCATTGGGGGTTTTTCTCCTTATTTTTGTTAAAAAACTCAATGTTTTTCCCTGCTCATTTTAATTTTGGGGTATTCGCTTAGCCTTTAACTCCTTTCGTTACTCTTACCATCTCGTCGTGTGCTTTCTTTATAGCCTCATCGGCAGGTAAGTCGCCCATGAGGCCCATGAAGAGATATGTCCCGACCGGCTCAGCCATGTCTCCCCACAATGGGTTTGTTCTAACTGGCTTCACTACTTCGATTATTTCGAGGAACTTGTCGGCTAACCTTTGTTTAGCTCTGTAGTCCGGGTCTTTGAATACCTGTAGTCTGGTCGGGGGTAAACCTGCCTCCAGTGCAGCTCTTTTCTGTGCCGGTAGCGATGTAGCTATCTTAACAAACTCCATGGCTGTATCTGGGTTGGTGGAGAAAGCCGAGACTCCGTAGAACCATACTCCCGATTGCGCACCAAAGAACGTTTTCTGCCTTGGATAGGGCCTTATGTTTATTTTTCCAACGACATTTGATTTCTGTGGGTTATCGATATCAATTATCCATCCGTTCCACGTTACGCCTATAGCTACCTCTCCCCTCAATATAGCCTCGCTGTACTCCGCCAAGCTTGTGAACTCTGTCATTCGTGGGTGAGAGTATTTCTTGAGCTCCTTGAAGAACTCCAGGGCCTGCACTGCCTCTTCGCTGTACAAAGCAGGGGTTATGCCATCCTCGGCAAAGTATCTACCACCAAATGGGTAAAGGAAGGCCGGGAAAGTGTCCTGGGCAATCGAGGTTCCCTTAACACTGTATGCTCCGAAGCCATAGAGTTTTACTCCCAAATCAGTGTACTTCTCCTTAACCTTCTTCGCTATTCTCAGCACGTCATCCCATGTTTCAGGAGGAGTTTCTCCTAGGTCCTTAAGGACATCCTCCCTATAGAAAAGGAAGTTTGCGTTACCAGTGATTGCCTGAGCGTATGTCTTGCCGCCAACGGTTGGCCAGTTTTTCAAGTGCTCAGGGTACCCATCAAGGTCAGGCTCATCAATAGGCAAAAGCCAGCCATTATTAATCATCATGTGTATCCACGGCTCGTCAATATAGAGAGCATCGTAATCGCTTGACCTGGAGCTATGAGATAGAACAATTGTCTGGTACTCGTCAGTGTAGCCCTTGGGAACATACTCAACCTGGACATTCGGGTACTTCTGGAGAAACGTATCTATAAGGTTCTTGTTAATGGTTTCGTGATAACCTGATCTTCCAAGGACAACTATCTTTCCACCAATATTCTTTGGCTTAGTAGTTGTGGTTGGGCTGACAACCGGAGTGGTGGTTGGGCTCGCAACCGGGGTAGTCGTAGTGGTAGTCCTCGGTCTGGAAGCTATATAGGCAACTCCGCCCGCCAATATTATTATAGCCGCTCCTCCAGCCATTATGAGAAACTGCCTACGAGTTACCATATTTACACCGATTATCAATATTTGCTTATTGAATATAAATTTTGCCTATGTAGAAATATCATTTTACGTAATTTATTTGTAATTATAAATCCACTAGTTATTGACGATAATAATGCTTGGTCCATTTATATTATGTAAATAGTAATTGTAATTATGTAATATTTAGAGCCAGATTATATTTGATTACCAATGCCACAGTAGTTTTAGAGCAAGTGTGACCAAATAGATAAAAAGAACCTTTTTATTAAATTTTTATGTATTATACAATAAAATAGATGGTAGAATAAATCAATTGATGCAGAGTTGAACACGTTATGTCATTATCAGGCGACTTTATGGTAATCCCCTGTTACAGAAAAGTTTCAAAAGAGTTTGTTTTGGAAAGAGCTGTTATATTCGTTGGGCAGGGGCACTTGGGGAAAGCTCTGGGAACCATAATGAACACTTTAACTGCTGATTCTAGGGAAGCTATTGAAAACATATATGTATCAAAAGTTTCGGGGGAAAGATACGTTTTTATAATTACGTTTCATAGCTCTTTGAAAAATAAACTCCACGATATATTGCATAGACTAGTAAATGAGCATATCTTGGATGGCTTCCACATAATTGAGCCCATAGAAGCTATTCTGCCCATATATGGATTCCTATTTGTGAATGAGGATGGCCTTCGTTTACGCACATTCACGACGGGCGGATTCGTTGGCATATTCATCAATTTGTTGAGCTTGCTTGGCGAGCAAGGAGAGTTCGTGATAGAGAGAATAGGCTACTATCTCGGCAGGAGCCACGTGGAGGCTCTCTTTAGGGAAGGCATTCTCCAAGAAAAATCAGTCTTCAAAGCGATTGGTTACAGTTTATTGACGGGGGTTTCTTTCGGCTTGTATCGATTAGTAGGGCTTGGCATTAAGAGAAAAGGCCTTGTATCCATCCATACCGAGATTAAAATAAAAATAAAGGATTACTACGAGGAGGAGGAATATAGGAAAGCAGGTATTAATAAGTGTTCCATTTACCAGAAGGGCTTTTTTAAAGGAATAGTAGAGTTTTTCATAGGAGATAAGAACTACATAATTGAGGAACCGATATGCTATAACAGCGAGAGAGAAAGTCTCTTTGTAATCGAGTTGCCCGTTGATATAACGAAGGAGGAAAGAGATTTTCTAAGCAAAATCAGCAGTTTGGCTCTGGGAGGTAAAGCAAATAAACCATGAATTCAGTAATTAATCCGAGAGTCGCCTGTTCCGCTGGGCCCGTCGTCTAGCCTGGTTAGGACACCGCCCTGACGCGGCGGGGGTCCTGGGTTCAAATCCCAGCGGGCCCACCACTGTTTCTATTAATATGATTTGGTCAAAAGACAGCTG
>WYEQ01000001.1 GCA_009904015.1 Desulfurococcales archaeon | reverse complement strand
GGGGGAGAACAACGCGAAGTGCCTCTACGCAGTTGGCTGTAAGGGGCCGGTTGCCCACTGCCCGTGGAACAGGGTGGGCTGGATAAACGGTGTTGGAGGCCCAACTAGAACGGGAGGGGTATGCATAGGCTGCACCGAGCCAGGCTTCATGGATGCCTTTGAGCCATATTACCAGAAGCTGCCCTACGTACCAGCGTCTTACGAGTCATTGAAGATGGGCATAGGTATAGGTGTGGCGGGCTTACTGGCAGCCGGCGCCATCGCGGGGGCCCTCTCAGCTAAGAAGGAGGAGGGAGAAGAAGGGAAAGTCGAAACAAAGGAGGGAGAGGGAGGAAAAGCTTGAGCAAGGCTAGGGGGATAGCCGGCTTCATAGTCACAGTATTTCTCATAGGCTTCGGCTGGGTCTTCGCCTACTACGCCGCCCTAGATGATTTGTTCGCCGGAGGCCTCTTAAAGCTACTATCATTAATAAGGCACCCAGAGCTAACAAGCATAGTCTGGTGGAGGGACTTCATCTGGTACTTCTGGCCAGTCGTTATACTGCTGTTCTCTCTTTTCGCTACTACGTACGTTATAGCTATGCTATCAGTGGAGCTAAGGTACCTGGGCCTCGAGCACCACAGCAAGGAGGAGGGCTACGTTGTCAAGTACACAGCGTTCCAGAGAATCCAGTACTACCTGCTTTACGTTCTATTCTTCCTCGTTGCCTTCACGGGCTTCGTGATGCACTTCGGCAATAACCCGTACATCAAGTACATATATGTTAGCAGGGAGCTCTATGTAACATTACACGTGGTTTCAGGCGTTCTGCTGGGAGCGCTGGCCTTGTTCCACGTGGGATACTACGGCACGCAGTTACTGATGACTATTAGAAAGAAGGGCTGGGCAGGGGCAGTGGAGAAGTTCCCCTTGCTCAGGGTCTTCAACTTCAACGAGGTATTGACGAACATATCGAGGCTTTACATCCTGGCCTTTAACCCAAAAGGCCCGGGGCCCGAGTGGGATAAGTACGACATCGAGTCCCTACTGCACTACTGGGGAGAGTACTTCGGCATGACGGTGATAGGCGTCACCGGGGTGGCAATGATATTCTACGGTGCCTCGGCCTGGGCCGGATTCGCCTGGGCTTTCCACGTTAGGGAAGCAGCTCTCGCTGTGGCTATATGGCTCCTCCTCATTCTCCCTCTAGCTCACTTCAGGCCAACACGATTCCCCGTAGATAAGGCTTTTTTGACGGGGAAGGTTCCCCTCTCCGAGGTTAAACGTGAAAACCCCTTATGGTACAAAAGGTTGTACTCCAGGTTAAAGGGTGAGAAGTAATGGCTCGAACAATAGAGTTAAAGGTAGACCCTATAACAAGAATAGCTGGTCACCTTGGTGTAAGGGCAGTAATAGATGTTGATACGAGGAAGCCTATACCCGAGACGGTTAGGAGCTTCATAACGATGTTCAGGGGAGTAGAGGTATTCAGCGTTGGCAGACCGCCGGAGGATATGCCTCATATAACGAGCAGGCTGTGCGGGGTGTGCGGCTCAGCACACGCTAATGGAAGCATTATAGCTGTTGACATGGCCTACGGCGTAACGCCGCTTGAGTTCGGCGTTGTTCTGAGGAACCTTGCGCACGCCATGACCGACCACATATACGACCACCCACACATCCTGAACCTCCTTGAGGGCCCTGACTTCAGCGAAAGCATCGTGTCCAAGCTCACGCCATCCGTCTGGGAGGAGGCGAAGAAGACGAGGGCTGAGCATAGGGATATTCATGGCATGACCACGATCGCCGACATCATGAGGGAGCTTAACCCCGTCACAGGTAAGATGTGGCAGCTCGCGGTGCTCTTCCAGAGAATAGCCAGGGAAGCCGGCGTGCTCATCTATGGTAGGCACAGCCACCCAAGCACTCTTATACCGGGAGGAATATCAACTGACCTAACAGATGCTCAATCGCTACTCATAGCCTATACCTACAGGTTAACGAAGCTCACCGCTTGGGCGAAGTTCAACTACCTGGTTTGGGAGGACTTGTTAAGATTCTACGAGGATATAGGCTATGCTCTAAACGGCGCTACCTATGAGAAGCCTAACGTGATGAGCGCGGGCCTATTTGATGATGTCGAGGCCTACTCATCCATCGGTGATAACAAGGAGTGGGAGGACGTTTACAAAGGCATTGATGAGGCAACTGAGAAGAGAACAATCGTGCCTGGTTTAATGCTGGATGGTGAGCTCGTATCAACCAAGTACACGGATATGAACGTATCAACAATGGAGCACGTCGAGCACTCATTCTATGACGAGTGGGCCGACAAGGTCAGAAAACAGGAGTGGTACACGGAGACGGATCCCCTTGGAAACAAGCTTTTGTGGGGACATCAGGACCCGGCTTATCACCCATGGAACAAGGTGACAATACCCAAGCCAATGGCTATTGACTGGAACGATAAGTACACTTGGGGTGCCCATGTAAGAATTGTGTGGAAGGACGGCAGAGTAAGGCCAATAGAGGTTGGCCCCTACGCAAGAATGCTCATACTATCCGTTAGGCCAAACAGGTACGGCTCGGGCAACGGTGTAGTGAAGGTCACCTTACCGAGAGCATGCACGGATGAGGTGCCACCAACAGTCTGCGAGGAAATGACCTTTGAGTGGAAGGTCCCAAGGAGAAGCTCAACGATATACAGGCTGTGGGCAAGGGCATTCAACACGCTCGTGGACGTTGACGCTGCGTGGTTAAACGTTCTCAAGGCACTTGAGCTCGTTAGGAACGGCAAAATACAGACATCAAGGCCGTGGGGACACCCAGGAAGAGTCACGAGAGGAGCGGGCTTCGTGGAGGTTCCAAGAGGAACAGTGAGGCACTGGCTGGTCCAGAAGGGAGGAAAAGTACTGAACTACCAGATACACGCTGCCACCACACCGAACGTGTCTCCGTTCGACAAGTATGGAAGATCACCGTACGAGGAAAGCGTAGCTAACGCGCCTATAACGGAGGAGACGCCTCCAGATGAGTGGCAGGGGCTGGATTTCGTCAGGGCAATAAGAAGCTTCGACCCATGTTTGCCATGCGCCGCTCACCTAGAGTTCTCTAGGAACGGAAAAGTAGTAAAGGTACTGGAAAAGGCTATCAAGGACGTGACTAGCTGCTACCTCTAAACTTTATGAATCAAATCTTTTTTCTACCCTTATCACTCAACTTCTATACAAAAACTTTTCTTCATGTTATAGTTATCAATGGTGAGTGGTGATTTGGACAGCGAGGGCTTCATGAGCACAGCTATGCTGAGCTTAGCTGAGAGCGTGAGGAGAGGCTTCCCCTTGGTTTTCAAAAAAGTCGGTGGTAACAATGTCTTATTGAAGTATAAGGGAAAATCCTTGATATTTGTGGTTAAGAAGTTAGTTAACATAGGAGAGGGCGATAACATTGAGAAAATAGCTATAGATTACCAAGGGCTGAGCACTGTTTTAGCTGAGCTTGATAGGAACAAAGGCTCATACAAGCTTTACCCAGAAAATATTCCTATTGCTCTAAGAATGATTGAGGAGTTAATCAACCCGCACGAAGCTGATTTATGGCACATAAGGCTCGCTGAGTATCCTAGAGCAAAAATCACCAAGCGTCTCGATAGCGGGTTTGTTCTCAAAAAGCATGAGGTAATCAACGACGTGATTCTCGAGAAAAACGGTGTTGTTGCAGCGTGGATTAATCTCCTCACTATGAAAACGGATTTATGCCTGGATGAGCAGGCTGAAAGCGGCGTTTACGTATGGGGGAACGAGGACTTGAAATATATACGGCAAGTTTTATCTATGATTGACAAATATATCAAATAGGCGTGATGAATAAAACATGAGCATGGATGAAAAAAAGCTTGAAGCCACATCTCCAGGTGAGTTAGCTGAGAGGGATTTCCTCGATAAGCTGGAGGGGGCTTTCAGGTCAAACATCCATGTTGCTGTTTCCCTCAGAAACCTCATTCACAGGTTAGCTGAGAAGGCTTTGATGAGAGGTATTGGCAGAATAGTAATCATGGATTTCTGCGGGACCCATGAGTGGAGCATTGTTCACTTCGGCATAAGAAGCCTTATGCCCCGCAACGTGGAGCTGGTCGCCGGGCCGGGGTGCCCCGTGTGCGTTACCCCCTCAAAATACATAGAGTACGCGGTGAAGCTTTCTTTCGAGGGAATCACTGTCTATACATACGGTGATGCCTATAGGCTAAGGTCCTTAAGGCCCATTAACAGCGCCTACAGCCTTCAGGAAGCCAGGAGCGATGGGGCGAGCGTGCAGGTTGTTACAAGCTTTATTGATGCGATCAGGCTGGCGAACAAGAGTGGAAGGGAGTCGGTCTTCCTCGGCATAGGCTTCGAGACAGTTGCGCCTGGCTACGCGGTCGCGTTCAAAAAGAACATTGTCCCCGGTAACCTAGCTTTCCTCAGCCAGGTAAAGCTAACGCCACCCGCCATGAGATTATCACTTGAGCTACTGATGAAGGAGAATCTTGACTACAGGTTCGGCGTGATAGCGCCGGGGCACGTATCAACGATCACCGGCGCTAAGGCTTGGAGCTTTGCGTCAGAGGAGATGGGGATCCCCGTCGTTATTGCTGGGTTTGAGCCAATAGACGTACTGATAGCTATAGCCGAGATTCTCAGGCAAATCGTGAACAACGAGAGCAAAACAGTCATTGAGTATAGAAGAGCTGTTACTTGGAGCGGTGATGAGGAGGCTCAAAGAAATATAAATGAGGTGTTCACTACAATTGATGATGCTTGGAGGGGGATCGGTATTATTCCTCGCAGCGGGCTTGAGCTCAGCGACAGATACGCTTCTCACAACGCTTTTGAGAAGTACTCCCTGAAGAGAATAAGCAGTGATGACTGGGAGTACGATTTGCCGCGTGGGTGCAAGTGCGGCTTGGTGACGCTGGGCAAAGCTAAGCCAACCGACTGCCCCCTCTTCATGAAGGCCTGCACGCCTGATAGGCCTATTGGCCCATGCATGGTCTCCGTGGAGGGGACATGCTCTATATGGGCGCGCTTCGGTGGCGGAGGCCTGGCAGACGAGGTGGCTAGGTCGCTGGAGGTGTACTAGGCATGTGTTGGGGAGTGCCGGGAGTCCTAATAGATATGGAGCCTGAGAAGGGAATAGCCAGGGTTGACTTCGGGGATGGTGTTCCAAGGGAAGTGCTCATAGGCATAACGGGGGAGAGGCTAGAAAGAGGATCCCTCGTGATAGTTCATGCAGGCGTGATTATAAGCACCATTGATGAGAAGGGGTTGGTGGAGACCTACAGCTTGCTATCCGACCTTATGAGGGAGGCTGGTGAGCAGGAGGACGAGGGGATGAGAAGCTACTACGACTATCTCCTTCGGCTCTCGAGGCAGCTCAGAGGCGGAGACTCATCATGACAAGCAAGGTTCTGTTATCCCATGGGAGCGGGGGCGTTGAGACAGCGGAGCTTTTAAGAAAGCTCATATTCTCGAAAGTGCCTGACGAGCTGATGAGGGTTAATGGGGGCCTCGGCATTGACCGCCCAGATGACTCAGCGCTTATACCGATAGGTAGGGACGAGTTCCTCGTGGTATCTATAGATTCGTACACCGTTAATCCACCGTTCTTTCCTGGAGGAAACATAGGCGTACTGGCTGCCACTGGCTCAATAAACGATGTTGCCGTTATGGGGGGAGTCCCCATAGCTATGCTGGACAGCATTGTAGTTGAGGAGGGCTTCCCACTAAGCGACCTGGAGGTCATAACTAACTCCTTCCTGGAGGTTCTGCGAAGAGAGAACGTAAGCTTGATCGGCGGCGATTTTAAGGTGATGCCTAAAGGGCAACTTGACAAAATAGTGATAACGACTGTGGGGATAGGGGTAACGAGCAAGCCCATAATCGATTACCCAAGGGAAGGGGATAAGATAATTGTCTCCGGCTACCTGGGAGACCACGGAGCCGTTATTCTTATGTCCCAGATAGGCATAAGCACGGTGGACCAGAGCGGAAAAGCTCTCACGAGCGATGTTAGAAGCGTTGCCGGGCTTATGAAGAGGCTTAACGATAAGCTATGGCCTCATATCCACGCGGCGAGGGACCCAACGAGAGGGGGGCTAGCAGGGGTTCTGAACGACTGGGCCTCCATAAGCAGAACCGTTATCGTTGTCAACGAGGCATTAATACCTGTTAGGTCATCGACCAAGTACTTCGCCGGCATGATGGGCATCGACCCGTTGTACCTGGCGAGCGAGGGTGCCGTGGTGATTTCGGTCAGCCCTGAGTACGCTGACGAAGCCGTCTCAATAATGAGGGAGAGCGGTTTTGAGAACGCAAGCATTATAGGTGAGGTTAAGAGAAGTGCTGAGTACGCGGGCATAGTTCTCATTAAAAGCGTTGTTGGCGGGCACAGAATACTTGAGCCTCCGCGCGGGGAGCTTGTTCCCAGAATTTGCTAAGTGACCAGCGTTGTCATCGAAAATAATTGGCGTTGGAAACACGCTTTTCGGCGATGACGGCGTAGGATTCTACTACGCCTATGCTTTGAGGGAGTGTTCTAAATCAAGCGTGCCGATAGTGAGCGTGGAGACTCTTGATTACTCATCGCTTGAGCTGATTGAGGGAGCGAGCAACGTTGTCTTCATTGATGCGGGGAACCCGGGGAGGCTGAGCGAGCCTAGGTTGTTCTTGTTTGAGAAAGAAGAGCTCGAGGGGATTATAGGTAATAGCGGCGTGAGCGCTGTTGACCCACACGACCTATCCCCTCTCCAGCTGGTGTATATTGGCTATAGTCTTGGAAGCTTTGGTGGAAAGGCGTTTTTCCTGGTTATTCCATCGTTCAGGATAGATATTGGCTTCGGCTTGTCGAGGGAGACAGCGGAGAAAGTATTTGGGTCCCTTGTTCTACTCGAGAGCCTTGTACGTGGTCTTGGCGAAACCTTAATTGTTGATAAGGAGTGCTTTTCTAGAAAAATTAATGAAAAGGTTGTTTATGATTCAAGCCCGTAGTATATTCTCTTCTTTGTTTTGCCCCTGTTCTCTATCTTCAGCAGCTTTAGTTTCCCTACCTCACACGTATTCTTGACGTGTGGCCCTCCATCAGCCTGTATATCAACGCCGGGTATCTCGACCACCCTTATTTTCTCGAGGGCCAGAGGAGTCTTCTCGGCGAGCTTGACGAGCCCCGGTATTTTCAGCGCCTCATCCCTCGATAACCAGTACACCCTCACCTCTAAGCACTTGGCCAGTACCTCGTTCGCCTCGGCGACGGCACTCTCGAACACTGTTTTCCAGTTCTCATCCTTGACGTCGAAGTCCTCCCTGCCATACTCATGGGTTATGTGGCCTCCCGTGACTAGATACCCGTACTTATTGTATATAGTCGCTATAAGCACATGCGCGCCCGTGTGAAGCCTCATCATAGCGTACCTCTTATCCCAATCCAGAACACCCGTGACCAGAGCCCCCTCACTGAATATGGAGGGATCCTCCACGACGTGGTAAACATCACCTTCCTTGTACTCGGCCTTAACAACGCGTGTTTTGCCCAAGCTGGTCTCAAGCCACCCAGTATCTGTGTCTAGACCCCCGAAGGGCCCTGGATGAAAAGCTGTCTGGTCAAGAACAACGCTGTTATCAACCACCTTTGCCACTCTTGCCTCAAACCTCGATAAGTAGCTGTCCTCCTGGAACAGAAGGCGAGTAGGCAACCAGGACACACCCAGCACGGATTAGTAGAGAAACAAATAATCAGGAATCCATTAATATAGCTTAAGATCCATCCGTGACAAGCTTCTTGGGCCTTCCAACGAGTACTCCTCCATCTGCCTGGACAACCTCGATAACGTTGCCCACAGGCGCTTCCTCCTCCAGCCTAACGAGCAGCTTGAGGTTGCCCGCATCCACGAGTCCGACTAAAAGAGGCGATGGATACCCCTTAGGCGTAATGAATATTTTTGTTGTAGCTACGAGTGTTCCCTCAATATTCATCTCTATGTAATCAAACTCCCTGGAGCCGCATTTACATCTATATTTGAATGGTAGATTAATCCTACCACACCTGCGACACACCTGTACCCTGACCACTTCTACCACCCAGCCTCATAGATTATTGTGTAAGCGTTCTGTCCGAAACCCCCCATACTCATGCTCAAGGCTCTGCTCACATTCTTCTTGGCTTGTCTTTCCCCCGCCTCGCGCCTCATCTGGAGAAACACCTCGTACGCCTGCGCCACGCCGGTGGCCCCTATCGGGTGCCCCTTTGACTTCAGGCCCCCGCTCGTGTTGACAGGCAGCTCGCCGTCAAGCCACGTTATTTTCTCCATGGCTCCTCTCCATCCCTCGCCTCTTTTGAAGAAGCCCATGTTCTCAAGCTCAACGATCTCGAGTATTGTGGCCATATCGTGAAGCTCTATCAGATCTATGTCCTCTCTTCTCAGGCCGGCCTGGCTGAGGGCTTTCTCGACTGATAGCGCAACACCGTTCATTCTATCTAGCTCGTCTCTCTCGTGAACAACGAAGGAGTCAGTTTTCCCCACCACAGCCGATATGACCACCGGCTTGTCCGTGTAGCTGTAAGCCTCGTCTAGGGCCATAAGCAAGACTGATGCTGCCCCATCACTGATTGGGGTGTAATCCATAACTCTTAGTGGCTCAGCAACTATCTTGCTCTGGAAGTACTCCTCCAACGTTATTCTTTTTTGTATATGGGCCTTGGGGTTAAGGCTACCGTGGTAGTGGTTCTTGATTGCCACGTGGGCCAGCGAGTCCTTTGGGGGGTTGTACTTGCGGAAGTACCAGTTGGCAAGCAGAGCAGCGTAGCTGGGCAGTGTTACTCCCAGGCTTCTCTCGCAGTCATGAAGCAGGCCCGATATTATGTACGCGTTCTCCTCCGTGGACTTGCTGGTCATCTTCTCCCCTCCTACGACCAGTACCTTATCAGCATAGCCCGAGGCCACTGCTAGGTAGCCAACGAATATCCCTGCCCCACCAGAGCCACTGGTGTTTTCCACCCTGAGAACAGTTTTCCCCTCAAGACCCAGGACCCCGGCGAGCTTGTTTATAGGACCAACGCTGTTCTCGTATAGCTCGGGGGCCATGGTTGCTCCAACAAGCATATCTATATCCAAGGAATCATAGACGGATAAGGCCTCAAGAGCGGCCTCTGACATTAGGTCCAGGAGAGACTTCCCATCGTGTTTACCGAACTTAGTCATGCCCGCCGAAACAATAGCTACCTTTCTCAAAAACGGCACCAAAATATCTTCCTAGACCCGGAGATAAAAGCTTTTTGTTTTTTGTCGAATTATACATAGTCAATAGACTTAATAGAAACTCAAAAAAACTCGGGCACCAAAAAATATAGAGTGGTAGCCGGGGTGGCCGAGCGGCCTAAGGCGGTGGGCTCGAGACCATTTCCGGTTTCCTGCGAGAGAGACCCACTGCCCCTTCGGTGGGCGCGCGGGTTCGAATCCCGCCCCCGGCGCCTAGGAAAACGTTCATGAACCCCCCTTTCTGGATAATAAAGGATTTTAATCTCTACTCTACCAAAACATAAAGAAGAGCCGCGGTAGTATAGCCCGGCCAAGTATGCGGGCCTCTCGAGCCCGTGACCCGGGTTCAAATCCCGGCCGCGGCACCACTTCTTTTCGCTTTTCGATTATCTAGGCTGCTTTACGCTTTACAACTGAAAGCCTCGCTCTTTAGGGCGGGGAGGAGGTCAGATTCGATTAAACCGTTTTTTGCTACACGCGGTCACGTTTTTATATATAACAAAGCTTAGTTATACCATAGATAAGGCTTGTCGAGGCCGGAGAGTCTTTTCTGCTCGGAGAATAGAAATGCCTATGTTGTAACTGATAAAGAAGAAATAGAATTCAACGTGAACAAACTTAGGGAAGCTCTAGTAAAAGTAGCAAGCAAGGAGCTCAAAACAAACCTAAGTTACAAAGGCGGTGTGCGTAGGGATGTTAATGTTTATTTCTCAAGCAAACTGGATATGTGGTATTTCTTTGGTTATCAGCCGAGCGTTAAGTACATTCATGCTTTTGGCCTCGGTTGGCCTCGGTCCATGGTTTCAGCCATAGTTGAGGTGAACTTCCCGGTTAAAGGACGGAGCCACAGAGTTGCTGGTGCCTTCATAAAAGACAGCGTAGGGATGACGTGGGTAGCGCATAACGGAAAGATAGGTGGGGCTAAGCGAGGCGTGGGTCTCAAAGCGTTCTGGAGGTTCTATAGAGGCGACTGTATAGATTTATGGGAAGGAGGCGCTAAGCGTAGATTTGCTCTTATAGGTTATCTAAGCTCTGATGAGCTTCCGGTTAGAATCAAGAGGTTCGTCTTGATGGTCAACGCTATCAAGAGCCAAGCAGCTTCTAGCTCAGCTCACCTCCATCTTTTCTCGACAAAATGAAGCTCTCAGAAAACTAGCTCATCAACGCATCTTAGGTTAAGCCCGAATAGATGAGTGGAGTGCCACGTTTCACCTAACACGTTGGAGAGAACGTGTGAGGACAATTCATTTGCTCAGGCAAGAACCACATAGTCTCTTTCACAATATATTCTCGGAGGCACCATTTCTCCCAGACCCTTTGATACGAAAAGCCATCTATCACTCGATTTGTAGTACCCGTAGAAATATCCTTCATGGCTATTCGTGTACAGAGGTGTTCCTCCAGGAAGACATATCTGTCCTCCATGTGTGTGTCCAGCCAGAACTCTTTTCGCCTTTATGAATGGAAATGCATCGGGGGTGTGAACAATCGTTATATCAGCGTTTGGGTCAACGTCCTTGTAGTTAAAGTCTTCTCTCCAGTCAAGCCCCTGAATGGTTATTCCCATTATTTTGGCGACCTCGTCCCTAAGCACTATGGCCCCTCCCTTCTCAATTGCTTTTACCCCATCATCTATCTTGAATTTTCCGTACTTGTAATCGCACCAGTGCTCGTGGTTGCCAAGGACAGCCACTAACCTTGCCTTAACAACAGATAGTGTATCTGTGATGTCGTTTAGGCTTCTCGTTCTCCTGTCATATAAGTCTCCTCCAAGCAGAATTAGGTCAGGCTTCTCCGATTCTTCAATTATGGCTAGCTTATTGCTGAAGCCGTGTAAATGGAGGTCCGAAGCGAAAACGGTTCTCACGCCGAGACCGGCCCTCATCTCTATTCTCTCTGTTCTATAGCCGTTTATAGCTCCATGAGTGCTTATTCCCAGTAGTGGTGCCAGCACGCTTAATCCAGCTAGCTTGACGAAGTCCCGTCTCCTCATGGCTTAATCATTAAGCATTAGGTTAAAGACACTATATATTTTATTAACCTTTTTTGTTTGTTTATGGTAATGAATAACTACGTGTATTAGTTAAGTTAATAATTGGTTTTTGAAGAATGAATAGAGGTTCGAGATTTTGAGTAGCAAGAAGACATATAATGTTCTAGACCACGTGCTCGTTCCAAAACACGAGAGAATACCAGCTGAGGAGGCGCCGAAAATTCTTCGTGAACTAGGGCTTGACCCAGCCCAGCTCCCCCTTATAAGGGCAAGCGATCCCGCTGCGAGGGCTGTGGGGGCCAGGCCAGGCGATCTGGTGAAGATTACCAGGGAAAGCGAGACTGCGGGCAAAATCGTTGTGTATAGATTAGTGGTGGTTGGGTAATGTCGCGGGCTGAGAGTAGTTATCTTTTGTCCGAGGAAGATAGGTGGATTTTGGCTCAATCTTTTATTAAGGAATACGGACTCGCCCGTCAGCATCTCGATTCTTATAACCGTTTCGTCCAGGAGCTCATACACGACGTCATAAAGGAGCAGGGGGTTATAGAGCTAGAGGGCTTTGATATAAAGTTTAAGCTAGGCAAACTAATCATAGGGAAGCCAACCGTAAAGGAGGTTGATGGAATCGAGAACGACAAGGTAACGCCGTTCGAGGCTAGGATGAGAAACCTAACATACGCTGCTCCAATGTACCTGGAGATATCGGTTGTTCACTCAGGAGTGGAGGAGCCCCCGGAGAGAGTATACATCGGGGACCTCCCATTAATGGTTAAGAGCATTCTAGACCCAACATCAAAGCTCTCAGCCGAAGAGCTAATTAGCATAAATGAGGACCCATGGGATCCAGGAGGCTACTTCATAATAAATGGAAGCGAAAGAGTGCTTATAGCCCAGGAGGACATGGTTACCAACAGAGTTTTGGTTGATGAGGGTAAGCCTGGGAGCAACATCACTCACTTCGCAAAGGTGGTGTCAAGCACAAGCTCGTACAGAATTAGCGTTCTACTGGATAGACACAAGGATGGAACACTTCACGTATCATGGGGAGGGATGCCGAGCAAAATACTATTCGTGATAATGATGCGGGCTCTGGGAATAGTTAGTGACCAGGAGATAACATATACCGTGTCCTTTGACCCTGAGATACAGACTATGCTGTTACCGAGCCTTGAGGCAGCGAGGACAATCGCGACGCAGGACGATGCCCTTGATTTCATTGGGTCGAAGGTCGCTATTGGTCAGCCCAGGGAGGTCAGAATAGAGAAGGCCAAGAGCATTATTGATAAGTACTTCTTCCCGCACCTGGGCAACAAGCCCGAGGATAGAATAAAGAAGGCCTACTTCCTAGCTCAGATGGCTAACAACGTGCTTGAGCTGGCCGCTGGAAGAAGGCAGCCTGATGATAGAGATCACTACGCTAACAAGAGGCTGAAGCTAGCCGGAGACCTGCTAGCAACAATGTTCAGAGTAGCGTTCAAGCAATTCACAAAAGACCTAAAGTACCAGGCTGAGAGAACACTTACTAAGTCAAAGAGGCTTAGGGTATCGGGCGTTGTCAGGCCCGATATTATAACTGATAGGCTGAAGACAGCACTGGCAACAGGTAACTGGGTTGGGGGCAGAACAGGCGTTAGCCAGCTTCTGGACAGAACTAACTGGATGAGCACGCTTAGCCATCTAAGAAGGGTTGTCTCTCCGCTGAGTAGAACACAGCCGCTGTTCAAGGCAAGAGACCTTCACGGCACACAGTGGGGGAGGATTTGCCCGTTCGAGACTCCCGAGGGACCGAACTGTGGGCTTGTCAAAAACCTGAGCATTCTTGTCTACATAACTGTTGGTATTGATGAAAAGCCTATCGAAGATATGCTCTACAATGAGCTCGGCGTAATGCCTATTCAAGAAAGCGTTAGGAAGGAGATAAGGGCTAGGGGGTTAAGCCTAAAAGAGTACTACAGAGTTTATCTAAACGGTAGGCTGATTGGATACGTCAAGAGCGGGCCTGAGCTAGCTAGGAAAATATTCTCTCTCAGGAGGAAAGGCAAGATACACCACGAAGTAAACGTCGCTGTCTACACTACTGATACGATAAGGGAGGTCTACGTAAACACTGATGCAGGGCGTGTCCGGAGGCCACTAATAATAGTTGAGAACGGCTCTCCAAAGGTAACAAAGAAGGACATAGAGGACTTGAGGAACGGAAAGAAAAAGTTCTCTGACCTTGTGGCTGAGGGGAAGATAGAGTTCCTTGACGCGGAGGAGGAAGAGAACGCCTACATAGCCCTCTACCCAAGCGACCTGGAGAAGGATGGCAGTTACACTCACCTTGAGCTATGGCTACCATCCATATTCGGAGTTGCGGCCAGCACTATTCCCTACATACAGCACAACCAGTCCCCGAGAAACACTTATCAATCAGCGATGGTCAAGCAGGCGTTAGGGCTTTACCAGGCCAACTTCCACATGAGAACGGACTCCCGCTCCCACGTCTTCAGCTACCCCGAGAAGCCGCTCGTGCAGACCAAGGCTTTAAGCGTTATAGGCTATAACGATAGGCCGGCTGGTCAGAACGCAGTGGTAGCTGTAATGACGTATACTGGGTACAACATCGAGGACGCCCTTGTCTTCAATAAGTCAAGCGTTGAGAGAGGATTCATGAGGTCGACCTTCTACAGGTTGTATACAGGCGAGGAAAGAAAGTACCCTGGAGGCCAGGAGGACAAGATATGTATTCCCGAGACCGGTATCAGGGGGTACAGAGGAGCTGAGTATTACCGCAACCTCGACCCGGACGGTATAGTCTCTCCAGAGATAGAGGTCAGCGGCGGAGACGTGCTTATTGGAAAGACAAGCCCGCCCAGATTCACTGAGGAGTTCAGGGAGTTCGGTTTTGGAGCAGCAACGAGGAAGGACACAAGCGTTACTCTCAGGTACGGTGAGAAGGGAGTAGTGGATGCGGTGTTCATAACCGAAACTCACGAGGGAGACAAGATAGTAAAGGTGAAGGTGAGAGACTACAGGATACCTGAGCTCGGGGACAAGTTCGCCTCTAGGCACGGGCAGAAGGGAGTGATAGGGCTGCTTGTTAGCCAGGCTGATATGCCCTACACGGAGGAGGGGATAGTCCCGGACCTAATTATTAATCCGCACGCGTTTCCATCAAGAATGACGCTCGGTCAGCTCATCGAGAGCATTGCCGGGAAGCTAGCCAGCCTTTGGGGAAGAGAGGTTGATGGTACCCCCTTCAGCGGTATGCCGTTAACTGACATAAAGCTTGAGTTAATAAAGAGAGGCTTCAGTCCAGATGGAAAAGAAGTAATGTATGATGGAAGAACCGGAAAGTTGCTTAAGGAGATGATATTTATAGGCGTCGTCTACTACCAGCGCTTGCACCATATGGTTGCTGATAAGTTCCACGCCAGGTCCAGAGGCCCTGTTCAGCTACTCACTAGGCAGCCCACGGAGGGCAGAGCGCGTGAGGGCGGCCTCAGGTTCGGGGAGATGGAGAGAGACGCTCTCGTTGGTCACGGGACATCGCTTATCCTCAAGGACAGGTTACTCGATAACAGCGATAGGACGACGCTTTATATATGCAACATCTGCGGGCACATAGGGTGGTATGACAGGAACAAGAACAAGTATGTGTGCCCGATACATGATGATAAGGGAGAGATAGTGCCCGTGGAGGTTAGCTATGCCTTCAAGCTCTTGGTGCAGGAGCTAATGAGCATGGGGATAGCGGTTAGGCTTAAAGCCACAGATATATTCCAGAAGGAGTGAGAGCCATGTCCAGCTTTGCTTCTCAGAGAAAAATCCTTGAGTACATAAAGTTCGGTGTGCTATCACCAGATGAAATCAGAAAGATGAGTAGAGTCCAGATAATAACTAGCGAGACATACGATGAGGATGGAATGCCTATACAAGGGGGAGTAATGGACCCGAGGCTAGGCGTTATTGAGCCAGGGCAAAAATGCCCTATCTGCGGAAACACGATGCATACGTGCCCAGGGCACTTCGGCCACATAGAGCTCGCCAAACCAGTCATACATGTAGGCTTCGTGAAGGATATACACGAGATACTGAGCTCCACGTGTTGGAAGTGCAGCAGGATCCTTCTAAGCGATGAGGAGATAAAGGAGTTCAAGAAACTCATAGAGAGAGTTGAGAAGAACTTCCCCCAGCTTCTCCCAAGAGTTTATGATTACATTAGAGCTAGGGCATCAAAAACACAGGAGTGCCCTCACTGCGGCGCAAAGCAGAAGAAAATCCGCCTCGAGAAACCAACAAACTTCTATGAGGAGGAGGCCGGTGGAATAAGGAAGCTCAACCCAGATGAAATAAGGGTAAGACTAGCTAACATACCCGACGAGGATGTCAGGCTTCTAGGCCTCGACCCAAAGGAGGCTAGGCCGGAGTGGTTCGTGCTGACCGTTCTCCCCGTGCCGCCAGCTCATGTTAGGCCGAGCATCATGCTTGAAACAGGAATGAGAAGCGAGGATGACTTGACACATAAGCTTGTGGACATCGTTAGAACGAACCAGAGGTTGAAGGAGAGCCTCGAGGCAGCCGCCCCACCAATAGTAATAGATGATTTATGGGAGCTTCTGCAGTACCACGTGACAACATACATTGATAATGAGGTGCCAGGGATCCCCCCAGCCGTGCACAGGACTGGTAGGCCTCTCAAGACTCTTGCTCAGAGGCTTAAGGGCAAGGAGGGGAGATTCAGGTCTAACCTCAGCGGTAAGAGAGTTGACTTCTCGGCCAGGACGGTCATTAGCCCAGACCCGAACATCGGCATAAACGAGGTCGGTGTTCCACAGGAAATGGCCATGGTTCTAACAGTTCCTGTAAGGGTTACTCCTTGGAACATAGAGGAGATGAGGAAATACGTTCTCAACGGCCCCTATAAGTGGCCCGGCGCCAACTACATCATCAGGCCTGATGGAAAGAGAATAGACTTGAGGTTCATAAAGGACTTAAAGGCTATTGCAGCGTCTCTCGCTCCCGGATTTGTTGTTGAGAGGCACTTGATTGATGGGGATATCGTTCTCTTCAACAGGCAGCCAAGCCTGCATAGAATGAGCATTATGGCTCACAAGGTAAGGGTTCTGCCAGGCAGAACATTTAGGCTTAACCTGCTGGTGTGCCCGCCATACAACGCGGATTTTGATGGAGACGAGATGAACCTGCACGTCATACAGAGCGAGGAGGCGAGGGCTGAGGCCATAGAGCTAATGCTGGTGAAGCACCACATCCTGTCGCCAAGGTACGGTGGACCTATAATAGGTGGCTTGCAGGACTACATCACCGGGGCTTATCTCCTTACATCGAAATCCACTATTCTAACAAAGGAGGAGGTAATGGAGCTTTTATCGGTGTCTGGCTATAGAGGGGAGCTCCCGGAGCCCGTCATATACTCGCCGAAGCCCATGTGGACGGGCAAGCAGCTAGTAAGCCTGTTCCTGCCTCCTAACTTTAATTTGAAGCAGAAAGCCAACGTTAATACCGGTAAGCTGAAGTGCGATAGCGAGGATTGCTTCAACGACACGATAATCGTGATAAAGAAGGGGTTTTTCGCCACGGGCGTTCTCGATAAGAAAAGCATTGGTTCACAGCAGCCCGAGTCGTTCTACCACTGGCTCGTGAAGGAGTATGGCCCCGACTTCGCGACTTACTTTACTGATAGGGTCTTCAAGATGTTTGTTAGGTTCGCGGAGATGCATGGGTTCACGATGGCTTACGATGACGTCGTTATCCCAGAGGAGGCTATAGCTAAGATAAAGGAAGTAATGAGGGAGGCGGAGCAGGATGTTAGGAGCCTGATTCAGGAGTACATTGAGGGTAGGCTTGAGCCTCTGCCGGGCCAGACGCTTGAGGAGACACTTGAGAACAAAATAATGCAGAGGCTAAGCAGGGCTAGAGACAAGGCTGGAGAAATAG